>SKKN01000069.1 GCA_007121455.1 Gemmatimonadota bacterium | reverse complement strand
TGGTCCGGGGGCACGCCGCCTGGGCGCTCGGGCGGGTGGGGGGAGCCGCCGCTCGTTCCGCGCTCGAGGCCGCGCTCTCGTCCGAGGAGGATCCCTGGGTCCGGGAGGAGTTGGAGCTCGCGTTGGGTCGCTGATTGCCCAGCGCGAGGGCGACCGGAGCATTGGGAGCGGTGCGCAATGTCACGCGCGCGGTCTTGCGATTCGCCTTCTTCTTCCCGGGGATGGGTTCCACGGTGATCATCACGTCATAGATCCAGTGGTCCATGAGCACCTTGCGGGCTTGGAGATCCAGCTTGTCCCAGGTCATCCCGATGTTCCGGGTTTCGTCGATGATCGCGGCAACGTCTCGCTGCATGGCGCATGAGCCTCTCCCGCACCTCCACCGCGATCTCCTCGAGGACGAAGTGCTCACAAACTCGGTCCCAGATCACGAACCGTGGCTTCGTGCGCACCCCTCGATCTGCCTGTCGGGCCGCCAATAGAGCGAGTGCTTCATCTCGCCACAGCAACTCGACAGAGCCCTCGGGTTCTGCTCTGGGTTGATGCCAACCAAGCGTATAGGCTCGAGATGGATGGCTCCGTCTTGGGTCCCGGCCACCAGCACCCCCCACTACGGACGCACCAGATCGAGAGCCGTCTCCAGGTGCTCAGGAGACTCCACGACCGTCGCTCGATCCAGAACCTGCGCGCAGATGTCGACTTGGGTGGCGAGGCGGCCTAAGCAGTCGCGGGCGGACTTAATCTCGTAGCCGTGGAGCGCCCCATTGACGGCTGCCATGTCGACACGAACCTTCCCACGACACAGCCCAAATTCTTCGATGATTCGTGTTTGTGCACACCCCACCCAAGCGTCCAGCAGGTGTAGCTTTAGAGCGGAGCGGATCTCGGGGTCACCGGGCAAGCGCATCACCGCGGCCCTCGATCCGGCACTCGCCCTGCCGTGGGGACCACCCGCCATGGAAGAGGGCAGTTCAGCCCGACTCCCCGTTGATGGGCGACCGGCTTGTCCTCACCCACACGGTCTCTGGTGTCGGTGCAGCGTTCGCGTTGGACTCGGCACCCCCTCGCGCCGCGCTGTCGTCGCCCGCGATCCACCCCCGCTTCGCGGCGACGATGCGGTCGCCGGTCGAAAGCCGCACCGATTCGGGCAGCACGGGGCTGAGGAGCCTCTGGATGGGCACGCTATGCGGTGTCAGTCGCGCGATCTCGTACGGCCCGAGGGTGAATGGAGCCGGCGCATGGGGTACACCCCTCCATCTCCGCGACGGAGGCTGCAAGTTCCCTGGTTGCGGCTTCGGTTCACCGAAGGACACCACGTGCGTCACTGGTCGCCGGGAGGGGAGACCTCCATGGAAAACCTCGTCTCCCTTTGCCGCGTCCACCACCGGGCCGTCCACGAGGACGCCTTCCGGGCGGTGGCCCACTGGGACGAGGCGAGCGCCCGGTACGAGAGCGAGAGTTGGATCCCCGACCCCCTCCTCTTCCGGGCCCTGGAAGCTTCGGAAGGGGGGTGACGCCTGCGGCCCCTCAGCCGAAAGGTCGGATCCACCGATCGCCACCCCGCATTGGCGACCTCGCCGTCCGTGCCCCATGGTGAAGGGCAATCGTGAGACAGAACTCGATCGGGGGCCCACGGGGCCCCGAACGGAGGTGGCATGTCAGGACTCGGAACGAACGTCGACCCCGACGGACTCTTGGAATTCTCCGTCGTTTACACCGACCGTGCGTTGAATCACATGTCGCAGGCATTCCGGGGCGTCATGACCGATCTCTCCACCACGCTCAAGGAGGTGTATGGAGCGAGCGCGGTGGCGATCGTCCCGGGAAGCGGGACCTTCGGCATGGAGGCCGTGGCCAGGCAGTTCGCCACCGGCAAGAAGTGCCTCGTCATCCGGAACGGCTGGTTCAGCTTCCGGTGGACCCAGATCTTCGAGCGGGCTGATCTTCCGTCCTCGGCGGTCGTGTTGAAGGCCCGCCGGACCGACGACAGCGACCAGCCGTCGTTTGCGCCGCCGCCCATCCAGGAGGTGGTGCGAGCGATAGAACAGGAGCGTCCCGCCGTCGTCTTCGCTCCCCACGTCGAGACCGCGTCGGGCATCATTTTGCCGGACTCCTACGTCCGGGCGGTGGCGAAGGCCGTTCATTCGGTGGGGGGTCTCCTGGTCCTGGACTCCATCGCTTCCGGCGCGCTCTGGGTGGACATGCAAGCGGCCGGCGTCGATGTCCTGATCTCGGCGCCGCAGAAGGGATGGAGCGGCCCCGCATGCTGTGCCCTGGTGATGTTGAGCTCCTCGGCGCGCGAGCGGGTGGAAGCCGGGGCGAGCACCAGCTTCGCCTGTGATCTCCACGAATGGCTCCGGATCATGAGGGCGTACGAGGAGGGAGGGCATGCCTACTACGCGACGATGCCCACCGACGCCTTGCGGCAGCTACGGAACCGGACGGAGGAGGCCCGGACGTTCGGCTTCGACCGGATGCGGGCCCGGCAGGAAGAGTTGGGGACGAGGGTTCGGTCGCTCCTGGCGAACAGGGGGATGAAGAGTGTGGCGGCCGAAGGATTCGAGGCTCCCGGTGTGGTCGTGAGCTACACGGACGACGAAGGGATCCGCTCAGGCACGAAGTTTGCCGAACTCGGGGTGCAGATCGCAGCCGGGGTTCCGCTCCGCTGCGACGAGGCGGAGGACTTCAGCACGTTCCGGATCGGCCTCTTCGGCCTGGACAAGCTCCTGGACGTCGACGGCACGGTGGAGACGCTGGACCGGGCCCTGAGCCGGATCGTCTAAAACATATGGAAGGGCTGGCCCTTCTAAGCTTGCCGTGGATCAGCGCCTCTCGGGTGCGCGCTCGAGACGCCGGCTTCCCGCGGCGGCGACCGGCACGGAGGCGCCCGCCGCTCAGGCTCGAGAGAATGTGCCTTCGACCGCCCCGATGCGGAAGTGCTCGAGCTCTTCGCGTTGGCGCTCTGCTCGCCTGATCAACGAGGGCAGGCCGACTCTGGCCAGGACCGGCTCGGCCTCCGCCACCACCGAAAGCGCCCGCCAGAGCCCGAGCTTGCCGTGCACTCCGGCCAGCAGAGCCTCGAGCTCCACCACTCGGCTGAGCGGTGAGGATTCGATCATACGGGCGTTGGGTTTGAGACGTCCGAGCTTTTCCCCTGTCCAGGCGACTGCCTGCTTGTACCGCTTGGCATCGAGTTCGAGGTCTCCCACGATCCCGACGAGCGTGGAGCGATCCTCCACCAGCTCCTCCTCCAGCCGCTCCAGGAACTCGCCGAGCGGCGTGCCTTCGTTGCTCGACCGTGAGCGGCGGACGAGCTCCACACCGCCGGTCGCCCCGGCGAGGTGATCGTTCAGGTAGATCTCCAGAAACTTCCTCCGTTCGTCCATGACGCCTCCTTCCCTTCGTCTGCCGTGGCCAGCGTAAGTCAGCATCCCGCCGCCTCGTTCGAGGACCGAAGGTGGCCCATGCGGGTCGCGAAACAGGCACGATCTGCCAGACGGTAGGCTCTCCGGTGATTACCCGACACGCGTCCCGATGTGTTCACGTGATGAACCTCCCTGGCCCCTCCAGCCTGACGATCCGACCCCTACGTGAAGTTCGCGGAGGTGGCGGAGGAGCCGGGGTACGCGGCGGGGGGCCGGGGAAGCGGCCGGTGGGGGTGGAGGCGGCCGCGGCCCCTTCGGGCGGCAACCCTCCGCGCCGAACCGAATTGCCGAACGAACGCGTTTCCGCTGAAACGCCGCCGCGCCCCGGCACCGATGCCCCGTCCCTCGTCGACCTCCTCCGCATGCCCCTCTCTGAAGAAGGGTGGGAGGCGTTCTCAGGCGGGTCGGCAATCAGGCGGGCGGGACGCGAGGGGTTCGCACGCAATGTTTGCGTCGCGCTGGGCAACTGGCTCGCGGGGGAGGAGGAGGCCTCGTCAGAGGCAGTGGCCGTGCTCGTGGAGGCGCTATCCGACTCCGAGCCTCTGGTGCGGGGGCACGCGGCCTTGGCGCTGGATCGGATCGGGTCTTCGGAGGCGAACGAGGCGAACGAGGCGATGGAAGGTGAGGGGAATCCCTTCGTGGGGGAGGAACTGGCCGCGGCGTTAGCCCTCTGACCTCGCAGCGAGACCGTCCGCTGTGCGCTCCAGCGCTCCGGCACGTCCGGACGACCTTCGGTCACTTCCTTCTCCCCAGCCTTGGATGCCATTTCATCCCTTTTCTCTGGACCCCGCTGTGGTTGCCAATCTACTGT
>SKKN01000075.1 GCA_007121455.1 Gemmatimonadota bacterium | reverse complement strand
GCCGCCATGAGGATCACGCCCCCGGCCGGATCGAACCCGTCGACCTCCACGAGCAGTTGGTTGAGGGTCTGCTCCCGCTCCTCGTGGCTCACCGGCGACCCGGGGCCCGCCCGGGTCTTCCCCAGGGTATCGATCTCGTCGATGAAGACGATGCAAGGGGCCCGCTCTCGGGCCTGCCGGAAGAGATCACGGACCCGGGCTGCGCCCACCCCCACGAACATCTCCACGAACTCGGCGCCCGAGATCGTGAAGAAGGGCACCCCCGCCTCCCCGGCGGTGGCTCGGGCCAGAAGCGTCTTCCCTGTGCCGGTGGGTCCAACGAGGAGTACACCCTTGGGGATGCGGGCCCCCATTTGCACGTAGCGGTCGGGTTTTCGGAGAAAGTCCACCACCTCCTTCAGCTCCTCGACGGCTTCCTCCACGCCGGCAACGTCCTCGAAGGTGATCTGGCTCGAGCTCTCGTCCCAAACCTTCGCCCGGCTCTGCCCGAAGCTCATGGCTTGAGATCTTCCTCCGTGGATGATCCGCCGGAAGATCCAGATCCAGACCCCGATGAGGAGCACGCTCGGAAGAATCCAGAGGAGGGCCAGGGGCCACCACTCGCTCCGGGTCTCCCCCGAGAACTCCACGCCCAACTCGTGGAGCCGAGCTACGAGCTCAGCGTCGTCCACGCCCGGGACCCTGACCGCGTGATAGCGGGCCGCCTCCTCCCCCACTCCAACCGTCCAGACCACCTCCTGGGGGCTGATGGCCACGGCGGTCACCTCCTCGCGGTCGAGGTCGTGCAAGAACCGGGAATAGGGGACCGTCTGCGGTCCCGTCACGTCCGCCGCGATCCGGCTCAGGAAGAGCACGGCCAAGAGGATGAGCAAGGCGAAGGCGAGGTTCAGCCGCATGGCCCGCTGACGGTCACCGTTTTCCGGGAGGGGACGGCCTCCCGGGCGCCTCGCTCGAGGTGGGGGCGGTGATCGGCCCGTGTTGTCCGGTTCGTCGGCCATGCTGCACGCCCTTGCCGTGGTCCAGCGTGATGCCTCCCCTGCGAAGGGATGTACGACAAGCACGAAGCGTGCCTCGTCGGAAAGGGCTGAATCACGCTACTTCTTAGAGTGTAGCGTCGGGAACGCCGCCCGATCGTCGAGACGAGAGCGTCCTCGAAGCCGTCGGCGCGCCGGAGGTGGACGGAGAGGAGGGGTCGGGGGAACGGAAGTCGTGGCGCATGCACCTCGATGACGCTGCGGATGTACGCGGATCGCAAAGGATGGCCTCTCGAGGAGGCGGCGGAGACATCGTCGCCTTCCCCTCCTTCACCAGGCCAGGAGCAAATCCTCCACCGGTTCCGGCTCCGGGTTGGAGACCGAACTGCTCTCCCGAGGACCGGGAGAAGTGGACGGCTCTCCCAGTGGGAGCGTAAGCACGAACGCGGCTCCGCCCCCGGACCGGTTGCGGGCCGTGAGTTCACCCCCAAGCGCGAGCGCCAAGCGGCGAGAGATGGCGAGGCCGAGGCCCGTTCCTCCCGAGGCCTTCTTCGTGGTGACGAACGGCTGGAACATCGAGTCCAGCAGGTCCGGTGGAACCCCGGGCCCGGTATCCGTCACCTCGATGACGACCTGGTCCTTCCCTTCCGCACGGCAGCGCACCTCGACTACGCCGCCTCCGTCGCTCAGTGCTTCCGCGGCGTTCGAGAGGAGGTTCGCCACGATCTGCTCGATGCGGTCCTCGGGAAGCTCCACGTGGCCTTTCCAGGTGATCCTGTCCTCCAGAAGGACCTGGCGGCCCCGCACCATGGCTTCCATCCTCAGGAGCCGCCTGAGGAGTGCGGGAAGGTCGACAGGCTCACCGGCTTCCTTTGGGCTCGAGTAGCCCAGAAGTTCGTCGGCGAGTCTGCGGATCCGATTTGCCTGCTGCTCCATGCTGCTGATGGTTTCGAGGAGGACATCGGGGGCCGGGTCCGGGTCGCTACGTGCGAGCTCCGCCTCTGCCAGGATCACAGCCAGAGGATTTCGGATCTCGTGCGCGACTCCCGCAAGCGCCTCGCCCAGAGTGGCGAGCTTGCGCTGCCGCTCCCGTTCGAGCTCGACGGAAACCTCCGCGGTCCGGTCCATCAGCAGGAGCTGATGCCCGGGCGGTTCCTCCTGGCCGAGGGCCACAACCACCAGATGACGAATCCCAGGCCCTCCGCTCCCGTTCACCTCCACCGTACCGGTCCACCCTCCGTCCGCCTCGATCTGCGAAGGAGAGGGAAGGCCGGCGAGCTCCGGAACCGCCCCGATCGACCCTTGCACCATATCCGATCCAGGGCGAGCGAGGATGCGTTCGGATGCCGGATTGACCTCCAGCACCTGACCCTGGGCAGATGTCCGGATGATCCCGATCTCGGCTTCACGAAAGAGACGCTGATAGCGCCCGGACACTCCTCGAGCGTACAGGGCGAATCCTCCCACCAGGATCTCCGTGAACGATAGAGCTGCCGCGAGGGAGACCACGGTGGGCCAATCGGCAGGAACGCCATATCCGGCCCCGAAGAGACGTTCGCCGACGACGAGCAAAAACACGCTTGCGATCAGGGCCGAAGCGAACCCGGGACGGCCGTATCGGTACGTGAAGAGGGCCACGGGTAAGACGTGGATCCACCAGAGCAGGTGGGAGGGAGGCCCCACCCATGGCAAGAAGAGAGGGTGAGCCGCAGGAACAACGGCGAGTACGCCCATGGTGAACGCGAGCTTCCTGATGTCGCGCATTGCACTCCTCCCCGTCGGGTGGTGAGGTGGATTACCCTCTGAGGGTAGAAAGCCGGAGGCTGGCTCGCGGGTTCCGGGATGCTCGAGGGCGAAGGCCCGGGAAGGAGGGCACCCGGCCTCAGAGACGGCCGACCTCCGCCGCCACGAAAGCCGCGATGAGCTTCTCCATGGAGGGCGAGAGAGAGTGCCGATCCCGCAGTAGGTCGCGGAGCACCGCGAGATCCCTCCGGACCACGTCGTCCCTCCGGAAGGCCACAGGTAGGTGCACTTCGCTCACGAGGCGGAGGTATCTCACCTCGGGATCGGAGGGTGCCGTCTCGACGGCCCGGTCGAGGACTCCGATCCCGGGGCGCAGGTGACGCAGCGGCCACCAACCGTGCGCGGCGCGAAGGACCTCGAGTGCCCCCTCGTAGGCGAGAAGCAGAGGCGAGGATCGCTCGCCCGGCTCGAGCCGGGCGAGACTCCGCTCCGCGCGGGTGAGCTCGTCGCTGTCGAGGACCGCACGATGATAGAGCACCCGGAGGCGGCCCAAGGGCGAGGAATCCTCTTCTTCGATTGCCCGGAGGGCCCGGTGGAACGCCTCTCGCTCGGGGACCGCCTGCGCGGGGGGCGCGGACGCTGAAACCGAGCGTGCCTCCCCCGGCAGGTGGGTCGCCCCCAGGAGGAGCGCGACCAGGAGATGCACCGGATCAGGCCCCCGGGCGCGCCTCGGCCTTCGCCAGCTCGCGCAGGGCCGAGATGGCGAGCACACCCTTCCCCACCGGGCCCGTCCGCGCCCGGCGCCGGAGCGTGTCGTAGCCGTTCCTCCGGATCTCGCGGTGGATTCCCTGATAGACGCGGGCTGCCACCGCCATCGCGCGCCGATAACCGGCAGGGAGGCGCGGAAGTGCCTGGAATGCGGCGCCGTACCCGGAGTCGGCCATCCCCATGAGCTCCTCGAGAAGCGCCGCGAAGGAGGAGGGAACCGCGGTTGTTCCTCTGAGAATCCGGACGAGGTGCTCCCTGGAAAGCCCATGGCGATCGAGCAGGTCATCGGGCAGGTAGACCCGGCCGAGCATCAAGTCCACCCCGACGTCTCGAGCGATGTTGGTGAGTTGCATGGAATGGCCCAGCTCGTCCGCCAGGCTCAACGCCCACGGGTCCCGCACTTCTCCGAGCCCGGCGATCCAGAGTCCCACGACACCGGCCACCCGATGCGTGTAGAGGCGAAGCGCCTCCATGTCGGCGTACGTGCACGACCGGAGATCCATTCGGACCCCTTCCATCAGCTCCTCCGCCAGCGAGAAGGACACCTCGGCCGCACGCATGTCCGCCATTGCCCGTCCGACGACCCCTCCGGTTCTCTCGGGTCCGGCGGGATCTCCCTCGTGGTAGGCACGGTACGCCGCACGCTCGAGGGCATCGAGGCGGCGTCCGCCCTCGACCGGGTTCGGCGCCCGGTCGACCGCGTCATCGACCATGCGGCAGAAGGCGTAGACGTGCGTGACCGGCGCACGGAACTCCGGGGGCATGAGACGCGCAGCGAAGTGGAATGATCTTCCATGCTGTGCGAGAAGCTCTTCCGCGTCCTCCCGGGACCGGGACGCTGATGCGGGAAGGACTGGACCTTCCGCCTGCATCTCGCGCCTCACGGCTGCTCGCGCGCTTTCCAGCCACCGCCTGACCCCGCTTCGCACTTCCCTGGCATGCGGAAGCTCAACCTCGAGTCTTTCGAGCAACTCCCCTCCCTCCGCCTCCAGCGACACGAGCGCTCGAAGGGCGGGGACCTCACCATGGCTCCCCTCCTTGAAGAGGGCATGGGGGGGCGCACCGGGAGGGAGGAAGGAACGGGGCCAGGTCCAGAGGTCACGTGCGTGATCGGCCAGTGGCGGCTTCCCCGTCGTCGACGTGGGACAGAAATCCAGCAGGTCGTCGACTCGCTGGTACAGCATCCCCAGGTCGCGGCCCAAATCTGCCAGGCGATCGGCAGCCGGGGAGCCCTGGAGCGTTGCGGCGGCAGAGAGAGCGACCCCGAAAAGCTCTCCCGACTTGAGGCGGGCGATTCCCCGCGTTGCCGCCTCGTCCAGACGCACGCCAACGGCTTTTCCTTGGGTCCGTTCCCCCTCGATCGTGCGATCCACGGCTCGGGCGAACCGTTCCACGAAGGCCATGTCGCCGGTTGCAGCGGCCGCAAGATAGGCACGGGCCAGCAGTTGATCGCCGGCGATGAGGGCCGCACCGACCCCGTGGAGAGCACTCGTGGTCGGGTGTCCTCGCCGGAAGCGGGCGCCGTCGACCACGTCATCGTGAAGGAGCGAGGCCTCGTGGGCGAGCTGAACCGAAAGTGCCGCCAGCCAGAATTCATCCCCCAGCTCCGAAAAACGCGCAGGGCGGGCAGCCGAAGCGGCAAAGCTGGGGCGGAGGAGCTGCCCCGCCAGGAACCCTTCTTGCATGGACGATCGATCGGGGGGTCCGATTTCAAGGAGATCCCATGCGCCCCGCAGATGACGGCATATCTCTTCTGACCCCGAGGACCCGTCGGGCAGAGCGGAGGGGAGCACTCCTCCGGTTCTCGTTCCGCGCCGTGCGCTCACGTCGCCCCCACGACCTCGGGCCTGGATCGGGCTCTCGAGACCCGGAGGAGGAGGACGAGGCCCGCATACGCTCCGACGGTGACCGCGACGGCCCAGACCAGCCCGGCAGCGGCCGCCATACCGAGGGGGAGAAGCACGTTCAGGCCATAGAAAACGACGAGCCACCGGCCGGGCAGGCGCGAGACCCACTCTTCCGAGCGGAGGAGCACCAGCGCCCCCATGATCAACGTGGAGGTGAAAAGCCAGCCGCCGAGGTTGATCCACGGCATCCCGTAGTAGAGGCCCTCCACCTCCCACCGCCAGTAGAAGGTGGCGTGGCTCATCGCAGGATCGAGGGCGAGGTCCCATGCGGTCAAGATCAAAGCACCCAGTCCGATGCGGGCGAGTGCTCCGCCACGCGGCGTTGCCCAGATCGCCAGATAGAAGGACGGGATCGCCATCATGAACCACGAAAGCGGGATCACGAGCGGAACCAGATCGAACCACCGGGGCCCGAGGATGGGCGTGTAGTGATAGGGACCGAACGGAAACCCGAACGCGGTTCCGGAAAGTTCGCTTGTGAGGCTGATCAGGTAGGCGGCGGCCAGCGCCGGAAGCCAACGGAAGCGGGCCCGGAGGATGAGCACGACCGCCAGGGCCCCCGCTGCCAGAACGATCTGTCCGATCGAGAAGAGGCGGTAGGAAAGCGCGTAGAATGGTATGGCGCCCGGGAACGTACCGAGGAGCGCGGGATTCATGCCGAAGGTGGCGAACCCCACCACGGCGGCGGCGCTAAAGACGGCGAGGAGCCAGAGGCCGAACCGCTCGAGCCCCTTGCCGGCGCCCGGAGACACTCCGGCTGCGGTGGCGATGCCTTCGCCCTCGACCATCACATCTCCACCCACGCTCGTCACCGGACCTCACAGGGTTGGGGGCGACTGGGCCGACCCGGCGCAACGATCTGCCCAGGCGCCATCCAAAGATGAAGGGACCCCTCCACCCTGCGGGCGCCGGCTTCTCCGCCGCGACAGGTGATCAGCTTCAATCTGGAATATTGTTCATCTATTGTCAAGGTATAAGCTGTACATCAGTTGACATAAAGGCGCTCACGCGTCATTGTTCGATGATGAAGCCGACGTTCGAACGATTGCTATCTTTTCGTGCGGCAGCCTCCAGGACCGGCGCACCCGAGCACCTGCCCCACGCCTGGGAGCGGCGCTGTGGGATCGCTCGGCGTGGCTGCGAGTTCGGCGCGCGGGCCGAGGGGAAGAGCGCATGACGTCCGGCGCCGTGGTCATCGGCGCGGGGCTGGGAGGCCTCGCCGCCGCGGTCCGGCTCCGGGCCATCGGCCACGAGGTGATCGTGCTCGAAGCACTTCCGGATCCGGGGGGACGAGCGAGGACCTTCCGACGGGAAGGGTTCACCTTCGACGCCGGTCCGACAGTGATCACCGCCCCCTACCTGCTCAAGGAGCTCTTCAGGCTCACCGGGCGCGACCCTGCGGACTACTTCGAACTCGTGCCGGTGGATCCCTTCTACCGGATCCTGCTGCCCGATGGAGAGACGTTCGACTTCGTGGGCGACGAGGAGCGGCTGCTCGCCCAGATCGAAGCGTTCGAGCCCCGGGACGTGGATGGATACCGACGCCTGGCGCGCCATGCCGAGCGGATCTTCGAGGTGGGGTACGTCGAGTTGGCGGACCAGCCATTCCATCGCCTCGCCGACATGGCTCGCCTGATCCCACGGATGCTCCACCTCGGCAACCACCGGAGCGTGTATTCGCTCGTCTCACGGTACATTCGCGATGAGCGCCTCCGGCGGATCTTTTCCTTCGAGCCGCTCCTGGTGGGGGGCGACCCCTTCCGAACCACCTCCATCTATCTGCTGATCCACACCCTGGAGCGGCGCTGGGGAGTGCACTTCGCCAAAGGGGGGACCACCGCGATCGTGGAGGCCCTCGTCCGGCTCCTCGAGGAGATGGGTGTGGAGGTGCGCTGCGACGCCCCGGTGGAGATGATCGAGGTGAAGGGCGGACGGGTGCGTGGCGTGCGCACGGAGAACGGCGAGCACTTCCCCTGCGATCTCGTGGTCACGAACGCCGATCCGTCCACGGTCTATACCCGGATGGTGGACCCACGCCACCGTCGCCGAAACACGGACCGCGCGGTCGCCCGACGGCGCTCCTCCATCGGGCTCTTCGTCGGGTACTTCGGAACCGAGGGTACCTATCCGGAACTCGCCCACCACACGATCATCCTGGGCCGCAGGTACCGGGAGCTGCTGAACGACATATTCCGGCGGCGGGTCCTCTCGGACGATTTCTCCCTCTACCTGCACGCCCCCACCCGAACGGATCCGGAGCTCGCACCTCCGGGACACGAGGCGTTCTACATCCTTTCGCCGGTGCCGAACAACCTGAGCGGGATCGATTGGAGCGCCACCGGCGAAGCGTATTTTCAGCGCATCCTCGATGCGCTCGAAGAGCAACTCCTTCCGGACCTGGGAAAGCGGATCGTGACCCGCTTCCATATCACCCCGGATTACTTCGAACACGATCTCCGGTCGAAGGACGGCTCCGCCTTCGGGCCGGAGCCGCTCCTGCGGCAGTCCGCCTACTTTCGATACCACAATCTTTCGCCCGACGTCGAGGGCCTGTATTTCGTGGGCGCGGGCACCCACCCGGGCGCGGGCGTCCCTGGCGTGTTGTCGTCGGCGAAGGTCGTGGAGCGCCTCGTGCGGGCGAGACACCCTGCGGCCGGCTTCGTGAGCGTGATGTGACCCGATGGGTTTCCATGAGCACCCGGCGAGAGCCCCCATGAGGGCAGAAGCCGCCACCCCGCTCGAGGGCACGCCGTGCCTGCTTTGCCTCGACGAGGTGGCGGCACCCTACCTTTCCTCGCGCGTGCAGCTCACACCGGGCAGCCGGGAGGTCTTCCGCTTCGTTCGGTGCCGCCGCTGCAGTCTGGTGTACCTCGACCCGCGGCCGAGCGAAGCGGCGATCGACCGGTTCTACCCGCCCGACTACCTCCCGCACCGGGGCCCGGAGGCCTGGGGACGGTGGGCGCCCCTGGTCCGAAGCTCCGAGCGCCGACTGGACGCAGAGCGGCTCCGCTGGGTCCTCGGGTACGAGCGCCTGGGTCCCGGCACCCCGGTGCTCGATGTGGGGTGCGGGCGTCCCACCTTCCTCCACGCACTCCACTCCCGGACCGGCGCCCCCTGCGTGGGCCTCGATCCGACGGATGCAGGATGGCGCGAGGATCCGGCCCGGTGGAAGGGCCTTCGCCTCGTCCGGGGGGTCCTGCCGGAGGCCGAGGGGGCCCTGCGCCGGGCAACGGAGGAAGCTGGCCCCCCGAGCGCGCCGCAAGGGGCTGGGATGCAGGAGCCTCCCGGGACGGCCGGCGATGCGCGGCGAACGGACCGTCAGGGTCCGGGGCGGCGCCATACTCGGACGCCCGGGGCACGGAATGGATACCAGGTCATCACCCTCTGGCACGCTCTCGAACACGATTATCGACCCCTCGAGACACTTCGGGTGCTGCGGCGGCTCGCCGCCCCCGGTGCACTGCTCATCATCGAGGTCCCAAATCTGGCCTCGCTCACCGCCCGCCTCCATGGCAACGATTGGGCCGGTCTGCACACCCCTCGGCATACCGCGGCGTACACCCCTGAAACCCTCGAGAGGATCACGGTCGCGGGGGGCTGGACGGTGACCCACCGCCTCCGACATGGAACGCTCGACCCCTACATCCTCTGGTGGATCGGGCGCCGTATCCGAAAGGACGACAGCCTGGGAGGGTCGATGGAAGGCCGATTCCCCGGGTTCGTGGCGGGAAAGGTCGCCCTGCTCCCGCTCACCCTCCTACAGCGATGGATCCCCCTGGGAGTGCAGACGATCGTGGCACGACTCGAGGGATGAGCGCGGACGGGTGGCGTGGGCACGTCGTTCCTGAGCGTCGCCTCGTAGTCCCTTCAGACAGGCCCCACTCCGCTCCATCCCCCACAACCGTGAGCGGGCCCTGCTGGGAAATGTGGCCGGCTTCCACGGCCCTCGCACCTGCTCCCCCCTGCCTGCAGACGCTCATGAGACGTTCTTGAGACGGAATCAAGACGGAGGCCGGCTATTCTTTTTCGGTTAGAAGCTTGGATCCGGACATCCAGCGAGGAGCCGAGGTGTTCAGTGGGTGACCTCCAACCGGGCCTCCCCGCCCAACGACGCACCCTGCTCGTCCGACTGTGGGTGGAGCCACTGCACGGGGAGGAGGAAGGCGGGGCCTGGAGAGGCTCGGTCACGGAGATCCCCGAAGGCGAGGCCAGGCATTTCCAGGGCTTCGCTGGCCTCGTGGGGGTGCTGGAGAAGCTTCTCGAATACGACGGAGGGACGTCTCCGCCGTGAACCGTCGCAGATTCCGCGGTAGACGCACACGGGAGAGGAGGTCGATTGGCGAGCTTCCAGGGATTGGCAGCCGTGGGGAAGAGCGTCGTGGATTTGCTCAACACGTCCTTCTCCCAGTTGCAACCCATCTCGGAGGAGCGGCCGGCCACGGCGGCCCTCGTGACCACGGACGACTTCGACCGGGACGAAGAGGGCACCTCCATCCCGTCGGACGGCGTCTCCATCTTCGTCTACCGCGCCGACTGGAACCGAGCGACGCGAGCCGCGTGGTCCTCGGTGGCTTCCGTGGAGGGACGAAGCCAGCTTCCCCTGGACCTCCACTTCCTCCTCACCCCCTGGTCCAAGAACGCCACGGACGAGCTCAGGATCCTCGGGCGGGCGCTCCAATGCCTCGAAGATGCGCCCATCCTCACGGGGCCCCTCCTGGACGCCCTGGGCGGGTGGAACCCGGGCGAGGCCGTTCAGCTCGCGCTCGCCGACGTCACGACGGAGGACATCCTCCGGGTGTTCGACTCCCTCCCCCACGACTACAAACTAAGCGTCCCCTACGTCGCGCGGGTCGTGAGGCTCTCCGGAAAGGAGGCGCGGACGGCGCCGGAGGTGGTCACGGCCGGCACGCGGATGGGAGCGAAAGTTCCGTGACGTCCCCCACGGGCCCCACCCTCCGCTCCTTGACCCATCGGCTCGCCGTGGGCGTGGAGCCCGTGGACGCGGCCACGGGAGGGCGCATTCCTCCCCCGTTTCACATCCTCGAGGACGGGCGTCCCCTTCCCCGGGAGGAGGTGGTGTGGATGGCGCGAGAGGGGAGGGACGTGACGCAGAAGCTCCCGGTCCTGGAGCGACACGCCACGTGCAGGCACGTCCTCCGCTACCGGCCCGGCGCGGATGCACACCACGTCGACGTCCGCCTGGTGGAGGGACCGCAGGCCCGGGCTCCCCGACGATTCGTGCCCAGGCGGCTCCGGATCCCCCTCCTGGACGCCGCAGAAGCGGATTCCCGCGCCACGGGCTACCGAATCCGGCGGCCCCACCTCTTCCCCGGGGCCGCCTACCCCGTCCCCACCTCGGCTACGGGGCTCCGTGGAAGGGTCGTCAGGGAGGGAGGTCCGGTCCGATGGGCGCGGGTCCACGCAACCCACCCGGGATCGGGGACCATTCTCGCCCGGGCGCACGGGGACGACCGGGGCGAGTTCTTCCTGCTTCTCGGCCCCGGCGCCCTCCCCATCGGGTCCTCCGGAGAGCCTCTCGACCTGGAGATCCACGTCCAGGCTCCGAGCACGCCACCGGATCCCGACCCGCCCGAGTTGGAGGTGGCGGACCCCCTTTGGGACCTGCCCCTAGAGGTGCTCCCCGAGGAGGCGACGTCCGGAGCGCTTGCTCTGGGCCACGAACCACCCGACGGCTACACCCCGGCCGAATCCCGCACCGTGACGGTGCCTCTGGGCCGGATCCACAGCGAGACCGAGGCCTTCGAGATCCCCGGTTGACCCGAGACCATTCTGCCCGCAGACGGAGGAGCGACACATGTCCGAGTACCTAGCCCCCGGGGTCTACGTGGAGGAGGTCAGCTTCCGCGCCAAGTCCATCGAAGGGGTGCCCACCAGCACCACCGGGTTCGCCGGGATGGCCCGCACGGGCCCGGTCCAGTACCCGGGAGGCCCCAGCACCACGAACCCCCGACTGGTCACCAGCCTGACCGAGTACGAGCGGGTCTTCGGGGGCCTGGAACCCCTCCGTCACGCGGCCGACGTAGACGACACCGAAGAGAAGCGGACGGGCTACCTGGCTCAGGCCGTCCGAGCCTTCTTCCTCAACGGGGGCAAGCGCCTGTACGTGAGCCGGGTCTTCGCGCCTCGGACGGACGGATCCGACGAGGACTGGGGGGTCGCCCGGCTGGAGATCCCCGTCGGGGGGAGCACCGCGACGTGGTCCGCCCGCTGGCCCGGAGCCGCCGGGAACGTTCCGGTCCGTACCGTGGGAAGCGGGGGGAGCCGGAACGCGACCGTGGTACGGAATCGGATCTCCACCTTCGAGGACGACGAGTTCGGCGTACAGGTCCGCCAGGCACGGCACGGGGCGGTGATCGAGGTGAGCACGGCCCCCGGTCCCTCCGACACGGATCCGGTCTCGGCCTCGGACCTGAGGGTGGTTCTCGTGGATGCCGATGGACGACAGCGCTTTTTCGATGAAGGGGGAACGGAGTCGGCCCCCGCCGCCGATGCCGCGGTGAACCTCCTGGAGCTCAACGTCCTGGTCCAGGTCTCTGCGGAGCGAACGGATTTCTACGAGGGCCTGGCCACGCATCCGGACCAGAAGCGCTACATCGGCCGGATTCTCCAGGCCGCCCACCCCGAGGACGAGGACGCCGCGATCCACCTGGAGTGGGACGCTCCGAACGATGAATCCGACCCCTTCGGAGCTGCCCGCCTCCTCGTGGCCCTCGCCCGGGCCAAGGAGGACCAGGGGCTCTACCGCCTCACGGGAGGACACGACGGCTCCGAAGCCGGTCCTGCCGATCTCGGGGGCGACGAGGCCCATCCCGATGATCCGGACCAGAAGGCCACGGGCCTGGAGGCCCTGGGGGAGATCGACGACATCGCCATCGTGGCCCTCCCGGACGCCGGGGGGTACGACGACGACCTCCTCGTCCGCCAGGCGGCGGAGACCCTCATCGGTCACGCCGAGCGCGATCGGTACCGGATCGCCGTGTTGGACGGTCCGCAAAACGCCTCCCTCAACGCCATCCGGGCCTTCCGGGGTCGGTTCGACTCCAAGTACGCGGCCCTCTACCACCCCTGGATCGAGATTCTGGACCCCACCGAGCGGCCGGCCCAGGGAGCGCCACCGAAGCGAATTCTCCTCCCCCCGTCCGGCTTCGTCTGCGGCGTCTACGCCCGCACCGACGTGGACCGGGGAGTGCACAAGGCTCCGGCCAATGAGGTGGTGCGAGGCCTGACGCGCTTCGAGACGAACATCAACAAGGCCCGGCAGGATGTGCTGAACCCTGAGGGGATCAATGCCCTGCGGCTATTCGAGGGCCGCGGCAGCCGAGTTTGGGGAGCCCGCACCATCAGCTCGGATCCCGAGTGGAAGTACGTGAACGTACGGAGGCTCTTCATCTACATCGAGCACTCCATGGACAAGGGCACCCAGTGGGCCGTCTTCGAGCCCAACAACCACCGGCTGTGGGCGAACATCCGAAGCACGGTGGAGGACTTCCTCCTGGTCCTCTGGAAACAGGGGGCCCTCATGGGAGAGACCCCCGAGGAGGCATTCTTCGTCCGTTGCGACCGCACCACCATGACACAGAACGACCTGGACAATGGTCGGCTCATCTGTCTCGTGGGCGTCGCCCCGACGAAGCCCGCGGAGTTCGTGATCTTCCGTGTCGGTCAGTGGACCGCGGACGCACAGAGCTGAAGAGGAGAGGCAATTCATGGCGACGTTCAGAGACAATCCATACGGAGCGTTCAACTTCCTCGTCTCCCTGGGAGGCGAGCAGGGAGATGGCGCGGAGGGCACCATCATCGGAGGCTTCTCCGAGGTGGGCGGCCTGGGTACGGAGGTGGACTACTCCGAGTACCGGAACGGCAACGAGCGCTTCAACACGGTGCGAAAGGTTCCCAACACTTACAGCGTGGACGATGTGACACTGAAACGGGGTCTCGTGGGATCGCCGGACCTCTTCGAGTGGGTGAAGGGAGTCCGCGAGGGTACGGCGGATCCGCGACAGGTGCGGATCACCATGCTCGACGAGGCCCGGGAGCCGGTGGTCACCTTCAAGCTCCGGAACGCCCAGCCCAAGAAATACACGGGCCCCACCCTCACGGCCCAGGGGGGAGGAGAAGTAGCCATGGAGGAGCTCTCCTTCACCTGCGAAGGGGTCGAGTACCAGTGAGCGTGCGCGCCCCGACCCCATGACTTCCTCCGTCGTCCTCGGGGCCCCCGGCATCTACCGGGAGCCCGACGCGCCCCTCCACTCCCTCACCGGCGTACGCTCCGACGTCGCCGGGTTCGTGGGCGTCGCGCCGCGGGGCCCAGCGCGGGAGCCGGCCTCCACGAGCGACCGCTCCCATGGCACGGTACCGGTCCCCGGTGCCGTCTCGAGGTCCGTGCCGGTGATGGTGGAAAGCTGGGAGGAATACGTGGACCGCTTCGGCGGGTTCGACGGCCCCGGCCTCCTCCCCTACGCCGTGCACACCTTCTTCCGGGAAGGGGGCCGGAGGGCTTACGTAGTCCGAATCGTCCACGCATACGGGGACGTGCGGGACGAGGAGGGGGTGGCCGAGGCCCCCCTTTCAGGGATCTTCCCCCGAGGGCTCGAGGGACTTCCCCTCCGCGCCGCCGTGCCCGGGGAACCCGGAAACGGCCTGACTGCGACCCTCGAATGGAACGTAGAGGCCCTCCAGGTGGGCGGCGTGCGAGCCGGGGGAATCGTGGTGGAGGGGGAGGCGGAGGTGGTGGAAGGGGACCTCCTCCGCGTCGAGGAGGACGACGGCCAGCGGATCTTCACCCGTGTCGTCTCCGTCCGCGAGGAGGAGACCCCTGCAGGCAGCGTGCGGGTCGCCGCGGTTTCCCACCGGATCACCACGGTTCCCGCTTCCGTCGAGTGCGTCCGAGGGACCCTCACCGTGGATGGAGCGGCCGGGGGCGCACCGGAGGTCCTGGAGGACCTGGGCCTCTCCCCCGGACACCCGCGCTGGCTCGCGGACGTCCTGACTCGGGAGTCTTCCTTCGTCCGGCCCGACCCCCGCTGGAGCGGAGCCCCCCTCCTCCCCGACGGCCCCGACCTCGCGGAGCCGGCAGCGGGTCGCCCCTTTACGGGGGGCCGCCCCGGCTATCCCGCCGTGGGCCGTGCGCCCGGCGCACGCGCCGTCGGGGATGGGCTCTGGCTCCGGACCCGAAGCGAGGGCACCTGGGGAAATCGGCTCTGGGCCGTCCTCCACCTCCGGACCCTTCCTGTAGAGCTACTGGAGAGGGAGCCGGCCGCGCTCTACGTCCCCCACGGAGCGCCTACGCCCCAGGGCGCCCTCCTCCGTCTGGTCCTCGAGGACGGAACCACCGCGCTCCGCTTCGTGGTGGACG
>SKKN01000026.1 GCA_007121455.1 Gemmatimonadota bacterium | reverse complement strand
TGGATACGCAGCCGGACCCGAGGAACCCGAAGATCGTGAAGGTGATCGAGGGCGACGAGCTCCTCGAGAAGACCGGCTATTCGGCGCCGCACACCACGCACTGCGGACCCGACGGGGTCTATATGAACGCCCTCGGGAACGGTGGGAACGGCAGCGGCCCGGGTGGAATCTTCACTCTGGACCCGGAAACGTTTGAGATCCAGGGCGCATGGGAAAAGGACCGCGGGAGCCAGTACTTCGCATACGATTTCTGGTGGCACCTGAACCACGACACGCTGATCTCGAGCGAGTGGGGGACCCCGAACATGGTGACCGAGGGGCTCGTCCCGGAGCTCCTCCTCGAGGGGAAGTACGGGAACGCTCTGAACATCTGGGACATGAAGGGCCATCGGCACCTGGAGCGGATCGAGCTCGGCCCGCAGTACCAGATGGTCCTCGAGCTGCGCCCGGCCCACGACCCGGCGAGGACGTACGGCTTCGCGGGCGTCGTGATCTCGCTCGAAGATCTCTCCTCCTCCATCTGGGTGTGGTACCTCGACCCTTCCGACGGGAACGGCCAGGGCCGCTGGAAGGTGAAGAAGGTAATCGACATCCCCGCCGAGGCGGCCGACCCGGACCAGCTCCCTCCGCTGCTGAAAGGCTTCGAGGCGGTGCCTCCACTGGTCAGCGACATCGCGCTCTCGCTGGACGATCGCTTCCTGTACGTCTCGTGCTGGGGCAGCGGAAAGCTCCTGCAATACGATGTCTCCGACCCGTTCGAGCCCAGGCTGGCCGGCTCGGTCGAGCTCGGGGGGATCGTGCGGGGGGCACCGCACCCCGCGTCGCCGGACCAGCCGCTCAACGGCGGCCCCCAAATGGTGGAGGTGAGCCGCGACGGCCGGCGCATCTACGTGACCAACTCCCTCTATACGCCCTGGGACGAGCAGTTCTACCCGGACGGGATCGAAGGTTGGATGGCCAAGCTGGAGGCCCGCGAGGGCGGGGGGATCGAGCTCGACCCCCGATTCTTCGTTCGGATCGAGGAGGGGCTCCGGAGCCACCAGGTGCGTCTGGAAGGCGGGGATGCGTCCTCGGACTCCTTCTGCTTCACCTGACGGCCGAGCGAGGTGACGGATGGAAGCGGCGTGGCCCTGGGTCGTCATCCTCTTTCTGGGGGCGGTGCACGGGCTGAATCCGGGGATGGGATGGCTCTTCGCCACCGCGCTCGCTCTCCAGGACCGAAGCCACCGCGCTGTCTGGCGCGCGCTCCCACCGCTGGCGCTCGGGCATGCGCTGGCGGTGGGAGCGGTGGTCGCCATCGCGGTCCTGTTCGGAAGCGTCGTCCCGCTCGATCTCCTCAAGTGGGGAGTCGCCGCCGTGCTCGTGGCCTTCGGAGTCCGGCGCCTGGTCCGGAGTCGACACCCCCGCTACGGGGGGATGCGCGCGGGGGCCCGCGAGCTAACGGTCTGGTCCTTCCTCATGGCCTCCG
Organism: Gemmatimonadota bacterium; assembly: GCA_007121455.1. Taxonomy (GTDB): domain Bacteria; phylum Gemmatimonadota; class Gemmatimonadetes; order Longimicrobiales; family Gaopeijiaceae; genus SKKN01. Next base: position 2,851 of record SKKN01000026.1, on the reverse strand, counting down.
CGCACGGGGCCGGTCTGATGGTAGTGCCCTTCGTGCTGGCTGCCGAAGCGATGGGCCACGAGGCGCGGCACACCCACCCGGGCGGCGTCGCGGATCCGTCGGTGCTCCTCGCCGGCGCCCTTCCCGCGGGGCAACTGGGGGGGCTCGTGGCCACGGGCCTCCACACCTTCGCCTACCTGGCTGTCACGGGTTCCGTCGCGTGGGTCGTCTACCGGAAGGTCGGGGTCCACTTCCTCCGGCGGGCGTGGCTGAACATCGACCTCCTTTGGGGCGGAGCCCTCGTGCTCACCGGCGTCCTCACCCTCCTTCTGTGACGCATCAGCCCTTCCCCCGGAGGATGGTTGAGGTTCCGGTCGGTGCTCTCCTGGAGGCGGCGGGAAACCTGCCGGTGGCCACCACCGCCCGGGATGGGTGAATCCCACGAAAACGGTAAGACGATGCGGGTTGATCCCACTCCGGAGGCACCTCCGAGTGAGGGTATCTCACCCGAGAAAGCCTACACCTGCCCACACCCGGTGGGACCAGCGGCGTGACCAGGTACCGGGCCGGCCGGCGGGGCGGGGCGCCGCGGCGTGGAGACGATTCCGGCCGAAGCGATGCTGGCGGAGTTGGATGACTTGACCCGGGCGTGCCCCGAACCCATAGGTTGAGGCATGGATTACCGTGACATCATCACCATCGAACCTGGGAAGCGGGGGGGCAAGCCTGTGATCCGCGGCCTTCGGATCACGGTTTACGACGTGCTCGAATACCTCGCCGCCGGAATGAGCGAGGAGGAAATCCTTCGTGACTTCCCGGATCTGACCAGCGAGGACATCCGGGCCTGCCTCCAGTTTGCGGCCGATCGGGAACGGAAGCTCTCCTCCTCCCCTCCAGCGGCGTGAAACTCCTCTTCGACCAGAACCTCTCCCCCCATCTGGTCGACGCCTTGACCGATCTCTACCCAGGGTCGGCGCATGTCCGGGACGTCGGGCTGGCCCGTGCCGATGACCGGGAGGTCTGGGAACACGCCAAGACTCAAGGGTTCGTCGTGGTCTCGAAGGATTCGAACTTCCACCAGCTCGCCTTCCTCCACGGCCCCCCTCCGAAGGCGGTGTGGCTTCGGCTCGGCAACTGTACGACCGAGGACATCGAACAGGTGCTCCGTGCGCGGCATGCCGACGTAGTGGCCTTTGGCGACCATCTCGAGGAGGCGTTTCTCGTACTCGAATGAGGTGGAATGCGCTCCTCAGGGCCGAGGCGGTCGGGAGGCCGTCCCCGCCTTGCCGGCTCCTGGGAGTTGCTCGTCGCGAGGCTTCCCTCGAGGCCCTCCTGGCTCCGGTCCCTCCACCGACGGAGCCAACGAGAACGGGGGGTACCGGTCCGTGAGCGAGAATCACGGCGTAGGAGACGACCCGGTTGTGCCACCTCAGGACGCCTTCCGCGAAGCGGAAAAGCGGTTCGGGATAGCGGCCGGTGAAAGAGTGCTCACCCTGTCGAGCTCCCGGTCGGGATAGTCGACGGAGAAGCGGACGGGATACGCCGTGGGTTCTGGCACCGGAAAGCCCTTCCAGAGGCGAGTGCGATTGGCTGATCGGACAGCAGAATCGGTCCACGGGCGAGGAGGACCGGGCCCTCACCCGTCTGCTCCCGCCGCGTCAGGTTCGTCCCGTCGCCCGCTCCCGGGGGACGGGGCGCTTCCGCCCGCCCGCTCCGGACTCCCTCCCAGCTCTCCGGCAAAGGCTCGGGCGAACCTCTCGACGGCCTCCCAATCGGTGTAGTCGCGGTCCTGGGACGTGTCCGTCGACCGGCCGTGGCTCTTCGCGATCAGCTTCATGACGTGGCGCACGAAGATGTTGTACTGGGAGTAGACGAGCGCTCCTGCGATCGGCTCGACGTGGCGCGGCTGCCAGCCCGTCTCTTGGACGAACCTGTCCACCACGGCCTGCACGTCCCGGCGCGCGTCCTCGTCCGGCTCCGCTGCCGTGAGGCTCACCGAAAAGAACGCCGAGGGGACACGATCGAGGAGGTCCCGGTGCTGGCGGACGAACTCGCGGACGCTCCTCTGGTGCTCCCCCGCGTGCACCGAGCCGCCGACGACGACGCCGTCATAGGCGTGCTCGAGGGTGGCCTTGCGAAGGTCCCCGGAGTCGCGCACGTGCACTTCGTGACCGACGTCCCGCATGACCGCTCCGATGCGCTGCGCTATACCTGCGGTATGGCCCTCCGTTGTGCCGTAGACGACCAGGATCTTCGCCATGACTGGGACTCCTCCTCAAGGGGAAGCGGGCCGCACTCGACACGTGCCGTGACGAAAGGCGGCCGGATCGGCGGGGAATCGGCCGATGCCCGCTGTGTGCACGGGCTCCGGAGAGCACGATCCGTACCACCTCCGGGAACTCCCCAGGTGGCGGGGAGTGGCCGGGCTACTCCTCTCCGCGATCGGGGCTCGGGAGGGCGAGGCACTCGGCGCGCTCGGCTCCGCGCCGTCGAGCAGGCGTCTCCAAGAAGCCCAGAACGAGCTACAACAGCTGGAGCGGGACGATGGTGCTGTCGAGGAAATCCTTCAAGCGGGTGCGGCTGGCCTTAGAAGGCCGTTGAAGAAGTCGAGGGGCCGCCGGGAAGGGGTCTTGCGCGACCCACGCGCAGAGCGCGTGGGTGCCCGGGTCGAGGCGGGTTGCTGAAAGCGGTGCAGTGGCATCGGTAAAGCGGCCCAACGAAGATCCAGGGCCGCAACCCCCCTTCCCCCTATGGGTTGGGGCGGCAGGGGCCCGCCTCGGTCGTTGGCCCGCCTCGACGTAGCTTCCGCTATGCCTTCGACGGGCCGCCTACGAATCGGCGGGCACCGCCGCGAAGCGGGGGTCGGGCGCTC
>SKKN01000006.1 GCA_007121455.1 Gemmatimonadota bacterium | reverse complement strand
GGGGGGGCGACACCGAAGACAACCCGAAACTCGACGAGAAGCCGGGGGTAGGGAGATTCATGCGCCGATCGCTTCCCGTCCATTCGAGCCGTGGTGCTGCGGCAGATCCCTCGAACCGCTTCGAGAGGATGACCGTCTCCCTCAGCCCCGAAGAGGCGGGTGAGGAGCCCTGTCGTCGGCGCACGGAGTACCTCCGCGACCCGGCGCGTACCGTCCTCACGCAAAATCGCAGTCCCGACGTCGGGTTCGACTGGAGCCTGAACCCATACCGTGGCTGCGAGCACGGTTGCGTCTACTGCTACGCCCGTCCCAGCCACGAGTACCTCGGCTTCTCCCCGGGTCTCGACTTCGAGTCCAGAATCCTGGTGAAAGAGGATGCCCCGGCCCTCCTCCGCGATGCGATTCGTAGGCCGGGATGGAATCCGGTGCCCCTCGCGATGAGCGGGATCACGGACCCCTACCAACCCGTGGAGCGAAGGCTCGGAATCACGCGAGCCTGCCTCGAAATCCTCGAGAAGTGCGGTCACCCCGTGGCACTGATCACGAAGAATCGATCGGTCACCCGGGACGTGGACCTCCTTGCTTCCCTCGCTCGCCGGGAAGCGGCAGCGGTCACCATCTCGATCACCACGCTCGACCGGGACCTGCAGCGCGCGATGGAGCCGAGGACCTCCAGCCCCGGGAGACGCCTCGAGGCGGTAGAAGTTCTCGCTCGCGCCGGCGTCCCCGTGGGTGTGAATGTGGCGCCGGTCATTCCCGGCCTGACCGAAGAGGAGATCCCGGCAATCCTGAGCGCCTCGGCCGCTGCGGGCGCGACTTCAGCGGGCTACGTCCTCCTTCGGCTCCCCCATGCGGTATCCGACCTCTTCGCAGATTGGCTGTCCCGTTGCCTTCCGGGTCGGAAGGGGAAGATCCTCAACCGGATCCGCGCCTCGAGGGCCGGCCGGATGAACGATCCTCGCTTCGGAACCCGGATGCGAGGCGAGGGGATTTTTGCGGAGCAGATTGGACGGCTCTTCGAGGTGGAGTGCCGGAGAAGCGGACTCGACCGAGAGCGGCCAAGCCTGTCGACGAGCGCCTTCCGGAGGCCGCAAAGGCCTCGGGGCACCGCGGCCGCGATGCAGGGCGACCTCTTCGACTCCGTCATCGAAGAAGTCTGACGCGGTACTTCCTCACCGGGAGCCGTTGCCTCGGAACCCGGTAAGGCCCTATTCCTCTCCTGTCCCTCGCCCTCGGCGAGGCCCCATACCCGGCTGAGCGCCACCGCCCAACGATGGGAGCACGATGGAGCCTTCCCCCGCTCTGACCTCGGAGATCCTCGTCACCCTTACGATCGCACTGGGGGCGATGGGGCTTTTCGTGTGGAACCGACTGCGCGTGGATGTCGTGGGGATCCTCGTCATGGTCGCGCTCATCCTCAGCCAGACGGTCACGCCGGGGGAAGGCATCAGCGGCTTCGCGAGCGAAGCCACGGTGACGGTCGGCGCGATGTTCGTCCTCTCCGCCGGTCTCGTACGGACCGGTGCCGTGGACGTGCTCGGCCGCTGGCTCTCCCGCCTGGCCGGTCCGAGTGAGATTCGACTGCTGCTGCTCTCCTTCGCGGTCGTCATCCCGGCGAGCGCCTTCATCAACAACACGCCCGTCGTGGTGATCATGATCCCGCTTCTTCTCGGGATCGCGAGGAAGACGGGCCTCAGCCCGTCCCGCCTGTTCATGCCCGTGTCCTTCGCAAGCCAGATGGGGGGAACGCTCACGCTGATCGGAACGAGCACGAACCTCCTCGTCGCCGGTCTCGTGCTCGAGCTGGGATTCGACCGCATCAGCCTCTTCGAGATCACCCTCCCCGCGATGGTCCTCACCGTGATCGGGGTGACGTACCTTCTGACGGTGGGACGCTGGCTCAGTCCGGTGCGGGAAGCAGAAGACAGCCTGGAGGAGCGTTACGAACTGGGGGAGTATCTCTCCGGCTTCGTGGTCGGGCCTCGGTCCGAATTCGCAGGCAAGACCCTTCGGGAGAGCCGGTTCGCCGACGAGTACGGTCTCGAAGTGATCTCCGTGGAGCGAGAGGGCCAGAAGATCGAGTTTCCGACGGGAGACCTGCAGATCCAGGCGAACGACCGGGTGGCGGTGCTCGGGAAGATGGCGAACCTCGCACGTGCGGAAGCCAAGGTGGGGCTCAAGATCACAGGGGCCCGGCCCGAGTTTCCGGCGGTCGAGGGGGAGGAAGACGAGACGGACGCATCGGAGACGCTCGCGGAGCTGATCGTCCCGCTCCGGTCGAGGGTCGTGGGTCGCACGTTGCGGGGGCTCAACTTCAGGGGTCGGTACGGTCTTCCGGTCATCGGGATCCGGCGCCACGGATCGACCCTTCACGAGCCGATGCGGAACCTCCCTCTGGAGGCGGGGGACATTCTTCTCGTGCGCGGCACCCCGGAGGAACTCCGCAGAGTGCACCGAACAGGAGACCTCGCTCTGCTGGGCACCGTCGAGCTCCCCACCCGACGGACGAAAAAGCTCCCGTTCGCCGTCCCCATCCTGCTCGGGGTCGTGGCCCTCCCGGCGTTCGGCCTGACGACGATCCTCGTCTCGTCGCTGATGGGCGTCGCCGCCATGTTCATCACGGGCTGCCTCACGCCCGATGAGGCATACTCGGAAGTGGACTGGATGGTGCTCGTGCTGCTGGGTTCCATTCTCCCGCTCGGGATCGCGATGCAGAATACCGGCACGGCTCAGTTCCTCTCCTCCCACCTGCTTGCCGTGACGGAGCCGCTCGGGCCGTACGGGACGCTCGCAGCCTTCTATCTCCTGACGTCGGTTCTCACGGAGCTCATCAGCAACAATGCAGCCGCGATCGTCGTGACCCCGCTCGCCGTCGCGACCGCCGTAGGTCTCGGCGTATCCCCCATGCCGTTCATCATTGCGGTCATGGTGGCCGCCTCGAACAGCTTCATGACTCCCATCGGCTATCAGACGAACACGTTCATCTTCGGACCCGGGGGCTACCGCTTCTCGGATTTCGTGAAGGTCGGAGGTCCGCTGAACCTCCTCCTCCTGTGCGCCTCCGTGTTCGTCATCCCCTTCTTCTTCCCGTTCTGAAGGGCGGCAGAGCACGCACCGCTCGCTCCAGACCGCGCTCGGACCTATTCTCATTCTGCCCTGACTCGAGCGACCCGTCTCCCCCACCCGCAGCGACAGGAGGGAAGTGCCGTGGATCTCAGAGCCTCTGCAGCGGCCGGTCAGGCCGCGTCCCTCGCATTCCGATCCACCCTCGCGGCCCTCCTGCTCACCGTGTTCGCGGGCGCGGAGCTTTCGGCGATGCCGACCGATCCCTCTCTGGAGGGGAACCAAGGCGCAATCTCCGTCCGGACGGCCGGGATGACGAGCATGGAGGGATTCGTCCCTCTCCACTACGAGGAGGAGTCCGGGAAGCTCTTCCTCGAGGTTCGCGACCTGGACACGGACTTCCTGTACCTGAACACGCTCGCCACCGGCCTCGGCACGAATCAGCCTCGGCTCGACCGGGGCCAGGTGGGAAGCGAGGCGGTGGTTCGGTTCGTTCGGCGGGGATCGCGGGTCGCGCTCGTGCGTCAGAACGTCCGGGTCCATGCACGCTCGGGAGACGAGGCTCTGCAGAGGAGCGTCGAGGAGTCCTTCCCTGTCTCCGTGCTGGCGTCGTTTCCCATCGAAGAGGAGGAGGAGGACGCACTCCTCGTGGACGCCACCTCCTTCTTCCTGAGCGACATGTTCGACGTGTCCGGCCCGATCGAACGCGCGGGCGAAGGGTCCGTTCAGCTCGATGAGGATCGGAGCTTCGTGGAGCCCGAGCTGCTGGGCGCCTTTCCGGAGAACACGGAGGTCCGGTCCACGCTGACGTTCGCGACCGACACCCCCGGCCCGGAGCTTCGGCGGCACGCTCCGGACGGGCGGTCCGTCACCCTTCAGCAACACCATTCGCTCGTGAAGCTCCCGGACGATCCCATGCAGACGCGACGGGCGGATCCCAGATCCGGTACGTCGGTCGTCTCGACGTTCGATTTCTCCCAGGGGATCGAAGGGGACTACCGGGAGGCGTTCGTGGCCCGGTGGCGTCTCGAGCCGAGCGACCCCGAGGCCTACCTCGAGGGCGTTCAAGTGGAACCGGTCGAGCCCATCGTCTACTACATGGACCCTTCGATTCCAGAGCCCTACCGGACTGCATTCATCGAAGGCGGTCGGTGGTGGAACGAGGTCTTCGAGGCCGCCGGCTTCCTCGATGCCTTCCGGATCGAGGACCTGCCCGCCGACGTGGACCCGATGGATGCGCGGTACAACGTGATCTACTGGGTGCACCGCCTGGAGCCGGGGCCGTCCGTCGGACCGTCCTTCCGGGATCCGAGAACCGGAGAGATCCTGAAGACCGTGATTCGGATGGACTCCCACCGCTCTCTGGTCAACTACAACATCTGGGCCGGTCTTCTTCCGGCGGCGGGCCCCGAAGGGCTCAACCTCGACGCCGAGGAGTTCGCGATGGCTCGCCGGCGGCAGCATACGGCGCATGAGATCGGTCACACGATCGGCTTGCCGCACAACTTCATCGCGGCGAGTCAGGGACGGGGCTCCGTCATGGACTATCCCGCTCCACTCATCGCGCTCGACGCCGATGGAAACCTCGACCTCTCGGACGCATATCGGCCCGGTCCGGGGGCGCACGATTCTCTGGCGATTCGGTATTCCTACACATGGTATCCGACGCCGGAGGAGGAAGAGGCCGGACTCGATGCCATGATCCAGGACGGTGTCGATGCCGGGCTACGCTTCATCACCGGCGGGCACGCGAGCCAGTCGGGTTCGATCCCCGCCGCGACACAGTGGATCGAGGGAGAAGACATGCTCGAGGCGCTCGAGCGGACCCGCGCGGTCCGGGCGCTTCTCATCGAGCGATTCGATGAAAACGCGGTGGAGCCTGGCGAAGCTCTGTCTCTCCTGAACCAGCGCTTTGCCCACGTCTACCTGCACCATCGGTATGCCCTCGAAGCGGCAGTGAAGTACGTGGGCGGGATGGACTTCACCTACGCCCTTCGGGGCGACGGGCAGCGCCCTACCGGGATCCTCGACCCGGATCTGCAGCGCACCGCGCTCGATCAGGTCCTCGACGCCCTCGAGCCGAGCGCCCTCGACGTGCCCGAGCGGATCGTGGCCCTGATCCCGCCTCCACCCTTCGGTTCGGATGGGAGCGAGCGGTGGATCGAGTCTCCCGGAGGCACGAACTTCGACCCTGTCGCACTCGCCTGGAGCCTCGCAGCGGAGGTCGCCGACAACCTCCTCCACCGGGAACGCGCCGCGCGGCTCGTCTCCTTCCACGCACGGGACCCCCGGAGCCCCTCCCTCGCCGAGGTGATGGAGCGAATGGAGCAGGCGACCTGGGGGAGAGGGGCCGAGGGAGAGCGGGAGACCGCACTTCTGCGAGTCACCCAGCGCGCGGTCCTCGATGCATTCCTCGACCTGGCCGGAGACGTCGAAGCGACCGCGGAAGTGCGTGCGGTTGCGCAGCACAGGCTCGCCGATCTCGACCGACGGATCGCCGGCGAATCCGGAGGCTCGCCGGAGAGTGAGGCGCATCGCGCGCAGGCGGCCCGGGACATCGAACGCTTCTTCCGGGGCGAGGACGACCCGGCCACGCGCTCCCGGCCCCAGCGAATCCCGCTACCCTGGCCCTGACCTCCGGAACCGGACTCCGTTCGTTCGGAGGGTCGCGCGCGGCCGGACCGGATCAGGAAACCGGGCGACCGCGGCTCTCCGCATCCGGATCGAGCATCTCCTCTCCCGGGTTCACGAAGGCGTCGACCTCCACCCGGTGCTGCATCTCGTACAGCCGCTGGTACAGGCCACCGGCCCAGCGAAGCTCCGCATGCACTCCCCGCTCTACGATGCGCCCCTCCTCGAGGACCAGGATCTGGTCGGCAGCGACGATCGTGGAGAGCCGGTGCGCGATCACGAAGGTCGTTCGACCGCGACGCAGGGCCTGGAGGCCTTCCCGGATCAGCGCCTCGGATTCGCTGTCGAGGGAAGAGGTCGCTTCGTCCAGGACGAGAATCCGTGGGTCGGCGAGGATCGCGCGCGCGATTGCGATCCGCTGCCGCTGACCGCCTGAGAGCTTCACCCCCCGTTCCCCCACGATCGTGTCGTACCTCCCCGCGAAACCTTCGATGAAGAGATCCGCGTTCGCGATCCGCGCAGCTTCCCGGATCTCCTCCGCGCTCGCGGAAGGGCGGGAAAACGCGATGTTCTCTCCGATCGTACCGTCGAAGAGGAAGTTGTCCTGGAGGACGACGCCGATCTGCGCGCGGTACTCCTTGAGTCGGACCTCCGAGAGGTCGAACCCATCGACCGTCACCCGGCCCTTCGTGGGAGAGGCGAAGGCGAGAACCAGGGAAGCGAGCGTGGACTTCCCCGACCCCGACGGCCCCACGAGCGCCGTGGTCGTCCCCGCTGGAGCCCGGAAGGACACGTCGCGCAGGACCGGCGTGTCGGGCTCGTACTCGAACCACACATCCTCGAAGGTGACGGCACCCCGGAGCGGACCCACGGACACCCGCTCTCCGGGCCCGTCCTCCTCCGTGGGGAGCGCCAGGATCTCCCGGATCCGATCCAGCCCCGCGAACGCATCCGTGATCTGCGTTCCGATCCCCGAGATCTGGACCAGCGGAGCCACCATGAGACCGACGAAGAAAATGTACATCACGAGGTCGCCGAGCGTCATCGTTCCCGCAAAGATCGCCCGCCCTCCGATGACCATGATGAGCACCCCGATCGCTCCGACGATCACGGTGGAGACGGCCGTGACCGCGCTGCTCCCCGTGATCGTCGTCGCGACCTTCCGGAAGAGGCCGAAGACCCCTTTCGTGAAGACCCGCTCCTCCCGCTTCTCCGCCGTGTAGACCTTCAAAGTCCGAACGCCGGACAGCGCTTCGCTCAGACGCCCCGTGACCTGGGAGGTCAGTTCGTAGCGCTCACGGAAGATCGGCCGGAGACGGCGGAAGGCGTACGACATCGTTCCGGCGAAAAGGAGGAGGAGCACAAGGACGGCGGCGGTGAGCTCCCAGTTCAGCCAGAAGAGCACGACCAATGCCACGGTCGCAGTGAAAAGCCCGCCGATGAGGTGGACGATTCCGGTCCCGATCAGGTTTCGGATACCATCCGCATCCTCCATCACACGCGCCAGCAGCACGCCGCTCCGGGTCCGGTCGAAGTACGAGGTGGGCATCCGGAGGAGGTGGGCCTGGACCCTCCGCCTCATGTCGGCGATCGCCCTCTGGCCCGCGACGCTCACCACCTGAGAGAGCCCGAAGGCCGTGGTCGCCTGGATGACCGTGGCCACCCCCACCGCGACCGCCAGCGGGATCAGGAGCTCTCCCCGTCCTTCGCCGAGCACGTCGTCGATGAGGAACTTGGAAGAGGCGGGAAGCACGAAGCCCGCCGCACGGTTCACGATCATGAGGGCGAACCCGGCGAGGAGGGTTCCCCGGTGCCTCCAAAGGAGCTCGCGCGCCTCCCGACGAACGCTGGAGAGCGGGACCTTCCGGGTCCTGGAGTGATGGGAGGAGGACGACATGCGCTTCTCTACCCCCTGTAGCTGCGGAGGTGGCGAGGGGCGCCGGCCAGTCCGGACGGGTTGTCCAGGGTGGTGCGCATGGGCGAGATTCGCTGTCGGCGGGACGTGGGGCGGTCGAGGCATCGGCGAGGCGGTCGCCGACAATCATGAGTGGAGGACTTGTGGAAGACATCGCCCTGACGGATTGGCGAACAGCCCTCGAGGTGTTCCGGGAGCCCCTGTTTCACGTGGGGGACACCCCGGTCTCCCTGGCGATGATGCTCCAGTTCGTCATACTCCTCATCGTCATCGGTGTGGTCTCACGCCTTTCCCGCCGCGTCCTCCGGCGCCAACTGCGGAGATGGACCCGGTTCGACTCCGGTCTCCAGGAATCCATCTCCCGCGCCGGTGGGCACATCGTCCTCCTGGTCGGCTTCCTCATGGCCCTCCAGGTGCTCGGCTTCGACCTGACCTCGCTCGCCGTGGTCGCGGGTGCCCTGGGGCTCGGCCTCGGCTTCGGGCTCCAGAACATCGTCAACAACTTCGTCAGCGGTCTGATCATCCTCGCGGAGCGGCCGATCCAGATCGGGGACCGGGTCGTGGTCGGCGATACCGAGGCGGACGTGGTGCGGATCGGAGCACGCAGCACGAGCATCAGGACGAATGACAACATCGTCATCATCGTGCCCAACTCCGAGTTCATCTCGAGTAGGGTCGTCAATCTGAGCCACGGCGATCCCAAGATCAGGATCCGCGTCCCCTTCGGGGTGAGCTACGGGAGCGACGTTCGGTTGGTGGAGCGGGTCTCCCTGGAAGTCGCTCGGGCGCACCCGTCCGCGATGAAGAAGCCCCCGCCCGCCCTTCGATTCGTAGGATTCGGAGACAGCAGCCTCGACTTCGAGCTCATGGTCTGGACGATCGAGCGTGCGCATCGTCCCGGGATCTTCCGGAGCGAGATCTACTTCTCCCTCTGGGACGCGTTCGAGGAACACGACATCGAAATTCCCTTCCCCCAGCGAGACCTCCACGTGAAGGGTCCACTCCGCATCGACTCTCCCCCGGGGGGTGAGGCGGGGGAACGGATACGCCCCACCTCCTGATCCGGAGGCTCCGAACCCGCACCCGGCGCGAGTGCTGCCCTCACTCCACAAGGCGCCGCAACGCGCCCCCACCGACCACCTCGACCTACCGGCCTTGCCCAGCCCGGGCGCTCTTCGTACCGGCGAACCCTACCCTTTGAGCCGCTCCGGGGAGCCGCTGCCTTCCGGCACCTCCTCGGCGCAAATCTTGCGAACGAGCTTCGGCAGGGCCGGGCTCTGCCCCGGAGCGTCTGGAGCACGGGGAGGTCCGCCTGAACCCTCGTACTCAGGGACTCTCTCAGCACTGGACCCAGGATGGCCGAATGGAGCGCTACGTGGGGTCGGATCATCGCCATTGGGATCGCCGTCCTCACCGGAGCGGTCCCGCTAGCCGCTCAAAGCCACGACTCGACCCAGTCCGTAAACCGAAAGCTGGTGCCCTTCCCCTCCTCGGCGCAGGCCCGCGATTCCGTGCACGTGCACCTCCTCGTTCCCCACGCGCCTCGTTCGAGTCTCACACGAGGGCGGGCGATGCAAGCACCCGGAAGCTATGAGGTCCGGTCCGTCAGAAATCCGACCCGCTCGGGCAAGTCGCTTTCCGATGCCGCAGGGGACATCCCGCAGCGAAGCCCGGAGGGCGTGGCGCTCATCGCGGCGGGGGCCACCCTCCTGTTCACGGGGTCACTCATCGAAGGCACGGCAGGACAGCTCGTGATGGTGGGCGGAGCGGCGGCGATCGGGGTCGGCGTCTACCGATTGGTCCGGTGACGGTCATCCCGATGCCCGGACGATTCACACCACACTCTCACAGCCAAAGGATACCATGAACCAGAGAGCAGCCTCAGCCGTCGTCCTCACGCTCCTCGTCGGTCTTTTCGATGCGAACGCCGGCGCCGCCCAGGAGATCCACGCCGGTGCCCACTTGAGCTATGGATCGGAGGACTTCAGTGAGCTTGGCGTGGGGGTCCATGGCACCTACCTGGTCACGGACGAAATTGCCGGCTGGGCCAGCTTCACCTATCATTTTCCGGGCGAGGACGTCACGTTCTGGGACCTGAACATCAACGGGCACTACCGTTTCGAGGTCGCAGCGGATGTGACTCCGTACGTCGGAGCCGGAATCAACTACTCGAGCCTGAGCGTCGATGTCCCGGGTCTTGGGTTCGGCACCGCATCCACCTCGGAAGTGGGCCTGAACGCGCTCGGGGGGGCCTTCATGGACATGGACAACGGGATGCGCCCATTCGGCGAGCTTCGCTTCGTCTTCTCGGATGCGGATCAACTCGTACTCACGCTCGGACTGAGCGTCCCCGTGGGGAACGGAAACGCTGAGGTGCCTTGACGATCCTGGAACTCCTGCTGCTCCTGCTCATCGCGGGGATCTGCGGGTCGGTGGGGCAGGCGATCGCGGGCTTCACTCGCGGGGGCTGTCTCGTGTCCGTGGCCCTCGGCTTCATCGGAGCGTTGATCGGCACCTGGATGGCGAGAACCCTCGGGGTACCCGAGCTCTTTGCTGTTCAGGTGGGAGGTCAGGCCTTCCCGGTCGTGTGGTCGATCATCGGAGCTACCGTCTTCGTCCTCCTCGTCGGACTGATCGCGGGTGGGCGACAGTATTGATCGCCGGCGGTGTCGCCGGGCCGGCCGGTCGGCACGAAGTTGTTCCCCGGCTCTGCCACCCCTACCCTCCTCCGATTCGGGACACTCGTCATCAGGGGAGGGAAGATGAGCAGGAGCTTAGAGGACCAGACGATCATCATTACCGGAGCCTCCAGCGGAATCGGCCGGGCTGCGAGCCTTCTCCTCGCTGAAGAAGGAGCCCGCGTTGCGCTGGCGGCCCGCCGCCGGGAGCGGATCGAGGCGCTCGCGGAGGAAATCCGCGACTCGGGTGGAGAGGCCCTCGCCGTTCCGACGGATGTCTCGAACCGGGTGGAGGTCGAGGCGCTCGTGGGCACCACCCGCGAGGCGCTCGGTCCGGTGGACGTCCTCGTGAACAACGCCGGCGTGATGCCGCTCTCTCCGCTGGCCGAGCTCCGGACGGAGGACTGGGAGCGGATGGTCGATGTAAATGTGAAGGGAGTCCTCTACGCCCTGGGTGCCGTGCTGCCCGAAATGTTGGAGCGTCGAGCTGGGCACATCGTGAACGTCGGGTCCCTGGCAGGCCGGAGGCCACTCTCGGGAGGCACCGTATACTCCGCTACGAAGTTCGCTGTCCGCGCGCTCACCGGCGGAATACAGCTCGAGCTTTCGGGAGAATACGGCATCCGCGTCACCGACATCCAGCCCGGCGTCGTGGACACCGAGCTCATGGATCACATTCCCTCGGAGGTGATCCATGACCGCTTCGATGCGGGATGGCAGAATCGGCGGAAGCTGGAGCCACGAGACGTCGCGAGGGCGATCCACTTCGCCCTCTCCGCACCCCAGCATGTGAACGTGAACGAGATCCTCGTCCGGCCCACGGATCAGCTCACCTGAGCGTTGCCTTCCAAACCCAATCCGTCTTATCATGAGTACACGGGAGGAGGCCGCGTCCGGGCCGTTTCCTCTCTACTTCTCCTTCCGCCCCGCTCACCAGTTCGGGCGATCCACGGAAGGCCCTGCGCCACGGGCGCTCGTCCATGGAACCAAGGGCCGTGATGGGTTCTTTCCAGAAGCTCGACCCTTCCAACGAGGGCGACGTTTCGCTCCTCGAGTCCATGGGAGGAGCGGTCATCGTCACCGACCTGGAGGGGCGGATCTCCTTCTGGAATCGAGAAGCGGAGCGTCTCTGCGGGAGGAGCCGGGAAGACGTCATGGGCCGTGCCATCCTGGACCTCCAGCCCGCGACCGAAAGCGGCGGCCTGGCCGCTGCTGCGATCATGGACTCCCTCCGAGCGAGTGAGCCCTGGTCGGGCACGTTCCAGGTCCGTCACGAGGACGGCTCGACCCTCTGGCTCCATGCTATGACCACCCCGCTGCTCGACCCCAGCGGGAGCCCTCGAGGGATGATCGGCATTTCTCGAACTGCACCCGATGAGGAGGAGGTCGAGCAACGGGAACGAAGGCTTCGCGAAAGTGAGGAGCGTCTCCGCCTGGCGCTCGAGGCGGGGGGGTTCGGCACCTGGGAATGGAACGTCGCGACCGGCGAGATCCGCTGGTCGGGGGGACGCCACGGAATCGAGCCGGAAGCGTTCAGTGGCAATATCGACGAGTTCCGCGCGGCACTCCACCGGGACGACGAAGAACGGGTGATCCGCGGAGTCGGGGCAGCTCTTTCGAACACGGATTCGGAATACGGACTGCAGTATCGGATCCACCGCCAGGACGGTGAAATCCGGTGGCTCGAGACCCGTGGCCGGATCGAACGGGATACCGAGGGGACGGCCGTCCGCATGCTCGGGGTCTGCTCGGACATCACGGACCGAAAGCATGACGAGGCGAACGCCCGCTTCCTCGCCGAAGCGGGACGAGTCTTCGGCTACCGCCTCGATCCCGAGGAGGCGCTTCGCAAAGTGGCTGCGCTCGCTGTTCCGGAAATGGCCGACTGCTGCACGGTGTTCCTCCTGGACGAGGAGGGGAAGCTCGACGTCCTGGACCTCACGCACCAGGACCCGACGGAACGGGAAGCCCTGCTCGAGGTCCAGCGTCGCCATCCGCCCGAACCCGAGTTCCAACACGGGGTGCAAGCGGCCATCCGCTCCGGAAAGCCGGGACTCCTGCCGAAAATCACCCCCGAGCTGTTGAAGGCGGCGGCCCGCGATTCGGACCATCTCGCCGGGCTGGAACGTCTCCGGTTCCGCTCCTCCTTGATTGTCCCACTCACCGCAGGGGACGAGAGGCTGGGGGCGGTCACCTTCAGCTCGACCGATTCCGGCCGTCGCTACCGCGAAGCCGATCTCGAGGTGGCGGAAAAGCTCGCAGCTCGGGCCGCGCTCGCAGTGGACAACGCCCGCCTTTTCGAGGAAGCGGAGGAGGCGCGCCTCGAGGCCCAACGAGCGGCCACACGCCTCGAGCTCCTCGCGGAAGTCAGCGACCTCCTGGCCTCCACGCTCGAGCCGGACGAGGCGATGCAGGACCTGGCGAGCCTGGCAATCGAACGGGTGACCGACTACTGCGTCACCTACTACCTGGAACCCGACGGGAGCGTTCGCCGGGTGGCCGGAGCTCACCGGATCCCGGAGAAACAGGGGTGGGTGGAAAAACTTCTGCGTCTGGACCCGCCCGATCTCGCCGATAAGCAGGGCGCGGGTGCGGTGATCCGCACAGGAGAGCCCGAACTCATCTCGGGGATCCCGGAGGGGGCGTACGAAGGAGCCGGCTGGGACGAGAACCGTCTACGCATCGTGCAGGCACTGCACCCCCTATCCCGGATGATCGTCCCACTTTCTGCCCGCGGGCGGATGATCGGAGCGATCGGCTTCGCCACGACGCCGGACTCGGGCAGGCGCCATGATACCGACGACCTGGCGCTCGCACTCGAGCTCGCCTCCCGAGCGGCGCTCGCACTCGACAATCTCCACCTCTACGAAGAGGCTCGAGAGGCCGTGCGTGTGCGACAGGAGCTCATGGAGGTCCTATCCCATGACCTGCGCGATCCGCTCCACACGATCTCCATGCTCATCTCCATCCTCGAGGAGGGAGACACCGACCTGGCTCGGCGCCAGAAGCACTTTGCCATTCTGGACCGAACGATTCATCGGATGGTCGCGCTGATCGAAGATCTCCTGGACGTGTCCCGTCTCGAGGGAGGTCAGCTCCGCCTCGAACCGTCGACGTTCGACCTCGTGACGCTTCTCCGCGATGTGGAAGAGGGCCATAGCGCTACCGCTGAGGCGAAAGGCATCCGGTTCATCGTTCACCGCCCCGAGGACGCCCAGCTCAGAGCCGACCGAGCCCGGGTGATGCAGGTGTTCTCGAACCTGTTGAGCAACGCGGTCCGCTTCACGCCGGCGGGTGGGCAGGTCACGATCCGCACCGGGACCATGGGCGACACAGTGGTCTTCACGGTCGAGGATACGGGTCCAGGAATCGCGGACAGCGACCTGCCGCATCTCTTCGAACGCTTCTGGCAAGCCGAACGGAGATACGGCGGTTCGGGGCTCGGCCTCGCCATTGCCGCGGGAGTCGTGGAGGCACATGGCGGAGAGATCTGGGCCGAAAGCGAACTGGGGGAGGGGACCAGAGTTCACTTCACGCTTCCGGCTTCCCCAGCCCTCAATCGACCTCCGCCAAGTACGTCGCGTCGCAGAGGGTCCTGGTGGAGTGCGCCGCCTAGGAATCGAACCTAGAACCTACGGATTAAGAGTCCGTTGCTCTGCCAGTTGAGCTAGCGGCGCGGTTGGACCGGGTCATCGGCCCGTAGCCCCCAAAGTTAGTAGGGGGCGCTCCTTCGTCAAGGACACACAAAAGGGCACGCAAGCCTCCTACTCCTTCAGCTCCTCCGATCGTTCCCGCTCGACCTCCTCCCGCCACCGCCGACGCGCAACGGGAAGGTAGAGCCAGAGGAACCCCCCCGTTTGAACCAGGAGCTGAACCGCGATCGCAAGAGAGAGGCTCCGCTCCACGAAGAGGAACCCCGCAGCGATGCCGCCGAAGAAGATCAAGGGGATTCCGACCCAGAACCGGACGGGGTGCGCCCCGATGGTGGCGAATGGCTCGTGATCCTTCAACCGGACCGGGCGTCCCTTACCTTCGGACACGGCTCCCCACTCGATCCCGACTCGACCTCATTCCGCCTCCGATGACGCGCCGCCCGCAGACGGGGGAGGGGGACGAGCCTCGACCGCCCTCCGGCTCCTGATCCGCATGGCGCCGAAGATGATCTCCCGGCTCACCCGTCCGCCCAGGTAGAACGCCGCCACGAGGGCGGCGATCCACCCGGTGGGAATGAGATCCGCCGCCGGCTCGATGACGAACCAGATGTAGAGTGCCAGCAGGAGCGCGAGCGCACCGCCGGCGACCCATCCCCAGGTCGAGGCGCGCTTCTGGGCACGCTTCTGGCACTCCTCGCACCAGAGCAGGCGGTCGAGTTCCTGCACCTCCTTCTCCTCGAGGCAGCGGATGCAGGTCACCTCCTCCGAGGTTCGCTCATTCGGAACCATGGCTCACCTCCACAGGACAGGCGTCATGCCGCTTCAGCGCAGAGCGCGGATGATCGCGTCGGCGAAATCCTCCGTGGAAGCCCTCCCACCGAGGTCACCTGTCAACTCCCGTCCCCTCTGGAGGACGGAGTGCATGGCGTCACGAATCCGGCGGCCCACGTCGGGCTGGTCGATGTGCTCGAGCATGAGGCATCCGGCGAGCAGGAACGCCGAGGGATTCGCCACGCCCTTGCCGGCGATATCCGGAGCGGATCCGTGGACCGCCTCGAACATCGCCGTTTCCTTCCCGATGTTCGCTGCCGGAGCAAGCCCCATCCCTCCCACGAGACCCGCCATCAAATCGCTCAGGATGTCCCCGAACATGTTCTCCATCACGAGCACGTCGAACTGGTAAGGGTCCACGACGAGATGCATTGCGGCGGCATCGATGATCCGGTCTTCGAACTCGATGGTATCGGCGTAGTCCTTCGCCACCTCCCTCCCCACGTCCAGGAAGAGGCCCTGCGTGCACTTCAGGATGTTCGCCTTGTGGGCCAACGTGACCTTCTTTCGGCCGTGCGCCTTCGCATATTCGAAGGCGTACCTTACGATCCGCTCCGCTCCGAAGCGCGTCACGATCATGACCGATTCCGCCGCCGCCCTCGGATCCCCTTGGAGCCCGATGTAGTGCTCGACCCCCACGTACAGGCCCTCGGTGTTCTCCCGGATGAGGACGAGGTCGATGTCCTCGTACCGTCCACCGGGAACCATCGTGAGGGCGGGCCGCACGTTTGCGTAGAGATCGAACTCCTTCCGGATCGCTACGTTGATCGAGCGGAACCCGGTACCCACCGGGGTCGTGAGCGGGCCTTTGAGGGCCACGCCGGTGCGCCGGATCGAATCGAGCGTCTCTTCGGGGAGGGGGGTGTGCAGCTCCTTCAGCGCCGTCACGCCGGCGAGCTGCCGCTCGACTTCGAGCTCGGCTCCGGCCTCCTCCATCACCCGCAACGTGGCCGCCGTTACCTCGGGACCGACCCCGTCTCCGGGAATCACCGTGATCACCCTCGCCATCCGCACCCTCCTCGAAAGTCTGTCGAATGCAGCTTCTCAGCCCAATCCGGATACGCTTTTCATCGGAAACGTGATTCCGTCAACCGGGAGCGTAGCGAGGATTATACTCAAAATCGGTGTGATCCTCACCCCAGTGCACGAGATCCTGCATCCTGGCCGGGCTATCGGTGCCCTCCTTTCGTGCAGTGCCGGCGATGGAAAGAGCCCTCGGCCAGGTCGCGGGGGTCAGCGCTCCGCGCTCCAGGAGCGCCTGTGCGATGAGCGCGTCGTCCGGAGCCCTGGCGACGAAGCGGACACCCGCCAGGCCAGGATGGTCCTCGAAAAGCTCGAGCGTCCCCCGGCTGAACAGAAAGATGTAGGGGACGGACTTGGCCCACAGCGCCCCGCCCCGCTCAATCTCCGACGGCGGGATCTCGACGGTAACCTGCGCTACGTTGCCGCGGATCTCCGCGTGGATCGGCCCGTGAAACTCGTAGCGTGCCTCCACCTCACCCGCGGAGGGGATGGAGAGGTCCGGATCTTCGCACCCCATCGGACCCAGGAAGAGGATCGCGACGACGAGTCCCTTGAACGGGAGGAAAGCAGCTCGTACAGGAAAAGAAACCAATGCACTCGTACTCGTTCTCGAAGAAGCAGGAGGTTGAAACTCGGTTCGTCAGGGCGCAACCGTGCGGGCGAGCCCCTCCGCCAGCGACGCGACGGTCCTCGGATCCCCCGGATCTCCGGGGTCTCCTTCGAGGACCGCAAACCAGCGAACCCTGCCGTCCCGGGTGTGGACCAGGGCCACGACGAGCTCCGCGCGGGAAACGCCCGCATCATCCGGCTCACCTCGCCGGGCCTCCACCGGGATCAGCGCGTAATCCGCACGGGTCAGCGCCGACAACCGGCGCAGCTCACCGAATAGAGGGTCTCCCACCCTCTGGACCTCCGCCTGGAGAAATACTGCCACCGCCAGAGTGTCCAGATTCACGTTCAGGCCGGGCGAGCGGGTGAGCGCACTTCGGAGCTGGTCGGGAAAGATCCATTCGATTCGTCCCCGACTCCGTAAAGCGTACCCGATCTCCGCGTCGATTTCCCGATCGACTCCGCGTCGAATCTGCACGGGGAGGACCATCACCGAGACGCCACTCAGGTTCGGCACTCCTCCTCGAACATCTCCGGGCCGGGGAGGATTCTCCTGCGCCGAGGAGCACCCCCAGGAGGCCGTCCCGATCAGGAGGGCTCCCGCTGCCCACAGGGAAAGCGCGGCCGCCCGGCTTCGTCGGATCCCACGGGGAGGGATGTGCACGCCGGACCCCCCTGTCCAGCCGCCCGTGCTGCCAGGTGGACCGCCGTTACCTCTCGTCGTCACCGGGCTCGAAATCCAGCGCCGCCGAGTTGATGCAATAGCGGAGGCCAGTCGGAGGGGGTCCATCGGGGAACACGTGGCCAAGATGCGCGTCGCACGCGGCACAGAGCACCTCGGTCCGCTTCATGAAGAGCGAGCGATCGGCCACCTCCTTCACATGATCCCGGGAGACGACGTCGCGAAAGCTCGGCCAACCCGTGCCCGATTCGTACTTCTCCTTCGACGGAAAGAGCGGCAGATGACAACAGACGCAGCGGTACGTGCCGGCCCGCTTTTCGTCCCAGTACCGACCGGTGAAAGGCCGCTCGGTCCCCTTCCGGCGCGCCACACGATAGGCCTCGGCGTCGAGGCGCTCCTTCCACTCCCTCTCCGGGCGCTCGACGCGGCGGATCTCGGTGGGTCGCTCCTGCTCGGTCACGTAGCGGGCGCCTCCCGTACCCGAATCGACTCCACCACGACGTCCTCACGCGGCCGGTCCGCACCATCGGTCGCAACGCCCCCGATCTCCTCGACGACATCGCGCCCCTCGGTCACGCGGCCGAAGACCGCGTGCCGGTCGTCGAGCCAGGGGGTCGGGGCCAGCGTAACGAAGAACTGCGACCCGCCGGTATTCGGTCCCGCATTCGCCATCGAAAGGACGCCCGCTGCATCGTGGCGGAGCTCGGGGTGGAATTCGTCCTCGATCGTGTGACCCGGCCCTCCTCGCCCCGTACCCTCGGGACAACCTCCCTGGATCATGAACCCCTCGATCACCCGATGGAAGCGGAGACCGTCGTAGAACCCTTTCTCAACAAGGTCGGTGAAGTTTTTCGTCGTCACCGGAGCGCGGTCATCGAACAACTCGACTTCGAATTCCCCGCGGTTGGTGCGAACCTGGACCGTACGATTCGACATCGATTCCTCCTTCGCGCCCGCCATTCGGGCGCCGTACGGCGGCCGGAAGCGGACGAGGCTTTCCGACACCTACCTAATTTCGCGACAGCTGTTCCAGAATCAGGATCGGCGGCAAGGCGCCTGACGCAACCTCAGAGCAGGTAGCCACCGTCGATCGGGATCACCGCTCCGCTGATGTGCCGGGCGGCCTCGGAGCAGAGGAAGGTCACCACACCGGCTACGTCCTGAGGATCTCCGAGACGGCCGAGCACGCTCCGCTCTCTCGCACGATCCAGAATTTCGGATGGGACCCGGTCGGTGAGTTGGGTGGTCCGGATGTACCCTGGCGCCACCGCATTGACGTTCACGTTCGACGGTCCGAGCTCGATCGCGGCGTTCTGGGTGAGTGCGATGATGCCGGCCTTCGAAGCGGAGTAGTTCGCGAGCCCGAACTCGCTCCTGATCCCGTGAACGGACGCTACATTGACGATCTTTCCCCACTCCTGGGCACGGAACCGGGGTGCCACCGCCCTCAGAGCGTAGAACGCACCGGACAGGTTCGTTCTGAGAACCGTCTCCCACGCCTCGTCCGACATTCTCCAGAGCGCCCGGTCGATCCCGATTCCCGCGTTGTTCACCAGGATGTGGAGCCCGCCGAGCTCCTCTTCCACCTTCGAAACGAATCGTGTGACGTCCTGTGAGAGCCCGATATCGCAACTTTGGTAGAAGACGCGCACGCCGAAGCTCTCCACCTCCTCCGCCACCTCGTCCGCTTCGTGCCGCGACCTGCCTTCCTCGTCGTCGAGGAAGTTGAAGCCGATGTGCACACCGTGCCGGGCCAGGTCGAGGGCGACGGCACGGCCGATCCCGCTGGACGCACCGGTCACCACGGCGACCCGCGCCTCGAGCCCCTCGACGGTGAGGACCGGACGCGGCTCCGTTTCCGTCCCCACCTCTTCGAGGAGCTGCTCGACCGCCTCCTCATCCGTCTCGTCCGCCACCTGTGGGTGGCGTGGATAGGGGGAGCCTTCCTCCGTCCAACTCATCCCCTTGGACTCGACCGGCCTGCTCACACCAGCGGTCCGCAGAGGAGGGAAATCAACCGGCGGCGACGGATGCCGCACGACGAGCAGCGACTCAGCGGGACTCCTCCTTCACCAGGTCCTCGATCTCGTCGCGGGTAAGGGTCCGATCCGCCGACTTCGCGACCTCGAAGATCTTCAAGCAGAGATCCTGGTCATTCGCGTTGTGTCCGTGCGCGGCGAGCCAGTAGCGAACGTTCGAGATTCCCGACATGTGGCTCACCTCGATCTCCTGGCTCCGTCCCACCATGGCCGCGGGGATGCCCGAGTAGATCCGGTCCGCGAGCCAGGCGTCGCCTTTCTCCTCCGCCTTCATGATCGCCGAAGCGTGCACGCCGGTTCCAGTGCGGAACGCATCTCTCCCGACCACGGGCTGCCCAGGAGGAAGGGCCGTGTGACACGCCCTAGACACCAGTTCGCAGTATTCGGGTAGCCGCTTCAAGTCGGCATCGTGGAGCCCCAGGAGCTTGAGATTGACCAGGAGAAGCTCCATCTCGGTATTCCCGACCCGCTCTCCGATCCCGAGTGCCGATCCATGGAGCCGGTGGGCCCCCGCCTCGGCCGCGGCGAGGGAGTTCGCAAGCCCCAGCCCACGATCACGGTGTCCGTGAAAATCTACCTTCACATCTTCTCCGGACGGCTTTACGATCTCTTCCAGGACGAAGCGGACGAGCCCCCGCACGCCATCGGGGGTCGCGTGCCCGACGGTATCGGCGAGGCAGATCCGCCGTGCCCCCCACTCGATCGCATGCCCATAAATCGCCTTGAGCGTCTCCGGCCGCGCACGGGTGGTGTCCTCCGTGACGAACATGACGGACAGCCCCTCGGATACCGCAAACCGCACGGCCTCCTCGGAGGTTCGAAGCATCCGGTCGAGGGTCCAGTCCTCGGCGTACTGCCGGATCGGGGAGGTTCCGATGAAGGTGCAGACCTCGATGGGGATGCCGGTGGCCTGGGAGATGTCCACGATCGGGCGGATGTCCCGCACAACCGTTCGTGCCGCACAGTTCGCCGCGATCGGAAGGTGCTGATCGGCGATTTCGCGGGCGAGCGCCGCGACATCTGCGGTCGCCCGCGGTCCGGCTCCTGGAAGCCCGATGTCCGCCGTGTGGATCCCGAGCTCAGCCATCAGATGGAGCAACTCGATCTTGTCGCCGATGGGAGGATCCACCACCGAGGGATTCTGGAGCCCGTCGCGGAGCGTCTCGTCGTCGAGCTCCACCTCGCTCACGGAGGACCAATCGAAAGTGCCTGGAAGGGAGTTCCAGTCGTAGATCAACTCCCGTTCATTCAGCTTCATGCACCCTCCTCGGAGTTCTGGTGAGACTCCTCCACCAATGAAAATAGGGGTTTTCTCAAGCGATCTCCACTCGAGCAGGTCCAAGCGCCGCCCTGGGAACGGATCCCCGCGCAGAAGGGAACTGCCACCGGGTGGCGCTCACCGAGCCGTGAGGTGAAGTTGAGCAGATCATGACTCGATCCGACCCCGATCCGTCGATCTCCGACCCCGAGCGCCCCCCGGCATGCACGGACGCCCCACCTGGGCGAGGGGCGAGACCGGCTCATCCCCGTGAGCTCTTGAGGCTCCGGTCCGTCCGGACCGCAATCGACTCGATCCGGCGAACGGACTCCAGAACCCTCCAGGAGCAGGTGGAGATCGCGGAGATCCCTGCCCCGCCCTTTGCGGAAGACGCACGAGCCGCGCACGTGGAATCCGGCTTCCGCGACGCTGGACTGTCAAGAGTGGAGCGGGACGGTGCCGGGAACGTGCTGGGGCTCCTCCCGGGGGAGGATTCGCTTCCGCCGGTCCTCCTCTCCGCACATCTCGATACGGTGTTCCCGGCCGGGACGGACTCGAGCATCCGCCTGATCGGCAACTGCTTCACCGGCCCGAGCATCATGGATGACTCCCGCGGGCTCGCAGCTCTCCTCGCAGTCGCTCGCTCCGTCGTGCTGGGCGGTGCCCGGCCTCACCACCCGCTGCTCTTCGTAGGCACCGTAGGGGAGGAGGGCCCCGGGGACCTCCGTGGGGTCAAGCACCTCTTCGGCGAGAACGGCGCAGCACGTGCGTGTCATGGCTTCATCTCCCTAGACGGAGCGGGACTCGGCCGCATCGTGGTGAGAGGCATCGGTTCCATCCGCCTGCGCTTCCGACTGACGGGCCCGGGGGGCCACTCCTGGTCGGACTGGGGCGAACCGAACCCTCTGCACCTGCTCGCGCGCGGAGTCGATGCCCTGACGAAGCTGCCCCTGCCCGCAACGCCTCGGACCACCCTCACGGTCGCCCGGTGGGGCGGGGGCCGCTCGATCAACTCCATCCCGGACGAGGGATGGATCGAAGTCGATCTCCGGAGTGAGGACGGAGCCCTGCTCGCGGACCTGGAGCGTCGCGTGCGTCGGCACATGCAGGAGGCGACCCAGCCGGAGGGCCCGGGGTCGCTCCGGCTCTCCGTCGAGGAGATCGGCCGGCGCCCTGCAGGAGCGACCGAAGCCCACGCCCCTTTGGTGGTCGCCGCGCTCGCGGCTTCGAGGGTCATCGGCACCGAGCCCCTCCTCTCCTCCTCGTCGACGGACGCGAACATTCCGATGTCCCTCGGCATACCCGCCCTCACCATGGGTGCCGGAGGTGAGGGCGGCCGGGCCCACACCATGGACGAATGGTACCGGAACACGAGGGGGCCGGAAGGCGTGGTCCGGGCTCTCCTCACCTGCCTGGCCGTCGCAGGCGTTTCGCCGGAACCATAGCGGGGACGCGGGGCGGCTTACCCCGTCACTTCTGAATCGTCGCCGATATTGAGCGTGCCGCGGAAGCCGCTCACCTTCGCCCGGGATCCCACGAGCGAGTCCTGGAGCTCGGAGCCTTCCACGCTGGCTTCCCGTCCCACGATCGAGTCCCGGATCCTGGCGTTCACGAGGTGTACGCCTGCCGCGAGGGTCACATTGGGTCCCACCTCGGATCCCTCCAGCACCGCTCCGACCTCGATCCGGACCGGCGGGTGAATGTAGCTCTCCGTCATGGAGACCGACGGATCCACCGTCCCCCGATCCGTCTCCAGGAGGTGCTGATTCGTCTCGAGCAGCGTTTCCTTTTTCCCGCAATCGTACCATCCCGCCACCGGGGCAGTCTGGATCTTCGCACCCTGGTCCACCATGTACTGAAAAGCATCGGTGAGATAGTACTCCCCGGCCGGCCCCGAGCCCGCTGCAAGCGTCTCGTCGATCCCCTCGAAGAGGAGCGCGGAGTCTCGGATGTAGTAGAGGCCGATGTTCGCCAGCTTCGAAACCGGCTCCTTCGGCTTCTCGACAATCCGTGTCATCGCCCCGTCCTCGCCGGTCACGATGACCCCGAACCGCTGATAGTCCTCCACTTCCTTCGCCCAGATCACCCCCGCCCAATCTTCGGGAAGGTCCCGGGTGAGGGAGAGGTCCGCATCGAAGAGCGTATCCACGAAGACGATCAGCACATCCCCGTCGATGAAGGGCGCCGCCAGCTTCACCGCGCCGGCCGTGCCGTCCTGCACCTCCTGGACGACGAAGTGAGCGGTCAACTCCGGATACTCCTCGGAGATGTACTCCTGGATCACGTCCCCGAGGTAGCCCACGACGAAGACGATCTCATCGACGCCGAGCTCGACGAGGTCGTCGAGGATGTAGCTCATCACCGGGCGGCCGCCGACGGAAAGGAGCGGCTTCGGAGTTACGTACGTGTGAGGACGGAGCCGCGTCCCCTTTCCAGCCAATGGAATGATTGCCTTCATGAACGCGCTGCCTCGGAGTGGGGTGGACGCGGAGCCTGGCACCCGAAGATGCCACGGCTCTCCGGTCGGCTCAACCCGGCCGCGATCGGGCGCCGGGCGCACCGGGGCCACGGAACACGGGTCGCACTCGACGGTTCCATAGTCGAGCTGTGGCGTCACGGCGTGGGCCCCGCTGAGCCGAGAGGCCGCTCACTGGTCCACCTCCCAGGAGGACATGATGATCTCGTCGCTCGCGCCGCTGATCGCTCCTCCGGGACGCAACCTCCAAAGCGCACGCGGAGGCCCGGGGCATCGCCGGAGCCATGGAGGTCGCCCTGGGTCCTCCGACGGAGGCCCGCAGCGACACGCAATTTCCGGGACCTCGCCACCTCGCGGCACGGGAGTTCGCCATGGACGTGGAGACCCCCATCGAACCAGGCCTTCAGACCACTACGGCGTCCGTGACGATCCGGTACCGCATTCTCGAGGAAGGCTGGTGACTGATCGCCCGAGCTCGGGTTGGCTTCAAATCGGGATCCTCCGGCTTCACCGTGGACTCACCGAGAACCGGGTGGAAACGGATCGGGAAGCCGCTGACCCGCGACTCCGGAGCCGCACGTATGCGGTCCCGTTCGACGGCGTCTGGACGGAGGCGCTCCGACTGGCCGATGGAGGCCTTGCGCGCTGGTCCGTGATCAGGGCGGACGATGCCAGAGGGGAGATCGAAGCCGAGGCGCGGACACTCCTTCTCCGCCTCGTCGATGACGTCCGGGTGACGATCCGGTTGGACGAGAACGCCCAGACACGGGTCGACGTCTCCTCCCGCTCCCGGAAGGGGCGGGGCGATTTCGGCACGAACGCCAGGCGGGTGCACCGGTTCCTGACCCGACTCGACCGACGGGTCGCAGGGGCGGCGGAGCGCAAGGGCTGAGCTGGTATCCGGGGGGCACCCCGCTCGGCCTCCCCCCTCTCGCCCTCCCCACCCGGGGTCCTGCTCGTCAGAGATCCCCGGCCGTCCCTGCTGGAACCCGCTCCTCCTCCGGCGCGACCTTCCTCCGGGCGGGCCGGAGCTCCAGGTTCTCCCCCTCGCTCCGCGCGACCACCGCAGAGGCCGTAAGGTCGCCCGTCACGTTCACGGCCGTGCGGAGCATGTCGAGGATCCGGTCGACTCCCAGGATGAGCGCGATCCCCGCCTGCACGTGAGCGCCGAGGCCCACCGCGTTCAGCACGATGATCAGGGTGATGATCCCGGCACTCGGCACTCCGGCCGCACCGATCGACGCCAGCGTCGCGGTCAGCACCACGATGAGCTGGTCCATGACGGAGAGGGGGATCCCGTAGATCTGCGCGATAAACATCACGGCTACCGCCTGGTAGAGCGCCGTCCCGTCCATGTTGATCGTCGCACCCAGCGGAAGCACGAAGCTGGAGACCGGCTTGGAGATGCCCACCCGCTCCTCGGCCGTCTCCATGGTGACCGGGAGGGTGGCGCTGGACGACGAGGTGGAAAAAGCGACCAGGGGAGCGTTCGAGATATTCTTGAGAAAGGGGAGGAACTCCAGCTTCGCCAACAGCCGGAGCGCCAGCCCGTACGTGAAGAACCCGTGGATCAGCAGGCCCGCCGCCACCGTGGCCGTGTACACGAGCAGGCTCTGAAGCAGATCCATCCCGAACCGGGAGACGACGGCGGCGATGATCGCGAACACCGCGTACGGGGCCGTTTTCATGATCCAATCGATGACGACCATGCACGCGTCGTTGATCCCCTCGAAGAAGGTGATCACCGCATCCCGACGGGCGGGCGCGATGACGCTGATGGCGGCGGCGAAGATGATCGTGAAGAAGATCAGCGGAAGCAGGT
Organism: Gemmatimonadota bacterium; assembly: GCA_007121455.1. GTDB lineage: Bacteria > Gemmatimonadota > Gemmatimonadetes > Longimicrobiales > Gaopeijiaceae > SKKN01. The sequence continues at coordinate 118,146 of SKKN01000006.1, read as the reverse complement.
CCAGCTCCGCAGCGGCCTGGATCGGATTCTGCGGGATGAGATTGATCAGGGTCTCCACGACGCTCGGAGCCTCGTCCGCGAGCGTTACCGCACCCGCCGCCTGCTCGTCGAACTCCTGGGAGAGGGTGTCGCGCGTCGTTTGATCGATCCTCGCACCCGGCCTCACGAGGTTCGAGATCAAGAGCCCGATCGTGACCGCCACTGCAGTGGTGCAGAGGTAGTAGGCTACCGTCTTCCCCCCGATCCTACCAAGCTTCGCAAGATCCCCCAGTGAAGCGGTCCCCACCATGAGGCTTGCCACCACGAGCGGCACCACGATCATCGTGATCGCTCGGATGAACACGGTGCCGATGGGCTCGAGCGAGATGAAGAGGTTCTGGAGCCATACGATCCCGAGCACGTTCGCGAAGAACCCGCAGATCGCACCCAGGATGAGCCCGAGGAGAATCTTGGTGTATAGCTGCATCGAGTGGGGTGGGAAGGGGTGAAAGGACGGCGTCCCCGAGGAGGAGGTGCGGATGAAGATAGAAGTGCCCTCGCCCCCCTGCAAGTCGCCTGCTACCTTCTCGAACGTGTCAGTTCCACCCCCTTTCCGGAGTGTTCGTGCCCGCATACCTGCTGCTCATCCTCCTGCTCCTCGGACTGACGTCCGCGTGCGGTGAAGATGAGGCGCACACAACGCCTCGTCTCACGGAGGCGGAAGAGGTGTCCGTCGAGGGCGATACGACCCCGTTCCAGGGACGCGTCTACGAGCGCAAGTTCGCATTCATCTCCGAGGAGGCCGACTCTCTGGTCGTAATTCCGTGGTTCTTCGGTGCACGCACCATGCCGGAAGGCGTTGAACGGGAAGTGAAGGGCTGGATGTTGCGAAACGGGGGGTGGGATGCGTTCCAGGAGGACGTGCAGGATACTCCCTCCACACGCGCCCCGTGGAGGATCCTCCCGACCCTGACCACCCGCATCGTCGCGGGCGGGGACGACCTGATCGAATCGATTCGGTTCCAGGAGGCCGGCCGACGCCTCGAGCTGGGGCTCGGAGAGATGCTCGCGGACTGGAGCGGAGCGGGAGGGGAGAGCGTTCGCTTCTTCGCGGCCGGGTCGACGACCCCGACGCAGGATCTCGAGGGGGTCGTGCTCGACCTGAGGCGCAGCCGACGCGCCGTGGACCCCAGTCCTGGGGAATGGCTGTTCCTCGTCTCCGGCAACAACTTCCAACTCTTTCTCGATCACCCTGACGCGGTGGAGCAGGGCGAAGCCACCGCACGCGCGTGGAGCCGGGTGGACTTCCTGGACCGCCGGTGGCCCGAGGTGACCGTGGAGTGGACGGAACTCCGTGCGTTCGAGCGGGCGCGCCGGGACGTCCCGGTGGCATGGCGCTTCAGTACGCCTGGCCGGGAGATCTCGGGCGAACTGGAGGTGGGGGCCGTGCACCTCCAGGCCCTGGAGGAGGAAGGTCCCATCCTCCCCGTCGAGGGCCTCTTCGAGGTGCGGGGCGAGGTCCAGATGGAAGGCCGCGCGTTTCCCGTGGTGGGCCTGCTCAGACACGTCCAGCCCTGATGCTCCGTGCCCCCTGAGCTCCTCCGGGCGGTCCTGACCGTCGCCTTCGGTGCGCTCGCCGGAGGCATCACGAATACCGTCGCGGTCTGGATGCTCTTCCATCCCTATGAACCACCTCGGATCGGCCGGTGGCGTATCCGATTGCTCCACGGCGCGATCCCGAAGAACCAGGCACGGCTCGCGGAAGCCGTTGGGCGCACGGTCGGGAACCGACTGCTGACGGACGAGGATCTGGCACGAACCTTCGCCACCCAGGAATTCCGGGAGGCTTTCGACGTCCGCGTGTCCTCCTTCCTGAACGAGGTGCTCGAAAAGGAGCGGCCCTCTCTTCGGGAGACCCTTCCTCCCGAAATCTCACGGGAGCTGGACGGCCTTCTCCAGGGCCTCGTCGACGTCGGCCTCGAACGCCTCGACGTCTACCTCCATTCCACCGCCTTCGAACGGGCGATCGCGGACCGCTCGGAGGACCTGGTCGAAACCCTTCGTAACCAACCGATCGGCGAGATTCTGACACCCGAGCGCGAGGATCTCCTCGCCCAGACCGTCGATCAGTGGCTCGACTCCGTCACGGACAGCGCGGGCTTTCGAAGGGCGGTGGATGAATCGCTCGAGAATTCGGCGCGGCGTTTCCTGCGACCCGGGCGCACCTTCGAGGAAGTGCTCCCCTCCGGGCTCGTGGCGTCATTGGAAAAGGCCGTCGCCGCGTATTTGCCTCTCGCGATCCAGCGACTGGGCCGGCTGCTGGAGGACCCGGTGGCGCGCGCACGCTTCGAGACGACCGTTCACGACCTGCTCCAGCGGTTCCTCCACGATCTACGATTCCACCAACGGGTGGTCGCACGCCTGATCGTGACGGAGGGGACGGTGGACCGCGTGCTCGGCACGATCGAAGAGGAGGGCGCGGAGCATCTCTCCGAGATGCTCCGCGACCCGGCCGTACAGGATGCGATGGCGAGGGGGGTCAACGACGCCGTCGTGGACTTCCTCCAGCGTCCCGTCACCTCAGTGCTCGGTACGCCGGACGACCCGAACGTCCGGGAGGCAAGAGAGACCATTGCAGGATGGATTGTGGCAGGTGCCCGTGAGCCCGCCGCACGAAGATACCTCGTGGAGAAGATGCGCGCAGCGCTCGACCGGATGTCCACGAGCACGTGGGGAGAGCTCTTCGAGCGCGTGCCACCGGAGCAGCTCGCGGATTGGATCATCCAGATGACTCGGAGTGGCGCCGCCCACCGCCTCTACGCGGAGGCTGGGCAGACCGTGACCCGCTCTCTACTCGACCATCCCCTCGGCCGCCCCGCCGACTGGCTTCCGCCGGCTACGCCGAGCCGTCTCGAGGAAGCCGTCTCCGATCCTTTGTGGCATTGGCTTCAGGGACAGGTGCCCGAGGTCGTTCGCCGGATCGACGTGGCTCGGCGCGTCGAAACGAAGGTGCGGGAGTACCCGACGGCCCGGCTGGAGGAGCTCGTCCGGAGGGTCACGAGCCGGGAGCTGCGGCTGATCGTGCGCCTCGGGTACGTCCTCGGCGCGGTGATCGGATGCGTTCTGGTGGTCGTGAACGCCCTGCTCGGCTGAGGGGGTTGAGCGAGGCGGGACCGTCAGAGCTGGAAAGGCCGGCGACCGGACGGCTTCTGCCGCCGATGCGATCCCCTTTCCACCTTTCTCTGAAGCAGGTTGATGAAGGTGATGTGCCGCTTCGCCTTTCGATGCTCCCCCCGCTTCTCGAGCAACTCGTCGATCTCGAGGGAAGACTGCTTGAAGGAACGGGGACGACCGACCCAAAGGCCCACTGCGAGGGCCGCCACGAGACCGAGTATCTGAAGCCAGAGCACATTCACCTCCACGAGAAATCCCGCTCAGCACCGGGCGGGAAAGGCCCGGAACGGGATATGGAGATAAACGAAGACGGCCCCCAGGTTCCCGGGGGCCGCCTTCTCCGTGCAGCACCTGAACGACGACCCTCCATCCACACCCGGAGGACCGCGACCGGCTTCCTCAGGCCCGGCCCAACCCCTCCAGGATCAGGAGAACGATCGAGATGCTGAGCATGATCGGCACTGCGTTCGTACCCACGACGATCAGCGCCACCACGGGCCAGAATACCAGGTGAACGAAAGTGTATCCGCCGGGCAGGAAGCTTCCCATCATCCCTCTCCTCGAAACGGTCTCAACCGCGGAAGCCGCCCCCCGACTTCCCAGGGGCATCCTCCAGATTCAGGCCCCAATATGGACCCCGGATCGTGTCTTGTCGAGACGCGGCTCGAAGAAGGCCACTCAGCTCAGCCATCCGCTCCGCCAAGTCCGGAAAGGAGGTCGAGAAACTGATGCCCGTCCCGCTCCAGGATCCGTCCCGTCCGAAACCCCACCGGCTTCCGGAAGAGAGGCCCATCCCACACGAAGGTATGGTACTCCCCTCTCTCACCGCACGCATCGACGCCGGAGCCCTCGAGTTGATCCACGAACGCGTGGTCCAATTCCCGGCCCAGCCACGACGGATCACCGAGGGTCAGGTCGACGCCCACGACCGTCGCACGGTACCCCAGATCCACGAATTCCCGGGCGATTTCCCTCGGAGCACCACCCCACAACGGCTCCAGGTGGGAGAGCCCCTCGCGGCGAGTGCGCTCCTCGTACCAGGCCCGAACGTCGCGCAGGTGGATGTTTCCGTAGACGACTCCCTCCACCTCCTTTCCGACCAGCTCCTCAAGGAGTCGTAGGTAGACGGATTCGAAGTCGTCCGGATGCGTACCCGCCTGGATCAGCTCGAGGCCGAGAGCATCCGCCTGTTCCCGAAGGAGCGCGGCCGGAGTACCGTGGAAGCGGATCCTCCCCGTATTCCCCTCGTGGATACTGTAGGCCAGAGGCACGGACAGCCCCTCGGCGCGTGCCCGATGGAGGGCGAGAGTGGCGTCCTTTCCCCCGCCGGTGGAGAGCGCCCACCGGCCTCCTTCGGAATTCGGCGACGGTGTAGAGAACTCAGAAGTCACTGGACCGAACGCTCCTGATGCCGAGCCGCAGGGGTATGGTGATCGCAAGCGCCGTCACCACGGCGACGCTACCGAAGCCGAGCACGAGAGGGAAGATCCCCGCCTCTCCCAGGGTCGCACCCTGGAGTCGCGCCTGGAGGAAGAGGTAGACCGGCCATCCCTCGAACACCGCTACGAGCGCCAGGTATCCCACCGCGGCCATCATGAAGAGGAGACCGCCGAACGAAGTCGGAATCTCCGCGGGATTCTCCGTATCGAAGTTCGGGTAGAGGGCGCCGAAACCCAGTGCGAGGGCGGTGATCGCGAAGGTCGCTCCTGCCATCGTAACGGTGGAGACGACGAGCATGAACGTCGACACCTCCAGGATGAGGTTCGTGGCCACGATCAGCGGAATCGCGATGAGGAGGAGGGGAACTGTGCCGACCCAGTACTTCACCCAGAAGATCCTCCTCGGGTCGAGCGGAGACGAACGCAGCAGCCACATCATCCTTCCCTCGAGCGACATCGCGGGAAAGATGAACCGAGCGGCGATCGCCGCGACGACGAACCCCGCCAATCCCAGGTTCAGGAAGGAGACCACGTTTACCAGGAAAAACGAGAGGTCGTCGCTCGTCGTGAGCGGGAGCACCTGGATGTTGTAGATGTAGACGACGATCAGGACGCCGAGGAGTATGAGCTGCGACCACTGCGTCGTATCCCGGAAGAAGACGCGAACCTCCTTGGCGACCAGCTCCCGGGTCCGCAGGTCCGCAGGGCGGAGCAGTCGCTCCCAGGCCCTGGACCGGGTACGACCTTCCTTCTTCTCCGCACCTTCCTGAGCCCTGGAGAATCCTTCGGGGAAGTAGCGGAGGTGGAGCCATCCGCCCACGACGAGAAACGCCGCTGCGGTGCTGACCAGCAGGAGGAAGGGGAAGGGCTCGAACGAGCCGCCGAGGTGCGTCATCAAGGCGCTCGACGCCCACTCGCTGGGAAGCCAGGGAGACGTCGGGGTCCGGAGCGCCGCCATGAAGTCGACCAGGCTTCTGAACTCGTCCGGCCGCACGAGCCGCTCGGGCTGGAGAAAGCGTACGAGCACGACGACGCCGGCCGCCGCGAGCAGGCCGACGAGAGCAAGGAGATCCCTCGTCCTCCGGGCGGGGAAGACGTTGACGAGGATCAGGGTGAGGGCGCTTCCCGCGACGGCGGGAAGCACGAGAAAGGGAAGGACGACCGCTGCCGTCAACAGGTAGAAGGAGAGGCTCGCGCCGTACACCGCCGCATACGCGCCCACCAGCGGGACCATCAGGAGGAGTACCATCCACGACGAGTTCGCCAGGCTTTCGCAAAGGCGGGCCCAGTAGACGTGGAGCGGGTCGATGGGCGACGCCACCAGAAGCTCCACGTCCTTCGCCAGGAAGAAGGTGGAGAGGGCGGTAATGATGTTCGAGAGAAGCAGGATGAGGAGAAAGGTGAGGAGCGCGAGCCCCAGGAGCTTCGCCGCCAGGAGATCGCCGATCCCCTCCGTGCCCCGGAAGTAGAGGAGCATGCGGTGGATCATGGCGAAGATCCCCACCCAGAACACGACTGCCATCGCCCCCAGCACCCCGAACTTCAGAGACGCACCGTCGTCCCCCCGGGTCCGGTTCAGCTTCGCGCGAACCTTGGGGAGGAGAAGGAAGAGGAAAGCCGGCAACCTACGACCGATCTGCACTCCCCGCCCCCCCTCGCTCCAGAGTCTCCCGGAGGCTCGCCACCACCTCCGCCATCTCGTCCCCTCCCGTGACCTTCAGGAAGATCTCCTCGAGATGCGCTCCTCCCGCGTCGGCCTCCGCGCGAAGCTCCTCCATCGAGCCCATGGCGATGATCCGGCCGGTGTGGATGATGGCGATACGGTCGCAGAGCGCCTCCGCCACCTCCAAAGTGTGCGTGGAGAGGAAGACGGTGCCCCCTTCATGCACATACGTGCGGAGAAGGTCCTTGAGGAGGCGTGCCGCACGGGGGTCCAGTCCCACCATGGGCTCGTCGATCACGACGAGCGCCGGATCGTGGATCAGTGCGGAGCTGATCAGGAGCTTCTGGCGCATTCCATGGGAGTAGCTCCCGATCAGCTCGTCGCGCCACTCCGTCAGATGGAAGAGCTCGAGAAACCGGTCGATCCGCTCCTCCACCTGCGCCCCTTCCCTGCCCCAGAGCCCGGCGACGAAGCGGAGGAACTCGCCTCCGCTCAGCTTCTCGTAGAGAAAGGGCCGGTCGGGGATGTACCCGACCTGCGACTTGGCGGCGGACGGCTCGGAAACCATGTCGTGGGGGCCGACCCGGATGCTTCCCTCGGACGGCTGGAGCACTCCCGCGACCATCCGGATCGTCGTGGTCTTCCCGGCACCGTTCGGGCCGAGGAACCCGAAGATCTCTCCGGGGAAGACCTCGAGATCGACGCCTCCCACGGCAGTGAAGCCACCGTAGCGCTTCACCAGACCCGTCAGCCGGAGCACGGTCTCTCCTCCGTGTGATGCCTCCTCGTCGACCTCGCTCCCATCCCACATCACCGCTCCTCCGTTGCGCGAGGGAGTTCGTCGAGGACCCGAATCCGGAGACTGCCGATCAGGCGCGCGATCTCCACCTGCTGCGCGAGTCCGCCCACCCTGAAACGGATGTGCGCGGCGCTCGCGGGCGACTGCCCGAGGGTCGGGTCCATCGCGACCCACTCGCCGAGCCAGACCTCGGGCCAGGAGTGATAGAAGAACGCTCCCTCCATGTAGACCAGCCCCACGGCCGTGCGGGCGGGAAGCCCCAGCGAGCGGGCGAGAGCGACGTAGAGGACGGTGTGCTCGTTGCAGTCGCCTCGCCGCGTCTCCAGAACCTGGAGCGCGCTTGGGATGGCGAAGGCCATCTCCTTCCTGATCAGCCGGTGAACATGAACGTTGAGGCGTTGCGCCGAAGCCTTGGGATCGTTCCCCCCCCGGGAGCGCCAACTCACCGCCTCACGGGCCTCGGCGATGATCCGCTCGTTGCCGCTCTGGATCAGCGGCTCCGGCTGAAGCGCTTCCCGCAGATCCATCCGAGGATAGGGCAGATCGTACTCCGGACTCAACTCGCTCCAGGACTCCCGACGGACGATGAGCGTGTCTCCCCGGAGCTCCTGCCGGCCCCCATCGAGGTCGAACCCCTCCAGATCCACGCCGGACAGGAGGAACCGGAGCTCGTCGTGCGTCTCGACCCGGCCGAGGTCCACGTTGCTCTCGATCGCGGTGTTCAGCACGACGTCCGCACCCGCCCCACGCCCCCCTCCCCGACTTCGCGTATCGTCCTGATCCTGCCGGGCGAGCTCGAATTCCGTCTTCTCCATCGAGAACCCCATCGGGCTCGAGGATCGAAGGACCCGCCCGTCGGCGTCGATCCAACTTTCCACGCGGATTCCCCCGTAGTCTTCGGAGATCTGCCAGGCCGGGACGGCAACCTGTCCGGACGGAACCCAGCGGCCGCTCCCCGGCTCCCGGATCACGGTGTCCGGAACCATCAGCGTATCCTGGGCGAGCACCTGCACCTCCACGGTTCGGGTGGAGACGGTGGAGGGGTCGAAGACCGGGAAACGGAAGGTGCGGCCGGGCCGAAGTTCTCCCGACATGGCCACCCGGATGGGAAGCACGGCGGCGAAGATCGGAGGATCCTGGAGGCGAAAGCTCACTTCCTCCACGCTTCCCCCGGCGTCGACATCGACGGTGAGGAGGGTGTCCCCGGAAACGGATCCCCGCGCCTCGAAACGACCGGCGTCCGACGCGAGGGAGAAGGAGAAGCTTTCCATCGAAAGCGTGGGGCTGAGAGAGACCCTCGTCTGGGTCATCGCTCCGCCCGACTGGCCGAGCGCTGCCAGCTCCAGATTCATCTGATCCTGGAGGATGAAGCCGCCACCGTCGGGAACGGTGTCCAGCCGGGATGTGGCCGTTCCCACCGTTTCGTTCCCCATCCGGAGCGCGTAGAAGTTCGTTCCGGGAGCGAGTGACATCGTCGCCCGTGTCAGGCGGGTGAGCTCGGGCTCGAAGTACTCACGGTGGACGTGCCATCCGACCATCGCGGCCCACACGATCAGGACGCCCACCCCGATGGCCGCTCTCCGGTTCGAAACCATGGCTCGTCCCCCTGATGGTGCCCAGGCAGCGTCGCCCGAAGCTCGGCGACAGGTCACCCTCGGCGCTGCACCCGCTCCACCTCCCGGCGGAAGGCGTCCTCCTCATACTCGTTCGCCACCGCCACTACCACCTCGGCCGGGAACTCCGTGACCACCATGTGCTCCCGGAGCGTGTCGGCCATAACCTGTGCCGCCGTCTCGGCGTCCAGGTTCCCCACACCCGTGCCGAGAGGAGGGAGGACGAGCCTCTCGACCCCCCATTCCGCCGCTCTGCGGAGTCCGTTGACGAGCGCACGGCCCACTCCCGGTGCCGTGACGGGCTCATCGCGAGAGAGGATGACCACATGGATGAAGAACGCCGCGGAGAGGTCCCCCCCCGGCGTGATGACGGCCCCCCCCACGGGGAGGGATCCGACGCTGCGAAGTCGCTCGAGGATCGCGGACCCCGCCACGACGCCGAGCCGCTTCTCCACGGGGGTCACGGCCTCGAGCTCGTCGCTCACCGAGCGGAGGATCGCCTCGGCCTCCAGGAGCTCCGGGCTCGAAAGCACGACACGGATCACCGGGTCGACAGCTCTCGCGCCTTCCGGTACATCTCCCCGGCCTCCTGTGGGAGGTGCTTTCGGTCGTAGAGGATCCCCATAACGTAGTACGGTCGCGGATTTTCGGGCTGAAGGTGCGAAGCGCGCTTCAACATTTCGAGCGCATCATCCACTCGGCCCAGGCGGTTCAAGGCCTCCCCCCGATAGAGGTGCGCGGGGCCGTGGCTCGAATCCCTGCTGCACACCCACCGGAGCTCATGCTCTGCTTCGGCATAGAGCCCCCGCCGATAGAAAAGGACCCCGAGGTTCGCCCGAACGTCCACACGTTCCGGCTGGAGCCGAAGGGCCTTCCGAAGCTCTCGCTCCGCCGCCTCGAAGCGGTTCACGGCCCCGAGACATGCCCCCAGGTTCGAGAGGACATCCACGTTCTCCGGGTCGAGGTCTCGAGCTCCCTGGAATTGCTCGAGCGCCATCTCGTGCGCGCCGGTCTCATCGAAGAGGACACCCAGGTTGTTCTTCGCCTTCACGCTCTCGGGAAAGGCCTTCGTGAGCGAGCGATACAGCTCGATCGCCTCCCGCACCCGGCCTTCCCCGACGAGGGCTCGTGCACGATGAAGGCCGGCCTGGAGCGGATCGTCCGCCCCCTCCTCGACGCCGGGCTCCCCCCCCGAGCCGGCATGCGTCCCGGAGCCGCTCCCTGCCCGGACAGGCACCGCGTCCTCCTCCGACGATGCGTGGCGAGACAGGTCCTCCGCGAGCTCCACGGGTGGGTCCGCGGGATCCTCATCCTGCGGGCGCTCTTCTTCCTCTCCTTCGACCGGGAGATCCATCTCCTCCTGCTCTCGTTTCTTTCCGCTCATCCCTCCGTGGAGTCCCCCATGCACTCCTTAGCCACCCAATCCATGTATTCCTCCAATCCCTCCCGCACGGGGAGGGCCAGCGCTTCAGGAACATCGTACGAATGCAGATCCTTCACTCGGCGGACGAGCGTATCGACCCGCCCCGCCGTGGTCTTCAGGATGAGCAGGACCTCTGAATCCTGTTGCACCTCACCCTCCCACCAGTACACCGACTCGACGCGAGGGATCACATTTCCGCAAGCTGCCAGCCGCTCGGATACGAGGGAGCGCGCCAGCCGCTCTCCCTCCTCCTGGCTGGGAGCCGTCACGAGTACGACGCGGATCTCCGACATCTTCGAATTACCAGGGCAGGAAGACCGTCTGGTCGCGGCGGCCTTCGTCGTACAGTGAGTCGATGACCTCTCCGAGCCGCTCCTCCACCACGCGCCGCTTGACCTTCTGCGTCGGGGTCAGGGAGCCGTCCTCGATCGTGAACTCCTCGTCCAGCAATACGATCTTCTTGGGAACCTCCACCCGTGCGTATTCCTTCATCTCCCGGGCGACCTCGTTCTCGAAGAGGCGGTGAACCTCTTCCCGCTCGAGGAGCTCACGGCGGCCGGAAAAGGACAACCCCTTATCCCGGGCCCACGACTCGAGGGTTTCAAAGCTCGGGACCACGAGAAGAGAGAGGAACTTCCTCCGGTCCCCCACCAGCACGGGCTGATCGATGAACCGATTCTCCTTCAGGCGACCCTCGATCGGCTGAGGAGCCACGTTCTTCCCCCCTGCCGTCACGATCAGATCCTTCTTCCGATCCGTGATCCGCAGAAACCCCTCTGCATCGAGCTCCCCGATATCCCCGGTATGGAACCACCCGTCCTCGGTGATCGCTTCGGCCGTCGCCTCCGGTCGGTTGAAGTACCCCTTCATTACCTGGCGGCCTCGGACGAGGATCTCACCGTCCTCGGCAATCCTGATCTCGGTTCCCGGTACGGGCCGCCCCACGGTCCCGATCTTGAGGGCTTCCGGCGTATTGACGTTCGTGACCGGGCTCGTCTCGGTCAGCCCGTACCCCTCCAGGATCAGGATGCCCGCCGAATAGAAGAACTTGTTGATCTCGGGAGAGAGAGGTGCGCCTCCGCTGACGAAGAACTTCAGCCGTCCTCCGACTCCTTCCCGGAGCTTCTTGAATACGAGGGCGTTCGCGAGGGGGTATTGCAGCCGGACGGAGAGGTCCGGTGTTCTCCCCTCGAGACGTGCATCCGCCCATCGTTCACCCACGGACTTGGCCCACTGTACCAGCTGCCCCTTGAGCCCACCGGCCTCCGTCACCTTCGCGTGGACCTTCTCGTACAGCCGGGGAACGGACACCACGATCGTAGGCCGGATCGTCCTCAGGTCTTCCGCGACCGTGTCGATCGAGCGGGCATAGGCGATCAGCACTCCACTGCCGAAGAGGTAGTAGTCGACCATCCTCTGGAAGACGTGGGAGAGGGGAAGGAAGGAAAGCGTCGAGTCGTCGGTGCCCATGGAAAGCAGGCGACTCGTCGCCTCGATGTTCGAAAACAGGTTGTCATGGGTGAGCATGACCCCTTTGGGGTCCCCCGTCGTTCCCGAAGTATAGAGGATCGTCGCGACCTGATCCGGAGCCGCGCGCTCGACCTCCTCCGAAAAGACGGCATCGTCCGCGACGCCATCCCAACCGTCCCCCTTCGCGAGGAATTCATCCCACGTCAACACTCCTTCCGGGCGCGTCTCCGGCGAATCGAACACCACGACGTGGGACAGCTCCGGCAACCCGGAGCGAATCCTCTCGACCTTCGCCAACTGCTCCGGCGTCGAGCAGAAAATGAGTCGCGCACCGGAATCTTCGAGAATGTATGCGATCTGGTCCGGAGTGAGCGTCGCGTAGATCGGCACATCCACGACACCGGCGACGAGGCAGCCGTAGTCGGAAAGCGCCCATTCGGGTCGGTTCTCGGAGAGGATCGCGACCCTTTCCCCTCGCTCCAGGTCGAGCTCCTTCAGCGCGCCGGTGACGCGGGCAGCCAGCCTCCGTGCTTCCCCGTACGTGATGTCCTGCCAGGCTGCCCCGTTGAAGTACCGGAATGCCGAGCGGGATCGATTCCGCTCGGTGCTCCCGTGAAACAGCTTCGTAAGCGTTCCGGATGGGAGATCTGCGGGGTTGGCCGCGTAATTGGAAGCGCTCGCTGTGGCGGTGGCATCCATTCTGGGTCACCTCCTCGATCTTTCGCGTGGGGGCCTGCCGCTGCCGAGGATCAGCTCCGCTCGATGGCGGTTTCGAACTCGATGTCTTCCCGGAGAGTGTGGAAGACGCTGCAGTACTTCTCGACGGAAAGGTGAATCGCGCGTTCGAGACGCGGAAGGTGGTCCTCCTCCACGCCTTCGACCCTGAAGACCATCCGGATCCGGGTGAACCGTTCAGGAGCCTCCGGAGCGCGCTCCCCTTCCGTGAAAATCTCGAGGCTCGAGAGGGGTACCCGCGACTTTTTCAGGATCGCCAATACGTCGACACCCATGCACCCGGCGAGGCTCAGAAGGAGGGCCTCCATCGGGGCCGGCCCCTCCCGCGACTCACCGTCGAGGGAAACTTCCGGCCCGTCTCCTCCTCGGCCGCGGAAGGAGAGGCCCTTCCCACTCCAACGGAGCTCGGCGGATCGCTTAGACATGGTCATCACTCGATAGTGGCGTGTCCGCCTCGACGTCACCGCGGAGGCGAGCAAGGGTGGACCGGGCGTGCAGGATGTGCTCCCCAGCCTCAGCTTCGACGGGCGCGTTGTCCAGGAAGGCTTCGAGATGAGTGGCCGCCTCCGACTCGCGCCCGCCGTGGAGCAGAAGGTAGGCCAGCCCGTAGTGGGCCCCGGGTGCGCCAGGGTCCTTCTGAAGGACGTGTCGGTAGGTTTTCGTCGCTTCCTCGGTCATCCCGATCCGGGTGTAGGCGATGGCGATCTGCTGCAGCACGACCGGATCGCCGGGGGATTCCTTGAGCGCCAGCCGAAAAGACGTGAGCGCCTCATGGAACTTGCCCTCCCTGAGCAAAACCAGGCCCTCTTGATAGTAGTCGACCCGTTCCGAGTCGCCCGGACCCCCGAAGAGCTTCTTCCACCAAGTCATGGCAACCCATTGAGGACGATTGGCAGGAAGGAAATCATGGTTCGGAAGGTAGGGATGGCCCCACCCCTGCGCAACGGATCGAGAAGCCGGCCGACGGCGGAAGAACGGGCATCAAATACGGACTCCCACCACTGCCCTCGGGTCCTCGACCACGACCTTCAGCTCCCATCCCGACAGGAGGTTCGAGGTGGCCGCGGAGGGATGCAGAACCACGAGATGGCTCCCGGCCGCCAGAACTCGGACCCCTTCATTCATTTTGCGTTCCGCTTCGTCCCCGATCATCGCCACGCCGCGGATGCCACCCTGGAAGAAAGGGAGCTCGTCGTGCACCGCGATGCGACTCACTCCCGGCGCCTCCGGCAGAGCCCGCATCATCGGATCCGCGGCGATGACCTCGATGTCTTCGATTGCCGCTGCGATCGAGGGCGCATGGACCGCGGTCTCACCGAGAAGGAGCAGGAAGCCGGGCCCCCTCTCCACACCGAACAGGGCGGCGAGCTGCAGCGCCTCCTCCTCGTTCGTGGAGGAGGAGGCCACCGGATCGGGAAATGGCTCGCGTGGTGGACGCCTCAGGTCCGCGAAGCCGCTTTGCACCTCGTACTCCTCCCGGCAGTTCGAACATCCCAACGTACCCTCGTACACCCTCCGGTCCGCAACTTCGTCCGCCAGGAGGATCAGGCCGTGAGGCGGGCCGCATCGAGGGCAGATGAGCCGGTCGGTGAGAAGCAGGTGCACGGGTTCTCAAGGCCCGGACGGGACCGGTGCAACCGCGGGAGACGGCCCGTACTGCGCCCACTGGGTCGGGGTCTCCCACACCCGCGCGTACAACAGCCCCTCCGCAACCTCAGCGGGCAAGCGCTCCTTCACTTCTTCGAAGAAGTAGCGCGCCTGGTTCTCTGCACTCGTTTCGATCTCGGTGAAGGGAGGGACATCGTTCAGGTTGCGATGATCGAAGCGTTCGACGAGCTCCATGAGGTGCCTCTTGAGCTCCACGAAGTCGAATGCGATGCCCCCTTCGCCCAGCTCAGCGGTCCGAAGCGCTACCTCCACCACCCACCGGTGGCCGTGCAACCGCTCGCATTTCCCACCGTAATTCCGGAGGAAGTGCGCCGCATCGTAGTGGGCTTGGACGCTGACCGTATAGTAGTTCACAGGTAACCTCTCGCTCTTGGCGGGCCTGTCCGTTCGGCCGAGCTGAGTGTCAGGCCCGTTCGATGGGAAGAAATGGGATCCGTACATGCCCGGCACGGGTGGCCGCGAAGACCACGGCGTCCGCCACGTCCTCCGGCCGAAGCATTTCGGAGCGGCCGGGCAGATCGGGAGTGCCCTCCACGCCGAGCGGATCCCAGATCGTCGTGTCCGTCGCCGCCGGCTCGAGGAGGGTCACCCGCACCGCAGTTCCGCGGGTCTCCTCGAGCAGCACCTCGTGAAGCCCCCGGAGCCCAAATTTCGATGCGGAGTAGGCTCCATTCCCCGGAAACGCCTTCCGCCCCGCGACGGATCCCACCGTGACGATCGTGCCTCCCCCATGCGCAAGCATCTCGGGAAGCACCGCCCGGATCACGAGAAAGGCCGCCCGGAGGTTCACTGCAAGGTGCTGGTCGAACGCCTTCACGGACTCTTCCGCGACCGCACCCAGCGAAAAAACTCCAGCGGAGTGCACCACGAGCTGCGGCGCTCCCCCCATCTCCGACCGGAACCTCGAAACCATGTCGTCGACCTGCTCCGGGTCCGAGACGTCCGCCGGAAGTGCGACGCCTCCCAACTCGTCCGCGAGGTCCTCGAGCGGCGCGGCATTTCGGGCCACGAGTCCGACCCGGCCCCCTGCCGAGGCGATGCGTCTGGCGACACTTCGACCGATCCCGCGACTCGCACCCGTCACGAGCACCAACCTGCCTTCGAGTCCCATGGAGCTCAGGAGACGGGCCGATGGGTGGTGAGCGCGAGGTGGAGGAACTCCTCCCGGGTCCTCGCGTCCTCGAGGAAGTTTCCGCGCATCGCCGAGGTGATCGTCGTGGAGTTTTGCTTCTCCACTCCTCGCATCATCATGCAGAGGTGGTATGCCTCGATCACGACACCCACGCCCTGTGGCTCCACGACCTCCCACAGGCTCTGCGCGATTTCCTCGGTCAACCGTTCCTGGACCTGAAGCCGGCGGGCAAAGACCTCGACAAGGCGGGCCATCTTGCTCAGCCCCATGATCTTCCCGTTCGGGATGTACGCCACGTGGACCTTTCCGAAGAACGGCAAGAGGTGATGCTCACAGAGGGAATACATCTCGATGTCCTTGACCATCACCATGTTGTGATGACGCTCCTCGTAAAGAGCGTCACCCACCACCTCGTTCGGATCGAGCCCATAGCCCTGGGTGAGGAACCTCATCGCCTTCTCGACCCGTTCGGGGGTCTTCCGCAGCCCCTCACGGTCCGGATCTTCTCCGATCCGGCGGATCATCTCGGCGATCAGATCCTGATACGGGACCTGTGCGAGATCCGGCCCTTCCGTCACATCGAGCTCCGGATCCTCCTCCTCGAGAATCCGGGCCGTCTGCCTTACCGTCATCGTTCCCCTCCAATTCCCGGGGCGTTCATTCCCCGACATACTCCACGTAGTTTCTCGGTGTCTCCCAAAGCACGAGCCGGGTGAGAGCGATGCCTTCCGGCAGGGCCGGGCGGAGCTGGCCCCAGATCGCCACCACGACGTTTTCGGTGGTGGGATTCATCCCTTCGAGCCAGGGCACCTCGACGTTCAGGTTCCTGTGATCGAGGTCCCGGATCACATTCTCCTCCACAATCCTCTTCAGGCGGGAAAGGTCCAGGACAAACCCGGTCGTAGGGTCCACCTCCCCTTCCACGGTCACGTCCAACTCGTAGTTGTGGCCGTGCCAGAGTGGATTCGAGCAGTCTCCAAAGACCTCTCGATTCCGCTCGTCGGACCATTCGGACCGGTAGAGCCGGTGAGCAGCCGAAAAATGGAGTCGGCGGGTAACCCGCACGCGCGGCATTCGGACTCCCCGATAGGGCTTGCGTTTCCGATACGGGCAGGGAGGCGGCCTGCGTTTGGACGCCGCGCAAATTCCCCGGACGGATGCGTTCCGTACCTCGGGCCCAAGCTACCCCCTGTCGAGTCGTTCGGTCCCGGCACAAAAAAACCGGGACCGGCCTCCGCAAGGAGTGCCGGCCCCGGCAGCCTGCACCGAAGGGGTTCTATTGAAGCCCGGGGTGAACTTTTGGTGACCTCCCCGCGGAATTCGCAGTCCCCGTAAGGGGCAGGGCGGCATCCACGAGAGTCAGTCCCGGCTTCTGATGTGTTGGCTCAATATAAGGCCCTTCGATGAGGCTCGAGGGGAATATAGGGCCCGCTCCCCCTCGCGTCCAGTAGTGCCCGGAAAGTGCTTGATCGACGGGACGTTCACCCGCCGGATCCGGCGCGGAATGACCGCAGAAGCGCCAGGTTCTTCCGGTCGAAGGTGACCATGTCCTCGCCTTTCGGGGTCTCCAGCAGCTTGGGGATCTCGAGGAATCGCTCGTCCGTCATGATCCTCCGGAAAGGCTCCGGGCCCAACGTCCCCTCTCCGATGTGCTCGTGCCGGTCCTTCCGGGAGTCGAAGGGGTGTTTCGAATCGTTCAGATGGAACAGACCGAGCCGATCCAGCCCCAGCACGTCGTCGAAGCGGATCCACACCGAGTCGTAGTCGTCCACGAGGTCGTATCCGGCAGAGTAGGCGTGGCAGGTGTCGAAGCACACTCCGACCCGGCCCTGAAGCTCGGAGGGTACCCGACGGATGATCATCTCCAGGTTCTCGAACGTCGCGCCGACCGTCGTCCCGGCGCCCGCGGTGAGCTCGAGAAGGACCCGAGTCTCCCCCGGCACCTCCTCCAGGGCGCGGACGAGTGCCTCCGCGTTCCGAACGAGGCCTTCGCGCTCGTTGCCGTCCGTCGCGTTGCCGGGATGCGTGACGACGAAGTCGAGCCCGAGCGCCACCGATCGACCGAGCTCGCCGATGAAGCAGTCCAGCGAACGTTGCCAGAGCTTCGGGTCCGGCGAAGCCAGGTTGATCAGGTACGAGTCATGGGAGCCTGCGACCGCGATGTCTACCCCCGCACGCGCCTCCCGGAAGGCTTCGACCGCTTCCACCGACAACTCGGGCTCTGCCCACCGGCTCGGCTGCTTCGTGAAGAGCTGCAGACTCACCGAATCGATCGCCCTGGCCCGATCGGGCGCATTGCCGACTCCTCCCGCCGAAGACACGTGTGCTCCCAGTTCGTCCCGGGACCCGGACCCGGAACGCGCCTCCCCCGACGCTCCCGACCCTTCGACCACAGGAGAGCCGCTCATCCCGCCTTCCCGGGAAAGCCCGGCTCGGTCATGCCGATCACATTCAGGGCCTCATCCACCTCCTCCTCGGGGAGGAGCCCACCCTCGAGCAGCACGTCTCGTACCGATCGGCCGCTACGAGCCGCTTCCTTCGCGACCTCGGACGCGCGGTCATACCCGATCTTGAGGTTCAGTGCCGTTGCGATGCTCGGATTGCGTTCGAGAAGCTCCCGGCACCGCTCCTCATTCGCCGTGATGCCCCGCACGCACCGGTCCGTGAATGCCCGGGTCGCATTGGAAAGCACGAGGATCGACTCATGGAGGGAATGCGCGAGAAGGGGGAGCATGACATTCAATTCAAAGTTGCCCCGGCCTCCCCCCAGGGTGATCGCCGTATGGTTCCCGGCCACTCGGGCAGAAGCCATCATCAGGGCTTCGGAGAGGACCGGGTTCACCTTCCCGGGCATGATGGAACTGCCCGGCTGCACGGCGGGAAGCCCGATCTCCCGAAGCCCGGACGTGGGTCCGCTCGCAAGCCACCGAACATCGTCCGCCACCTTCATCAGGCTGACGGCCACGGTGTTCAGTGCGCCGGAAAGGCTGACCACCGCATCCTGAGCAGCCTGCGTCTCGAAATGATTGAAGGCCTCCCGGAACTCGAGCTTCGTCTCCTTCGAGATGAGCGCGATCGTCAGTCCGGGGAATGCAGGGTTCGTGTTGATGCCCGTGCCGACCGCAGTGCCCCCGAGGGCGAGCTCGGAGAGCTCATCCGCTCCCCGCCGAACCCGCTCGATCCCCCGTTCGACCTGTCGGGCATAGCCCCCGAATTCCTGGCCGAGCCGGACCGGAGTGGCATCCATCAGATGGGTTCGCCCGGACTTGAGCACCGAGTCGAACTCCTCCGCTTTCGCCGTCAGCGCGGAATGGAGATCCTCCAGAGCAGGGATCAGTTCCCGCTCGACCGCCAGACGGCCGGAGACGTGGATCGTGGTGGGAATCACGTCGTTCGAGGACTGACCGAAGTTCACGTGGTCGTTCGGATGGATCGGCGCACCGCGAGTTCCGATGAGCTGGTTCGCGCGCGTTGCGATCACCTCGTTCGCATTCATGTTCGTGGAGGTGCCGGATCCTGTCTGGTAGATGTCGACGACGAACTCCTCGTCCCACGTTCCTTCCCGAACCTCATCCGCCGCCCGGGCGATCGCTTTCGAGACGTCGCTGTCGAGGTGACCCAGCTCGCCGTTCACCCTCGCCGCCGATCCCTTGATCAGGCCCAGCGCCTCGATGAATCGACGTCCGAACCCCTGTCCGCTGATCGGGAAGTTCTCGACCGCTCTCTGGGTCTGAGCTCCGTAAAGCGCCTCTGAAGGCACCCGCACCTCGCCCAGGGAATCCTTTTCGATCCGGTACTCCGTCATCTCTCGCTCCGAGTTAATCTGGTGGAGCCGGGGCCCGTTCGAGCCCCGACGATCTGTTCTTTCTACTACCTGCGTGGCGGCCGGGTGGGGCGGATCTCGATCCGGGAAGGCAGAGCGTGCGCGGGATACCTCATCAGGTCCAGGATCGTCCGCCCCACGTCCTCCGGGCGGAGCTTCCAGCTCTCCTCCGGATTCGGAGGGGACCCCAGAAAGGGCGTTTCCACGCTGCCGGGCATGATGATGGTCACCCGGATGTTCTGGTGCCTCAGATCGAGCATCATCGCTTCGGTCAAACCCAGGAGCCCGAACTTCGAAGCATTGTACCCTGCGCCTCCAGCGATCGCGGTCCGACTGGAGATCGAGCCGATGTTGATGATCCACCCCCCCTCCTCGTTCCCCTCGAGATGAGGGATCGCTGCCTGGGAGCAGTGGAAGACCCCATCGAGGTTCGTGCGGATCTGTAGATCCCAGTCCTCGTGCGCGAGGTCCCGGATCGACTCGAACCGGCCGGCCCCTGCGTTGTTGACCAGGGTGTCCAGGCGGCCGAAGTGCCGCACCGTCTCCTCCACGAATGCCCGGCAGCTGCGTCGGTCGCGGACGTCGAGGACGCGGGAGAAGACGCGGCCCGGGGCTTCCGTCTCCAAGGCTGCCCCGGCCGCGGCGACCGCTTCATCGGAACGAGACCCCACTGCCACCGCCCATCCGGCACCTACCAACGCCCGCGCCACTCCGAATCCGATCCCCCGGGTGCCCCCGGTGACCGCGGCTACCCGCACCCCCTCCTCGCTCATCGTCTCCCTTCCCTCCATCCAGCGCAGCGATTACGATCCGGCCCTGCACGCCGGACTCCAGTGTACCGTCTCCGAAGCAGGGGGTTTCGCGCACGCGAAAACTCGCCCTGAGATCCGCAACCGAGGAGGTTCGATGGGGAGCCAGGAATTGCACTCCGGAAGGGTCGCGCTGGTCACCGGGGGAGCGGTCCGGGTCGGACGAGCAATCTGCCTCGCGCTTGCCGAAGCCGGGTTTCACGTGGTGGTGAACTATCACTCGTCCGAGCCCGAGGCGAGGGAGGTGTCCCAACGGATCGAAGAGCTGGGCCAACGAGCGTTCGTCGCCCAGGCGGACGTCTCGAATCCGGAGGAAGTGACCTGGCTCATCGAGAAAGTACGGGAGCGGATGGGCCGCCTGGACCTGGTCGTGAACAATGCTTCGCTCTTCCGCCAGGTGCCTCTCCTGGACATCGAGAACGAGGACTGGGACCGTGTCATGGGAGTGAACCTGAAGGGCCCCTTCCTCGTCGCCCGTGAAGCAGCCCCGCTTCTCGGAGCGGAGGGCGGATCGGTCATCAATCTCGTCGACCTCTCCGCCTTCCGTCCCTGGGAGGAATTCCCCCACCACTCCGTTTCGAAGGCGGCCCTCCTCCACCTCACCCGGGTCATGGCGCGATCCCTCGCCCCGAAGATCCGGGTCAACGCGATCGCACCGGGCTCGGTGCTCCTTCCTGACGGCCATTCCGAAGAGCAGGAACAGCGAGCGATCGACCGAACGGTCCTGGGGCACCTCGGATCCCCCGAGGACGTAGCTCGCACTGTACTCTTTCTCGACCGCTCGCCGTTCATCACCGGCGAGGTCGTCGTCGTGGACGGCGGGCAGTCACTCACACGCTGAGGCGCCCTTTTGTCGTGAGCCCTCCTACGAGGTGGAAGCTGCCGGAGAGGCCTCCGCGCGCGCGGCCGCTCCACCGTGCGCCAGCCAGCGCTCGGCTTCCAGGGCCGCCATGCATCCAGTTCCAGCCGCAGTGACGGCCTGCCGGTAGTAGGGATCCATCACATCCCCGGCGGCGAAGATGCCCGGGACGCTGGTCTCGGTCCGCCATGACCTCGCAGTCACGATGTACCCGTCCTCGTCCAACTCCACGGTATTCCGTAGAAAAGCCGTGTTCGGGGTGTGGCCGATCGCGAGGAAGAGGCCTCCCACTTCGAGCTCACGCTCCTCTCCGGAGATCGTGTCCTGCAGCCGGAGCCCTGTGATGAAATCGTCCCCCAGGACGTCGGTCACCACCGTGTTCCATGCCACATCGATCTTGGGATCCTGGAGAGCCTTTTCGGTCATGATCGTCGACGCTCGGAATTCGTCCCTCCGATGGATGATGACCACCTTCCTCGCGAACTTGGTCAGGTAGGTCGCCTCCTCCATCGCGGAGTCTCCACCTCCCACCACAGCCAGGACTTTTTCCCGGAACGCGGGCAACGCCCCGTCGCACACCGCACATGCAGAGACTCCACCTCCCGACTGAGCGAGGCGTTGCTCGTGCTCGAGTCCGAGCCAGTTGGCCCTCGCCCCCGTGGCAATGACGACAGACCGGCTCCGGAGCTCGTCCCCCCCGGCCGTACGCAGGACGAACGGACGTCCGCTCGTTTCGACCGTCACGATGTCGTCGGTGAGGACTCGCGTGTCGAACCGGACCGCCTGCGCCTTCATCCTTTCCATCAGCAACTGCCCGGTCACGCCATCCGGGAACCCCGGGTAGTTCTCCACCTCGGTGGTGAACATGAGCTGGCCGCCCGGAATCATCTCGCGGGAGGGGGCGCCCTCCACGACCAGGGGGGAAAGCCGTGCCCGGGCCGCGTAGAGGGCGGCCGTCCAGGCCGCCGGGCCGGATCCTACGATCACCACGTTCTCCACTGCGTCCTTCGTCATGCTCCCTCTACTTTTCCTGGAAGACCTTCAGGTTCGTCGAGTGCCCCGGGTTGACTCGGGCGCCGGGGTCGACATGATGCACCGCGTTGTTCACCGCGATCGCGGCCTCGGCGAAACCGGTGGCGATGAGATCCAATTTCCCATCGTAGTCCACGATATCCCCCGCGCCGTAGATTCCCGGGATGTTCGTCTCCATCAGGTGATTCACGACAAGGCGGTTCTTTCGAATCTCCAAGCCCCAGTCCTTGATCGGGCCCAGATCCGGCTTGAAGCCGAGGAAGGTGAGCACCGCGTCGGCAGCGAACGTCGTGTGCTCATCGGATCGGTTGTCGAAGATCGTGCATCCCTCCACGCGCCCCTCCCCATGGATCTCCTTCACCTCATGGAAGGATCGCAGCTCCACCTCACCGTTCACACAGGCCTGTCGAAGGAGCGTCACGCTGTGCTCGTGCGCGCGAAAGGTATCGCGCCGATGCACCAGGACGAGCTCCCGCGTCAGACCCTTGAGCGCGAGAACCCAGTCGAGCGCGGAGTCCCCTCCCCCGACGATCACCACCCTCTGTCCGCGATAGGTTTCCGGGTCCTTCACCGCGTAATGGACACCGCTCCCGAGCAGGTCGTCGTAGCCCGGCACCTCGAGCTTCCGGGCCTCGAACGCACCTTTTCCCCCCGCGACGATGAGCGCCTTCGTCCGATAGGATCCTGCACGCCCCTCGAGGTGGAACGTCCCGTCCTCCTGGGGGGCCACGCGCGTGACCTCCTCGTCGAGCACCACCTCGGGCTCGAACTGGAGGGCCTGCTCTCGCAGCTTCGTGGCGAGGTCCTTGGCGAGCACCTTCGGGAACCCCCCCACGTCGAAGATATACTTCTCCGGGTAGAGCGCTGCGAGCTGGCCACCGAGCTCGGGAAGAGAGTCGACGACCCGGGTCGATGCCCCTCTCATCCCTCCGTAGAAGGCCGCGAAGAGGCCGGTGGGGCCTCCACCGATGATCGTTATGTCACGCAGATCCGTGTCCATCTCGCCCTTTCATGAACGCGAGCAAGCCCTATTCCCGGAACACCCGATGGGGACTGGAACCCGATAGCATAACCCCTTCCCGGTTCAGAGCAACCACCCGATTCCCCTGCCGGGCCGGCATCGTTTCCTCATCGTCCCGGAGATCCCAGCCACGCCTTCCACGGGGCTTCACGGGATGCTCCTTCATCGAGCATGGGACCGACCTGCCTCAGGATCCCGCGAGCGTTCTCGTACGTAATTCCCTCGATCGCATCGGCGAGGGGAAGCCACCGGCACTCGGTGATCCCCTCTGCGACTTCCGGGACGGCCTCGCCCCACGGAGACTGCATGAGGAAGAAGCGGCAGTACTTGTGGATCGTCACCCCCCCCTGCCGAAACCGCCAGTCGATCGTGCCCACTTCGGGTCCGAGGATGAGGTTCTCCAGACCCGTCTCCTCACGCACTTCGCGGAGCGCTGCTGCGACTGCGGTCTCCTCCCCTTCGATGTGCCCTTTCGGAAGGCCCCAATTGCGATAGGGGTCGCGGATGAGGAGCACGCGGATCGCCTTCTCGCCCGCCCGCAGGACCACTCCACCCGCGCTCCACTCCTCCTGTGTCGCTTCCTCCGTCGTTCCCGTCACGTCCGTCCCTCCCCTCCAGTGCAGTGACTCGATCAGGACGCTCCAAGATAGCCGTTGGGATCAGAAGATGGAGAGGCGCAGATAACGACGCGGGTTCTCCCGAACGTCTTCGAGAAGGAGTTGGAGTTGCACCAGTGTGGCCTCGACCTCGTTCATCAGCGTGGGATCGTTCAGCAATCGTCCCAGAGTGCCTTCGCCATCCTCTGCCGCCCCGAGGATCCGATCCACCCGTGCGAACGTGGACTCGGCGCGGACGGCCATCTTCTGAAACTCACTCGTCGTCGTGGTGGCCTCCTGCGTGAGGGACTGGAGCCCCTCGGCCACATCCCGCACGTCGGTGAGCAGCATCTCCACCTCTCCGGTGGCCATGAGGTCGCTCAGGTGGTCGAAGGTCGTCCGGCTGGCCGTTGCCGCACGTCCGATCTCGCCCGTCGCCTCCTCGACTCGAGCAGCCAGGACATCAAAGGTGGCGGCCTGCTGTTCGATGAGCTGCGTGAGTCGGTCGCTCACTCCCTCCACGTTCTGGATCGTTCGCGCCAAGTTCTCCGCCGTCTCCTCACTGAACGCGATCCCGATGCGGTCGCTGAGGTCCGCCAGGTTCTCGGAGATCCGATCCGCAGTCGCCGTAAGCCGGGAAATGTCGGGGAGCGCATACCCGGGGAGCACGTCCGGTTCGTTCGGATCCAGGAATTGGAAGTGCGGATACAGGGAGCGCGATACGATTTCGGCCTGCCACTCCCCGAACATCGACTCCGGCGCGAGGACGACCGCGGCATCGGGAGGGCGGGGGACATCCGCGTCGACACGCAACACAACCTGTACGAACTCTCCTTCAGGATGGACGGACACCTCGTCGATCCTACCGATGCGTACGCCCCGGACCTTTACTGCGTTGCCCTCGGCCGCCTGCCCCACGTCGCTGAATACCGCCTCGACCGTTTCCACCGTTCGTCCGAACTCCCATCCCTGCAGCCAGAGGGATCCGAACACGGCGGTGACCACGCCGAGGACGAGGACCAGTCCGACGAGGGTCTCGTTCCTGCGCTTCACGACGCTTCCTCCACGGTGGTTTCTCGCCTCTCGAGGTATTGAGGGTCGCCTTCGATGAACGCTCGTACCACGGGATCTTCCGTGCCCCTGATTTCGTCGGGGGTGCCCAGAAAGCGCCTCCGGCCTTCGTACAGCATAGCGATCCGATCCGAGACGCGGTAAGCGCTCTCCATATCGTGTGTGATGACGAGCCCCGTCACCCCCAGCTCCTGGCGCATCTTGAGAATGAGCTGATCGATCACCGCCTTCGTGAGCGGATCGAGGCCCGTGGTCGGCTCGTCATAGAGCAGGTACTTCGGCTTCGTTGCGATCGCTCTTGCCAATCCCGCCCGCTTCTTCTGGCCGCCCGACAGCTCGGCAGGGAATCGATCCTCGAAGCCCTCGAGGTCCACGAGGTGCAGGCACTCCCGAACCCTTTCCCGAATCTGGTCCTCTCGGAACCCTCCGACCCTATGGAGCCCAAGGCCGACGTTGTCCGCCACCGACAGCGAATCGAACAGGGCGGCGAGCTGGAAAACGTAGCCTACCTTTCGGCGCAAATCGTACAGATCATTCATCTCGAGCTCGCCGACGTTTTGGCCGTCCACCAACACTTGGCCTCGGTCAGGGGTGAGAAGACCCACGATGTGCTTGAGCATCACGGACTTGCCGCTCCCGGAGGGCCCCAGGACCGTGAGCGTTTCGCCGTCCCGAACCTCCAGGGAGAATCCGCGCAGCACATGCTTCTGACCGAACGACTTGTGCAGGTCGTCGAGCTGGATCGTCATGGGGCACTCCGCCGCGGCGCCGACATCAAGGTCACAGGAGCAGCACCGCCCAGAAGGCGTCGAGCACCAGAATCAACATGCTGCTGACCACCACGGCCTTGGTTGTCGACCGCCCCACGCCCTCCGCGCCCCCGGTCGTATGGAACCCGTAGAAGCATCCCACGAGCGTCACGACCAGCCCGAAGCTGGTGGCCTTGATGATGGCGAACCAGACGTCGAACGGGAAGAAGAAGAGCGTGAGGCCCCGAACGAATTGCGGCGTGCTCATGTCGAGGAGCTGCAGAGAGGTAACCCACCCCGAGGTGATCCCCATACCGATCGCGAGAATCGTCACGGCCGGAAACATGATCACCCCCGCGAGAACCCGAGGTACCACGAGGTAGGCGTTCGGAGGATAGGCCAGGGTCTCCAGGGCATCGATCTGCTCGGTGACCTTCATGGACCCGATCTCCGCAGCGACGTTTGCGCCGATCCGCCCTGCAAGCGCCAAACCCGTGAGAACCGGCCCGAGTTCCATGATCATCGTCTTCCCGACGAGTACCCCGACGAAATAGAGCGGGATTGCTCCGGTGAAGGTGTACGACGCCTGCAGGGCGAGCACGATGCCGGTGAAGGTCGCGATAAAGAGGGCGATCGGGATCGAATCGACTCCGATACGGGCGAGCTGGGGGAGGAGGAGCCTTCCCCACACATCCACGTGCCGAAGCGCCCGCACCGTGTCCGTGATCAAGCTGCCCCAGTTTCCCAGGCCCTGTGTCATCGAGAGGCCATGGGAACCGAGCCAGGTGAAAGGAGCCAGCAATCTCGTCGTCATCTCATCCCGTGGTTCCGGTGGCCCCGTGGTTCCGGTGCATGCTCTTCGCTCGATTCTCCACCGACCCCGCATGGGGAAGCAATCGGAACTCGTCGTCGCGCGATCAAGTCAACGAGTTTAATGGAAAGGCGAACCCGCTGGTGTGCGAGCGGGCTCAGGGAGAGGAAGGGCCCCCGAGGGGCAGTCCATTCTCGAAGGTCAATACGACCTCCTCTTCACCGTCTCCATCCGCGGAAGGAACCGCACACGCGACCCGCACCCGTCGGACGTGGCCACAACTGTCCGCAACCGTAACCTGCACGTCCAGGTCCTGGTCAGGACACCGGACTCGCGTCCGCACCTGGTCGCCAGGCTCACGCTCCCCCCGTTCCGCCGGATTGCGAAACAGGATCATCGTCGACTGTCGACCGGACTCCAGCAGGCGCGTGACTTTCACATGTCGAAGCCAGTCCGGCTGATAGCTGACATTGTAACAGAATCCCCGCTGATCGGTTCCCTCACCCTCGCGGTTGTGTCTGGCCAAGCCGGCTCTCCCACAGACGATTCCCTGGTCATCCCGTCGGAGGCCCCCGCATGGAGCCGTAACCTCCCTTCGGGACCCATTCCCAGCCGAATGTTCCGGGGGCCTCCCGTGAATGTCAAGCGAATCGGCCCCCCGAGGTGCCAGGCGCTGGGATCCGCTTTTTCCCGGGAATCGCTGGATGGAGGTGCGACGCAAACCGCCTCAGAGCGATACGGGGACGGGCGCGAACGTGAGGAGAAACATCACGATGGCGCCCACTCCGACCAGCCGCCGGAAGCGACTCGGGGGGATCTCGTTCATCACCACGGAAGGATGAGACAGCCGGCCCCGGTTGATGAGGAAGGCGACGCCCCCCCAGAACCACCATCCCCACCAGAGAAATCCGAGCGGAACCAGCAACAGGAGGAAGAAGATTCCCGCATACCGCTGTCGGCGCCCCCAGAGCGCGTAGCCGATGTGTCCGCCGTCAAGCTGACCGAAGGGGAGAAGGTTCAGGAAGGTGACGAAGAGCCCGATCCACCCCGCGAACGCGACGGGGTGGAGGAGAATCGCCTCGGATCCGATTTCCGCACTGAAGTGGAAGTGCGTCAGCAGCCGGAGAAGTGCTCCGTCACCAACCCGAATCGGCTGTCCGGCGAACTGGATCAGATAGGGGGTGAAGTCTCCCGGGTCGACTGGGATCGGCTGCGAAAGCGCGAGACCGACCCAAAGAACCGGAATGGAGAGGAGGAAGCTGACGATTGGGCCCGACACGCCGACATCGAGGAGGGCAGAACGGTCCAGAGTCGGGCTCCGCAGGCGGATGAACGCCCCAAGCGTCCCCACCACCGAGTAGTACGGCGGGAATGGAATGAAGTACGGAAGGCTCGCGCGGATCCGATGGAGGCGAGCAGCGACGTAGTGCCCCATCTCGTGACCGAGCAGGATGCCGAGGAGAGGAAGGGCGAAGGGCCAACCCAGGGCGAGCACTTCGACCCGCACCCCGGTGGGCACCGGGACGACCACTCCTCCCAGCTCCACGAGGGTCGTCGCGAGCGGGTCGACACCCTGGAGGAGGGCCCCGGCTACGAGTGTGGTGAAGAGGGTTGCTCCGAAAAGCGCGATGTGCAGGATCCAATGGATCCGAGACGGGTCCGTGGACGGCCGTTCGAGCACGAGGTGAACGGCGGAAGGTCCGCGGCGAAGCACCGACCGCCCGTCCCACGCCTCGAGAAGGTCCCGAACCTCCGGATCCTCCTCCGTGAGGTCCGCCCGGAGGTGACCGTGGATGATCTCCTCGCCTCCGAAGGAGAGAATCCGGTAGGTGGAAAAAATCGATGGCCAATGGGGGGGAAGAGCCTTGACCGGCCCGGAGGAGCCCATTACTATGGCGCCAAGCCCTCATATTTTCGGCGTGCGCACCCAGTGCGGCTTCGCCCTGAACGAGTCCTCCCGCTCTCCTGACGGACGCTCCACTTCCTTGACGACAGATCGCGGGCGGGTGTATACCGCCACAATGGGAAGCCAATCATTACCACCGCTGCATCCCCCTCCACTACGGAGAAGTTCGTGGACATCGCAGAGTTGAAGAGGAAGAACGTCCAAGAGCTCCACGAGATGGCAGAAGAGTTGAACATCTCGAACTACTCCGGGCTCCGCAAGCAGGATCTCATCTTCCGGATCGAGCAAAATCTACTCGACACGGACGTGGTCCTGCGAGGCGAAGGCGTTCTGGAAATTCTCCCCGAAGGGTATGGGTTCCTCCGATCGCCCGACTGGAACTACCTCTACGGTCCGGACGACATCTATGTGAGCCCGTCCCAGATCAAGCGATTCGACCTCCGAACCGGGGACACGGTCCTGGGTCAGGTTCGGCCACCGAAGGAAGGCGAAAGGTATCTCGCCCTCCTCAAGGTGGAGGAAGTGAACCTCGACGACCCGGAAAAGGCAAAGCACCGGATCGCCTTCGACAACCTCCGACCGCGCTATCCGGAGGATCGCATTCGGCTCGAGGCCCTCGACGGCGACCTGTCCACGCGTGTGATGGACCTGATCGCTCCCATCGGGATGGGACAGCGAGGCCTGATCGTCTCGCCCCCGAAGGCCGGTAAGACGATGCTTCTCCAGAAGATCGCGAATTCGATCACGGAGAACCATCCGGATGTCTACCTGATCGTGCTTCTCATCGACGAACGACCCGAGGAGGTCACGGACATGGAGGAGAACGTGGACGGAGAGGTCATCTCCTCCACGTTCGACGAGCCGGCCGACCGACACACCCAGGTGGCGGAAATGGTCCTCGACAAGGCGAAGCGCCTCGTCGAGACAGGGAAGGACGTGGTCGTCCTCCTGGACTCGATCACACGCCTCGCCCGTGCCTACAACGTGACGGTTCCCCATTCGGGCAAGATCCTCTCGGGAGGTGTCGACGCGAACGCGCTTCACAAGCCGAAGCGCTTCTTCGGAGCGGCCCGGAACATCGACGAAGGAGGATCCCTCACGATCATTGCAACCGCCCTCGTCGAAACGGGCAGCCGGATGGATGAGGTGATCTTCGAGGAGTTCAAGGGCACGGGCAACATGGAGCTCGTCCTGGACCGCCACATCGCGGACAAGCGGATCTTCCCGTCGATCGACCTGAACCGGTCCGGAACGCGAAAGGAAGAACTCCTCCTTTCGGAAACGGAGCTGAACCGGGTCTATCTCCTCCGCAACTTCCTCTCCGACATGCCGCCGGCGGAAGCGATCGAGTTCCTGCTCGATCGAATGAAGAGGACGAAGACGAACCAGGAGTTCCTGGATTCGATGCAGGGGGGCTGAAACGCCGCCGTGACGAGAGTCTTACTCGTCCAGGACACCTTCGTACATCGGGTTCACGACCCACTGCGTTCCATCGAAGACCTTTCGGTCCCATGGAAAGATGATCGTGGCATCCGTCTCGAGCGCGTAGTAGTCCGGCCGATACCCGGATGGGCGGGCGAACGCGGTAGCGGTGCGGATCTCAGCCGCCCCCACGTCGCGAAGCGCCGCCAGGGCGAGGCGCAACGTGTCGCCGGAGGTGGTGATCTCGTCGACCAGCACCACCCGCTTGCCCTGGGCCTGGATGGGCGCCGCGGAGAGAACGGCGGGGCGCTCCCGAACCTGCTCTCCTCCCTCCCGTCGAGAAATCTTCATGGAATAGAAGTCGTTGCGGAGGATCGACGCCATGATCGCCGCAGGGATCACTCCAGCACGCGCGATCCCCACGATCATCTCCGGAGCGAACTCCCTCGAAACCCTCATCGCGAGGGCTCGACAGAGCTCCCCGAACATCTCCCACGACAACTCGAGAAATTCGTCATCCCGACGTGCAGAGGCTTTGGAGGGCCGGTGTGGACTCACCATGGATTCGTCTCACGTTGGGCGATGAATCGCACACGCCGAAGAGTGGTTCCCGTCGAATGAGAAAAGGTAGAGGGACCGGATGGCCAGGGCAACGAATCGTGGAGCACCGTGCTTTCTCGGCTCTCTCCGGTTGACCTCGAGCGTCGCAACCTCGATGGTAATCGCATCATGGAAGATGATCTGCAGACTCGAGCGGACGAGCGCCTTTCGGAGACGCTCGAAACAACCGGGGCCCCGGACCCTCGCGCCCACTGCCGAGCCCTTCTGAAACACCTCCGGAGCCGGAACGAATCCGCATACGCAGAGGCCGTCGCCCACTACCGCACCCGGGTGCTCCCGGCGGTTGCGGGTCCCGACCAGGACCCGCTCACGGAGTGGATTGCCTACGGTGTGCGGATCGCCGAGCTCGGGTATTCCGGCCGGACGGTCATCGTGGACGGATCGGGGAGGTCGCGGCCGTACGCAGCCTCCCGGGCAGCAGGGGAGATCGTCCTGCACCTGCCGGAAGATCAGCGGGCCCGCGCCCTCGTGGTGTCGCTTCCTTCGAGTCCGACACCGGCACAACGTGCCGCGCTCGACCTGCTGGTCGAGGGGAAACAGCAGCTCGATGAGCACGAATCGTAGGCAGGCCCGACCCGGCTGCGGACCCCTGAACGAGCGGCGGGTAGACACCAGAGAGAGCCGGTGGCTCCACCGGCTGCTTCCGAGCACTGAACACAGGCGGAGACTGCCTCTATGGAAAACCGTTCTACGAGAGACGGGCGCATCCATGCGTCGAAGAACATGACGTGGGCGCCCCGACCCGGTTGGGCGACGGTGCGCCTCGTGGGCACCTGCGCCGACCGCTCCCTCCGACGGGGACAGATCGTCCTCCACTCTCCGAGCGACGACTATGACCTCCCCGGGGAAGACCCGTCGCTCAAGTCGGGTACCATGATCATCGTCCTGGCCGAAGCCGCCCACCTCGTGGAGGATGATCTCCACCTGATTCCGGAAATGGCGGTGGTAGCCGTCGGCGAAGAGCTTCCCTGACGTACCGGGGAACCGCGCCCGTGCGGCCACCCTCCAGCTCCCTCAGCCCTCCTTCATCCCCCGGAACCGTTCCTCGACCTCTGCGGGCCGCTGCGTCGCCAGGCTCACGAGCCACGTCACGAGCAGTCCGAGGAGAAAGGCGGGGATCAGTTCGTACATCCGCTCCCGCAGAGCCGGCGTGAAGTACCAGACCACCGTCGTCACCGTCCCCACCACGATCCCCGCCAGGACCCCGGCCCGGGTCGTCCCCTTCCAGTAGAGCGCCAGAATCGCCGGCGGGCCGAGGGCGGCGCCGAGGCCTGCCCAGGCGAAGAGCACGAGCCAGAAGACCAGATCCTCCGCCAGAAGCCCCAGGACGAGCGCGGCAACGACGAGCACGGCGACCATTGCCCGCGAGAGGAAGACCAGCCAACGCTCCGACACCTCCTCTCCGCGTCGGAGCACCTTTTCGTATACGTCTCGCACTACACTCGATGCTGCGACGAGAAGCTGCGAATCCGCGGTGGACATGATCGCGGCGAAGATCGACGCGACGATCATGCCGAAGAGGACCGGATGGAGCAGCTCCCTGGCCAGCGATGGGTAGAGATTTTCGGTGTCCGCTTCGGGCAGAAGGCCGACATCGGGGAAGTAGACCCGACCCGCCAGTCCGATGAGGATCGCCCCACCCCCCATCGCCACATTCCAGAACGTCGCCACATACGCCGCCCACTTGAGATCCGCGGGGTCCTTGATCGAGATGTAGCGCACGAGGATGTGAGGATTGCCCGGCGCTCCGAGGCCGATTCCGACCATCCCCAGGAGAGCGCCGAAGCCGAGGGCGAGCGGATCGAGAAAGGTGGCCTGGTATGCGGCGAGCTCTCCCGCCACTCCGCCCCAGCCGCCCGCGCCGTGGATGGCGACCAGCGGCAGAAGCAGTAGGGCGCTGATCATGAAGATTCCCTGGATCGTGTCGGTGAGGCTGACCGCGAGGAACCCGCCCACCATCGTGTACAGGAGGACGATCAGCGCGGTGATCAGGATCCCGGTCCCGGAGCCGAGGCCGAAGCTCGCTCCGATCGCCTTGCCCCCACCGACGAACTGCGCGGAGACATAGCTCGTCATGAACACGATCAGGACGACGGCGAGCACGATGCGCAGGCGGCCGTCGTCATCGCCGAACCGGGCGGCAAAGAAGTCGGGGACGGTGATACAGTCGTATGCTTCGCTGAAGCGCCGGAGCCGACCCGCGAAGTAGAGGAAGAGGAAGAACTCCACGACCGTATACCCCACCACAACCCAGAGCGCGGATGCTCCCATCGAGTAGGCCATCCCGGTCACACCCAGGAGGAGCCAGGCACTCCGACCTGAGACGACCGCGGAGAGTGCCACCACGAGGCGGTGCATCTTCCGGCCCCCGACGAAGAAGTTGCCGATACCGGAGGACGAGAAGCGGACGGAGTAGGCCCCAATCAAGACCAGCGTGACGAGATATCCAGCGAAGGCCCAGACTGCCGGCCCGTCCACGACCAGCTGGCCTCCCACGCTCTCCTGCATTCAGCCCCCCCGCACCGGTGAACCCCGCCTCTCAGAACCGCCCTCGTGCTCGCTCCTTGCTCGGAAGGATCTCCAGGCACGTCGTCCACCAGCCCGTCAGGATCGTCTGGACGAACTCTTCGGGAAGCTGCTCCTCGCGCATCTCCCGCGCCAGCTCCTCATGATCGTATGTCACCGGCACGAACTCCACATCGAGGCTCGTTCCATCCGCTTCGATGACCGCGTAGGTCACGCTTGTGCGGCCGTCGTTCGCCGGGCGCCCGAGGGCTCCGACGTTCACGTACCACCGAGAGCTCTCGAACTCACGGGCCCAATGGAGTCCCGTATGGGTTCCGAGGATCACATCGCACGAGTGGTCGCGTGCAAGCTTCGACAGGAAATGGTCGGGTGTCGTCGACTCCCAGAGAAACTCGTTCATCCTCCGGGGGCTTCCGTGGCAGGCGAGCACGTCCAGGCTTCCGAGCCGGAAGCGGAGCTCCTCGGGAAGCCGCTGAAGCCGGCGCCGATTCTCGAGAGAGGTACTTGCGAACGTGTACCGGTAGGAGAGGCGGGCGTACTCATTGTCGCGCGGGTCCGTGTATCCGCACTGGCAATCGTCGAGTCCTCTCGCGATCGAGTCGTCGTAATTGCCCCGGATTACCTGGACACCGGCTTCCCTCAGGATCGGGAAAACACGGTCCGGCGAAGGACCGAATGCGCCGAGATCCCCGAGGCAGAAGAGCGCGTCCACGTTCCGGTCCGCCGCGTCCTCTACAGCCGCGCGAAGTGCCCGGTGATTGGAGTAGATTCCGCCGAAGACCGCGATCCGTTCGTACTGCACGGGCCGACCCGGCCCTGCCGTCGCCCCACCTCCCGGCGGCCCCACGGGAAAGGACATCAATGCCCTTCCCCGCCACCCGCGGGCATGTTCGAGCAGATCGCGCCGCTCATGTAGCAGGTGAAGCAGGCGGAATGCGTCAGGGGAGCGGGGGCCCGGACCGCCTCGTGCAACGAGCCGGCCATCCGTGCGGACGGAACCCCCAGGAGAATTGGACAGGCGTAGATACCATCGGCCGTGACGAGCCGTGCTCGGCTGCAGAGGAGTTGGTCCAGATCGTACCCCTCGAGCATCTCGTGGGTGATCCGCTCCGTGTCCGCGTAGCCGCGCGTCCGCTTCGCTTCCTCTCCGATGAGGAGGGGCGGGAGGATCTTGAGCCGCGGCCGGTCGTACCCGACGCTCAGGAGGAGCTTCCTGAACCCGGCGAGCATGCGATCCGTCTCCTCCTCCGGCCAGCTCCGCATGCATGTGATGATGGGCAGGAAGTCCTGAGCTACGAGGGTTTCCACTCCTGCCATGCACCGATCGAAGGCACCCTCCCCCCGGATCGCATCGTTCATCTCGCGAGTGATGCCGTCGAGACTCACCCGGAGTTCGAGGGAGTGCCGGGATGCGTCCCGCAGCTTTGCGAGGCGATGAGCCCTCCGCTCCGGCATGATCGTGGCATTCGTCAGGACGGTGGTGGGACCATACTGAAGAGCATCCTCCAGAATCCCCTCGATCTCCCGGTTCATGAAGGGCTCCCCTCCGGTGAAGTAGTACTCCTTCACACCGATCGGCACGGAAGCTTCGAGCGCGTCCCGGACCTGCTCCCGCTCCATGAACCAGAACGAGTGATTCTCGGGGGAGCAGGAAATGAAGCAGTGGGTGCAGCGAAGATTGCAGACGGTACCACTCACCTGGAACCAGAGCTCGTCGAGAGCCGAAAGCGGAGCTGTGACTGCCGCCTCCGTCTCGTTTCCCTTCACTTCGCCGAGCACGGGCAGCATCATCGATCCTCCTTCGGAGCTTCGGCCCGAGCCTTGAGGCCGTGAAGCCACTCGGCGAGGGACCGATCCACCGTCTTTCGCACGCTCCGTCGGATCACCCATACCATGAACCCGTCCACCGACTCGGTCCCTCGCACCCGCGTGCCCCCTTGCGAAGGTTCAAGCGTCCAGAGGTGACGAAGTCTGGCCCCGAAGGCGCGGCCGTGCCACCCGAACGTCCGTTCCGGCTCCACCGGGTCGAGGGCAGAGACCACGTGCATCCCATCCTTTCTCCAGTGGAAGATCGTTCCGCGCTCGACGGAGCCGCGGAGCTGCGCGAAGGAGATGCCCCGGTGCCAACGATTCCACCGCTCGAGATCCGTGAGGACCTCCCACACTCTCGAGGGGGGAGCCCCGATCCACACCTCCCCTTCGACCTGTACAGCGGGCTTTCGATCCGATCGTTCCATCGCGAGTACCTTTCATGATTCATCGTCGCCTCCTCCGCGTGGTGTCAGACACGCCGTCATGTCCGGCACCGACACACCGGAGGAAAACCCGGCTCGATGCTACACCTCATTTTGTCCAACGGTCGATTCAAGGGGGAAACGATGTCCCGAGACCCAGCGCTCCCGATCTCCGTCGTCTGGTCCCCTGACTATGAAGTCGATATCGGGCCGCACGTGTTCCCGACGAGGAAATATCGGAGGGTGAAGGAGCGGCTTCTGGCGGAAGGCGTCCTGACCGAGGCCTCCTTCCTCGCTCCGGCTCCCGCATCCGAAGAAGACCTCGCTCGGGTCCACTCCGACACCTACCTGGAGAAGATCCGTCGCGGGAGCTTCAGCGCTGCGGAAGAGCGCATCCTCGAGCTCCCCTTCTCGGCGGAACTCCGCACGGCCTCCGTCCTCTGCGCCGGCGGAACCACGATGACGGCTCGGATTGCACTGGAGGATGGGGCTTCAGTCCACCTTGGAGGGGGGTTCCATCACGCCTTCACCGGTCACGGCGAGGGCTTCTGCCTGCTCAATGACGTTGCCGTGGCGGCCCGCACCCTGCACGCAGGGGGGGGAGTGAAGCGAACGCTCATCGTGGACCTCGACGTCCATCATGGCAACGGGACCGCCGAGATCTTCCGCGACGACCCGACCGTGTTCACCTTCTCGATGCACGAGGAGCGGAACTACCCGGTCGTAAAGCCCCCCGGGGACCTGGACCTGGGGCTCGACCGAGGAACCGGCGATGCCGCCTACCTCGGACTCCTCGAACGACACCTCCAGAAGGTCCTGGACGCCCACGAGTTCGACCTCCTGCTCTACCTCGCGGGCGCCGACCCCTACGAGGGGGATCAACTCGGAGGCCTCGGCCTTTCGAAGGAGGGCCTCCGGCGCCGGGACGCAGAGGTGCTCGGGCAAGCTCGGATGCGGGGGGTTCCGGTCGCCGTGGTGCTCGCTGGAGGCTATGCCTTCGACGAGGAAGACACCGTGGAAATCCATCGCAACACCGTCATCGAGGCGATCCGGGCGCGGTCGGCCCGCCACCATGAGCGAAACGCCTGAGCCCAATGGGACGGATCCCGCCCGCCTCGACGCCTTCAGGCTGCGTCGGACCCGGACACACCCGCGTCCGTCCCCGCTTCCCGGGCGACCTCACCCAATCCCTTGAGCGCCCCCACCGTGGCGGAGCGCACCGTGTCGACCGTCGCACCCGCGACGGTCGGTATTCCGGGGCAGTCACTCGAGGGAATCGGGAAGCGCCTCCTCCATCTTTTCCGAAACCTCCTCGGCGGTCCGCATCCTCGAGAGGTCCAGCTCGAAGCTCGGCAGGTCTTCGGATCGGAGCTTGGCTCCGAACTCCCGGACCTCCCGTGATGAAAGACCCACCTGCTCGAGGTCCTCGGCGGAGAGACCCTCCGGGCCATCGGTTCGGACCCTGATCGCTCCATCGCTTTCCGGCTCGAGCAACCGGGCCAGGGCTCCCAGTTCCGCGCGGCTGAACGAAGCCCCCCCGAGATCGTAGTCCAGCCACGCCTCGAAGGAGAGCGGCGCCACGCGCTTCACCATCCCGGCCATCGTTCCGGCGAACTCCCGAATCTCCCACTGCGCGTGCGGATCCGCCCGGAGGGAGAGGAAGTGAAGCAGGTTGTGAAGGTCCATCTTCCAGTACCACTGGGTATAGGTCGATAGGGGGAGATCGATGCGCGCGAGCTCCCTCGCCACATCCTCGCCGACGAGCCATCCGTAGTCGCGCGAGGCCTCCCTGCGTGTGCGCTCCCAACGGTCCACGGCCTCCTCGTAGAGGGGCTGCGAGGCAGCCGCCTCACGGCCCTGCCGATTGCTCCCGCTCTGAAGCGCGAAATGCTCGAGCTCGGGTCGGTAGAAGAGGAGCGGCATGAGCGAATACCGTCCCGAATACTCGTTGACCGACGCCGTCCGGTGCCGGATCCACTGCCGAGCCACGAACATCGGCATCGCGCAGTGGAACTTGAGCTCCACCATCTCGGACGGTGTCGTGTGGCGGTGCCGCCGGAGGTAACGCACGAGCCCGCGTGTGGCAGAGCGTTTCCGGGTCCCATACCCGTAGCTCACACGGGCAGCGCGTTCCACGTCTTCGTCCGAGCCCATGTAGTCCACGAGGGCTACGAATCCGTGGTCGAGGACCGGAAAGTACCCACCGAGGATTTCCTCGGCCTCCGGTGTCGTGGGTCGCTTCGTTTCCATCGCGGATCGTCGGTCTGAAAGGAGTGTTGCTCATCCGCTCGCCCAGGTCGAGTCCGGAAACGGACCCGTCGGGGAGTGCGGTCTCGGATCGAGGATGGATCCTAGTCCGGACCCCGCAGAAAAGAAATCCCTCCCCTCCCGCTTCACAGCCACGGTGACCTGCCCCCACGGTCTTTGTAGATTCCAGCGCGAGGAAGCCCGTCCATTCAACCTCGGCGCATACGCTCATGAACGACCGACTTCTGCGTGCACTCCGTCGCGAGCCCGTCGACCGGACCCCCGTCTGGTTCATGCGCCAGGCCGGACGCTCGCTTCCGCGTTACCACGAGCTCAAGGGAACTCGAGACCTCCTGGAGGTCACGCGTAACCCGGAGCTCGCGGCCCACATCACCGCCCTGCCGCTGGAGTACTTCCCGGTCGATGCAGCCGTGCTCTATGCGGATATCTCCACGATCTTCGTCGGGGCAGGGCTCGATGTGAAGATCGAAAAGGGCCTCGGTCCGGTGCTGCCGCACCCCTACGACACGGCCGAGAGGATCCGGTCGCTCCGGCCCTTCGAGCCCAGGGAAACCCTCGATTTCGTGCTGGACACCCTCCGCATCCTCAAGGAGCGGATCGACGTCCCGACGCTGGGCTTCATCGGGGCGCCGTTCACCCTCATGACCTATTTGGTGGAGTCTCCTCGGACCCGGGATCGCTCCGGCACGAAGGTCTTCATGTGGCGCGAGCCGGAGCTCTGGGACGAGCTCATGTCGTACTGGGTCGAACACCTCGTGGAGTTCGCCAAGGCCCAGGTCGAAGCCGGCGCCGTCTGTGTTCAGCTCTTCGACTCCTGGGCCGGCTCGCTCCACCCGGACGACTACGGTTCCGGGGTCCTCCCATACTCTCGGAGGATCCTCGGGGAGCTCGCCGCTTCGGGCGTACCGACGATCAACTTCGCGACCGGAAACCCCGCCCTCCTTCCCGCGATGGCCGAGGCCGGGGGCGATGCGGTTGGGCTCGATTGGCGGGTGCCGATCGATGAGGCGTGGGAGCTGGTCGGTTCGGACCGGGCCGTCCAGGGGAACCTCGACCCCATATCCCTCCTCGCGGGCCGCGATGTGGCGATCAGCCACGCCGATCGGATCCTGCAGGCGGTCGGAGGGCGTCCGGGTCACATCTTCAACGTCGGGCACGGGCTCCTGCCGCAGACGGATCCCGAGGTGGTACGTGCCGTGGTGGATCATGTCCACAGCTTCGACCTCGAGGCCGCTCGGGCGCGCCTCGGCCACCAGCCCGCGGGATCCATGGCCAAAGGAGATACCGTTTCATGAAGATCGGAGTGGTCGTCCTCAACTTCGGGGAGCCCGAAGACGCGACCGAGGAAGAGGTCGTACCCTTCCTCGAGCGCATTTTCCTGACGAACGCGAGTCTCGAGGGTGACGTCTCCCCGGAGGCTGCTCGCCGCCGGAGCCGGGAGCTCGCCGAGCGCCGGGCGCCCGGCCTCATCGAGGAGTACCGCAAAATCGGAGCGTCTCCCCTGAACCGGCAGGCGACCCAGCAGGCCCGCGCCGTCGAGGACGAGCTCCGGAGCAGAGGGCACGACGCGCGGACCTACCCGGCGATGCAGTTCACCGATCCCCTGATCTCCGCTGCGGTCCGCGCCGCGCGAGAGGACGACATCGAACAGCTCGTCGGCCTTCCCGTCTATCCGCTTTGCGGCGCTTCCACGACGATCGCCGCTCTGGACGCGGTCGAGAAGGAGGTCGGGACCCTCGACTGGGACGTCCCGTTCTCCGCGGTGACCGGATGGCACCGCCACCCCCTCTACACCTCGATCCGAGCGGACGGGATCCGTGCATCCGTCGAGGCGGATGGCCTCGATCTGACCCAGGCCGGCGTGAAGCTCGTCTTCTCGGCCCACGGCACCCCGATGAAATACATCCACGAGGGGGTCCGCTACCAGGCATACGCGGAGGAATCCTGCCGGGCGATCGCCCGGGAGCTGGGGGTCGAGGACCACGTCATCGGATACCAGAACCACACGAACCGCGGGATCGAATGGACCCAACCGGATGTGGAGACCGTGATCCGGGAGGTGGACGCCGATGTCGTCGTGGTCGTGCCCGTCAGCTTCATGCACGAGCAATCCGAAACCCTCGCCGAGCTGGATCACGACCTCCGAGAGGAGGCGGAGGAGGTCGGGCTCCGCTTTCATCGGGTGCCGGTTCCGCACGACGATCCGCGCTTCGCGGTCGTCTTGGCCGACCTCGTCGAGCCGCTGCTTCGAGCCTCGGGTGAGACCCTCCCCGAATCGGGTGATCTGACGTGGGGCCGCTGTAGGTGCCGACCGACGCCGGGAACCTACTGCCTCAACGCCGTGTCGCGCCCGGCGAACTCGATGTGAGGTCGTGGGAGGAGGGCGACGACCCTTCCGCGGAGAGCGTTCGAGCGAGGGCCCCGGCTTTCCGGATCCGTGCCG
Organism: Gemmatimonadota bacterium; assembly: GCA_007121455.1. Classification (GTDB taxonomy): domain Bacteria; phylum Gemmatimonadota; class Gemmatimonadetes; order Longimicrobiales; family Gaopeijiaceae; genus SKKN01. Next base: position 78,860 of record SKKN01000006.1, on the reverse strand, counting down.
GGATCCCCACCCGAGATTCCCAGTTCGCGAAGAGATGCAGGCCCGCAGGCAGATCCCACGGCTCGTCCACAGCCGCCCAGCTTCGGTTCCAGGCCGGGATCTCCGCGGTGTCGACGGAGAGGACACGCGCTTCGCACCCCGTGATTTCACGGAACTCCTTCCGCGCGATCTCCGCGTCGTGCCCGAGGTCGGGCCCCGGATCGCCGAGAAACGCCGTGTAGATTCCATCTCTCCCGAAGATCGACGCGTTCCATGTGACGCCCCGGGTTCGGAGTTCTTCTTCGAGCGCGACCTGGAAGCCCCATCCGTGGAGATTGCACTCCGAGACCAGGTGAACGAGCGCGAGGCGGTTGTAGTCGAGCCTGTGGATGCGCTCAGCGACTCCGGGGGCCACTCCCTCGAGCAAGCGAGCGGTGATGCCCGCGGGTGTCGTCATCACGACTCTCTCCACATCCCATTCCCGTTCCCCGGATCGGATCGTCCACCCGGCCCCCCGGGGCGCCAGGTCGTCGACCGGAGTGTCGAGGTGTAGAGTGGAGCCGAGGGCATCGGCCATCGCCCGAGGCAGCTCCTCCATCCCGCCCACGAAGGTTACCGCTGGAATCCGGCCGGCCCGACTCAGGGCTCCCTGGAGGTAGCGAACGAGGAGACTCCTCCGCACACCCAGGCCGGCGAGGAGCTCCGCAAGAGCGTGACGGGTGTACATTTCGTCGGGATCGGAGCCGTAGAGTCCGCCGAAGAGGGGGCCTGCCAGGGCCAGGTACGCCTCGTCTCCCAACTTCCGCCGAAAGAACGCACCGACCGTCTCATCGTCGTCGACTCCACCGGTGACCGGCTCCAGCAACACTCGCGCTCGGCCCCGGAGGGAAAGGAGATCAGACCGCAGGAACTCGGGGACGTTGAAGGGAACCGCCCTCAGCCTTCCCTTCCGGAATACGTACAGAGGGAGCTCCGGAGGTGCTTCCAGAATGCGTTCCGTCAATCCGAGCTGCGTGACGAGCGCCTTGACCTCCGGACTCAGCCGCGCCCTCTGGGGTCCATGATCGAGAACCCTCCCTTCCACCTGGCTCGAGCGGATCACACCTCCGGCTCTCTCGTCCCCCTCGAGCACGACGACGTCCACTCCCCGCTCCCGGAGCGCGAGCCCCAGCGCGAGCCCGCTCAGACCTCCCCCCACGATCCCGATCACCGTGATCCTCCCGTCGCTGCGTCCCCACGTCCCGATTCCTCCTCTACACTGCTGTCGGCGACCTCTGCCGCGGCCCCGTCGAGAGCAAGTAGCGTCCCTCCCCGACTCCGAGCGTACCGCACGAGGGAGGTCAAGCTCCCTCCATAGCTCTGGACACCCTCCGGGATCCCCTGCTGCTGGAGGTAGGCGTGATTCACCTGCGTACCGAGGCGGGTCCCCATACCCTCTACCCGCTGCCAGAAGCGCCTGAGGTCGATTGCATCGCGCTGGACGCCGGGAAGGCGCTCTTCCGCCAAGGCGTCCCGGGCCTCCGGGTCCGTGCGGGCGAGGGCGTTGAGAAGCTGCCTCTGGGCGAAGACATAGGCCGAGTAGCGAAGGAGAGGATCGGGGGACCGGGAGGCCACGACGTACCCCAGGAAGTTCGCGTCCGACTCGTGAGCGACCCCTCTCTGGTGCGCCGTCTCGTGGGCGAGGGCCTTTCCGAGTGCAACCGCGGGCAGGTCGTGGAGGACGAAGGCTTCACCGGTGAAGGGGACGTAGATGCCGGACACCCCGAGATGGCGGATCGGCGATCCGAGTCGAAGGGTCCGGGGTGGGGCGTGGCGGTAGGTCCGCAGCCCATCCAGGCCGAGCTCGGCCCCGGCGAGCCGCCAGCCCTCGTCCAGCGCGGCGGCCAGCGGTCCGGGGTTCGAGGAGACCGATGTGGGGACGCCTGCATCCGGCGAGCCGTGGATTCGCAGATATTCCTCGTTCGCCGCTCGCACCATCTCCTCCGCGAGCCCCCGCACCTCGTGTGGGGAGATGGGTGCGCGATCGAGGCCCAACCTCTCGTCGAGCGGTCCGGCCGCATACCCGAAGCCCCAGAGCGCATAGAAAAAGAAGGCGAGAAGGCCGATATCCGATACGACCCGCAGTCCGCCCGCGCCCAAGGCTCGGCGGGCGCCTCCCCCACCGCTCCGTGTTCGCCCGAGCGCTCGAGCGAAGGTGAACCCCCAGAGCAGGAGGAGCAGCAGGAGGCCCAGTTCCGCGACGGGGACAGGGGAGAGCGACGAGAGTCGCCCGAGCACGCTCGAGACAGCCGCTCCCGGGGCGGTCACGACCTCCTGGAGCGGGTGGCCGGGCTGGCGCCGGAGGAGGACGAAGAGTCCGTAGGCGGCCGCACCCAATGCGACCGAAACCACGGCCCGACGAACCGGCAGCGGCTCGGTCGGCGCCCGGTCCTCATGCCCGGCCTCCGGCCCCTGGATCATCGCATTCTCTCCCCACGCTCCGCGTTCGATTCGGCTCGGACGGGCGGCTCGCACCCGCCTCTCGAAGTACCGTTCGAGAGACCGATAGATCCGGGATCAGGCGACCCAGGAGCCGAACAGCGTTCAGCTCGAATGACTGGCTCCCGAGGCTGGGGCACCCCAGAATGGAGTCGGGGCCCTTTGCTTTCACGGTCACTCACGAAGAGAGAACCCATGGGTCGGGAGGTCGACGTCATCGTGCTCGGACTCGGAGCGATGGGCTCCGCCGCCGCGCACGCACTCCAGACGCGCGGCTTCCGGGTAATCGGGCTGGACCGGTTCGCGCCACCACACCCCTACGGATCGAGCCATGGTGACGCGCGAATCATCCGGCAAGCGTACTTCGAGGGTGCGTCGTACCTCCCTCTCCTGCGCCGCGCCTACGCGAGCTGGCGGAGGCTGGAGGAGGAGTCCGGCCGGGAGCTTCTTCGCGTCACGGGCGGGCTCACCGTCGGCTCGGAAGACGGGTCCCTCGTGCAACGGACCATGGCCAGCGCACGAGAAGGCGAAATCCCACACGAGATCCTCGCCCCGGCCGAGGCAGCCCGGAGGCATCCGCGGATCCGGATCGGGAGGGATCAGGTGGCGATCTACGAACCGGGGGCGGGCCTCCTCTTCCCGGAGCTGTGCATCGAGGTGCTGCTCGAGGCGGCGCGGAGGGCGGGAGCCGAGCTCCGGTTCGACGAGCCGGTTCGGGAATGGGAGGCAGACTCCACCGGGGTCCGGGTACGGACGGGTCAAGGCACGTACCATGCCGCCCGGGCGGTGCTCGCTGCCGGTCCGTGGATCGACCGGCTCACCGGCCCCGATCTTCAACTCCCGCTCACCGTCGAACGGCAAGTCGCATGCTGGTTCGATCCGACCCGGGACCCCGACGCCTTCGGCAGCGAGCGCATGCCGCTCGCGCTCTGGGAGCACGAGCCGGACCAGATGGCCTACATCGTCCCCGACCTGGGCAACGGCATACGGATCGGCCTCCACCAGGGAGGCGAGTCTACCGATCCGGACCAGGTGGACCGAACGGTCCGACCCCGGGAGATCGAGCGGCTGATGGAGCTGCTGTCGATGCTGATCCCGGACGCCGGCGTGCGGCCCGCTGCCACGGCCGTCTGTCTGTACACGAACACGCCCGATCGGCATTTCGTGCTGGATGAGCACCCCGACACGCCACACGTCCTGGTCGTGAGCGCATGCTCGGGACACGGATTCAAGCTGTCCGTGACCGTCGGCGAGCTCGTCGCCGAGTGGGCCGCAGGTGCGGAGAGCACGGAAGACCTGAGCCCCTTCATGATCGAGCGATTCGGCGACGGCACCCGAGGCCGCGCGATCAACCCACAGGCCTGAGGAGACGTCCCTTGCTCGACTCCGTCACGGTGGTCCCGTCCGAGAGAGTCCCCGAGCTCCTCCCCATGGCAGCGTGCATCGAAGCGATGGAGGAGGCGTTCCGCAGCCTCGCGCGTGGAGAGGTGATCCAGCCTCTCCGTACGGTGCTCCAACTCCCGAACGAAGTCGGCTCCTTTCTCGTGAAGCCGGGTGCGATCCTGAAGCCCGGTACCCTCGGTGCGAAGCTTCTCACCCTCTTTCCCGACAACCACCGAAAGGGGCTCGAGTCGCACCAGGGGATCCTCGTTCTGTTCGATTCCGGTGACGGGACCCTGTCCGGGCTCATCGACGCCGCTCCCGTAACCGCGATCCGGACGGCTGCCGCCAGCGCCGCGGCGACTCGCCTGCTCGCCAGAGAAGGCGCGGACGAGCTTGCGATCCTCGGCTCCGGGGTCCAAGCCAGGAGCCACCTCGAGGCCGTCCTCCACGTCCGGCCGCTCCGCAGAGTCCGTGTCTGGAGTCCGACCACAGCTCACCGGGAGTTCTTCGCCCATGAAGCATCCCGTCGGCACTCGGTTCCCGTGCAGGCCGCCGGATCTCCAGCAGAGGCGGTCCGGGGAGCCTCGATCATCTGCACGGTGACCGCCTCCCCGAAACCCGTGATCGAGCGCGGCTGGATCGCCGAGGGAGCTCACATCAATGCCGTGGGCGCAAGCACGGCCCGGACCCGGGAGCTGGACACGGAGACGGTCCGGAGCGCCCGGTTCTACGCCGACTCGCGAGAGTCGGCGCTCGCCGAGGCCGGTGACCTGCTCATCCCGATCGCGGAAGGTGCGGTCGAGGACTCCCACCTCATCGCGGAGCTCGGCGAGGTCCTGGAAGGGGAGGCTCCGGGGCGTGGGAGCCCGAAGGAGATCACGATCTTCAAATCGCTGGGGATGGCGATGCAGGACCTGGCCGCAGCGAGAGTGATTCTCGACCGGTCGAGCGGATCCTGAGCTCCGCCGCAATCCAATCCGAAGGTAGGTGTCCACGACCGGGGCCGGATACCTCGCCCGTTTCCAGATTCCGATTCTCCAATCGACCCGGCCCCTCTTGTACGAGCTCATCCATCCGTTCCAGGATCTCGTCCCCGAAGCGGAGCACAGTCTTCACGAGCCAGCCCGGAGGGTCGAGCGGCCGGAGGAACCCACGCAGAGGCGTTCCTCCGGGGGAAAGGCGACCTACGAATCCTGTGAGAGCCGCAACGATCCTTCCCCCGCGACCGCCCGGTCGAGCTTCCGGCGCACCTCCCCTCGCGAGCGTACGGAGGGCAAACGGCCAGAGGGCCGTCAACTCCACCGCCCGGCGATGCTCCTGAAGTAGCCGGTGGGGGCTCCACTCGAGTCCGTACGTGCCCTGGAGCGCATCGACCAGGTGTCGCACGTCGGCTCCGAGGAAGAAGGGATTGGGGGGAGGGACCGACTCCGCGGAGTGGGACCGAAGGAGCGCGAGATCCAGCCCCACCTCCATTCCTACATGGGTCGCGAGATCCTCGATCGCATCCATCCTCCGTTCCCGGTCGCCATAGAGACGCTCGCCCACGGCGCAGCCGACCATGGGGTGGAGCACGACATCTCCGATGACGTGGCTCGCCCAGCCCCAGGCAAAAGCCTCCTGGCGCATGCCCCGTGCCCCGTCTACGAGCCGTCTCGTGAGGTCGGCGGGTGAGGAGTAATGCGCGAGGTCGGAGACGAACCGGTCCACACCCGGAACGAAGCCCATGTCGGGAGCGATCACTCCATGGACGAACGCCTCCCGCAACTCCCGGTGACCCGGGGGGAATGGAGCGCGCTCCGGCGACCCCTCCCAATGGGAGAGAATCCGGTCGGCCAGATGAAGGTGCGTTGCCGCGCAAGGCATAGGGACTCCCCTCCCGGGCGGGAGGTTATCTCAACTCGTTCGCCAAAGGCCGGAACTTCCTGTACCACTCCACCATCTCGGCCATCCTGGGCTCAGGCCCATCCCACTCTTCCGCCATCAGAGCCTCCACCTCGTCGATCTCCCGCGGAACCCGGGAGATCCACTCGAGCCCCTCCTCCGTCATGATGTAGTCGTCCTCGATCCGGACCCCGATCTCGCGGAAGCGCTCGAAGGCGGGACGGATGGCGTCGATCATCGCCTCGTTCCGAGGCGTATCCGGAATGATGTCGAGGAGATTCGGACGCACGTAGATCCCGGGCTCGATCGTGAAGGCCGAGCCGGGCTCGAGCGTCTCGGGCCACGGATCGTGGACGTCGAGGCCGATCCCGTGGCTGAGGCCGTGCATGTAGTACAGGAACCACTGTGGGCACTCTGAAAGTGCTCCGCTTGGCGCCTCGCAGTCGAACGTCGCCCCGGGTGCCTCGATGAGCCCAACCCCGGCAAGCCCCTGAGCGAGGGTCCGGTTCGCCACCTGGAACATCCTCTCCCGCGGAGAACCCGGCTCCGCCACCTCTTCCGCAGCCGCCTGCGCCTCCCTGACGATCTGATAGATCTCCCTCTGTGCCTCGGAAAAGACACCGTTCGCCGGGATCGAGCGGGTCACATCGGCCGCGTAGCCCTGGTAGGAGGCCCCGATGTCGATCTTGACGATGTCGCCATCCTCGATGAAGCGGTCATTCTCGTTGTAGTGGAGGACGGTCGAGTTCGGGCCCGACCCGACGATCGACGCGAACGCGGGTCGATCGGCCCCGTACCGCCGGAACGTGAACTCCGCGAGTGCCTGCAGCTCGAACTCGTTCAGTCCCGGCTCCATCTTACGCATGAGATCGTGATGGGCCCGCGAAGTGATCTCTGCGGAGCGCCGGAGGAGATCCAGCTCCGCTTCGCTCTTCACCTCCCTCATGCGAGCGACCGTCCCCGTGTGCTTCGCAATCTCGATGTCCCTGTCGCCGATCAGACGGAGGAGCCGCTGGGTGTCATGGCTCAGGATCTCGGCCTCACGCTCCACGTCGCCGACGACCCCGAGCGCGTGCCCCACGGAAAGGAGAGAGTCCATGACGGCCGGAAGCTCTTCCACGGAGCGGCCCGGGATCCCCACCCGATCCAGCGTTCTCTCCGGGCCAACCCGGTATCCCTCCCAGGTCTCGGTGGCCGGGTCACGCGGATTCACGAAAATCGTCTCCTCGCTCTCCCCGGCCTGGGTCACGATCACCACGACCGCGTCGGGCTCCCGAAACCCGGTCAGGTAGAGGAAAGGGGAGTTCTGGAAGAAGTGGATGTAGTCCTGTGGAGGCGCGGCGCTTCCCATCAGGAGGAGGACTCCCTCTCCCGCCTGTTCGACGAGGGTCGCCCTCCGCTCCTCGTATTCCTCATGGCTGACCTGCGCCTGCAGCGTAGAATGAGCAGCGAGCAGGATGAGCAGGCAAATGGTGGGACAGAGTCGCTTCACGGTGTGTTCGCTCCTTGACGGATCCACGCACGGGCGAAAGTAGGCAAAGATGGGGTTTTAACCCGCTCGCCGCATCTTCGTTCGCTTGTGCCGCGTTGGAGTTCCGCTCTCACCGGACTGCAGGGGCCGGGTCCCCTGGGGTCGCGGGAGCGGAACCCCGAGCCGCCTGTGGAGGTTTCACCCTCCACGCCCGGCGGAGCCTGGAGAGGCTCTCCGGCTCCCCGGCGCATGGGGGAGGCTTGCAGTTCCAAGGTGAGGATCCAGGAAGCCCAAACACAGCGAGGAACCATGTGGGAAGGAGCCGGAGGAGTCCGGAGCGGTCGTGGGGAGTCCCTGCACTCGGAAGGTCGCAAACTCGCGAGAAAGCGGATGAGGGCGTGCCTCCGTGAGCTCACGGCGATCCTCGCGACCGGTTTGCTTCTTGCGCCGGCTGCGCCGGGCTCTCTCTCGGCGCAGATCGGCCCTGTGATCTCCGGCGGAGCGCAGGTCGGCGAGGTCGTGGTCACCGCGCCGTTCCTCCATGCCGCGGTCGGCCCCGACGAGGTCGACCGGGCACAGCTCCTGAGAGACGTCCAGGTTCTCGCCCACGATTCGATGGAAGGTCGCCAGACCGGCACTCCCGGAAACGAACGAGCCCGGCGCTACCTCCTGGAGCGCTTCGAGGAGATCGGCCTCCTTCCCTTCGGAGATAGCTACGAACATTCCTTTCCTGTCGAGGGACCCGGCGGGGCTGCTCTCGAAGGGGTGAACGTGGTCGGCCGGGTCGACGGCTCCGGCTCCGGGGACCACGTGCTGGTCGTGACCGCACACTACGACCACCTCGGGGTCCGGAACGGGGAGATCTACAATGGAGCAGACGACAATGCATCGGGGACGGCGGGCCTTTTGGCCCTGGCCCGGCGCTTCGTCGAGCATCCGCCCGAACACACGATCGTGTTCGCGGCGATGGACGCCGAGGAGATGGGCCTCCAGGGCGCCCGCGCATTCATCTCCGATCCTCCGGTGGACGTCGAGCACATCGAGCTGAACGTGAACATGGACATGGTAAGCCGGAGCGAAGCGGGAGAACTCTACGCGGCCGGGACGTACCACTACCCCTCCCTGGGTGAGCTGCTCGACGAGGTCGAGCCGGCGGGCGGATTGGAGCTGCTCCGCGGGCACGATCGGCCCGACCTTCCGCCCGGAGAGGATTGGACGATGGCCTCGGATCACGCGGCGTTCCACGAGGAGGGCATCCCCTTCCTCTACTTCGGGGTGGAAGACCACCCCGGATACCATGACCCTTCGGACGCCTTCGAGGACATCACTCCGGACTTCTTCGTGGACGCCGTCACCACCGTGCTGCGCTTTACGCAACTGGCCGATGCGCGGCTCGGGGACGTCGCTGAACGAGCCCCCGCACCCTGATGGTCCCTATGCTGGCTCGGCCTCCCGGCGCAGCTTTTCGACCCCTCCCCGGTAGGCGTAGGCCTCGAACCCCTGTCGCTGCATCTCCTCGACCACGTCCGCCGACTCGAGACCGTATCGGCAATACAGGACGTATACCTGCTCCTTGTCGAGCTCGCGGAGCCGCCGGCGCCGGAGCTCCGACGGGTCCTTCCGTATCGCCCCGGGGAAGTGCCAGGCAGCATACTCCTTCTTGCCCCGGATGTCGAGAACCGCGGCCGTCTCCGGAATCTTCTCCATGAAGAGGTAGGGAGCGACCAGGTCCACTGGATCCATCGATCGGAGATCCAGGACGTTCCTCTCCCCCACCACTCGATCGAGGAGCGCGAGGTCGAGTTTGTCCTCCTCCCGCCGGACGAGCCCGGGACGGGCGTTCGTGACCGGCCGGCCGGTGTTGATTGCGCAGTATTCCCGTACCTTGGCGCTGATTGGACCGGTGCCGATTTCGTTCGCTCGCTCGATGATCTCGGGCTTCTCGAGCCCGAGGAGCGGCCGGAACACGGGAAGATCCACCGCATCATCGATCGCTCTGAGATTGCCGAGGGTCTGTGAGGAGACCTGTCCGAGCGACTCTCCGGTCACGACCCCGTCTGCCTGCACCTCTGCCGCGATCCTCCCCGCAGCCCGATACATCAGCCGCTTCAGGACGACTTGCCAGTACGCGCCCCCGACCCGTTCCCGGAGCGCTTCGATCGGCTCCGCGAATTCCACGATGTGAATCCTGGGGCGGTCCCCGTAGCTCCAACGGTCGGCGAGAACCTTGGCCACAGCGAGGACGGAGCGCTCGTAGGCGGCTCCGCCGAGATTGCAGAACACGTATTCCAGGGAGACGCCCCGTTTGAGGAGAAGCCATGCCGCGACAGCGGAATCGAACCCCCCGGAAAGCAGACACACAGCCTTTCCCTCGACTCCGAGCGGGAGCCCCCCAGGACCGGGAATCCGCTCGGAGAAGAGGAAGGCCTGGGAGTCGCGCACCTCGACGGAGGCGGTGAACTCCGGATTGTCGAGATCGACTCCCGCAGAGTGGGGAAGAAGCGCCGCGCCGAGCTCCTCCCGGACCGCCTGGGAGCGGAAGGACTGCTTTCCCGTACGGCGAGCCGCCACGGCAAAGGTCTTCCCCTCGACCCGGATCGCGTAGAGCTCCTCGCCGACCTCGACGATCCGGGTCAGGTCGGCCGGGATGCGCGCATCGATTGGAGAAATGGAGCTGACCCCGTGCACCCGCGCCATGGCGGATAGAGCCTCCGGGGAGGAGGTTTCGATGAGAATCCGACTCCAGAGATTCTCCACTCGCATCTCGAAGCCGGACGACTCGACGGCGTCGCGCAGATTGTCGATCAGGCGGCTCTGGAAATGCCGCCGGGTCCGGCGACTCTTCGTGGTCACCTCCACTCCCAGGCGGACGAGGAAGAGGGCGAGATCGGTTTTTGCGTTGCTCATGGGTAGAACCTACCCGTCCGTCGTGGTGCCAGGAAGGCCGAGGTCCCGCTCGAGAGCGGCCCGGAGGCTGAGGCGCACCCGGTCCATGAGCGGCCGTGCATCCGCGTCTCCCCCGGCTTGAGGGGGATGCCCACGACGCAGAGCGCGATCGACCGTCTCCTGCGCGTCCAGCTCGAACCCTCCTCGCCCACCCGCGAGCTCGAGGAAGCGGTTCACCGCCTTCGTGGCGCCGACGAGATCCCCCTCCACGAAGAGGACCATGTGGCTGAGGATGTATCCCTCGTTCCGATGAGATCCGGGGCCCGCGCCCTTCCACCGCTGCGCTGTCCCCGCCACCTTGCGTCCCGCGTGCACGAGGTTGAACCGACCGTCACAGAAGGAGCCGGCGACCTCCCCGTACCCGGTCTCGAGTCCCAGGGCATGAAGTGCGGACTTCACCGGCTCACAGAGGAGGTGGTATACGTTCTCGACACCCAGCCCCTCCGATCGGCTCCGAGGCAGGAGGAGGCTCACCTGGAGAGCTCCCGGGAAGTGGGGTACGGTCGTGCCGCCACTGTCCCGAACCACGACGGGCCACCCCTCCGCGTCGAAAGCCTCCTTCGCCTCCACGAACCGTGGAAGCCGCGCCTCACGGCGGGTAACGACGAGTGAACGGTCGGAGCGCCAGAGCCGGACGAGCCCTCCCCGGCCGCCGGAGACTTCGGCTCCGAGCTCCGCGTCACGCTTCACGCCCTCCCCCGGGATCCAGAGTCCTTCCTCGTCCGTGAGCCGCCACGGGGAAAACGCGGCCCGAAGCGCGCTCATTCGGGAGCCTGATGGCTGAGGCGGACCGGAGGAGTGGCGGGCCGCAGGAGGAAGCTGATTCATCGTCGGCGGGATCTGCACCGGGAACGTCGGGAAATCGTCTCGGGCGCGGTCGGAGGATCGAATGGAAAAGGAACGAGGGCCCGGCCGCGCACGGCCGGACCCCCGGGGTGTTCGAGCATTCCCTTCAGGTCGGTCAGTTCAGGAACGGACTCACCCGGTTCGCGGTGAGAATCCGGTTCATGTCGTGCCGAATCGTGACTTCGGTCGTCCCGGCATCCTCCGGGCTCGCCGGATCGAAGCGATCCATCTGAGCGTTCGGCGGGATGTGGTCCGGAACGAAGGGTCGTGTGCCTTCACCCTCTGCCGAGATGTTCGGGTTCGCGTCGACCTCCCGGAGCATCATCGGCAGCCGGATCCCAAGGTCCGACATCCGTCGCCCTTCCAGGAACATGATCTCCTGGCGGGCGAGATGGAACGCGTGCCATACCTCGTCCGCATCCGTGAGCGCCGCGACGCTATCCGCCGACAGCGAGGTCCGCGAGATCCGGTAGAGCGGGATCTGAACGTTTGGCCGGTCGAGCACCAGACCCTCGCGGAAGGGGCTGTCCGGATCCGCCCGCACCACGATCTCCGAGCTCCGCGGACGCGGAGACAGGTCGATGTTCAGGCGCTGGTCGTCATCCGTCCATGATGCCGCCGGACGGGAAAGGGCGAGCTCGATCGCATCGACGAGGTGATCCCGCCCGGTCTCGACGTCGTCCCCGGCCAACGCCGCCTCTGCGAGGATCAGATGCATCTCCTCGGCCTTCGCCACCGGAATCGGCGTTTCACGACCCTCGTACTTCGGGTCGAGAAAGTCGAGACGGGGAAGGGGCTGGAACTCCTTCAAGGAACGCTGCACGGTAAAGGTGTTCGGGGCGTTGACGATCCCCGTCGCGTCGAACTGTTGGCTGAACACGAAGGTTCCGCTCTCTCCAAGGGCTTGCTGCGCTGCCTGCGTCGCGCTTCCCGGATCTCCGAGAAGTCGATGCGTCCTCGCCAATGCTGCCCGCGCCGGAAGGGCGAACTCGCCCCCGGCCGCTCCTGTGATCGATGCCTCGAAATCCGAGACCGCACGCTGGAGGAGCTCGGTGCCGGGACGAGCGGGCCCATCCGCTTCGGTCGGCGCCGCGATGAAGCTCTCACCCTGGATCAGGTACGCGATCCCACGGTAGTAGTGCGCCTCGGCCAGGTGGTCCGCGCTCGCAGCGTCATCGATCGGTGCGATCTCGTCCAGGATGAAGTCGGCCAGCGCCCTCAACTCCTGGCTGTTCCAGTAGATTCCCTGCGCGGCACTCGTAAAATCCAGGACGCTCGGCCCCACGGAGCGCGGGTCATCGAAGATCGGGTTGATCCCCGTCCCCTGGACGGAGTAGTTGTCGCTCACGACCTCGCTGATGACGACCTGCGATCCGGTCGCACGCGCCATCTGTGCCCGCAGACCCGGCATCAACGCACGAACCGGCTCCGTCGCTCCCGCCAGATCCTCATCCGTGGTGCGTGGGTTCTGCACTTCCGTCGGATCCAGGAAGTCGCACCCTCCGATCCCTGCCGTAAGGAGGAGAGCGAAGAGGACCGGCAAGGGCCGGATGCCCCTCCTCCCTCTCCCGCTCCCACCAACTGTGATATACCTCATCGATTCATCTCCCTCGCTATGTCCGTTCATTCCGTTCGTCGAGAATGTCTTCATCAGAACACGAATTCCACACCGAACCGGAAGGCACGGGGCGGAGAGATGGTGATGCTCGTGTCACCGCCGAGCCGGAGCCCCCCACCCATGACGCCGGCGAGCTCGGGGTCGATCAGGTCGCTCTCCGACCAGATGGCGAGATTCCGCACGCTGCCGTAGATCGTCCCCCGGTCCACGCCGAGACGTCCCGTCCAGGTCGTGGGCATGCTGTAGCGGGCGGAGATTTCCCGGAGCTTCATCCAGTCTCCAGGCTCCAGGAACTCGACGGCGGCCTGGGTGAAGCTGTAACGGCCGACCGGCTCTCCGTCCGCGTCGTGGCGCACCGGGAACTCGTAGTCGTCGTCCAGAAGTTCCCTGCGGTAGATCCCATTGTACGTCGCCCACACGGAACCCCAGTCGTACACTTCATGTCCCGACGCCCAGTCCAACAGCGCCGAAAGTTGGAGGTTCTGGAAGAGAGTCACCCGCGTCGAAAAGCTCCCACTCTGGGTCGGCATCGGGCCGGTCCCGGTGAACTGGTGCTCGAAGTCGTCGAGAAGGCCGTCTTCGGTCGTGTCGATCGGGTGCGTGATGTACCACGCGCCCACAGGCTGTCCTTCGGCCACTCGCTGCTGAAGGCGCGGACCGGGGAGGAAGAATGCGGGGGCACCCCCCATGTCCGTGATCTCGTTGTCCACGGTCTGGAACATCGCGCCGACGTGCCACGAGAAGTTCGGGCGGTTCAACACGTGCAGGTTCAGATCGACCTCGACCCCCTGATTCTCGATCGTCCCCACGTTCCGGATCTGCGTCCCCTGTCCCGTCGCCGGCTGCTCCGGAACGAAGAAGAGGGCATCCACCGTACGCGCGTTGTACCAGTTGAAGTCGATCCCCAGACGATTTTCGAAGAGCCCGGCATCGAAACCGGCTTCGAAAGTCTCCGTGACCTCCGGACGAAGGTCCGGGTTTCCGGGGTTATCGAACCGCGCAGCGCTCTCCCCTCGGAAGGAGGTGGCGTCGAACGTCTGGTCCCGGAGGAAGGGCGGCGGGAACTTCCCCGTCTCACCGTACGCAGCCCGGACCCTGAACTCGTCGACCCACCGGTCGAAGCGGTCCTGGAAGAACCCTTCATCCGAAAGGTTGTAGGCGAACCCGAATTTGGGGTAGGCCTCGAAGTCCACGTCGTCCCCGAAGCTCGTCCCCCCGTCGACCCGAACACCGACGTTCACGAACACGCGCTCCCAGAGGCCGATCTGCTCGTCGATGTAGAGGCCTCCGGTGAACACCTGCTGATTGCTCTCCCCAGCCGAGATGTCCGCTGCCTCGCCGAAGTCGACGGACCCGGGCAGGGCGAAGCCACGACCGAAGGCGTTCACCACGCTCGTGTTGTCGCGGAACCCCTGCACGCCCAGCGTAAAGGAGGACGTGAAGTTGCCTTCCGTGGGATAGCTGTACGTTCCCGATGCGTCGAGCGTGACGGAGGTGAACTCGCGCTGGCGTCGGTTCAGGGAGCCTTCGACATTTCCGACCCGAAAGCCGATCGGCTGGAAGATCCGCTGGTGGTTCGCCCGGTTGTCGACCCCGACCGTGGCGCGGGCGTTCAGGTTCTCCGAGTGCGCGAACTGGAACCCGGTGCTGAACTGGAAACGGTTCACCGATTCGGTGATGTCCGGCATCAGGAAGATGTCGAGCGCCTCGTTGAGATCGTCCGTACCGGCGAAGAACAGCGCATCCCCGACCTCGAGCGCCGTGATCGGATCGCTGATCGACGTGCCGCTGAAGATGCGGTTGAAGTTCGAACGGGTAAACCCGCCGGAGAAGCTCGCCCTGAAACGCTCCGAGAGCTGCGCTTCGAGGCCGCCCCGGAGGTTGTAGACCTCGTTGTCATTCTTCGGCTGGATCCCATCCGCCTGATCGATCCGGCCGCTCACGGAGTAGGTGATGTCCTCCGTCCCCCCGGCCACGTTCAGCGAGTACCCCTGGCTGTGACCGGTGCTGAAGAAGTTCCTCTCGATGAAGTCCGCCGGGACCTGGCCCGCTTCGACCAGGTTCGGATAGATCATCCCCGCGTCGAGGAGGTACCGGAGCTCCGGCACGTCCACACCCTGCTCGACCCTCGCCGAGATCCGAGGCGCTCCGGGCGTCCCCCGCCGCGTAAAGATCTGGATCACTCCCGTCGCGGCATCCGATCCGTAGAGCGTGCTCGCCGCACCTCCACGGGTCACCTCGATCCGCTCGATGTCCGAAGTGAGGAGCTCAGCGAGGGCGGAGGTCTGCTCTCCGCCCGTTCCGGCCGACGCGGACATCGTGTTGTCCACCCGGACACCGTCCACGTAGATGACCGGGGTCTGGGCTCCGAAGACGCTGGAGACCCCCCGGAAGTTCATCAGCGACGCCGTGCCCGGCTGTGCCGAGACGTTACTGACCGTGGCGCCGGCGACGCGCCCCTGGAGAAGCTGGTCGAGGCTCTGCACCGGGGCCTCCGAGATTGCGTCCGCACCGATCACCGACACGGACGTGGAGAGCTGTCGACGCTGCGTCGCCTGACCGACGCCAGTCACGACGAGCTCGTCCATCGCAAGTGCGCTCACCCGCAACTCGAAGTCCACCGTCGCGGTCTCGCCCTCCGACAGCGTGACCGTGTTCTCGCTGGTGCCGTACCCGATCATCTGCGCCCGCACCGTCACCTCGCCCGCGGGCACGGCAGTGATCGTGAATCGGCCGTCGCTCCCCGCCACGGTTCCACGGTTCGTGCCGACAACGGTCACTTGCACCCCCTGAAGGGGCCGCTGTGACTGACCATCGACGACCGTGCCCTGGACCGTCCCCGTCGCCTGGGCGGAAGCCGCCTCGGCTACGGCAAAGAGGAGGGCGACAGCCAGGCCGAGCACTGTCCACCTCCCCATCGAACGCGAAAAGGGATCCATGATATGCCTCCGCCGCTACGGCGTTGGGAAGTACGTTGGCACGACGCGGGGTCCGACGGTACGGCCCTGGTCGCCACTCGTCGCTTCCGATCCCGCGGAGCGACGAGTTCAGTAGGGCAAACATATTGGGATCTTGTAAGAATTGCGCAAGGGTTGCGAGTGCATCGCGCAAGCAGAAACACGGAGGCAGGAGAGGGCGAGGAGACGGCCCGGAAACTTCGAAGTGCGGCTGTTGCGGGCGTCAGCGAGTCAGGAGGAATCCGGCCGCGAGGAATCCCACACCCACCGCGAGTCGCGCCCAGGAGAAGGGCTGGCCGCCCCCCCTTTCGGGACGCCGAGTCCAGACCAACACGGTTCCGCATCCACTCGATGTGGAGTACTGAGCGGGGGACTCGGCCGAGCTGTAGACCTCGATCGCCTCGACATCGTGCACGCTGAAGAGCTCGTCCATCGGCACGGGCGGAATCATCCGGGTTCCGTCCACGTAGACGTCCGGTCGGCACCCCCCTCGCATGCTGATGATCCCACGGTTCCCGGTGTGGCCCGGACCCGCCACGTGCACGCCCGGCATGGATCGGAGCAGATCGGTGATGTAGAAGGGGTTCCGGGTCTCGATGTCGTCCCGGGTCACGAACCGTCCGAGCCCGCGGTCCATCCGGTCATAGAAACCGGTCAGCGCCAGAGAGCTCTGCCGGGTCGTCGCGACGATGATCGGCTCGAGCGCCACAGCCTGCGACGTGAGCTCCACTTCGATATCGAGTCTGGAGCGCTGCGTGAGTTGGACCGTGTGGTCCACGGTCTGATAACCGAGCCGCATCACGCGGATGTGGTAGACACCGACGGGCACAGGCTCGAACCCGAAATCGCCCTCCGCATTCGTGAACCGCTCGAGATCGTCGGGAATGGAGGCCGACCGGATCCGTACCAGCACTCCATCGAGGGGAGCGCCCGTCTCATGGTCGACGACCGTGCCGTGGACCCGCACCTGTTGCTCGCGATCACCCGAATTCTGGCCGAAGAGGACGGCCGGGAGTAACAGCGCGACGAGCAGGGCGGCCCAAGCTGTCAGCACTGTCTGCCGGGTGACCACGGTACCCCCTGCGGCGTGTGACAGTACCGCTCGTGGGAAGGGAGAAGTGTGCGCTCGTCAGGTGAGCGCGTGTCAAATAAAGGTACGTTGCCCAGGAGACGATGTTCCCCCCCCGCTCGGCGGGGAAGGCTTAAGGACCGCGTTCACCGAACCCGCTCCGGCCCGAATTTTCCCGAACCCGAGTCCCCCGAATGGGGTTCTCGTCATAATGGTGAGGGCGGACCGCTGACGGCAAGGGTTTTTTCTCGCCACCTGTTTTTCTCGCCACCACCACGACTCTCGTTCTGGCGCTCTCTTCCCGGTCTTTCTAACATCCGGTAGCCTGCGGCTGCTCTGGGGCCTACCGTCGAAGTGGAACGAGGGGAGGGGGACGTGCTCGGAAAAGTGGTGATCCGGCTTTTCATCAACGCGGTGGCGCTGTGGGCGGCGGCGGAGGTGGTGCGGGGAATCGAACTCACGGGCGAGTTCTGGGGAGTCCTCCTCGTTGCGCTCCTTTTCGGCCTGGTGAACGCGCTCATCCGCCCCGTCATGCTGCTGCTCTCCCTTCCGCTGCTGATCCTCACGCTGGGCCTCCTGACCATCGTGATCAATGCGCTGATGCTGATGTTGACCGCCGCACTCACGGGGAACCTGAACATCGCCGGGTTCTGGCCGGCGCTGTGGGGAAGCATCCTCATCTCCCTCGTCAGCTTCGTCCTGAGCGCCGTCATTCGGGAGTCCGGTCCTCCGCGGCGCTGACGCCCGGCGATGCTCGATCTCGCGATCGTCCTCGCCTTCATCGCCTATGCGGTAGCGTTCGGCCTCCGAGCGCGGAAAAAAGCGTCTCGAGGCCTGGAGGAGTACTTCCTCGCCGGGCGCTCCGTGAAGGGGTGGCAAGCCGGCACCAGCATGGCCGCGACCCAGTTCGCCGCCGATACTCCGCTCCTCGTCGCGGGGCTGGTGGCAACCGGGGGCGTGTTTCTCGTCTGGCGCCTGTGGGTCTACGGCCTTGCGTTCCTCCTCATGGCCTATGTCTTCTCCCGCCTCTGGCGCCGCGCCGGCGTGCTGACCGATGCCGAGTTGACGGAGATCCGGTACAGCGGCCGGGGAGTCCTTGCCCTCCGGGTCCTGAAAGCCGTCTACTACGGGACCGTGATCAACTGCGTGGTTCTGGCGATGGTACTCGTCGCGGCGGTGCGGATCGCGGAAGTCTTCCTCCTCTGGCACCTCTGGCTGCCTCCCGGTGCGTTCGACCCGCTGCTCCGCCTCGTCACGACCGCAGGGATCTCCCTCGATTCCGGAGCGACCGCCCTCGACCCGGCGGTAGCGACTACGAACAACCTCGTCAGCATCCTTGCGATCGTCCTCTTCACGACCGTCTACTCGCTCACGGGTGGGCTGCGGGGCGTCATCGCCACGGACATCGGACAGTTCGTGCTCGCGATGGTCGGGACGGCAGCGTATGCATTCTTCGTCGTTCGGGAGGTGGGGGGACTCGGGGAGCTCGGTTCCCGGGTCGTCGACCTCTATGGGTCGGAGACGGCGGAACGGCTTCTATCGTTTGGTCCTCCGGGGGGGGAGCTACTGGGTGGGTTTCTGGTGATTCTCTCGCTCCAGTGGCTCTTCCAGATGAACTCGGACGGAACCGGCTACCTGGCTCAACGTTCGATGGCGTGTCGGACCCATGGGGACGCACGCGTGGCAGGAGTGGTCTTCGCGTGGCTCCAGATCTTCGCGCGGAGCCTTCTCTGGCTGCTGATCGCCGTCGGACTTCTCGCACTCTATCCGTTCTCTCCGGCGGATGCGGCCGGGACCGGGTTCGCGGCCGAGCGGGAGATCCTCTTCGTCACCGGCATCGACGAGTTGCTGCCGATCGGGATCCGGGGTCTGATGCTCACCGGGCTGCTCGCCGCCCTCGCCTCCACGATCGACACGCACCTCAACTGGGGCGCAAGCTATTGGACCAGGGATCTCTACGAACGGTTCATGTGCGGATACTGGCTCGAGCGAACCCCCCGCCGCCGGGAGCTCCTGATCGTCGCCCGCATCTCGAATCTCGTCATCCTGGTGATCGCGCTCCTCGTCATGATGCAACTCGGCGCGATCCAGACCGCCTGGTTCATCTCTCTCCTGTTCGGCGCCGGGATGGGGTCGGTCCTGGTGCTTCGATGGCTATGGGAGCGAATCAACCTGTATTCGGAGATCGCCGCGATCGCCGTGTCCCTGGTGGCCGCGCCGATCCTCCTCTTCGCGACCGAGGAGGAGTGGGTCCGGCTGGGTGCGATGGCCTTGATCTCGACCACCGCCGCAGTGCTGGCCGCGCTCTGGGGACCGCCCACACAGGACGATGTGCTGGTCCGATTCTACCGGCGAGTCCGACCGGTGGGATTCTGGAGCAGGAGCGCAGGCAACGCCGGCATCGAGAGCTCCCTGCCGCTCCGGGGGCTCCTCCGGGACCTCACCTCCACGGGTCTCGCGGGAGCGTCACTCTTTCTCCTGCTGACGGGAGTCGGGCGGCTCTTGATCCCGGCACCGGGAGACCACCCCTTCGCACCCTGGCTGATGGTGGTCGTCGGTCTCGCCCTCGTCCCCACCTGGTGGCACCGGACACTGCCCGGCCGACGCGGGTCGACCTCTCGTTGACGGCGCTCACCATCCATGGCGGACCAGCTCGATCGTACCGGTTCCCTGCGTGAGAATCACACGCGCGCGCTCCTCCCCCAGGATGAACTCCAACGACGCCGGTGTGGCCGAACCTTCGAGGCAGAACCGCTTCGGCTCCACGGCGTGGAGCGGGTAGGCGGCGGCCTGTGCCGGGACGACGACCCGGAGGGCCCCCTCCATGAACTCGACATGGAGCTCCAGGGGGAGAGTCGCGTGAGCATAATGGCCCACCAGCGACAGGAGAACCTCCTCCTCCAACCCGAGCGGCTCTCGCTCCTCATGTCCGCAGGAGGACAACCCGGCAAGGGACAGGTGCGCGATAGACTGGGCGGCGGGAGGCGTGGAAGGAGCGGTGGAGGAGAGAGCCGCTCCGTCACCCGCCTGGAAGGACAGGTGAAGCGTCAGCAGAAGGATGGCCGTGCCGCTGGCGGCGCTTCTCAGAATCATCATTCGTGCCGGGAGTCTTCAGAAGAGACCATTTCCGTTGCCTCCACCACGTTCGCCCCCTCCCCCACCGCTCACCGCCCCGAACAGGGCGGCGGCGACCGCTACGACCCCGGCAGCCACGAGGACGGTCCGGCCGCGGGAGAACTCCTTCCGGTCGAGCTCCACGAATTCATTCTGGCGGATGCTCAAGGTATCCCTCCGGCCCTCGAACACGGTGCCGGCGTAGACGGCCCCCCATCCGACGTCCAACTCCATCGAGTCCGGCACCGCATGAAGCACGCGCCCTTCGACGCTTCTCACCGTCCACCCCTTCCGCTGACTCAACTCGTCGGCAGCGACGGCCGAAAGGCGCACGCGCACCTCGTCGCCGGGGGCTGGGGGATCCCCCAGCAAGGGCTGGTACGTATGACATCCGACCATGAGCGCGAGCACGAGAAACAGGGGCAGGACTCGGGCACCCGAGCCACGCCGGGCCGGGCGTCCGCACCCGGAGGCGTCAGCACCGAGCACGGAGGACGATCGCACCGACCTCGCGATTGGATCCGAGGGCGAGGGGGAGCCACTCATGTCGAACTCCTGCGCTCGAGAAGAGCCCGGAGCCGAGTGGAGCCGCCGTCGACGGCTCACCACGCCCCGAGCGTGAACTGACGGCTGTACTTCACCACGAACGATCGGTTCAAGGGTCCATCGAGGTTGCCGACACCGCGCGCGTCGTTGAAGACGACGAACAAGCCGGTGCCCGCCGTCCCGAGCCACCCGAGACGAACGTTCGCGGACCACAGATCGAGCTGATCGCTGTACTGGACCAGGGACTGGAGAGCGATCCGGGGCGTGAAGAAGTACCCGACCCGCCCTGCGATCACCGTGGCCGTGAAATCGCCCTCTTCCAACCGGACATCATTGTACCCGACTTGCAAGGATGCGGTCGCAGTGGATCCGCTTCGAGCAGTCGCGGCCACCTGAAACCCCCTCCGGTTGCCGGAGAGGAAGCTCCCGACATCCAGACCGCCGTTCAAGGAGAGAGCCGCGCTCTCGTTCGTGTTGAAGCGCCACGCTGCCTCCCACCCATCGTACGTACCCGGCGCTACGGCCACTTCCGGGTGGATCTGGAACGGCACTTCGAGCCCTTCCCGTACCCAGTTGAAGGCGGGGCTGAAAAACGCCCCGTTCTCGAACTCGACATGCGAGTCCACATGCACCCTGGCGGACTGCTCGAAGCCCGTCTCCAGATTCCTGAACGTGTTGTACGACACGTGAGGCCGGAGTTCCCGGAGTACGGGGAACCGCTCCGGGCGGAGGTACGTCATCACGAAGGTATTGTACGTGCGGTAGTTTCTCCGGTTGACGAATCCCACCTCCGGGTTGAAATCCTCTCCGACCTCCCGGTAGGTGAGGGAGGCACGGAGCTCACGCGTCAGGTAGGTACCCGAGAGATGGGCCGCATGGTCACGACCCTCCAATCCAGGGGTGTCCGTGCGGGCGAGAAAGGAGTTGACGGTGAGCCCGTCTCCGAACCCGACCTGACCATCCACCGCATACGTCCGGTTCGGCTGTCCGTCGATTCCGAGCCCCTTCCGTTCACCGAAAAAGCTCCCCACACGGGTCCGGTTCGAGAACTCCCGGGCGACCCGCGCCACCGAAAACGCCTCACCGGAAGGAGCGCCCGGCAGAAGCTCACCCTCCCTCCCGGTCCGGATATGGAGGAGTCCGACGTTCAAGCCTGCGGCGCGACCGGACAGTCGGCCACCGCCGCGGATCGGCACGACCGCACCCTCCTCCATCCCGATCCTCCGGGAGAAGAAGAGCTCCGTCCCCCCCGTGCCGACGTTGAAGAAGCCGGCATTCTCGAGGAAGAACGGCCTCAACTCGGGAAAGAAGAGGCGAAAGCGAGTGAGGTCCATCTGCACTTCGTCCGCCTCCACCTGGGCGAAGTCCGTGTTGTAGGTGAGGTCGAGCGTGAGTCCGCGCGTGACCTGGACCTTGGCGTCGGCTCCAACGTCCCCGGGGTACCGGAACGACTCGTCCCCCGCCTGGTAGTTCCTCTCCGCCGAGCCCAGCACGTACGGAGTGATCGTGGTCGTGCGAACCGTGGGGGGCTCGACCCCTTCGAGGAAGCCCGCTCGACTCAGGCGGAAGAGGGAGTACTGGCGGGGGATCTGCGACCAGTAGCTCTCCTCGTTGGCTCGGCGCAGGCGACGCATCACGTTGAACCCCCACGTCTGCACCTCCTCGGCACCGTAGCGGAGCGTGGAGAAGGGGATTCGAAACTCGGCGTACCAGCCCTCCCCGTCGCGAGACGTGGCGACGTCCCAGCTGCCGTCCCAGTTCAGGTTGAAGCCGCCCCCGGCTCCGGCCTGCTGGCGGCCCCCCATGCCGCCCATTCCCCCACCCCCACGCCCTTCGTCCGAGACCTGCCCATCGTATTCGATCCCCGACGGGTTCGTCCCGAATACGAAACCGTTTTGACGGTCTCCATACGTGTCGAAGATGAGGAGAACCGCATCGGAGTCGTCGAGAGGTGCGTTCCGGATCGATTCTCCCTCGACGATCTGGTCCGGATCGGAGTCCCAGAGCCAGACCCCGACGTAGATCGCATCGTCGTCGTAGAGAACCCGTACCTCGGTCGGCTCGGTCGGGGGCATCCCGTCCCGCGGCACCCTCTGGATGAAGTCGGCGAGCACCGGGGCCTCGGCCCACGCCGGATCATCCAGGACGCCGTCGATCAAGGGAGGAGACGCGACCCGCGTCGCGCTCACCGCCGGAAAGCCCTCCCCGCTCCCATCGACCGGCCCCGCCGTGTCGATCGCCTGCCCGGCCGCTCCTCCAGGTGCGAGGAGCGGGACAGCAGCCATCAGCCCCACCAGGAAACACTGCACCGTATTCGACCGCGCGCGTGTCCGTAACACTGCCGACCTCCTGTTCATCGATGATCCTTCCTCGAGGGGAAAACCGTGCACCGTCACACCCCGTCCGAAGTACGGGTCGCAGGAAAGTTTCGACCACGGAGCGATTTCGACAAGGCCGGCCTTTGCCGCCGCTCGGAACGGTTCAACCCCCGGAGGGCTCCGGGTACCGGAGATCGACCACTCTTCTCGAACCGAAGAAGACGAGGCTTGCAGTCACCCGCTCGACGGGGATGGAGTGGAGGACCGCGACCCCCTTCCGGTACGCATCGAGCTGCGGGCGATAGTGGATCGCCCGCTCGTCATGAGCGGCAGACCCTTCTGGAGCCTCGACCTTGAAATCGAGGACATGCGCCCGTTCGCTTCTGCCATCGGCCTCCGGAAGCCACACCACGCGGTCGACAATGCCTTCGACAACCATCGACTGGTCCCGATAGAGCACGGGGACTTCCCGCTGGACCCGGGCACCTTCAGGATAGGCTCCACGGCTGAAGCAGCGCCGAAGTCGAGGGTCCTCGATCCATTCGCGGAATCGCAGAAGCAAGTCGGACAGGCGAGCTTCGGACAGTGCAGGCGCAACCTTCCGCCCTGCCTGCAGAAGCTCGTCGTCCGCCAGCTTTTCCTCCTCGATCCATTCGATCATCTCGCACCAGGCGTGGACCACGGTGCCGTCCAACCGTCGCTCCCGTCGGGAAAGGTCCAGCACCCGCGCCAGCTCGACCCGGCCTCCCCCCTCGAGATCCGATGACCGTGCTCGAGCGAGGTTCCGCATGCGCGCCCCCCGGAGCTCGACCCTGGGGAGCAAGGGCTCGGCGACCGGTGCGGACCCGGGCTCGACACCCTGCCCGCCACTCCGGTGCGGACAGCGAAGGTGCCACTCGGGGTCACCGCACTCGAAGAGCCGGTCATCGTTCTCCGCTGCCGCAACGTCCGGTGCGAGCGCGCGGCGGATGAGCCGAGCGGAGGAGAGCGCTGAACCTTCTCCGTTCGGCCCATCCGGAGGCACGAGCATGTGGAGCGCGTGGCGGGCCCGGGTCAATGCAACGTACAGCGTGCTCAGGCCGTCGCGGAGGCATTGCGCCCGGTACTGGTTCCACGCCGCCTCGGCCTCGGGGAAGAGCCGCCTCAGGGTCGCGTCCATCTGCGGGAACACCCGAGTGACCGGGCCGGCGCGGTCCGCTCGCGCGGGAAGCACGGGGGGGCCTCCTCCCCGCGGCAGCAGTGACGCATCGAGCTGAGGCAGGAGCACGATATCGAACTGGAGACCCTTCGCCTGATGGATCGTCATCACCCGAACCGACGAAGACGAGGGGTCCTCGACCCGGGTTCGCCGCACCCTTTCGACGAAGGCCCCCGGCCGCAAGCCCGCCGCCCGGTCGTAGCGATGGGCCATTTCCATGAGCTGCTCGAGCCGGCGAAGCTCCCGCGCATCGACGTCCGGAGCCAACGCCTCCACCCACTTTCCGATGGTCGGGCCGTAGCCGCGGCGAAGGAGCTCCATCCTGATCTCGCCCGAAAGCCGGTCCGTCGCTCCATCGTCCTCCTCGTCCAGGTAGCCCACGACCGGCCCCACCGGGGTGCGCGCGACGTGATACCGCGCGACCCGATCCGCGGGGTGGTCGGCGATGCGAAGGAGCGCGAGGAGCGCGGCAACGGGCGCGGCGTCGTCGAGGGGCCTTCCGCCCTCTTCGCTCGCCGCCAGCCCGCGAATCGCGAGCTCGTGGATGAGAAATGCGACCGCATCATTCGTCCGAGTCAGAATGCCCAGAGTCCTGTTCGGGGACGCTTGCGCGATTTCGGCCGCCATTTCCGCGGCTCGTGCGAGAAGGCAGGGGCGCAGCGAGCCTCTGCCCTCGTCGTGGGGACCCACCGCGAGT
Source organism: Gemmatimonadota bacterium (assembly GCA_007121455.1). Lineage (GTDB taxonomy): Bacteria > Gemmatimonadota > Gemmatimonadetes > Longimicrobiales > Gaopeijiaceae > SKKN01. The sequence goes on along the minus strand of SKKN01000006.1, from coordinate 54,359 downwards.
CGTACGAACCCTGGCTCCTCCTCGAGCGGAGGCGCAGGGCGATGTTCCTCGAAGGAAGACATCCACTCCCGGATCACGGCCGGGTCTTCATCCTCCAGGACGGAATTCTCGTCGAGCGCGGAAAACACCTGGTTCACCGCGTTCAGAACGACGGAACCCGACCGGTAACTTCGGGTGAGTCCCACCTCGTCGAGAGCGTAACGCGACCCGACGTGCCGGACGAGATCCGGGACCGCGCCCCTCCACCCGTAGATCGACTGTTTGGGATCGGCGACCACGACGGCGGCACGCTCGCCCTCTCCCCCGGACAGGAGCTCGTCAGCGAGTGGCTCGAGAGCCCGCCACTGCGCAAGGGAGGTGTCCTGGAACTCATCGAGGAGGAGGTGTTGGATCCGAGCGTCGAGGCGGTAGAAGAGATCCATCCGGGAAAGCATGGGTGCTTCCCCGCCGAGAAGCCGGGTCACGTCCTCGAAGCGGTACACGCCGGCCCGTCGCTGCACCGCACGGAACTTCGCGTCGTAGAGGGCTGCGATCCGCTCGAGCGCCTGCAGCTGAAGATCCAGGCGGAAGCCCTCCGTCTTTCGCGCCTCCGCGATCACCTCCCCGAAGATCTCCACGAGCTCCGACGGGATCTCCCGCCTGCAGTAACTCGTGCTTCCCTCGAGAACGGCCCTTCCGGCTCCCTTCTGGAGCGCATCCAACCACTGGCCCTCCTCCACGGCGGCGATCGCAGACTCCACCGCCTTTCCGAAGAGTTTGTGCGGCGCCCCGCTCGCAGTCGTCGGCAGCTCCACCGAACGCATGCGCTCCGAGAGCGAGGGACCGCGACCAGGTCTTCGGGGGGAGTTCGGCTCCTCGCGGTCATTCCCGGGCCCGAGGCGCCATGCACCCCGAGCGGTGGGCGCGACCTCCTGGATCGTGCGGTGAAGATCGGAGACGCTCCGGAGGAGGGATCCCCGCACGGACCGAATCACCTCCCCGCGGTTCATCATCCGGAGCAGCTCGACGAGCGTTCCACGCTCGGCGTCGGCCATGAGCTGATGGACCGCCTCCTCCTCGAGCGCCTCCGAGTCCTCTACATCCGCGATCCGCCAGTCCGGAGGAAGCTCCAGCTCCAGGAAAAAGGTTCTCGCGGTGCGGATGAAAAAGGCGTCCAGCGTGTCGACGTTCACACGATCGAGGCGCCGGACGAGAGAGCGGAGGAGCTGGAGGCATTGACTGCTCCCGAGAAGTGCCGGGTCCGATCCGGGAAGGGCGTCCTCTGCGAGCGCGGTCGCCTGAGAGGGATCGAGCGCCGCGTCGGCGAGGCGCAAGAGCACACGGTCCAGAATCTCACCCGCGGCCTTCCGGGTGAAGGTGGCGGCGAGGATCTCCTCCGGCGGGATCTCGCGGGCCAGGAGCCCGATGAACCGCGACGAGATGCGGAACGTCTTTCCGGATCCTGCCGAGGCGAGGACGAGCTCCCTGGGGAGCGGCTCCGTCTCAGGCCGCACCCGAAGCCTCCTCGTCTGGACTCCCGGGCGTGGCACCGGCCATCCGGCCGAGCCCGACCACGGGGTCCAGCGGATCGTCCCACCAGGACCTCCATCTCTCCGCATCGAAGCGAGCGGGCTCCGAGAGGAGAGCGCGGACCGCCTGCCGTGCCGCTTCCTCTGCGGAGGCGAGGTCGACCCGTCCCCAGTCCGCGAAGAGGAAGCCGGTATCCTCGATCCGGCGCGGGAGGTTCACATACCCCAACTTCACCCGGTCCGGGTCGGAGGTCGGCACGAGGGGGGTCCCGTCGGCAGCCTTCATTCCCTTCAGGAGCTCGAGGTACAGAGGGAGCTGAAGATCCAGCCATTCGAGATCCCCCGCTCTCCGGCGGCGGTGGGTCTTCTCCGGGTGGGCGCCAGTCTCCCCCGTCTTGTAGTCGAGGACGGCCCAGAGACCGTCCCGGGGGTGATGATCGATCCGGTCGATCCGCCCCGTGAGGCGAACCGTGACGCCGTCCACGTCGAAGGGCACACCTGGCTCATCGGGCTGCTGCTCCACCGGGCCCATCCTCCATCCGTCCTGGACCCACTCCGCGTTTCGTTTCGCGAACGCATCGAGCCGAACTCGGAGATGTTCGAGCTGCAGGCGCACGGCGGGGAGGGGCCGGGCACCGAACCTGTGCTTCGCCTCCGTCCACAGGAGGTCCTCGATCGTCCGGCCGGCCGCTTCCGGATCCTCGGGTGCCTCGACCTCCCGGCCGAACCGTTCGAGGACCCGGTGAGCCACATGGCCGAAGAGTGCCGCGTCCATCTCGCGCCCCTCGTCGTCCACCGCCACCAGCCTTCTCACACGGCTCAGCGCAAAACGGTAGGGATCAGCGAGAAGCGTCCGGAAGGCGGTGACGGGAATCGGGCGGCGATGCAGCTCGGAGGAGAGCTCGATCTCGGGCTCCGGAGGAAGCACGAAGCCCGACCGGACGCCGGGCTCCAGACGGGACGGGATCGCCGCAGCGGCGCCCTCGGATTCTCCCTCTCCGAACGCAACACGCACACGGCGGGCAAGATCGACCCCTTCCGCCATGAGGAGAAGGCGACTCGGCCGGAGCGGGTTTCCCTCCCCATCCCTACGGCCGGCAATGAGCCTCACCTGATCCCTGGAGGAAAGGATCGCGTGGAGAAGGTAACGATCGCGGGCTCCGCGGCGGGCGGCGTTTGGAAGCCCGAGCTTGCTCCGGAGAGCGTCCGGGAGGAACGGGTCCCCACTCCGCGTTTCGGGTACGAACCCCTCGTTCATCCCGGTGACTGCCAGACAAGGAGCGTCATCGAGGTGGAGTTCGAGCCACCCCAGGAGCTCCACCGCCTCCTGCTCCGCAGGGTACGGGCTGGAGCTTTCGTGCGCCATGGAGAGGAGGATCCGGATCGCTCCGGCCGCGGGAATCCTGGAGCCATCGTCGACCGGGAGGTCATGCAAGCTGGATCCGATCTCCGCGAGCTTCTCGAAGACGTCGAGAAGCATCCGCTCCCGGGGATGATTCCGGTCCAGGGGGGTTTTTCCATACACCCGGGTGAGGAAGCCGAGGATCTCCGGGATCCACTCCCCGATCGACCGAACTCCCCTGAACCGCCCCAGCAGCTCGGGGGCGTCGAGGCGCCCCCGAGCCGCGTCCACCTTCTTGCGGAGAGGGTCGTCCCCGGCGAGCCCCGCCGCCAGATCCCCGGGCAGATGCTGCGACGCATACCGATCTGCCGCACGGAGCAGGTCCCGGGCATCTCGACCGATCGGCTCCTCCATCTCGGGATGTCGGACAAGCGCGGCGAAGCTCGAGAAGTCACCCGCATCAATATGATCGGCGACCGCGGACAGAAGCCGGAAAGGACCGCTCCGGTCGAGCGGGTGCCCCGCCGCATGCCGGGACGGGACCCCGAATCCCGCCAGCCTCTCCTCCACCAGCGGCACCACTTCCGGGTCCGGCACGCCCAACACCAGGTCGTCCGCCCGAACCACCTCGTCGAGGCCGCCCAGGAACCGAAGGACTTCGTCCGCCTGAGCCGCCGGTCCGCCGGTGATGCGAATGGACGCGTCCGAGATCGGTACCGTTGCTTCCGCCCATGCCTCCGTTCTCACGCAGCCGAAGCCGTCGAAGTCCTCCCGGCGGCATTCGGGAGCGTGCACGATCGCCCGCAGCTCCGTTCCGTTCTCCGCGGCCTGGACCAGTGCCCTCCGGATGAGCGATGGCAGCTCGACGATACCGATGAGCCAGAGAGGGGAGCTCAGATGGACATCACCCGCCATGAGCGCGCTGCGTCGGCTTTCCTGCGGGTCGGCAAAGCCCATCTCGCGGAGGCGAGCAAGGAACGTTCGCTGCAAGTCGGCGAGCGCCCGCCATCTTCCTTCGTCGGCATCGGGGAAATCGGCCCGGACCCTTTCGGCGACCTCGCCGAAGGCGATGCCCTCCCCACCCACCTCTCGATGCAACTCCGCGAATACGCCCGCCAGATCGAACCATCCCGGCACATCGCTGGGCCGCTCGCCGGGAAGCACGGCATCCAGGACCTCCCGTGGGGCGGAACGAAGGACATCGGCCCAGCTCCACTGCTCCAGGATCCGGTCGGCCAGAGGGAGAGAGGGATCGTGAAGGATCCGTGAGAGGCTCCCTGCCGTGGTGACGCGAGGGGGATCCAACCCCCGTCCGCGCATCTCCGCCTCCTCCAGGAGAAGCTCCATCAGCCGGCGACCCGCTCGCTCCCCCGGAACGGCCAGAACCCAAGCTCCCAACTCGATCCGGCGGTCCGCGAGGTGGAGGTCCGCCAGCAGACGAGCGGCCGCCGGCAGGATCGCATCCTCCCAGTCGAGGAAGTGGAGCTGGCAGAGCGACGAACGCTCTTCGCGCACGGAAGGCAGGACGACGGTCTCCGGAAGGAGGACGCTCGAAAAATGGAAACCTCAGCGTAGGGCGGACGACGATCGTCCACAAGTCGAGACGCTCCCGGAAAAGGGTCTCGGCACAGTTCGATGTCCGGGGTTGGATGCCGTCCGGACCCCGGAACCTGCCTTTCTACGGCCGGGTACCGGCCAGTCCAGGATGTCCCGGCATCTCCGGACATCCATGAGCCATGACACGAGAGGCGAATCGCCTATGAGCACAGGCCTTTTCGAAGTCCCTCCTCCCATCAACGAGCCGGTCCGCGGGTACGCGCCGGGAAGCCCGGAGCGCGAGAGCCTCGAGCGCCGAATCCAGGAGCTCGCGCGTGAACCCACCGAAGCTCCCATGTTCATCGGGGGTCGCGAGGTTCGAAGCGGGAAGACGTTCGAACAACCGCGCCCTCACCGGCATCGCGAGGCGGCCGCGATCGTCCACGGAGCGGAAGCCGAGCACGTCTCCCAGGCGATCGAAGCGGCGCTCGCGGTCCGGGAGGAATGGGCCTCGTTCCCGTGGGAGGACCGAATCGCGATCTTCCTGCGCGCGGCGGACATGGTCGCCGGACGTTGGCGGGACACGATGAACGCGGCCACCATCGCCGGTCAGTCCAAGTCGGTCCACCAGGCGGAGATCGAAGCCGCATGCGAACTGTGTGATTTTCTTCGTTTCAACGCGCACTTCGCAGAGCAGATCTACAGGGATCAGCCCATCTCGTCGGACGGGATCTGGAACCGGCTCGACTACCGCCCCCTCGAGGGCTTCGTCCTCGCGGTCACGCCCTTCAACTTCACCGCGATCGCGGCGAATCTTCCGACCGCCCCGGCAATGCTCGGAAACGTCGTGGTCTGGAAGCCGTCCGAAAAGCAGGCGCTGTCGGCTCATTACTTCATGGAGGTCCTCCGCGCCTGTGGGCTCCCCGACGGGGTGATCAACCTCGTCCATGGAGATGGAGCGATCGCCGCGGGCGTGGCGACGACTCATCCCGAGTTCGCCGGCCTCCACTTCACCGGCTCGGCGTCCGTGCTCCAGGATCTGTGGAAGAAGGTGGGATCCAACATCGGAACGTATCGGAACTACCCACGGATCGTCGCGGAGAGTGGTGGCAAGGACTTCATCGTCGCCCACCCCTCCGCGGAGGTGGAGTCGCTCATCGTGGCGCTGGGACGTGGTGCCTTCGAGTACCAGGGACAGAAGTGTTCGGCCGCCTCCCGGGCATACATTCCACGGTCTTTCTGGCCCCGGGTCGAGGAGGGGATCCGGGACCTCGCCTCCGAGATCACCATGGGGGACGTGGAGGACCTCTCCTCGTTCATGGGAGCGGTGATCGACGGGGGCGCGTTCGGCCGGCACCGGGACGCGATCGAGCAGGCCCGCGCGGACGGACTCGAACTGATCGCGGGCGGAGGGACGGACGATTCCGAGGGTTGGTTCGTCGAGCCCACGGTCCTGCGAACGGACGACCCACGACACGACCTGATGGAGCGCGAGCTCTTCGGACCCATCCTCACGGTCTTCGTCTATGACGATGCGAAGTGGTCGGAGACGCTGGAGCTCGTGGATTCGACGAGCCCCTACGGCCTGACCGGCGCCGTGTTCTCCCGCGATCGTCGTGCCGTCCGGGAGGCGGACCGAAGGCTCCGGTATGCGGCTGGAAACTTCTATGTGAACGACAAACCGACGGGAGCGATCGTAGGCCAGCAACCGTTCGGGGGAGCACGCGGCTCGGGCACGAACGACAAGGCCGGCTCGTTCATGAACCTCGTTCGGTGGATCAGCCCGCGCGCCATCAAGGAGACCCACGAGCCGGCGCTCGACTGGCGGTACCCCCACATGGGGTGAGTCAGGCCGGTTCCAGCACGTGACCCGGGACGACAGGGGCCGGCTCCAGACGCAGCGGAGCCGGCCCCTGTCTCAGATGGCCGGCTCCGCCATTCTCTCCGGCTCCTTGCGGACCGGTAGGGCATCGGCCTTGGCTGTACGCTTTCGCTCGCGCCGGAGAGCGACCAGCAGACTCCAGCACATCAGGAGCAACACCACCGCAAAGGGCAGCCCCGTCGTGATCGCTGCGGTCTGCAGCGCGGCGAGCCCACCTGCAAGCAGCAGTACCGCGGCGACGGCTCCTTCCATCAGCGCCCAGAAGACCCGCTGCACCCGAGGCGGGTCGGGGTTCCCCCCCGACGAGATCATGTCGATCACGAACGAGCCCGAATCGGAGGAGGTGACGAAGAACCCGACGATCACCAGCACGGCCAACGTGGAGGTGATGGCCGAGAAGGGCAGCCCCTGGAGGAGAACGAAGAGCATCGTCTCCGTGGATGCTCCGGCTACCCCGCCCACGTCGGTCAACTCGCGGTCGAGGGCGGTGTTCCCGAAGACCGTGAGCCAGAAGGCCGTGAATGCCATCGGTACCAGAAGCGTTCCCCCGATGAACTCGCGCACGGTGCGCCCGCGGGAGATACGGGCAATGAAGAGACCGACAAAGGGCGACCAGGCGATCCACCACCCCCAGTAGAAGAGGGTCCAGTCGCCCTGCCAGCCTCCATCCCCCCACACATCGATCCAGAAGGTCATTTCCGCGATCGACCGGAGATACGCTCCCGTGTTCGCCATCCAGGCGTCCAGAAGTAGGACCGTCGGGCCCATCAGGAAGACGGCGAGCAGGAGCGTGATCGCCATCACCATGTTCAGGTTCGACAGCCTCCGGATTCCCTTGTCGAGTCCGATCACCACCGACACCGTCGCCACGAGCGTGATCGCCGCGATGAGGGCCACCTGGACGCCGGTCCCGATCTCGATGCCGACGAGGTGGTTCAGGCCTGCGTTCACCTGCATCACCCCGAGTCCGAGGGAGGTGGCGACGCCGAAAAGTGTTCCCACGACCGCGAGAATGTCGACGGTATGTCCGATCGGACCGTGGATTCGGTCGCCGATCAGGGGATGGAAGGCGGAACGGATCGCGAGGGGCAGCCCCTGGCGGAAGGCAAAGAACGCCAGGGACAGACCCACCACGATGTAGATCGCCCAAGCGTGGACTCCCCAGTGGAAGAACGCGTACCGCATCGCGTTCCCCGCTGCCGCCGGGGTCCCGCCCTCTCCCGTGGGCGGCGACTCGAAGTGCATCATCGGCTCCGCGACGCCGAAGAAGACGAGCCCGATCCCCATCCCCGCGCTGAACAGCATCGCGAACCAGGAGGCGTACGAATACGTCGGCCTCGACCCGTCCGGCCCGAGGCGGATGGACCCGTAGCGGCTGAAGAAGAGAAAGATGACGAAGAAGAGGAAGACCGCTACGGATCCAATGTAGAACCACCCGAAGGTGGTGACGATGAAGCTCTGGAGCTCATCGAACGCCTGTCCAGTTCTCGTCGGGAAGAAGACCCCGAAGAAGAGAAAGATCAGGATCACCCCGACCGAGGGGAAGAACACCCAGGCATTCAGCTCCAGGGCGTTCTTCCACCCCGACCGGCTGGGGGTCACGGCTTTTCGAAGACCAGGATACCCCAACGCAAGTTGCCCTTCTGGCCGTTCTCGATCCAGTGTCGAAGTCCGGTCTTCATCCTGGAAATGTAGTCCTCACCGCAGAGCTCCTCCATCTCCTCGCTCCTCCGCTCGATTTCGGCGAGCACGCGCGAGTAGTGGGAGACGAGCTGCTCCGTCAATTCCACGACCTGAACCTCACGGAGCCCGAAGCGCGCCGCCGTTTCGCGGTAGAACGGAATGCTTCCGAGCGAATCCAGATGGATCCGCTCGAGCACCGGTTCGAGCGCTTCCGGGTCCGCGTCCTCCGCCTGCATCGGATCCGTGAAGATCAGCTTGCCTCCCGGCTTCAGGATGCGGGCTGCCTCCTCGATCGCGCCCGCGCGATTGCCGCTGTGCAGGAAGGAGTCCTGGGACCAGACCAGATCGAAGCGGGCATCGGGGAACGGCACGTCCTCGAAGTTGCCATCGACGACCTCCACCCGATCGTGGAGCCGCTGCTCGCGAGTGAGCTCACGGTTCCGGCGGTTCTGGACCTCACTCAGGTTCAGGCAGGTCACTCGGCACCCGAACCGGTCGGCGAGGTGCCGGGCCGCGCCCCCGTACCCGGCTCCGAGATCCACGACCTCGGTCTCCGGCGTCAGCTCGGGCAGCAGGGAGACCATCTTCTCCACCGTCCTCCGACTCGCGTCGTGAACGGTATCGTTCTCTCCCTCGTAGAGGCCGACATGGATGTCCTCTCCTCCCCAGATCGTCGCATAGAACCGGTCGGCTGGCGTGCTGTTGTAGTACTCCCGGCTCACGTTCACGACCTCGGACGACTCCGGACCGAGCTCCACCGGATTCAGCTTCTCGGGATCGGTGTACTTCTTCTCGGCCACATGGATGAAGAAGTCCGGCTCGTCCTGATCATAGGTCTCCTTGAAGTCCCCGTAGGTGAAGATCTGTTGGAAACCGACATCCCGCATCAGCTTCCGCACATAGTTCCTCCGGAGCGGAAACATGTTCAGGTAGTAGACCTCTTCGTCCGCGAACTCGTAGCGGAAACGCGCGAGTCCCGGGTCGAGATGGTCGGGAGCGACCTTCACGTCCCTGCCGCAATAATAGAACTCATGCTTCGACGAGTAGCCGTGGTCGAGCATCGAGTCGTAGTTGCGCTGATCCAGGATCAGGATTCCGTCATGCTTCAGCAGCGCGTAGAACTCGGCCAGGGCCTTCCGGCGGTCGTGCTCGGTGTGGAGGTGGGTGAAGGAGTTCCCGAGACAGATGATCGCGTCGAAGGAGTGGTGGAGGTCCCGGTTGAGCCAGCGCCAGTCGGCTTGCACCGTGCGGAGGATGATTCCCCGCTCCCGGGCGTTCGTGAAGGCTCGCGCGAGCATGTTCGGGCTGCCGTCCACGCTCACGACATCGAACCCCGCGTCGATGAGTCGAACCGAATGGAAGCCGGTTCCGGTCGCCACGTCCAGGATGCGACGCGCACCTCGCTTCTTCAACTCCCGGATGAAGAAATCGCCCTCCGCTTCCGCACGCCCCTCCCAGTCGATGAGCTCGTCCCACTTCTCGACGAATCGTTCGATGTACTCACGCTGGTAATGATCGGTGTTCCGGACTCCTGTCGGATCGCTTCCGAAGTCCTGGCTCTTTTCTTTTTGTTTCACGATTGTCTTCAAGGTAAATGAACCCCGTTTCACTGCAGATGGATTGCGGAGAGACGCGACCGGCGGACTGATGAGATCGACCGCCTGGCCCTCCTGATGCTTCGAGGGTCCGGTCACAGTCAGTCCTGTAGTCTAAGGCCCTCCTCGCTCGGACGCAAAACTTGTCCGAACAACAACTTCCGCATCCACCCCCTCACCGAGCCTCATCGAGGCAGCAGCCGGAGGATCCGGTCATCGCCTTCCCTCACGCTCCCCCGGCCATCCCGGTTGCTCGTACCGACATAGAGTGCGCCGTCGGGGCCAATGGCGAGCGCCCGGAGGCGTCCATGTCGGGAATTGCCGTCCTCATCGGCGAACCAGCGCTGGATCGACGTGGGCACATGAGGCGCCCCCCGGTCTTCGAAGCGGATCCGAAACAGGGCTTCGGAACGAAGCGTGCTGAAGAAGAGGTCGCCCCGCCATTCGGGCGCGGCCCCTGAGGCATCCGGCTCCCCATTGCGCTCGGCTGCTTCAGCCGGATAGAAGAGGAGGTCGCCGGGTGGGGCGGCCGGGGTGAAGAGAAGGATCGGGTCCTCGAGGCCGTCCACGCCGGGCGCACCCACCGCGAGCGGCCAACCATAGTTCCCGCCCCGCTCGATGATGTTGATCTCGTCGCGGTGGCGGATGAGGGGAACCCGCCACTCGCCCGATGGGCCGTGGTCTGCAGCGAAAAGGGCGTCCGTTTCCGGGTGGAATGCGAGTCCCTGGACGTTCCTGAGTCCGTAAGCCCAGATCGGGCTCCCCTCCCAGGGGTTGTCCACCGGCACCTCCCCCTCGGCGTCGAGCCGGAGGATGCTCCCCGCCGGATCCGTGAGGTCCTGGGCCCGGTCACGCTCCCACAGCTCGCCCAGCGCGACATACAGGTAGCCGTCCGGACCGAATCGGATGCGGCCTCCATTGTGGTTCGTCCCGGCAGGAAGGTCGTCGATCAGGACCTCCTCCTCCTCGCCTCTTCCGTCGACGTCCCGAATCCGGGCGATCCGATTCACCCGCCGTTCATCGTGGACCGCGGTGTACATGACATACACCCAGGGCTCCTCCGGAAACCCGGGATGGAGGGCGATACCCATCAGCCCCCCTTCCCCTTCGTCATGGACTTCGAGCTCGGCCCACGGCGTGGGATCGAGGCCTCCTCCCGCACGGACCACGCGGACTCTCCCCGGTCGCTCCGTGAGAAAGAGACGGCCGTCCGGTGCAAACTCCATTCCCCAGACGATCTCGAGCCCTTCCGCCACGACGGAAGTCTCGACTCCGGATGGTGTGGGGTGAAAGGTTTCGGGCGGCATCGGGAGGTCGTCCCCCAATGCCGGCAGCCCACTCCCGGCCGGACCCCGCACGAGCACGAAGACGACCGCAGCCGAGATGAGAACGAGCAGAAGAGGAAAGAATCGTCGCATCTTCGAATCGATGAACCCGGGGTCCTTCCCGCAAGTGGCCTGCGGGGAATCCCTTCGTAGGAACCGGTGTAGCATTTCCGGATCACCGGGGCGCGAGAGCTCTGCGGCCAGAACTCGACTGGCCCGGCCCCAGCGCCAGCGATCGTCGTGTCGGCCCACCGCGGGGCGGCAGAGCCTGAACGGGAGGAAGACGGAAATGACCTTGAAATCGTGTGTGTCTGCGGGGATCCTCCTCGCGGTGAGCCTGTCGTGGAGCGTCCCGGTGGTCGCCCAGAGCCCCGCATCTCCCGCGCAGGACGCTGCACTCCAGGAGCGAAGCGAGGACGACTTCTCGGCAATCATCACGCCGGAAGACGTCTTCAACCACATCTATTTCCTCGCCTCCGACGCCCTGAGGGGGAGGGACACACCCAGCGCCGGCCTGGAGGCCGCGGCGGCCTACCTGGTGAGCGAGCACCGAAGGATGGGGCTCGAGCCTGCCGGAGAGGATGACACGTTCTATCAGCGGTTCCCTTTTCAGCTCCAGGGCGTGGGTGCGGGCGACGTGGAGGTGACGCTGGGTGAAGAGAGACTTCGGCTCGGGGAGGACTTCTTTCTCTCGGGAGGCTCAGCCGAACCGATCCGCGGGTCCGTCGCACTGCTGGCGGGAGAGTACCCGACCGATGAGACACCGAACTTGAACGGTTCGGCGGCGGCCGTCTTCCCCCTCCAGGGGCCGTGGGGTCAGGAGCTCATGGTCCGCGCGGACCAGCAGGCAGGCCTTGCCGAGCAAGCGGGAGTAAAGGCGGCGGTGCACGTTCTGGACGGCGCATTCCCCGAGCAGGGCGTGGCACAGGCGGCCGAAGCGCTCGCTCAGCCGAGATGGATGCTCGGTGACGACCCGCCTTTCCCACAGATCTTTCTGACGCGAGATGCGGCGGAGCGGGCGCTCGCCAACTCGGCCGGGACGTTGGAGGACTTTCTTGCGCGGCATCCGGAAGGCGCTCCGTTCCAATCCGCGGTCGCGGAGCTGACCCTCGACGCGGAGCTTCCGCTCAACACGGTCCAGACGGCCTATCCACCGAACGTGATCGCCAAGATTCCGGGGAGCGACCCCGAGCTCCGGGACGAGTACATCGTCCTGAGCGCGCACTTCGACCATGTGGGCGTGGGTCAGCCGATGGAGGGAGACTCCATCTACAACGGGGCGGACGACAACGCATCCGGAACGACTGCCCTGCTCGAGGTCGCCCGAGCGCTCCGCTCGCTTCCGGAGGCACCGAGGCGTACCGTCGTTTTCGCGCACGTGAGCGCGGAGGAGAAGGGCCTCCTCGGTTCCGAATGGTTCGTGGACAATCCGACGATTCCGATCGAGAACGTGGTGGCGAACATCAATGCGGACATGGTGGGAAGTGACACCCATGCCGACACGGTGGTGATCATCGGGAAGGAGTACTCGACTCTCGGAGAGCTCGTCGAGGAGGTGAATTCAGGGCTGCCCGAGCTGGGACTGGTGGCTTCTCCCGACCTGTGGCCGGAGCAGCGGCTATTCTACCGCTCGGACCAGTACAACTTCATGCGGAAAGAGATTCCCTCCCTGTTTTTCTTCACCGGGCTCCACGAATGCTACCACCAGCCTTGTGACACACCGGACTTCGTCGATCCCGACAAAGCCGCGCGGATCGCGCGACTCATCGCGCATACCGTGGTAGAGATCGCCAACAGGGATGAGCGGCCGGAGTGGTATCCGGAGGGGTTGGAGGAGGTTCGGCAGATGACGGGGGCCGGTCGGTAGAGCCGGGCGGGGGAGTCAGGCCCCGCCCCCATCCTGGCGGGCGTGCTCGCCGGAGATCACTCCCGCGAGGAAGGGAAGTAACTGTTTTTTCCGGCTGACTACTCCTTCCAACTCGAATACCTCACCGTCCTCGATGACCGGGTAGGTGATCCGCTCGAGCAGATCCGGTCGCCCTCGATACACGAGAAGCGAGTCCTGACTCTTCACGTCGGTGACGAGCAGCACGGCAAAATCGAGTGACTCCCCGTCCCGCACCTCCTCGAGCGCAGCGACCAGCCCGAGCTTGCGACTCCAGAAGTCCTCGAACCCGACCTCCTCCACCTGGGAGATGGAGAACCGCCACCCGCTTTCTTCGTACACCTTCCGGTCCTGCCGCACGACCTCGCCCGGGATATTCTGAAGGATGACGGAACCGGAGGAGAAGACGATCTCCGCAAGCTCGCTTCCCGTGATCCCAGCCCTTCCTTCGAGCCAGGTCACCACCTCACGATCCACCGGTGTGGTCGTCGGGCTCCTCAGGTTCAAGGTGTCGGCCACGAGCCCGCCCAGGAGCACACCGGCGATCTCCCGCGGGGGTTCGAGCGACTCCTGACGGTAGAGGTCGGCCACGATCGTGCTGGTGGAGCCCACGGGGCGATTCAGGAAGAGGATCGGATTGCGGGTCCGCAGATCACCCAGGCGATGGTGGTCCACCACCTCGACGATATCGACCTCCCCCGCTCCGGGCACTGCCTGCGTCAACTCGTTGTGGTCCACGAGGATGATCCGGGTCTCGCTCGGCCGGAGGATGTCCCGACGTGTGAAGACCCCCGCGAGCCTGCCCTCGTCGGTGGTGACCATGAAGACGGCCGGCCCCATCGTCGCCGTCCTGCGGACGACCTCCCTCACTCTGTCCTCCGGCCGGAACTCGACGAAATCCCGCGACATCAGGCTTTCGATCGTGGTCGCTGACCGAACGGTCCAAGCCGTGGTCGCGGAATCGTATGGACTGACGACCAGGCCGACGCCTGCTTCTCGGGCGGCCTCCACGACGTCCGGGGCGACCGAAAGACCTCCCGTGACCACCAGGAGCCGCACACCCATCCGTATCGAGCTCTCCTGAATGTCGCGGCGGTCTCCGACGACGATCACGCTCCGCTCGGGGCTGATCTCCTCCCGTTCCGTGAAGCCTTCGAAGGTCCGGATGTCCATGGCACCCACACGAACGTAGAGGTCCTCCACCTCCATCTCGTCGACGAGATGGAGGACCCGGGCACCGAGGGAGCTGACGATCGCCCGCATCGAGGTGCGAACCCTCCTCATCTGGCGCGGCTCTCCGACCGGAGGGAGGAAGTACTGACCCAGATGAAAGATCGTCACCACTCCCTGGAGTCGGTTTCCATCGACGACCACGGGGAGCGCCTGAATGTCGTGGTGCTCGATGAGTCGCAGAGCCTCCGCGCACGTGGTCTCCGGAGAGGCGGTGACGAGCTCGCGGGCCATCTGGTCGCCGAGGCGGGGGGTGACGTCGGCGATGAAGGGCGGCAGGGAGACGCCAAACCTCTGGAGGATGGCGTCGATCCGGACGTTCGAGTTTCCGCAGCGCGCGGCCTGGTATCGCTCGCCGGTGACCCGACGCTTGAAGTCCGCATACCCGAGCGCGGAGCAGATCGCGTCCGCATCGGGATTGCGATGGCCGAATACGAGGATCGGCGCCCGAGCAGCCCTCATCACTGCGGAGACCTCCACCGAATCCTCAATCGAGGTGCCGACGGGACCCGATCATCGCCACGAGCGCTCCGAGGCGGATGCCGAGGGAAAGCGGGTTCCACGTGCTCGCCGTGAGCACCGCGAGCTGATGAAAAGGGAAGAAGCTCCCGTAGGCCACGATGCACCAACGCTTCCGAAGGAAGAGACCCAACACGCACGCACCTTCGACCGCGGCGGCCAGGAGGAGATAGGGTGGATACCCCGCGCCTACGGCGCGACTCCCCGGAAGGGCCGCGTCCACGAGCAGGTGGAGCACCCCGCTGCCTGCCAGGAGGATCCCCACCACCACCGTGCCCGGCCATTCCCGCTGCCTCGCGACGTTCTCGGTCTCGGCCATCATCGCTCCCCCTTCGAGTATCCCCCCCAGAACATCCGCGGAGGAGTCACTATACCGGAGCCGGCCCTCCGCGTCGACCACCGCTGGGAAAGGGGCCCCGTGCGCCCGAAGCATCCGATCTCAGCCCATGATCTGCGTGAGAAAAACCGTGCTGAGCCCGAGGTAGATCGAAACCCCGGTGATGTCCGTCACGGTAGTGAGAAAGGGCCCCGTCATCATCGCCGGATCCTTGCCCAGCCGCTTGATGATGGACGGGAGCCCTCCGCCCACCACACCCGCGACGAGAACGTTCATCCCGAGGGCGACACCTGCGACGAGGCCGAGCCAGGGGTTCCCTTCGAGAAGGGTTGCGACGCCCGCGAAGAGGAGCCCCAGGAAGGCGCCATTGACGAGTCCGACGGCCACCTCCTTCCGGACCGCCTGCCAGAAGTCCCGAATGCGGACCTCACCCAGGGCGATGCTCCGTATGGCGACGGGAAGCAGCTTGAGGCCACGGTTCCGCAGGAGCTGCGCTGCCTTCACCGCCTCGTCGTCAGCCTCTACGGCCACCACATCGGGACCCGTGATCCGCTGCACGGGCTCTTCACGCGGTGCGCTGAGGAGATCCCTCACCGACAGCACCCCGACCGGCCGGTCCTCATCGTCGAGCACGTAGACATAGGCAGTCCGCTCGACCTCGTCCGGCGCCGAGCGGATCGCAGTCAACGCATCCCCGACCGTAGCATCGGTGTGAATGCCGAGATACCGGAGGACCATGAGAGACCCTGCGCTCCCGGGAGGGTACCGCCCGAGACGACGAACGAGGGACTGGTTCGGCTCTTAGCCCTTCCAGCAGTTCTGCGCCCCGGGCTCCGTCACGACCGGACCAGACATGATAGATGTCCGCCGCATAGTCCGGCCGGATCCGTCGGAAGAGGTCCCCCGCCTCCTCGATCTCGAACGAATCGAGAATGTCGGCGGCAACCTCGGGAGGCATCCGTGCGAGGATCTCTCCGATCTGGCCTTCGGGGAGCGCGCGAATCGCAGTATGGGTCGCTTCGGCGGGGGCGTTGGCGAGGATCTCCGCCACCCGAACCGTCGAAAGCCGGGGTGCGACCGCAACGGCGTCCGCGACCCGTCCCTCCTCGAGGGCGTCGCGCATCGCCTCGGCATGTCCACTTATGGCATCGGGGAGGAGGAGCATACCACAGGTCTCCGCCGGACACTCCCGTGCATCGCGACGAGAAGCACGAGCGGGGCGCTCCGGAACTGAAGTCAGGGATCAGGTCTCCCGTCCCGGAACCGTTCTACCTGGACGACTCGGGGAGGGAATTCGACGGGCGGGACGAACTTGGGCGGGGGTGGAACCGAGGTCAAGCCGTCCGAGGTCGCCCCCCGTCCGGAGCTCACGGGAGTGAAGTGAGGGCCCGGCCGGCGTTGTCCCCCAGGCTCAACCTCCGAACGGGATCGCGAGCGTGAGGAAGAGGTCCGTCTGGACGGTTCGATCTCCTTCGAGGCCGGGATCCAGGCCGATTTCATCCGTCTCGCCGGTCCGGAAGGTCGAGACCAGGCCGATCAGCTCCCATTGCGTAGGGAGACCGAGGAAATGGACCTCCGCGCCGACGCCGGTCTGGAAGGTGGGCCGCAACTGGTCCCTCAGGACGGCGCGCCACGTCTCCCCTTCCACGAAGTCCGGTTCGAAGTTGTACTGTTTCCCCCCCAGCCCGACGATGAAGTGGGGTTGGACCACGAGAAGGCGCGGCACCGGCCGGATCACGGCCGCGACCGTCCCGGCCAGCACCGTGCTCCGGCCGACGCACTCGGGACAATCGAAGCCTCCGATCGGCACGTCCGCGTTCGTTGCATACAGGCCTTGAACCCTGAGAGCGGTCCCTTCAGGTCGCACGGCGAACTCGAGGCCAAGACCCCACGCGAGGCTCGAGCTGCGACGGCCGGCCTCGACCACGGTCTGATCGTCGTCCCGGATCTCGCCGAGGTCGGCCATCGGAGCGTAGAGCCCCACCTGAGGGATCACCCGAACCGTGAGGGGCTCGGCGACCTGCGCTTCGAGCGAAGGGGCCGCGGTCAAGCCAAGCGCGATCGCCGCCAGGATGAGGAAGGGAAGCGGAGACAGACGGCCGCCGACGGGTTTGGGATGCCTGGACGAACGCGCGCGGTGGGTCCCGGGGTGATGCATCACTCGATCTCCATTCGGGACCGCTGGTTCGCCGGTGGAACTGGTGAGTCAGTGCAAGGACGGTGCCTGGCCACCGCGATACCCGCTCGACATGTCCGACTCGACGCCTTCAGACGTCCAGGTTTTTCACGTACTTCGCGTTCTTCTCGATGAACTGGCGCCTCGGCTCCACATCGTCGCCCATGAGGCGGGCAAAGATCGAGTCCGCCGACGCGGCACTCTCCATGGTCACCTGGAAGACGGTGCGGGTCTCCGGATCCATGGTCGTCTTCCAGAGCTGGTCGGGGTTCATCTCTCCGAGTCCCTTGTATCGCTGGACGTTGAGGCCTCTTGCGTCCTCGCCCTTTCCGTTGGTGAGGCGCTTGATGATCTCCTGCCGCTGTGCCTCGGAATACGCATAGTGTTCGTCCCGACCCTTCTGAACCCGGTACAAGGGGGGCTGGGCAATGTAGATGTAGCCGGCCTCGATCAGCTCCCGCATCTGCCGGAAGAAGAAGGTCAACAGAAGCGTCCGGATATGCGCTCCATCGACGTCTGCGTCCGTCATGATGATGACCTTGTGGTATCGAGCGGAGTCGAGCTCGAAGTCGTCCTTGATGCCGGTGCCGATCGCGGTGATCATGGCCCGGATTTCGGTATTGGACAGGACCTTGTCGATCCGGGCCCGCTCGACGTTCAGGATCTTCCCCTTGATGGGAAGGATCGCTTGGTACGAACGATCGCGCCCCTGCTTCGCCGACCCCCCTGCGGAGTCCCCCTCCACGATGTAGATCTCGGTCATCGAGGGATCGCTCAGGGAGCAATCCGCCAGCTTA
Source organism: Gemmatimonadota bacterium (assembly GCA_007121455.1). GTDB lineage: Bacteria > Gemmatimonadota > Gemmatimonadetes > Longimicrobiales > Gaopeijiaceae > SKKN01. The sequence continues at coordinate 36,544 of SKKN01000006.1, read as the reverse complement.
CCCGGAAGAACCCCACCCTCCAGCGCATTCTTCTTCCTGGCAAGGTCTCTCGCCTTGCGAGCCGCGTCCCGAGCGCGCGCAGCCTGGAGAGACTTCTCCACGATCGCACGCGCGGCCTTCGGGTGCTCGTCGAGAAAGATCGCCAACTGCTCGTTGACTGCCGCCTCGACGGCCCCACGCACCTCGGAGTTCCCCAGCTTCGTCTTTGTCTGCCCCTCGAACTGCGGCTCCATGACGCGCACGGACAGGACCAGGGTCAGGCCTTCCCGAACATCGTCCCCGGAAAGGGTCTCGTCCGCCTTCTTCAGCAGATTGTTCTTTCGGGCGTAGTCGTTGATCGTCCGGGTGAGGGCGGCCTTCAGGCCGGTCACATGGGTACCCCCTTCGTGCGTGTTGATGTTGTTCACGAAGGTGTGGGTGTTTTCGGAGAAACCCTCATCGTACTGGAACGCGAGCTCGATCTCCGCCTCCGGTCTCTTCGCCTCGAAGTAACCGGGCTTCTCGTGTAGAGGCTGGCGAGGTCCCCGGAGGTACTCCACGAAGGACGCGAGGCCCCCTTCGTACACGTACGTCTCCTCGACGGGGTCATCGGGACGCTCGTCCCGGATCGTGATCTTGAGCCCCTTGTTCAGGAACGCAAGCTCTCGAAGGCGACTCGAGAGGGTCTCGAATTTATAGACCAGCTCGGTGAAGATCTCGGGGTCCGGCTTGAACCAGACTCGAGTGCCTCTTCCTTCAGCCTCGCCGAGGTTCTCCACTCCCGTCGTCTTGATTCCTTTCTCGTACTGCTGCCGGTAGAGGCGCCCGTCCCGGCGTACCTCGACCTCGAGAGACTCCGAAAGGGCGTTGACCACACTCACGCCGACGCCGTGGAGGCCGCCCGAAACCTTGTAGCTGTTCTTGTCGAACTTTCCCCCTGCGTGTAGGGCGGTCATGGCAAGCTCCACCCCGGGGACCTTCTCCGTCGGGTGGATGTCCACGGGAATGCCCCGTCCATCGTCGATGACGGTGACCGAGTCGTCAGCATGCACCGCGACTTCGATGTGGGTGCAGAACCCGGCCATCGCCTCGTCGATCGAGTTGTCCACCACTTCGTAGACGAGGTGGTGCAGCCCTCGAGCCGAGGTCGATCCGATGTACATGCCGGGTCGTTTGCGGACGGCCTCCAGCCCTTTCAGGACCTGGATCTGGCCGGCCATGTACTCGCCGGATTTCATCTCGATACTCTTGTCCGTCATCGAGAGTCCCTTTTTTCGAATTTCGGGGGTTCGGTACGCAGCCGGGTAAATTTAACAGATTCGTAGCTATTCAGCCACGTTCGCTCCTATCGATCACCTCCGCTCTTCCAGGGTGAATACGATCTTCTCGACCGGCGTCGAGTCGGTGTCGGCGCGTACCCTGGAAAGGAGTTGGGGCTTCATCAGGTTCAGCTCATTCAGCCATGCGCTGGAACGCACCTCGACGAACAGGACGCCCCTGGCCAGCGCACGTGGCCGCGCCACCTCTGCGATCCGGTCGCCGACCAGCTCATCCCATCGGTGGAGGACCTCCTGGTCGGCGATCTCCTGCCGGATCCCGAGGCGATCGAGCACCTTCTCGAGGACTCGCCCAACGCGGTCCGGCCCTTCTCCGTCAGGCGGCGTCACGTCGACACCTCCCCCGACCGGATCCGCCACCTCGGAAGGGTATCCGCCCTCAGGCGGATGTCCGCGTCCTTCGGAGCGGTGAGCAGGACCTGGCCGATCGCCTGCTCGTCCAGCAAGGACAGGAGCCTCTCGGAGCGTCCCTCGTCGAGTTCCGCGAACACATCGTCCATCAAGATGATCGGTGCTCGCTTGCGAACCTGTCGGATCGTCTCGCCCTCTACCAGCCGCAGGGCCAGAGCCGCCGTCCGACGCTGCCCGCCCGACCCGAACTGTCGGAGATCCAGCCCCTCCTCCGGGCTTCCGAGGCCGATGAACACGTCGTCGCGATGCGGCCCCACCACCGTCCAGCCCCTTCGGCGCTCTCTCTCCGCAGATCGCAGCAGAGCGTCCTCGAACGCCTCTGCAACCTCACCCCGTCCAGGCCCGGCGGCGACAAACACCCCGGGAGACTCCTCCGCCATCCCCGCCGACGGAGGTGAATTCGGAAGCTCGAAGCTGCACCGGTACTCCATCCAGGCGGAAGCTCCTCCCGAGACCGCTTCATACGTAGCGCGGAAGCTCCGTTCATACGTCCGCACCCAATCGAGGCGAAGCTCCGTGACCGCCGATCCATGGCGCAGGAGGGGGGCGTTCCATGGAGAGACGGCCGCAGGGGGCTCCCCTCTCCGGAGCGCCACGTTTCTCCTCTCCAACGCCTGTCGGTAGCGCTGAAGGTGGTCGAGGTAGCCCCGGGCATTCAGCGAGAGGAGGATGTCGAGAAAGCGGCGCCGCTCGGACGGCCCGGAGCTGACGAGCGTGATGTCGGCAGGAGAGAAGATGACGGCGCCGACGTGGCCGATCCCGTCTCCGAGCCGCTCGACCTCCACCCCGTCCACCACGACCTTCTTCCGAGCCGTGCTCCTTTCGTACGCCGCCGCCACACGCGTCCCGCCACGATCCGGTTCCGGCGAGGTGAGCTCTCCCTCAATTCGGAAGAAGGGATAACCGAACGCGATGAGCTGCCGGTCACGAGCCCCCCTGAAGGAGCGGAACGTCTCGAGGTAATAGACGGCTTCCAGCAGGTTCGACTTTCCGTGGGCGTTGTCTCCCACGAGGGCGAACCCCTCGGATGGCACCGCGAAAGCCTGGTCGCCGAGGTTTCGAAAGCTTCGAAGGGAGAGGTGGCTCAGGCGCACGATCGGTGTCCGAACCGGGCGACTTCCCGCGCGGCGCTCGCCTCGGGTGCGGGGCGGACCCGGACCTCCCCCGCCACGAGCACGGCGATCAACTCCCCTTGAAAGACGGCTTCCTCTTCTCCAGGAAGGCGCTCATTCCCTCCTTCATGTCATCGGTGGAGGCGAGGAGGCCGAAAAGGGATGATTCATGGTGCAGGGCTTCCGCGGTGCTGGAATCCATGGCGTGATAGACGGACTCGAGCGCCATCTGAACCGCCACGGGAGCATTCTTCGTGATCTTCTTCATCAGAGTCCGGGCTTGAGCGCCGAGATCGTCCGCGGGTACCACGTCACTGACGAGCCCGATGTCCCGAGCACGTTCCGCCTCCACCATCTCCCCCGTCAAGGTGAGCTCGATCGCGCGCCCGAGCCCGACGAGGCGAGCGAGTCGAATCGTGCCGCCATACCCCGGAATGATTCCCAGGCCCACTTCCGGAAGCCCGAATCGGGCGTTCTCGGACGCGATCCGGAGATGACATGCCAGCGCGAGCTCGCAGCCGCCCCCGAGGGCATACCCGCCCACCGCGGCGAGCACCGGCTTGGGGTACCTCTCGATCGCGCGAAAGACCTCCTGGCCCTGCCGGCTCACGTCGACACCGGCGGTGGGCGTCATCTTGGCGAGCACGCCGATGTCCGCACCGGCGACGAACGCCTTCCGACCCGCACCTGTGAGGATCACCCCGCGCACGTCGCCGTCGTCCCGGAGGCTCTCGAATGCCTCACCCAGCTCGCGGATTACGTCCGGGTTGAGGGCGTTCAGCTTCGCCTCCCGGTCGATCGTCACCGTGGCGATTCCTTCCTCCGTGTCCGTGCGTACATGCTCCCAGTCGTTCATCGTTCTCCTGTCGGTTCTGGCGGAGGCGAACCCCTTCCGGTCCGGCCCTCCTGATGTCCTCTCGCTTCCGGTACACCACACTAGACGAGACCCGGAGCCAACGCCAGCAGCACGGCAAACAGGCATGGCCCCGCCCCCGGCGCCCTTGTACCTTGCGGTCGTGGCGGGTCCGGACGATCTGCCCGTGGGCGAAACCCCCGACCTCAAGAGGAGCTGTCTTCGATGAGCCGGTCCCTGAACAAGGTGATGTTGATCGGAAACCTGGGATCCGATCCCGAGATCCGCACCACTCCATCCGGAACCAAGTTGGCCAAGGTTTCCGTCGCGACGAACCGCACCTTCCAGGATCGCACGGGCCAGCAGCAGGAGAAGACGGAATGGCATCGTCTCACTTTCTTCGGGAAGCTGGCGGACATCGTGGAGCAGTATGTGAAGAAAGGAGACCGACTCTATACGGAGGGCCGCCTCGAGTACTCCCAGACCCAGGACGACCAGGGGAATGTGCGGTACTGGACCGACATCGTGGTCACGGAAATGGTCATGCTCGGCTCCGGCACCGGAGCGCCGGGCTTCGGCGGCGGTGGCGGCGGAGCCAGCAGCGGAGGCGGAGGCGGGCGCGGTGGGCCTCCGGCGCCGGACCTGTCCGAGCCGGACGACGACCTCCCGTTCTGAGCCCGGAGCTCAGCGGCCCGAGCGGCGCTCCAGTCGTACGATTCGCCGAATGATCGAGAAGATCCAACCGAGGAGCACGAGCCACGCCACCGCGAAGAGCGCGAACACGTACCAGAAGTCGCGCATCGCGCGGGCGGGTGTGACGGAAGCCTGGCTCGCCCCCGCCTCGAGGACTCCGATGATGACGAGGAGGAGAACCGCAGCAGCCGCAAGATAGCGAGCCGGCCGGCTACTCATCCGAGGAGGGCTCCTCCCGGACCTCGGATCTCCAGAGGCCGAGCAATTCCTGCTCGAACTTTTCGGGGTCGCTCCGATACTCCTCGACCCATACGCGGTACTTCGGCAAGGAGAGCCTCTGGGACATGCTGCGGGTCGCGAGTTGGACGATCTCGTCGTAGGTGAGGGATTCGTCGCGACTCCTGGAAGCCTCCGCAAGTGCATTCTGAGCGAGCACGTACATCTCGTCCGCCGATAGAGCCAGGAGGACTTCCGCGACCCGGGCGGAACAGAAGTCCAAGTACTTCGCCTCGAGGACGGGATCGCGCACCTCCCGTTCGGGCACACCGGGGGGTGGCCCCGGCTTACCCTGCGGCGCGATTTCTCCTCGTTCAGTCACCGTGACCCCTCCTCCAGACCGAGGGCAGGAGATCCGACGGACTCCCACCTCGCCTCTCGGCCCCCCCCCAACACACAAGGACGGTCCGATCGCCACCGGGTCGTCCCCATGACGAAAGGGCCGCCAAGTCCACCTTCAACAGTGGTGCTTGAACGGCCCTGGCGCCAGAGGTCCTGCGGATATTTCCTGGAGGGGAGCCGGAGCACTCGGCGTCGGCAGGATCGCCAATGACACCGAGCTCGCGATCAGGTCAGGAGATCAGGGGAGGGGTTACCGCCTTCCCCTGCTTTCCCTCGTCCCCGTCCCGGAGCTGCCGATAGACGGAGCGGCGGGTGAGCCCGTAGAGGATCACGCGGCTGAGGAATTCCGGATCCGACTGCTGGACCTTCTCCGCCTGCGCAGCGATCTCTCGTGGAAGCTGAATCTCGAGATGTACGGAGCAGGTCTCCGGCATGAATGGTCCCGGTGGGTTGGAAGGGTTTACCGTGTCCGCGGAGAGCGCCTCTCGGTCCCCCATCTGCGACCTCCACATGAGTCGTTCGTCTTGCCTCGGTGCTTGCGATGCCCGAGATGATAGGAGAGGATTTCTCGTGGCGCAAGATCCCTCCCGTAAGTCGTTGGCAGAACACACCATACCCGCAAGTCGTTGTCAGCAAACGACTTACCTGTATGGCGCCGACACCATATTCAGCTGTTCCTTCAATGCCACAGTCCCGTTTTTTTTCAACTTTTTTATGAAAACCTCAAGTGTGAGAAGCGATTTCGGGAGGCACTTTCCGGAAAGAGGAAGGAGCCGAGATCAGCGATTTTTTGCAAAAACAGGCCTCGGGCGAGCGATGCCGTCAGGAAGTCAGGGAAGAGCCGAGCGCAGGAAGGCCGCGAGCGTCTCGTCCCGAAACGAATCGAAGCGCTCCAGGACCGCAACGGAGCTCTCCTCCCGGAAGATCTCGGCCGTCCGGGCTTCCCGTCCATCCTCCGACCGGAAGTCGATGTACCCACTCCAACTCCCCGCCTCTCTCGTAGCATGCACGGAGGCGATCCAGCCGCCACCAGCCACCGAGGCCATCGTTCGCTCGCCGAGGGGAAAGGGCCCCTCCTTGCCTGCCCCCGCTCGTGTCACCGGCACATCCAGATGCTCGAAGCGGTGACGGAGGAAGTCCTGCCTCCACACGGCGAAGGGCGGCAGAGGGAGGAGATGCCGACAGTACGCGACCGCAGTCGCCATAGGGTCCTTACCGCACCCAGACCCATTCCTTTCCGCCCACTTTCGGGCGGCCCGGTAGAACCCCCGGACCTCACCCCGGGGAAGCATGGCCAGCAACGCCGTCGCCTCCCTTCGGCAGTACGCACCGTACTCCTTCAGAAGGCTCCTGCGAAAAGATGCATCGAGCGGCTCGAGGGACGATGCCGGCAGAAAAGGCAGATCATGGCCGGCACCCGAGGACGGTTGGGACTTGGGCCAGCCTGAACCGACCGCCCCGCCACTCAATGGACGCGTTCCCCAGCGGGGAGCATGTCCACGCTCGCGCTCTCGTCTCCAGAGGGAACACCGAGCGATCCCGACCGTGCCTCCCGATCCCGCCCCAGGAGTTGCGCCAACGTGGCCCGGTGACCAAAGGTCTCGAGGAGCTTGTTCACGGTCTCCCACCTCTCCGGCTCGAAGCGCGCAAGAATCTCGAGAATCCCGCTCCGGATCGAATCGAGGGTCTCCTGAACCTCCACCAGGGACGCGGGGGAGGGGAGCGAGACCCGGTAGGCGATGGATCCGGCTGGAGCGAAGGGGATGAACCGCCGCGCCGTAGTCGAGGGGAAGGCCTCGAGGAGTGATTCTTCGAGCTGCGGATCCGGTCGACTCGATCCGGTTCGCAGGATAAGGGAGACGTTCTCGCAGTCCAGATGGATTCGTACGACACGCCCCTCTCGCATCCGTACCCGAATCGCCTGTCCCTCGTGAGGGTCGAGATCCCGACAGAGGTCGCGAAACCCGACCCGGATCAGCGTCGGCCGGGTGAGCGGATGAAATCCTACGCTCCGCAGGATCCGAAGCGCGATGGCAAACGTCACCTCCCGCACGGCCGCCCCCTCATCCGCGCCTCCGGCATCTCCTGAATCCACCAACCGCCGGAGCCCCGAAAGCGTCCGGATGGGGATCCAATCGAGCACCACGACCCGTTGGCTCACGTCCGTGGGCCGTACGGCACCGCTCCCGAGATCGATCACGTCCGCGGCAGACGGGATCCGCCCGTCGAGAACCACGCCGATGCCCAGTTCGGATGCATTCCTGCCCGCTGTCCAGGCCCGGAGCTCGGGCGTTCGGACGACCGCGCCGGTCAAGGACAGACCCGGCATGGCACCGCTGGGTCGAAGGACCTCGAACGAACCCGGACCCAAACTCCCCCCTATCGACATCTTCCCTTCCTTCCACCAGTGCACCCAAACGAGAAGAGATCCACCATAACCCGGCTTTTCCCGGGGCCGCAAGATCGTTATCCGGAGGGAGCGATCCCCCCTTCTCGGCCGCACAGGCGGAGAATGGATACGGCTCCGAAACTGTTGCCGACCTCCGTTCAGCACAGCATCTTCGAAGGGCTCGTGCGCGGGGAGCACATCGAGCCTCCCCACGTGACGCGCATCGACATTCGCACGCCGCGCCCGACCACCTACGGGCCACCCTGCCAGGAGGAGAGTGAACTTGGATCGAACCCGCCGACGTTCCGTTGGGTTTCTGGAGCGGGATGGCGAGGAGTGGGCGTGCTATCTGGTGACGTTTTCCAGCGACGATCATCGATGGAGGGGGTACTTTTCCTTTCGGCCTCCGGACGCGGAGGAAGAAGACGAGGAAATCCGGACGGCGGACATCTTCCTCGAGGCATCCGAAGCGGAGATCGACCACAAGGCGAGGGGCCTCGGACGACCCTTGCTTTCCGGCCTCCTGGCTTCCGCCCTCCACTCGCGCGAACGAGACGAGGACGGCGCTCCACCCCGGCTTCGCCGGTGGTTCCGGACGATCCTTTCCGAGAACTCGAGAGAGCTCACGGGGGAGTGGGAGGAGGTGGAGGAGGAGGAAAAGCTCCCGGACCTCCACTCACTCTACTCGTCCTACCGGCTGGACCAGGTCGCGCACTTCATCGCCCTGATCAGGCCAGAGCACTTCCAGGAGGCCGTGGACCGGATACTCGATGGCCGCTCGATGGATTTCGCCGGAAAGGATCGGCTTCAGTTCGCGATGATGGTCGTCGCCTACATCGAGGAGCACCTGCCTCTGCCCCCGTACGAGGCCTGGGTAGAGGATTACCTCGCGCACCCGGAGGAATACCGCCTCTACGCCCACACCCTGCACCGCGCCGGCCGGCTTCCGTGAGCGCCGAGAAGCTACCCTCTTGGCTCGACCACCCCCAGGATGCTACTTTTTCTATCTCGCGTTGATTGCAGGTTGTGCAGGTTCAAGAGGAGTGTGGTGCACCTTGGAAGTGATCGTACACGATGGAGAGAGTCTTGATCGAGCCCTTCGGAAGTTCAAGAGGAAGGTTCAGCGTTCCGGCCTCTACTCCGAGCTCAGAAAGCGGCGTTTCTACGAGAAGCCGAGCGCTCAGCGAAAGCGGAAGCGGGAAGCCGCGATCCGGCGTGAACGCCGCCGCCAGCGACGGGACGAGCGCCCAAAGCACTGAGCCCACCCGATAGTCCGGGCACGATCTGGCACAGAGAAGAAGGGCTCCTCCGATCGAGGAGCCCTTCTTCTTTCGCGCGCAAAATCCGGACTCGGCGACGGGACACGCGCTGCGCCAGCCCGTGCGCGCACTTCCCACCGCTCGCCTCAGACCGGGAGCGCGACCGGTTTCTCCCCGGACCAGTCGTAGAAGCCCTTCCCCGACTTCCTGCCGTACCGACCCATCGCGACGATGCGCCTGAGGAGCGGTGGCGGAGCATACCGCTCCTCTCTGTACTCCTCGAACATGATCTCCGAGATGCGGTAGAGCGTGTCGATCCCCACGAAGTCGCACAGCGTGAATGGGCCCATTGGGTATCCGCATCCGAGCACCATCCCGGTGTCGATGTCCTCCACGGTCGCGACCCCTCGCTCGAGTTGGCGGATCGCGTCGAGCATGTACGGCACGAGGAGGAGATTCACCACGAATCCGGAGTTGTCCTTCGCGGCGATCGGCTCCTTTCCGAGCTGACGGGCGAACGCGAACACGTCGTCGAAGACCGCATCCGAAGTCACGATCGTGCGCACGACTTCCACCAGCTTCATGACGGGAACCGGGTTGAAGAAGTGAAGCCCAACCACCCGTTCCGGCCGACTCGTCGCTGCCGCCATGTCCGTGATCGTCAGCGAGCTCGTGTTCGACGCGAACACGGTCTCCGGCCCGCAGAGCTCGTCGAGGGCCTGAAAAAGCTCGTTCTTCACCTCCAGTTCCTCCACGATCGCCTCGACCACGAGGTCAAGGTCCGCAAGGTCCTCGACCTTCGTGGTGAACCGGATCCGCTCCCAGGCAGCATCCCGGTCCTCGGCTTTCGCCTTCCCCTTGTCGACGGCGCGATCCATCGACTTCCGGATCCGACTCCGGCCCGCCTCGAGCGCCTCTTCATTCACCTCCCGAACGACGACGTCGAAGCCACCCTTCGCCGCCACCTCCGCGATCCCGCTGCCCATCAATCCGCATCCTACTACTCCCACCTTCTCGATCTTCACCTGGAACCTCCGTCTCGTCCGAATGGTTTCGATCCCGCCGGCCCATCGGCGGGCGACCGGCTCACCCCGCCGGCGTCAAAGCGCTTCCACGACCACCGCTCCTCCCTGTCCCCCACCGATGCACGCCGACCCGAGCCCGTACCGCGCTCCACGCCGCCGGAGCTCGTGGAGGAGATGGACGGTGATACGGGCACCCGACGCGGCCAGCGGGTGGGTCATCGCGATCGCTCCACCATCCACATTGGTGCGCTCGGGGTCGAGGCCCAGGTCCTTTTCCACCGCCGCGAACTGCGGTGCGAACGCCTCATTCACCTCCACCAGATCGATGTCTTCCAGGGTGAGCCCCGCACGCTCGAGGGCTTTTCGTGCGGCGGGAGCAGGACCGATCCCCATGATACGAGGTTCGACGCCCACATATGCCCACGATACCAGCCGTCCGATCGGCTGCACGCCGTGCCGCTCGGCCCACTCGCCGGAAGCGACCACCGTGGAGGCGGAGCCATCTCCGATGCCGGATGCGTTGCCTGCGGTCACGAGTCCGTCCTTCCGGAAGATGGGACGAAGCTTCGCGAGGCTCTCGGGCGTCGTCTCCGGCCGAATGTGCTCGTCGTATGCGAACGTCTTCTCCCCTTTCCGCGACCGGATCGCAATCGGCACCACCTCCTCCGTGAACCGACCCTCCTCCCATGCAGCCTGTGCCCTCTTCTGGCTCCGGAGCGCGACGGCGTCCGCCTCCTCACGGCTCACCCCATACTCCCCGGCGAGCTCCTCGGCAGTCTCGGCCATGGTGAGTTCACACCGAGTATCGAGCAGGGCCTCCCAGAGGAGGTCATCGAAGAAGTCGCCTGCGGCGCCCAGCCGCAGATTACCCCACCTCGCACCTCGAACCACATGAGGCGCCTGACTCATGGACTCGGTTCCGCCGCAGAGCACCACCTGCGAGTCTCCCAGCAGGACCTCCTGGGCAGCCTGCGTGATCGCCTGGAAGCCGGAGCCGCAGAGGCGGTTCACCGTCACTGCCGGGACCGTCTCGGGAACCCCGGCTTCCAGCCCGACGTGCCGCGCCAGGTAGATCGCGTCGGACGAAGTCTGAAGCGCGTTCCCATAGATCACATGTCCGACGTCCGCGGGATCGACGCCCGCCGCCTCGAGTGCGCCCGACGCGGAGAATGCGGCGAGCTCCGTGGCGGAAAACCCCTTGAGAGTTCCTCCGAAGGCTCCGAATGCGGTTCTCTTCCCTGAGAGGAAAACGACGTCCTGGCCTCGGTTGTGATCCGTCATCGATTCAGCTCGTGGTTGATGGGCAGGGTGGAAAGGCGACGCTGACCGAACGAATGACCGGACGGAGCCTCACCCGGAAGTCGACCCAACTACCCTCGGGGGTGCGAGGTGTTCGGCCCCGGCACGTCAGGTGTCACACGAACTCTTCCTCTTCGACCTCTTCCTCGAGGTACTTGAGGAATGGCTGCTTGTTGTTGGCCTTCATATAGGCTTCCCTCGGCGAGACCCTGCCGGACATCAGGTGCTCGAGGATGTGCTGATCGAGCAACTGCATTCCATCCTTCTTCCCCGTCTGGATGATCGAGGGAATCTGGAAGATCTTGTTCTCCCGGATGAGGTTCGAGACGGCAGAGGTTCCAACCAGGACCTCCAGGGCAGCGACCCTGCCTCCTCCTTTCTTTCGCATCAGCACCTGCGAGACCACTCCTTTCAAAGACTCCGCGAGCATCGACCGGATCTGCTCCTGCTGATCCGCCGGGAAGACGTCGATGATGCGGTCGACGGTCTTGGGAGCGGAGTTCGTATGGAGCGTTCCGAAGACGAGGTGCCCCGTCTCCGCGGCCGTGATCCCGAGCTCGATCGTCTCCCGGTCACGCATCTCGCCGACGAGAATCACGTCGGGGTCCTCCCGGAGCGCCGCCCGAAGTGCGCTCGCGAAACTCTTCGTGTTCGTGCCGATCTCTCGCTGGTTGACCAGCGACTTCTTGTTCGGGTGGGTGAACTCGATGGGATCCTCGATCGTGAGGATGTGGTCCTGCCGCTGCTCGTTGATGAGGTCGACCATCGCCGCGAGGGTCGTGCTCTTCCCGGACCCCGTAGGCCCCGTCACCAGCACGAGACCCTTCGAAAGCATGCAGAACCTTCGGATGACGTCCGGCAGCCCGAGATCGTCTGCGGTGAGGATCTTCGACGGAATCGTCCGCATCACTGCCCCGAGGCCCTTCCGCTGCCAGAAGACGTTCACACGGAAACGTGCGAGGCCTTCGACCTCGTATGCGAAATCGAAGTCCAGCGTGTCCAGGAACCGCATTCGCCAGTCCTCCTCCATGATCTCGTAGAGAAGGGTTTCCATGTCCTTCGGCGTGAGCTCCCGAAATTTGAACCGCTGCATATGCCCATCCACGCGCATCACGGGGGAGGAGCCGGTCGTGAGGTGGAGGTCCGAGCCCCCCTTCTCTACGAGAATCTTGAGGAACTGGTCGATCTGGGCCATATCAGGTCGCTTGTAGAGGAGAGAGCTGCCAGTCCAGCCGGTCGCCTTCCTCCCGGGCAATCGAGAGCTCCCATCGTATGCCCGCGTCGAGTGCCGCCCTCCGGCCCACTCGTGGGCCGGAGAGGATGAAGGCCGCCGGTGCCATCTCGAGGGTCTGGGCCAGCCACGCCTCGGGGGGCGCGTCGATGCTGGTGCAAGCCGCATCGAAGTGGAATTCCTCGAGCTCCCTCAGAAGCCCCTGCCACGTCTCCCGAGCCTCCGGGAGAGCAAAGGAGAATTCCCCTCGTTCCGCCGCGGTGCCCAGCTCCGTGAGGTGCACGGAGCGCCACTCCGGGCCCAGGAGGAGCGAGCTCAGGTAGGGCACGATCTCTCGACCGAGCTCCTCGGGCTCCGCGGCGACGAGGAACCGAGCGGAGCCGGAACGGGCCAGGAGCCGGGTTTCGGCAACCAGCCCCTGGGGAGGGAGTGGAAAGCGGGAGCGATACGCGGAAGGGCCCTCCCGGACCGGCTCGAGGAGGTACTCCGCTCCTGCCGAGGAGGAAAGATGTCGGACCAGAACGGGAAACGAGACCCCGTCACGGTCAAGTCGGGCGTACCACTCTTCGCGCTCTACATCGCCAATCCACCGGGTGAGCTCCCCCCCTCCACCATGTTCGCCCTGCTCTCCCGGAGGAGGCTCGAGCATCCCACCGAGTTCAGCTCTCCACGCTCCGCCGAGGGGACGTCGATGCACGCTCCCGTCTTCCGCTGCATACCAGCCGATCGCTCGCGCTCCCCGGACCGAAACCCCGAACCGAGCCGCACCGAGGTCGAGAGCGATTCCGACGAGCTCCGGCAGTCGGACCGGAGCGTGCAATTCGCGGTCCTCGCTCGCGACATTGCGTGAGTAGACCTGACGGATGAGCTCCCGGATCTTCCCGGCGGAAGCCAGCGCGCGCTCCACCTCGAGCCCGGTGCGAAGCCGCAACTCCTCGATCGCCTCGGTGTTGAAGGGCGAATCGACGATGACGGTAAGCGTGTCCTCCGCCCGCATGATCGGGAGCGCGAGGTGAGCCAATGCCCACTCCGGATTGACCAGTCCTACCGCCTCCGGATCGATCGAGTCGACGTCGGGGAAGACATACGGAAGGTCGAACTGGGACGCGACCCCCCACTCCAGTTCCTCCTGGGTCACGAGCTTCAGCGCAAGGAGCGCCTCTCCGAAGTAGCCCCCCTCCTCCTGCTGATGCGCGAGCGCTCGTTGCACATCCTCTTCCGAGATCCGCCCAAACTCCTTGAGGACCTGTCCGATGGTGCGTCGCTCCGCCATATCCGCGCGTCCGGTTTCTGTGCTGTTGATCAAGCGCCCTTGCTCAGGCGCTCACAAATCCAATCTCCTACACCTTTCGTATTGGCGTCCCCACCAAGGTCCGGAGTGGTGACGCCGGCGGATATGGCGGCTGCCACGGCGACCTCTACCTCCTGCGCGAGGGCGGCATGACCCAGGTGCTCCAGCAGCAGCCCGGCGCACCGGATCGCCGCCATGGGATTCACGGATCCGGCGCCGGCAATGTCCGGGGCGGATCCGTGTACCGGCTCGAAGAGGGCGTGACGACCTGGATGGAAGTTCGCGGAAGGAGCGAGCCCGATCCCCCCGGTCAGCTCCGCCGCGAGGTCGCTCAGGATGTCGCCGAAGAGATTTGAAGCGACGACCACCTCATAACGCTCGGGCCGACGGACGAAGTCCATCGCCGCGGCATCCACATACACCGCGTCCTGCTCCAGCTCGGAGAACCCCGCGCCGACTTCTGCGAACACCCTCCGCCAAAGTGAGCCTGCTGCGGGCATTGCGTTCGCTTTGTCGACGAGCGTCACCCGGCCCCGGCCCCGGCCCCGCGCGTGCTCGAAGGCCGCGCGGGTGATCCGCTCCACCCCCTTCCACGTATTCAGGTCCTCCTGGATCGCGATCTCATCACGGGTGCCGGCCTTGAATCGGCCGCCGAGGTCCCCGTAGATCCCCTCCGTATTCTCCCGGAAGATCTCGATCCGGACCTCCCTTCCCTGTACGTTGCGGAGCGGACTAACCTCCGGATCCAGTAGTACGCACGGCCGATAATTGACGAAGAGATCGAGCCGAAACCGAAGGCCGAGGAGGATGTCGCGGGCGTGACGGTTGTCCGGTACCCGTGGGTCGCCGAGCGCTCCCAGCAGGATCGCATCAAAGTCGTGGGCGAGCGACTCGAATTCTTCTTCGGTGATCGTGACCCCATCTCGCAGGTAGCGCTCGGCACCCAACGCCCAATCGGTGAGCTGGAGGTCGATCGCATCCCGGTCGGATAGCAACTCCAGTACACGCACCGCTTCATCGACCACCTCCCCACCCACTCCGTCTCCCGGAATCACTGCAATCCGTGTCATCGTCTCCACGACTCTGAAAAAGATCGGCCAGAGGGAAGTCCCCGGACCTCCCTCTGCGTGCGCAGTATACGGGAGGAACCGGAACCCATGCCAGGAAAGGGGGGCGAAACCAACGCGAGCTGCGGCCTGGGGGTCGAACGAGGCACCACCCGTCTTACGGAGGGGGTCGCACCCGGATCCGACCCACCACCGGATCCCCGTATCCCTCCACGACATAAGGGAACAGGCCGGCCGGAGCTCCTTCGAAGGAGAGCACGAAACGGCTTCCTCGCCGGACCAGGGGGGGACTCGAACTCTGTCCGGTCTGCTCGAGAAAGCGTGCGGCCGCAGGGGAGAGCGAATCCGTGACGAAGCGAATGTGGTGGATCCTCCGGTCCAGCGTCACGAACTGGACGACCTCCCCTTCCTGGATCTCGAGAGTGGCCGGCAAGACCCGGCTCTCCGCCCCGCGGCCGCTCAGGTCGATCCGATGGATCCGCACTTGATCGTCGAGGCCGAGCGCCTCTCTCAAGTCCGGGTCCGACGGGGGCAGGTCCGTACCGTTTCCACACCCCGAACCGGCGACGAGCATCAGCAGGGCCGAGTAGAGGATGCAGCGGCACACCGGCCGAGGGGACCGAGGGTTCAGGTGCGGGAATCGATGCCGCAGGCCAGGCAGAACCTCCAGGAGCGCTCGAGCTCTTCTCCGCAGTGGCCGCACGGAGCGGTGTACACGTTCGTCCCGCAGAACGGGCAGAAGCGGAGCGAGTCACGGTCGGGAAGATCCGCCTTGCAGTCAGGGCACTGTTGAAGTTCGATTTCCGGCTCTCCAGTTCCCCGATCTGCCCCCGGCCCCGCATCTCGATTGGCTCCGGCGTCCGCCGGTGCCGGTCCCTGCCCGTGGTCGCCACCCGCCCTCTGACGCGCGGATGGGGAGCTTGGGGCTCCCGAGGGCCCCACCGGCTCTTCCGGATCAGCGGCGGAGGCCTCCAAGTGCACGCCACCACCGTGCTGAGCTTCCCTTGACGGTGGAGCGAGCTCGAGCTCCTCGAAGCTCGATTGAGCAGAGGACGAAGAGCTTTGCTTGCCGTTCGTGGCCTTCCGGGCATCATCTCCGGTCACGGCCGGCACGAGGTCCGAGTTCAGGCGAACACCGACGGCAGCGTACTCGCGGTAGATGCCTGTGTTTGGGTTTCGCGCAGCCAACTCTTCCCGAATCCTCCGTCGAGCCGGCTCGGATTCGAGCACGAGGAAATCCCCCTCTCCCGCAAGCAGTCGGAGCAACACATCCTCGTAGTCGGCGTTGATCTCGACCCCGACCGCATCCCGATGCGTCCGATAGGGGACGAGTTTCTGGTAGATCTCCGCCACGGTGAACGAATGCTCGAGGTACTCGGAGTGTTCGTCCCGAATTTCGTTCACGAGCGCCGCGAAGAACCGCTCGACCGCAGCTCGACTCACCATCGCCTATCCCTCGTCGTCGTTGCGCTCGTCCCTGGACTCCCGGAGGAAAGCCGAGACGGCTGCAGCATGTGTTTCATGACTCCTCCAACCTGACGAGTCCCTGCAACACCGCCCCGCGCAAGAATGCTTCCGGGTCGGAGAAGGGAACTTCGACGCCGAACTGCTCATGCCACCGCTCGGCGAGACGCCGCATGTACTGGGACATCGTCTCATGAGAGAAGCCCGCCTGGTCGCGCATCTGGCAGACGATCTCCTGTGCGGTCCCTCGAAGGGAATGCCCGTCCAGCAATCGGACCTGACGGACGGTCTCTCCCTCGCTTCCCAGGCCGAACAGCTCGAGCTGGTTTTTGTCCGCGAAGGTCCGCACGCCCTCTCCGGCAGCACGCGCCTCCACCTCTGCCAGGAGGCGGTCGATCGGGTCCTCCAGCGCCTCGAGGTCGGCCAGCCGCTTCGACCAGGGCAGGAGGCGCGAATCGTCCTCGGCGAGGCGCCAGATCGCCCTCTTCAACTCGACGAGACGCCACACCGCGAGCGCGTCCCAGTGATCCTGCGGAGGCACCTGCTCGAACTCCCGGAGCGCGCCATCCCAGTCACCCCGGTCGTACAGGATGTGCCCGAGGTACACCCGGGCATCGTGGAGGTCGGGATCGAGCCGCAGCGCGCGCCGAATCTGGCGGCAGGCGCCCACTTCGTCCCCGAGCCGGAGGAGCACATACCCGACGGCGGCGATCGCCTCGGCACTTTCAGGACGAGCCGTGGCAATCTTCGCGAAGACGTCCCGAGCTTCCCGGTAGAGCCCCTCGCGGTACAGAGCGCGACCCATGGTCAGCATGAGCTCGAGGTCGTCCTCGTAGCCCATCGCCTTCACCTCACCGAAGAGGTGGAGTGCCTCCTCTGCCTTCCCCAACCGCAGCAGGACCTCTCCCATCCCCACCATCGCGTCCTCGTGCCCCGCGTCGAGCACCATCGCGTGCTCGAACGCCTGCCGCGCCCAGGCATATTCCTCCCGCGCCAGGCGCGCGTAGCCGAGGCCCACGTAGAGTTCGACCGAGTTGGGGTAGAGGGCGAGGCCCTCCTTCAACATCTCGAGGGCGCCGTCGTAGTCACCTTCGTTGTAGAGGTGGTGTGCTCGCTCGTCGTATTCTTCCGAGCTGAGGAACCGTTCGGGCATCGCCGACGCTCCGCAGGGATACATGGAGGGATCGAGCTGGCCTGGGCAGCCGGGGAGGAATGTAATGGGCGGCAGCGGAGGCGGCCACCCCTTCCCTGCAGGTCGGTCCCATGCGCGAAAACGATGCCGAAATCGGTCAGCCCAGCGTGCCGAAGACGACTCCGCAGCGTGCGCATCCCAAGGCGTCACGAACGCGCTTCAATCGGTGCGGCCGCGCATGTCGTGGACAGTAGAGGTCACCTCCCTCCTCAACCGCCGCCTTCACCGCACGCTCCTCCTCGGCGGTTGCTCCGGGGATCCGGATCTTGTACCGAATCGATGAAGCGGAGCATTCGAAGATGACCAGCCCGCTTCCATCCTCCTGGTCGCGAACCCGCAGAGCCTCGAGTTCGCCCCCCGCGGGCGAGGGAATCCTCTCGCCGCTGTAGTACCGTGTCCGGATTTCCGTCTCCTCTGCGAGAGACATCACCTCGAGTGCAGTGATCGTCATGTGTATCCTCCGTCCGCCGTGGTTCGTGTCGCCGTACGCTCGGTGCGTCGGGCGTGCTCGCCAGCAGCAAGACTGGTGCCGTTCTGATCAGTATAAAAAAGACGAAATGTGTTCGCCAACAGCGGGGAGGAGTGGGCTTGCAAATCGCGGTGAGATCAGGGGACGAAGAGCGACCGACCAGCAGGCCGGCTCGCAAAGAAAAACGGGACCGGGGGTGATGCGTTTCTGCATCACCCCCGGTCCCGATGCCCGGTCTGCGACCGGGATCCTTCCATCCGCTCAAGCAGCCGTAGTCGCGTCCTCGGGCGTCTCGGACCGGTCCTCGGCTTCCTCGGCGGCGGCCGGGGCCTCCTCCTCGGAATCCGTTTCAGCGTCGCGACCGTGGGCAATCACCGGTCGGCAGAAGCGAAGCCCCAGGGTATGCAGCTCACGGAGCTCGGAATCCCCCAACTGCGGATACCGCTCCGCCAGATAGTCCATGGTCTCGGTCATCCACTGCTTCTGGTCCTCCTCCGCTGCCTGGAGAACCCCACACCGGTTGATGTGGCTGAAGAGCTCATCTCTTGCACGATCCATCAGCTCTTTCTTATTCGACATCATCTCCTCCATTTATAGGTTTCAAAACGACGGCCACGCAGCCGAATCAGTGGGAAATGGAAGCGGGGCTATTTTCGCCTGCAGCATTACAAGTTAACCCCAAGTGCCAACTCGATGCAAACATCGGACCGAGCCCAATCCGGGCCTTCTCACTCCGCCGACCCGATCTCTCTCGAGATCTACCGGAACCTCTTCACCGCGGTCGCGGAGGAAATGGGCGCCACCCTCCGTCGCTCGGCGTTCTCTCCCAATATAAAGGAGCGGCGTGATTACTCCTGTGCGGTGTTCTCTCCGGACGGTGCTCCGGTCGCCCAGGGAGACCACATGCCCGTACACCTCGGCGCGATGCCTCTCAGCGTCGCAACAACGCTCCGCGAGCTCGGCCCGCTTTCGCCGGGGGACATCGCCATCCTCAACGATCCCTATGCCGGCGGGACGCATCTCCCGGACATCACGCTCATGGCCCCGGTGCATGCCGACCACCATGCTCGCCTGCTCGGATACGTCGCCGCCAGGGCGCATCATTCGGACGTGGGTGGCAGCTCCCCCGGGTCGATGCCTCTCGCGAACGAAATCTATCAGGAGGGGCTCCGAATTCCACCTCTCCTCCTCTCCGAAGGAGGAAGCAGAAACCGGGCCGTGCTCCGCCTCATTCTGGCGAACGTTCGGACCCCGGAGGAACGTGAGGGAGATCTCGATGCCCAGCAGGCCGCTCTGTATTCTGGCGCCAAACGGCTGCGCGAGATCGCCGACCGGCGAGGGGAGGATGCGATGCTGCAGGCGATGGAAGCGCTCCTCACCTACGGGGACCGGCTTCTGCGCGCAGGGCTCGCCCTCGTCCCCGACGGGCGGTACGAGGCGGAGTCAGCGATGGAGGACGACGGCTTCGGAAGCGGTCCGGTGCCCATCCGGCTCTCCCTCGAGATCGCCGGGGGGGAGGTGCTCGCGGACTTTTCGGGTTCCGCTGCGCAGACCCGAGGCGGCATCAATGCCGTGGAAGCGATCACCACGGCCGCGACGCGGTACGTGGTCCGCTGCGTGGCGGAAGACCTCCTCGGAACACCGCTCCCGGCAGGCGGGGGAGCGATGGAGGCCCTCTCGCTCGAGCTTCCGGAGGCTTCCGTCGTGAATGCCGCTCCTCCGGCGTCCGTGGCGGCGGGCAATGTGGAGACGAGCCAGCGGATCACCGATGTTCTCCTCCTCGCCTTCGCACAGGCGCTCCCGGACCGCGTGCCGGCCCTTTCTCAGGGCACGATGAACAACATCACCGTGGGAGGGCGGGACGAGCGAACCGGGCACCCCTTCACCTACTATGAGACGATCGGCGGCGGGATCGGTGCGGGCCCTGATCGCGCAGGTCTGTCCGGCGTACACAGCCACATGACGAACTCTTTGAACACACCGATCGAAGCGCTGGAACATGCCTATCCCCTGAGGGTGCTTCGGCACAGCCTTCGTACCGGATCCGGCGGGTCCGGCAGGCACGCTGGAGGCGACGGGATCGCGCGCGACCTCCTCTTTCTCTGCGATGCCGAGGTGACGCTCCTCTCGGAACGGAGGAAGGAGGGGCCGCCGGGAATGGCCGGTGGGGGTGCCGGGGCGCCGGGTGAAGACGTCCTCACCTCCCATGGAGAGACCCGATCGCTTCCCGGGAAGGGCTCCTTGCGGGTAAAGGCCGGGGATGTCCTCGGGGTCCGCACCCCCGGAGGGGGAGGCTGGGGGCCCGCGCCATCGCGGGAAGGTCTTGGTACGACGCCAGGTGGTTCCCATGAATCTGAGCCAGGAACAAAAAGTCCATGAATCTACAGGTCGCTCTGGTCTGCGACGACGCCAGGCCCACCCCCGAAGGGAAGCTCGATGTCCACGGGATCTTCAACGACCTCTTCGCGCCTGGCTTCCCCGCGAAACAGGCCCGAATGGTGCTCGTCCTCGTCCTCGAGTGGGACCGCAAGGACGAAGGCCGGCACAAGTTCAAGGTCGACCTCCTCGGCCCCTCCGGTCGTCCTACCTTGACGGTCGACGGTCACTCCGACGTGGACCTCCGAGCTCCTGATCGGCCGCCAGCCCGAACCCAACTCATCTTGCCCATGGAGGAAGTGGTGTTCCCGGAGCCTGGTCGGTACCGCTTCCAGGTCCAGGTCAAAGGCCAGCGCCTGCCCGGACCCTCGCTCCACGTCGTAGAAGCAAAAGAGCCGGTCGACGAGCCCGGCTGACTGAGCCTCGCGCCGTGACGACAGACCTCCCGGGCACCTCCGAACCCTTCCTCGAATCCCGCTGGCGGCACGCACGGGTACGATACCGGCCCGAAGCCCGCTCGTGGGTGGAGTCGGTGCTGGATCGCGGTGAGACCCTCTACGACGCGGCGGCACGGAGCGCGAGTGGTGGAGAGGCTCTGATCGGCCGGGCCCCCGTCCACCTCGTCGCGGGGGCACCCGGAGAGCGGTGGGCCGTGCGGCACTACGTGCGCGGGGGGATCATGGGACCCCTCTGGAGAGACCGTTATCCCCGGCTCGGAAAGCCGCGCCCGTTCCGGGAAGCCGAGGCGAGCGAGTTCCTTCGAAGGCATGGCGTTCCCACCCCGCCCGTGATCGCTGCTGCAATCTATCCGACCGGAACCGTCTACCGGGCAGATCTGGTCACGAAGTACCTTCCCGGCACCCATGATCTGGCCCACCTTCTCTTCACCCCAGCGGCGTCGCCCTCCGCCTCCCGGGCAACGGTGCTCCGCAGGACCGGCGAGCTGATCGGGCGCATTGCGCGCGCCGGAGCCTTCCACCGGGACCTGAACGCAAAGAACCTTCTGATCGGAGGCAGACAGGAGGAGCCAGAGCTCCATCTTCTCGACCTCGACCGCTGCTCGATCGCAGCCCGAGTCCCGTCGCGGACGGCCAAACGAATGTTTCTCCGCCTCAGACGCTCGCTCCTCAAGTGGGAGGGGCGCACCGGGCGGAGGGTGGAGAAGGAGGAGTGGGAGGCGCTGATCGAGGGTCTGCAATCTCGAATCAGCGCCTCAAGGGACGACCTCGCGTAAAGTTCTTCAGGTGGAGGGAGATTGACCCGACCACCGGGACCCTCGACTCGATCCGGACGGGAATCCGATCCTCGTCGTCGGTGAAGTAGACTTCCGCCCGTCCCCCTTCGCTGAACAGCCCCCTGGCTTCGGGAATCACCGGTTGGATCACGATTGTCTCGTACGTTCCGGCCGGCACCTCCACTCGCTCTCGCCTGAGAACCCGGAGAATCACCGGATTGCGATCCTTGCGGAAGTAGTTGTTGAGGGTGTAGGTCTCGCCGACTTCCAGCGGCAGCGTTCGTACGTAGTAGAGGAAGGCGATCTCGTCCAACGGCAGATCCACGGACTCCCCGTTCATTTCCTCGTCGTCCTCCCTGTCCCAGCGCTTCTCCTCGGGGTAGATCTCCCAGTGGCGATAGCTCTTGTAGCGCACCTGGTGAAGGTCCTGGATGAATCTCCGGCTGGCGAGGGTACGCACGTCGAACCAGGATTCCTGACGGTCGTTGACCCGCGCGAGGGGAATGCCGCCGCTCAGCCCGAGGGCGACGTGGTAGGAGCGCTTCCCCCGGACCGGTCCCACGCCCGCCACCTGCAGGTACCCATCGCCGACCGAGACCGGCCCGAGCTTCACATCGTAGTCCATCCGCTCCCCGGGTCCGAAGGGGACGGTGGCGATCGCGCTTTCGATCCGCTCGGTGAGCGGCCCCGGTTTCCCGGTAGCATCCTGGGCCGCGACGTGCCCCCGGGGAACCGCCCACATCAACGCGCAGGCGATCACGACCCCGACCATCCGAAACCTCGTCCGGGACATGATCCTCAAGCGGTCCCTCCCTCCCAGTGCAACCGTCGGCGAACACCCAGAAGGTCGCCGAGTCCCGAAAAGGGCTTTGCCCGAGAGGGCCGCACCCTCAGGTGGGGGCGGGTCGTGACCGGGCACTCCTCGATGCGTCGGGCGTGGGGTGCCGTATTCCCCAGAATCTCCAGGTGGCCCGCGCGACCGGACGACGCCACGAGCGCCCCATCGCTTCGCTCCCGCAGTGCCTTCTTGAGGACGACGACCCGATACGCACGGAACCCGCTCATCGGATCCTCGACCGGGGCATCCCGGTACGCCGGTCCGAGCAGGGCCGGGACCAGCCAGGCTGCGATCCGCTCGCCAAGCGGGAGTGGAGTCGATGGGTCCTGCGGACGGCCCACCACGATGTCGGCCCCCCCTTCCACGGTTTTCACCAGATCGACGACATCTGTGGGATCATCGGTGAGATCGGCCTGAAGCGTCACCACGATGTCCCGCTTCGGGTACGAGGTATCCTCCACGATCCGCCGAAAGAGACGATCGAGCGCCTCGTTCGTGCCCAACCTTCGCTCCGACCGGATGACTTCGAGCGGCAGGTACGGAGCGTACCGCGCCAGCACGTCCGGCGTCCCATCGGTCGACGCATCGTCCAGCACGACGACCCGGAAGTCGCGGCCGAACTCCGTCATCACCTTTCGGATCTTCCAGAGGATGACCCCGACGGTTCGTTCCTCATCGTGCACGGGGATCGCGAAGTGGATCACGGTAGGCTTCCGGGGGATCGGGAGGCTGAGAACGGAATCGGCCGACTCGAGCCGCATTCCACCGGGCTCGTAATACAGTCCAAGCTCAACGCGGTTCCTGGGGGATTCCCCGAGCGGGGGACTCGTGGGCAGGTGGATCGGGCCGCGTCTTCCACCGGCGGTGGAGCCAGAAGTACTGTTCCGGCGCCTCCCGAATGGCTTCTTCGAGGGCTTGGAGGAATGCACGGGTCAGCCGCCCGGCGTCCACTTCCTGCTCGCCCGTTCTCTCGATCTCGAGAGGCTCGAAGCGCAGGCGGTACCGAGCCCGGGCGCCCGGGAGGCGGAAAGCGAAGGCTACGACAATGGGCGCGCCGGTTCGGAGCGCGAAGAGCGCCGGCCCGCGAGCGGTCGAAGCGGGGACCCCGAAGAAGTCGACGAAAATGCCACCCCGCCGCACATTCTGGTCCGCGACGAGGGCGACCGCCCCACCGCGCCGGAGGGTGCGCAGCACCTCCGCGGGAGCCCGCTTCTTCTCGATCACCCGCATTCCCAGCCGCTCCCGCGTGCGAACAACCCGCCGGTCGAAGAGGGGGTTCGTCTGGCGCACGGCCACCACATCGAGAGGGATGTTCCGGACTGCAACGGCGGCTCCTCCGATCTCCCAGTTCCCGAAGTGGCCACTCACCATGATCAACCCTTCGCCTCGCTCGAGCAGGCTCCGCACCGTCTCGAACCCTTCGGTCCGCGTGCGCTCTCTCACCTCCCTCACGCCCATCGCTCCGAAACGGAGGAGCGTCACCGCCTCCCGGCCCAGGTGGAAGTAGGAGCCGCGGGCAACCGCGGCCCGCCACCCCGCGGACTGGAGCGGGAACGCACGCTTCAGGTTCTCGTCGACGACACGTCTCCGGAGACGTACCACGGTGCCCGCCATCCATCCCAGGACGCCGCCGAGGAACAAGGCGACCGGCTCGGGGAGGATCCGGGCGCCGAGTCCCAACGCCCCGACCACGAAATGCTCGAATCGGTGAATTCGTTCAGGCTCGGGCAGCGGATCCGCCCGCAGGACGCTCCCCTCTCGACCGCCACCGAACCTGGAGCCACCCTCTTCGCCCGCTCCGCCCCTCCCGTCACCCACGGGGGTCGCGCCCTCCCGGAGACGTGGTGCCGGCACGTCCCGCACCGGAGGGGAACACGCCTTCCGGCTCCGGTGACTCCAATTCGGAACCGGCGAACTGGAGCTCGTAGAGCCGCCGGTACAATCCACCCTTCTCGAGCAGGTCCCCGTGTGTCCCCTCCTCCTGGATCCGCCCCTCTCGCAGGACGAGAATCAGGTCCGCCCGCTGGACGGTGGAGAGCCGGTGCGCGATCACGAAGACGGTCCGCCCTTCCAGGAGTCCCTCCATCGCCCGCTGCACCAGGCGCTCGGATTCCGTATCCAACGCGCTCGTCGCCTCGTCCAGGATGAGGATCGGCGGGTCGCGAAGCACCGCACGGGCGATCGCGATCCGCTGCCGCTGCCCTCCTGAGAGCTGTGTGCCGCGCTCCCCGACCACGGTTTCGTAGCCTGCCTCGAGCTCGAGCACGAACTCGTGTGCGAAGGCCGCCCGTGCCGCCCTCTCCACCTCCTCGTCGGTCACATCATGCATCCCGTAGCAGATGTTCGCCCGGACCGTGTCGTGGAAGAGGACCGTCTCCTGGGAGACGACCCCGAGCTCGTCCCTCAACGTGCGCAACTCGAAGTCCCGGATGTCGGTGCCATCGATGGCAATCCGACCGGCGGACGGTTCGTAGAAGCGCCCGAGCAGATCCACCACGGTCGTCTTTCCGGCCCCGCTCGGGCCCACGAGCGCCACTACCGACCCCTTGGGCACCCGGAAGGAGATGTCCCGAAGAACCGGGGCCCCTTCACGATAGGAGAACCAGACGTTTTCGTATGCGATCTCCCGCTCCACTCCGGTGAACGTTCGAGCTCCCTCCCGGTCTCCGATCTCGATCGGCGCATCGAGGAACTCGAAGACGCGCTCCCCTGCGACGAGTCCCGGCTGAAGGATCGCGGGCAGCTTCCCGAGATATTTCGCTGGTGAGTACAACTTCATCGAAAGCGCGAGAAACCCGATGAAGTCCTCTCCCCCCAGCTCTCCCCCCACGAGGACCAGATGCGCTCCGTACCAGAGAAGCAGGACGGTGCCGAGCGCACCCACCATCTCCGTCAGGGGGGACGAAAGGGCGCGCAGCCGCTCCGTTCGGATGAACCGTCTGAAATACCGGCCGGTCAACTCGGAGAATCTCCGCTTCTCGAATTCCTCCGCGGAGGACGATTTCACGAGCCGGATCCCGGAGAGCGTCTCCTGAATGTGGGAGTGCACGTCCCCGGCCAGGTTAAGGATCTTCCGGTCCCCTCTCCGCAGCTTCTTGAGAAATGGGCCCCAAAGGAGGAACACGCCGGGCAGCACGACGAACGCGGCCAGCGTGAGCTTCCAGGAGATGATGAGCATCAAGGTGACGGCGGCCAGGAACTCGAACACGGAGGAGATGATCTTCGCCACCTCCTTCGTCACCAGAGTGCGAAGCTGCTCCACATCGTGCGTGAGCCTGGAGACGATCTGGCCCACCCGGGTCCGCCCGAAGAAGGCCAGATCCAGATCCACCAGGTGCCGGTAGACCTCGTTTCTGAGATCGCGGGTCACCCCCTGCTCGACCCAGGCAACCAGGTACTGGCGCACCCAGTCGAAGACGTTCTTGACGAGGAATACGACCAGGATGAAGAGGATGATGCCCTGAATCGCCTGAAGCGGGTCACCGGTCATATCCACGAAGAGGCCTACCGTGTGATCGACTACCCACTCGAGAAGCTCATTGGGCTCGTCGGCTCCGGTCTCCCCCGTGCCGAACAACGTTCGGAGGAAGGGAATGAGGAGCCAGAGAGAGAATGCGTCGAGGGCGGCGAACACGAAGGTCGCCGCAACGGCCGCGGAAAAGACCCAGCGGTATGGCCGGAGGTAGGAGAGGATCCGAAGGTAGAGCTTCACGGCGTCGAGACCACCGGCTCGAGGGACGGGTTCGGTCAGCCCGCTCGCGGAGTGAGGGTCGCCACCGGAACGATCACCTCTTCCGGTGAGACGCCTCCGTGGAGGAAGGCACCGCGGTAGCGGGCCTGGTATTCCCTGAGCTTCGTGGGATAGACCAGGAAGAAGTCCTCCATGGCGAGAACGTAGCTCTGGACTCGTCCCTCTTCGGGAAGGCGCAGATCACCGGGGTCCTTCGTCGTGAACACGGTGGACCCGTGTTCGGCGCGCACATCGGAGCCGAACTTGTACCGGAGGTTGCTCGTCGCGTCCTTGCGGGCAAATACCGTGGTCGGACGGTTACAGTGGATCGAGCCGTGGTCGGTCGTGACCACCACACGGTGCCCCTCCCGGGCAGCGTCGGCCAAGAGCGTCCGCACCGTCGAACGCTCGAACCATGATCGGGTGAGATCGCGGAGCGAGATCTCGTCGCGCGCCACCTCCATGAAGACCGCCGATTCGCTCCGGGTGTGGATGAGGATGTCCATGAAGTTGAAGACGAGCGCGAGCACCCCTCCTCGCGTCCGAAGCGCCGAGTTCACCCGACCTCGAAGCTGATCGCCGTCACGATCGGAGAACACCTTTTCGTAGTGGACCGGAACCGGACGTCCGCAGAGTTCGGCGAGCTGTTCCCGGAGGAGTTCGTCCTCGAAGGCGTTCAAGCTTCCCTCGTCCCGGATGGCCCCCCACCATTCCGGCCGCTTTCGAGCAATGTCGTCGGGATAGAGACCCGAGAATATCGCATTCCTCGAATACGGGGTGGCACTCGGCAGAATGCTGAAATGCAGGGACTCCTCGATCTCGAACTCCTCGGTAAGGAGAGGAGCGAGAGTCCTCCACTGATCCAGGCGCATGCAGTCCAGTACCACGAAGAGCACCGGATCGTCTCCGACGAGCGGCAGGAGGTGATTGCGAACCAGGTCCACGGAGAGCTCCGGTGCCTCGCCTTTTCCCCGCATCCACCGGGGATACTCTCTCCGCATCCAGGGGCCGAAGTCGTGCCTCACCTCTTCGAGGAGCGAGGTGACGGAGTCCAGTAGCCCCATCTCTCCGGATGCCGTGAGACGGGTGTGCCAATCGACCAGTTCGCTGTAGAGCCCGGCGAAATCTTCCGCGGTGGTCGCCTCGCTGCGGAGTCGGGTCAGCCGCCCGAAGCGGCCCGCAAAATCCTGCGCGACCTGCTGCTGCCGGATCGAGGCCCCGTCCAGGATGCGTGTCACGACGGACAGAACCTGCCGCGGACTCGTCGGCTTGACCAGGTAACCGTCCACTCGTCGGCCGATCGCTTCCGTCATCGTCCCATCGTCTTCCGACTTCGTGACCATCACCACCCGAGCATGCGGATCTTCCCTTCGAAGCGCCTCCAGAACCTCGAGTCCGCGACGACCCGGCATTTGCTCATCGAGAAGGAGAAGGTCGTACGGCTGGTCCCGAAGCAGCGCCAACGCGTCGTCGCCATTCGAGATGGCATCGACGTGATACCCCTTCTGCTCGAGAAAGAGGAGGTGGGGGCGGAGGAGCTCGATCTCGTCGTCCACCCAGAGGATTCTCCGCACGGCTCGGTTCATCCGCCCAAGCTAAGGACCGGACCGACGCGGGGCCACTATGGTGCGAGAACTCGTTCTTCGATCGAACGACATCTTCAGCCGCCGCGTGCGCCCGACGCGCGGCATCGAGCAGGTCGGCCCGCTCCAGGTGGGCGTCGGGCTTCCCTTCCTCTGCGCCGTCCTCCGGGTAGAGTTCCCTCAGGTGCAGTGCCTCGGCTTCCTCCCCCGCCCAGCCCAGCATACGCGCCGCGCTCTCTCCCCATTTGGACACGCCCCCGTCCTCCGCAAGAAGGAAGAGCGCGTAGTCGCGCGCTCAAGCCGAGAGCAGGTCGAAGAGGTGAGGGCTCCTCCGTTCGCTCAAGCAAAGCTCCTGGACGTGAAGGGGGATGGGCGACCGCTTCCCTGCTTGCAAGGGACGTACCACTCCAGAAGCGCGTGGGCCGGCGACCGGCCCGTGCCGGCAGACCGCCACATCCGGCTCCCCTCGATCGTTTCAATGGCTGTAGATGCCGGAGTTCTGCAGCGGGCGGACCGGCGCCCCACTTCGATCTTCATCCCTCTGGAGGGAAGCCTCCGGAAACCCACGAAAGGAGAACACATGATCGGCACGCACGTCACACGGATCACCATCCTCGGCCTCGGAGCCGTGCTTCTGCTGGCGGGGTGCGACGACTCCCCCACGGAGCCTCCGGCAGCTCCGGTCCCGGCGGAGGTGGTGGTCGCTCCCGAAACAGTGACCTTCGTCGACATCGGCGAGACAGAGGAGCTCGTCGTCACGGTGTATGATGAGGACGAGGAGGAGATCTCCAATCCGGATGTCACCTGGAGCTCTTCGGATGAGGACGTGGCCACGGTCGATGAGGACGGAATCGTCACCGCAACCGGCAACGGACACGCCACCATTTCCGCAGAGAGCGGCGATGTGACCGGTTCCTCGGAGGTCATCGTGGAGCTGGACGGCTGACGCGATTGTGTCGCATCGGCGGAGGGTGAACGGAACGGGCGAAGTGGTCGATGCCACTTCGCCCGTTTCGGTTCGGGGTCCGCGTGAAACGAGTCCTACAGGTCGTGGATCGGGGTAGTCCGGAGGTCGTGGACACACCGCCGGCCAGAGTTGGGGCAGAACCGAGACACATCGCGGTATCGACCGGCCTCGTCGGGACGGTATCGAGTTTCGTCTCGGAATTCGAGCTCGATCTCGACATCGATGGCATGCCGACGTGACAGCGTCGTGATTTGGCTCGATTTCCGAGCTGGATCTCGGAAGCGACCTTGGTCGATGCGTCCCGGTCGAGATTTATCCCGGCTGCGCGGAACTCCGGAGGGAACGCGGGGAAGCGAAAGGGAGTGGGGACGACGTAGGGCCGTCGGCGCGGAAGAGCCCGCTTCCCCTACATGGTGATCTTATAGGGGAACCATGCGGCGATGGGCTCGCCGTCCCGACGGGCCGGCTCGAAGACCCACTCGGCCGCTTCGCTCTGGATCCGCTCGTTGAACCTTCGGTCCCGGGTGGGCGGATTCAGCCGGGTGGAGTCGGCGACCACTTGCCCGGCCTGGTCCACGAAGACCCACACCTCGACCTCGGTGCCCCGCAGGTCTTGATTGGAGGGGGGCATGATCAGGCCGCGTGGGCTGGGCGGGATCATCCGCCTCAATCCCTCTCCCCCCACGCCGGCGTCTCCCCTCCCTTCCCCGCCTTCCCGGCCCGGCAACTCGTCTCCCACATCGTCCTGCCCCTCCGAGTCGGCCTGGCCGACGAGAAGCTCCTCGAGTTCGGAGAGGTCGAGCTCCGGATCCTCGTCCGGCTCGGGCGGCTCCACGACGTCCACCTCGGGCACCGGCACCTGGGGCGGGACGATCGGATCGGGCACGGATGGACGCATCGAGACTGCCTGCATGGAGCCTTCGGCTGCCCGCGCGTCCGCCTCGCGGAGACCTTCGGCGGCGAAGGGCGACTCGGGGAGAGGGTCGGAGGTCCAGAAGAGCACGAGAACGACGTGGAGCACCACGGCGACGATGAACGAGCGTCGCCAGACCCTGCTCTCCCGCGTCCGCCGATCCCGGTTGGACATCCGGGGCCAGGATTCGGCAGGGGAAGGAAGATCCCGCCCGTCGGTGACATCCGACTCTCTTGATTCCATCCCTCTCGCCTCGATCCACCGAAGGAGTCGCGGGCCCGCGACCGTTTCGGACAGATGGTTCCGCGGGACGCTCCCGCGGGGGTGCTGCGGTATTCTACGACGAGGCCCGGTCGTAAGTTTCGTTCCGGGATCGTCCCCCCGCTAATAGAAGCGGTATGGGGGAGAGGTGAAGTTGCCGGGGAGGTACTCCACGAGGAAGGGACCGTACGCCACGACGATCAGGATCACCGTGGCGATGATCCAGTAGCGGAACCGGTCCAACCGGAGCTCCCACCCCGTCTCCGCAGGTCCCTGAATCGTCTTCGTGAAGGGGAGATCCTGTGGCTCCTTCGCCTTCTTCCCGGAGAGGACCGTCGCCGCGAGCACGGTGAAGAAGAGCACGCCGCCGATGAACATCAACGTTCCTCCAAGCCCCGTGAGCATCCCGGCGAGCTCCCAACTCGGCTTCTCGTACGGGGCCTCCATCACCAATGTGCGGCGGGGCATCCCGTCCAGCCCCCCGCTGATGAGTCCTCGGGCCATGATCAGGACTCCAGCGGTGTAGAGCCAGGAGGAGATCAGCGCCATGCCGCCGCCCACGAGTTCCTTCCGGGTGAGGTACGGAATGAGCCAGTAGGCGATCCCCATGAAGGAGAGGGTGACCGCCGAGCCCACCGTCATGTGGAAATGTCCCGGCATCCAGGCGGTGTTGTGGACGATCTGGTTGAGGTTGTAGCTGGCGTTGATGAGGCCGGTGATGCCTCCGAGCGTGAACGTCAGCATGGCGAGAACCTGGGCGACCAGCGCCGGGTTCCTCCAATCGAGCTTGAAGAACCAACTGATCAGGCCGGTCCCCCCCCGCCGCCGCCCCCCGATCTCGAGCGCGTACACGACCGAAAAAGCCGTCAGCAGGCTCGGAAAGAAGACGCCGAAGGTGAGCACGGCGTGGAGCGCTTTCATCCCCGTTCCGATGCCCGGGTCCGTGTACTGATGGTGGAACCCGGTGGGGATGGAGAGGGCGAGGAACATCAGGAAAACGACCCGGGTGAGGCTGTCGCTGAACAGGTTCCCTCCCGCGTGCCGGGGGACCATCAGGTACCACGACACGTAGGCAGGAAGGAGCCAGAAGTAGACGACCGGGTGTCCGGAGTACCAGAACAGCGTCCGACTCAGCAACGGGTCCGAGTGCTCGATCAGCCCGAGGGACCAGGGGAGGAGAAGTCCGACCACCTCGACGACGATCCCGAGCGAGGCGAGGACCCACATCGCGTACGTGGCGACGGAGATGAAGGCCATGAGGGGGATCCGCTCCCCCGGATGCTCCTTTCGCCAGGCGCGGAGGCCGAGCCCGAGTGCCGCGGCGATGACCCAGGTGCTGACGACGAGCAGCGCCAGCCCGAGATAGAACGTCCAGTGAGCCTGGAGCGGCGGATAGAAAGTGTAGAGAACGCTCGCCTGACCGGACCCCATCGCGTACGCTGCGAGGAGGAAGCCCACCACCATGCAGCCGAAGGATGCCCACAGGAGGCTGGAGCGGAGGGGACGGGCCAACGCCCGAGAGGTAGTCAGGGAAAGGAAACCGTTCGCGAAGGCGAAGGTGAACACGATCGCGTTGACGACACCGTGGACCGTGAGGCCCTGATAGTAGTTCCTCATCCCCGGGAAGTACTGGAGGATGTCCACCCTCGAGTAGTTCAGCGCCTGCCCCAATCCGTTCAGGATCCCGATGGCCAACGCGAAAAAGGCGAGGTAGATCATCCAGCGGATCACCCGGAGCTGCGAGTCGGGGAGCTGGAAGCCCTCGGGACTCGCGACTACATGACCGCTCACGACCCCTCCTCCACGATCAGGCGCCCGTACATCAGGTGGTGCCCGATTCCACAGTACTCATGGCAGATGATCAGATGTTCTCCGGGTTCGTCGAACTCGTAGGTGAGCCTCGTGATCTGTCCGGGAATCAGCATCGCGTTCATTCGAGTGCCCTCGACGTGGAAGCCGTGGATCACGTCCGTGGCCGTCGAGATGAAGGTGACCCGCGAGCCGGCGGGGATGCGGATCTCGCTCGGCTCGAACCCCCACGCCCTTCCGAGGACGACCACCTCGTACTCCCCGGCGCCCACCTCGTGCACCCCTGGTTGATCGAATGGGGGAGTGTTCCGCACGTCGGTCGGGACGATCTCCCCTTCGCGCCCCGGCAGGTGCATGCCCATCGCGACCGACGAGTAGAAGAGGGCGCCCAGAAAGGCGATGAGCATGGCGGCGGAGAGGATGAGAAAGGCCTTCTCGATGCGTTCGACGGTCATGGCCCTACCTCCCCAGGAATTCGAAGTAGATCGCCGCCCACATCCCACCCAGCACCATCAGGAAGATCATCATGACGAAGAGCGTGCCAACCGGGGGCGGCACATCCTCCTCTTCGGGAGGAGGATTGCCTGCAGAGCCGTGCCCCCCCTCCAGTTCGCCGCCGACGGGGCCGGGGTCGCGCCGGTCAGCTTCGGTTCCGGCACCATCGCGGCCGGTCGTCTCCGTCATCGTTCCTCTCCGTCCAGCGTGTCCCCGATGGCTCCCTGCACATACCGGCCGAGGAGCCAGGCAAGCGCTGCGAAGACGCCGAGGAGTGCGAGCGCCAGGAGATACTGCCCCCCTTCGACCGGTCGCCCCGCGACGAATTCGCTCAGCGTATGCCAGACGACGAAGGTCGTGAGCGACCCCGCTCCCAGAAACCCGGCCAACACGGCGGTGAGCTTGACCGTCGAATATTCTTCTTCGGACATTCCACGTTCCTCTGGACGGGGACCGATCCCTCTCCTGCCGGCCCGCGATCAGGCGGATCCGCTGAGGACATCGCGGGTGGGGCTGAGCAAGAGCCATGCCCCACCCCAGGTCATGGAAGACAAGGGATCGCCCGGGATCGATCCGGGAGGTGCGGGTCAGAATGGCCCAGACCGGGGCCCTTCGACCCTCGGGCCGGGGCGCCGGCGTGGGCAGGGTTGCGCCTTCCGGCGGCCTCCCCCACGTTGATCGCATGAATGGAATCGAGCCCCCTTCGAGCCGGCGCCCGGCAGCCCTCACGGCAGCGCTTCGTCTGCGACGCCGACGTCCAGCCCCATCTCCCGGCTGGGTAATGCGTTAGCTCGCTGTCACGAA
Source organism: Gemmatimonadota bacterium (assembly GCA_007121455.1). Lineage (GTDB taxonomy): Bacteria > Gemmatimonadota > Gemmatimonadetes > Longimicrobiales > Gaopeijiaceae > SKKN01. The sequence goes on along the minus strand of SKKN01000006.1, from coordinate 3,845 downwards.
GCCATTCGCACCCGAAACCCAGCCGCGCGGCTGGGTTTTTTTGTTCCCTTCGACTTTCTTGGAAAGGCCGATGCGGCAACCCCAGAGACCGTTTGGTGAATCGCCATGACTGAGGTCCGTGAGATCGTGATCGAGCTTCTCGGACAACTCGGGTCGAACCGGGAAGCTCAGCAGTACGTTCAGCAGTTCTCACGCGTCGAGGAGTCCCGCTTCGCAGTGGTGAAGGTGGGCGGAGCCGTCCTTCGAGATCAGCTTCAGCCTCTCGCGACCGCACTCGCCTTCCTCCATCGGCTCGGCCTGCACCCGATCATCCTCCACGGCGCAGGCCCTCAGCTCGACGAGGCGCTGGAGTCGGCAGGGATCAAAAATCAGAAGCACGATGGTCTTCGCGTCACCACTGCAGAGGTGATGGCCGTCGCGCGACCGGTGATCTACCGCGAAAACCTGCGACTCGTCGAGGCTCTCGAAGCCCATGGAGTCCGGGCCCGGAGTCTGATCCATGGTGTATTCCGGTCCCGTCTCGCCGACCAGGATCGACTCGGCTTGGTCGGCGACGTGGAGGAGGTGGAGCTGGGGTCCCTGAAGGCGGCGATCCGCACGGGTGCCATGCCCGTGGTGGCCTGCCTGGGGGAGTCCTCTTCAGGACAGATGATGAACATCAACGCAGACGTCGCGGCTCGGGAGCTCGTATGGGCGATCCGACCGCACAAGGTCATCTTTCTGACCTCCACCGGGGGCCTGCTCGATGAAGAGGGGCGGGTCATCTCCGCGATCACCCTCAGGGAGGACTACGACCGCCTCCTCTCCCAGCCCTGGATCCACTCGGGAATGCGACTCAAGCTGGAGGAGATCCGGTACCTCTTCGAACGGCTGCCACCCGAAGCTTCGGTCTCGATCACCTCCGCGAGAAACCTCACGCGCGAGCTCTTCACCCACACCGGAGCCGGCACCCTCATCCGGCACGGAGAACGGATCGCGGTGGAACACACCCTCGACGGCGACCTCGAGGTACGAGTCCGAGACGTGATCGAGGAAGCGTTCGGACGGCGGCTTCGGTCCGACTGGCCGGGAGCGGGAGCGACCCGCTCGATCTTCGTCGCCGAATCCGGCAGGGCTGCTGCCGTGATCGTCCACGGGATCGAAGACGTTGCGTACCTCGACAAATTCGCCGTCACGCCGGAGGGGCGGGGTGAGGGACTCGCGGGGGCACTCTGGCGCTCCGTCGTATCCTCCTTCCCGGCGCTCTACTGGCGCGCGCGGGTAACGAACCCCGTGAACGGATGGTATTTCCAGAAAGCCGACCGGACCCTCAAGCGGGACGGCTGGGTGGCGTTCACGCGCGGCATCGCAGATCCCTCCCAGGCCGAGCGGGTGGCCTCGGATGCGCTCGCACGCGAATCGGGGTGGGTTGCGGAACCGGAGGAGACATGAGGCGATCTGTCGCACTGATTGGAGGTCGCGGGTACGTGGGCGCTCAGTTCCTGAACCTCATGGCCGAGCATCCCGTGCTCGAGCTGAGGATGGCGAGCTCCTCCACCCGAGCGGGAGCACCGATTGCCGAGGTCGCGGAGAAGTGGGAAGGTCGCCCCGAGACCTTCCGTTCGCTGAAGCCCGAGGAGGTCGGCCGAGTGGAGGCGGAGGTCTGGGTTCTGGCGGTGCCGAACGGTGCCGCTCGACCCTGGGTCGAGGCCATTCAGCGTGCACATCCCGATGCGGTGATTCTCGACGTCGGGGCCGATTATCGGTTCGACCCGGCGTGGACGTACGGACTCCCGGAGCTGAACCGGGAGGCGCTTCGAGCGGCCGACCGGATCAGCAATCCTGGTTGCTACGCGACCGCCGCTCAACTCGGCCTCGCCCCCCTCGCGGGAGAGTTTGCGGGCCCTCCGGTGATCTTCGGCATCTCGGGACACAGCGGCGCCGGACGGACCCCCTCCGAGCGGAACGACCCGACGCGCCTCGAGGAAAACTTGATCCCCTATGCCCTGAGCGACCACCTCCACGAACGGGAGATCGGGCACCACCTCGGCCAGCCCGTTCGCTTCCACCCGCACGTCGCCGCTTTCTTCCGCGGGATCTCGCTCACCCTTGCCCTCGAGTTGAAGGAGGCGGCCACCGAGGGGTCCCTCCTCGACCGATACCGGGCTTTTTTCGAATCGGAGCCCTTTGTGGGTGTGCAGGCGGAGATTCCGGAGATCCGGCAGGTGCGGCAGTCGGTGCACACCCTCGTGGGCGGCTTCACCGTGGACGTCCGGGACCCCCGCCGCGCAGTCCTCGTGGTGGTGCTCGACAACCTGCTCAAAGGCGCCTCGAGCCAGGCGATCCAGAATCTGAACCTCTCACTGGGACTCGACGAGTCCCAGGGGATCGAGCCGTGACCGATTTCTTGTGGAAGAAGGGTTCCGAGCCGGACCTGAACCCCCGGGCGATGCGATTTCTGGCGGGGCGCGACGTGATCCTCGACCGGGAGATCCTGCCGTTCGACATCCGAGCCACGAAGGCGCACGCGGCCGGCCTCGAGCGGATCGGCATCCTGGAACCGGAAGACGCGGAGGCGATCCGGTCCAGCCTCGACGAGCTCGCTGCGGCTGTCCGTGCCGGAGAGTTCACCCTCGACGAACGGTACGAGGACAGCCACTCGGCGATCGAGACTTGGCTTACGGACCGGGTGGGAGAGAGGGGAAAGCGAATTCACGCCGGCCGGAGTCGAAACGACCAGATTGCGGTGGCGATGCGTCTGTACCTCCGAGACCGCCTCGACCTGCTCTCGGACGTATGCACGCGAATCGCTCGGACGTGCCTCGAGAGCGCGGAGTCGCAGGTGAACGTGCCGATGCCGGGGCACACCCACCTGCAGCGGGCGATGCCCTCCTCGCTCGGGCTCTGGTCGGCAGGGCACGCCGAGAGCTTTCTGGACACGGCAGAGCTGGCCTACGTCGTCCGCACCTGGCTCAACGCCTCTCCGCTTGGAACCGCCTCGGGATTCGGGGTCAACCTGCCTCTCGACCGGGAAGGCGTCGCCGAGGAGCTGGGCTTTCGCCGCCTCGTGCTGAACCCGCAGTGCGCCCAGAACAGCCGCGGAAAGGCGGAATTGAGGGCACTGGACGTCCTCGGCGCTGCGACCGGCGACCTGCGCCGACTCGCCTGGGACCTGAGCCTCTATGCGAGCCAGGAATTCGGGTATGTGCGGGTCGGTGAGGAATTCTGCACGGGGTCGTCGATCATGCCGAACAAGACGAATCCGGACACGGTCGAGCTCCTGCGTTCCGTGCACAGCACCGTCGTGGGAGCGCGCACGGAGCTCGATGCGATGCTCGCCCTTCCCTCCGGCTATCACCGGGACCTGCAGGGGACCAAGGGGCCCGTCCTGAACGCGTTCGGCGTGGCCCTCGAAGGTCTCGACCTCGTACCGGACCTCCTCCGCTCCCTTCGGTGGGACGAGGAACGGCTTCGGAGCGGAGTGACCGGGGACCTGCATGCCACGGATCGCGCGAACGAACGGGTGGCAGGGGGCGAATCCTTCCGGGCGGCGTATCGGGCGGTGGCCGACAACCTCGACGAGCTGACCGGACTCGAGCCGGAGGAGAGTCTCGCGGCCCGTGTCTCGACGGGGGCAGCCGGGAACCTGTGCCTGGACCGCCTCTGGGAAAGGCTGCACGAGCTCGGCAGGGGCGGCGGCCTGGAGTGACCGAGCGGGGCCCCGACTTCCAGGGCACGAGGAGCGTGTTCGGTTGATTTAGAAAAGTCCGGGGGTTGAGTGAAATAGAAATGTCCCCCCTGGCTCACGACTTCGCTTGCTCTTCCGTCCCTCCAGCTCCTGGCGAGGGAAGCGTCGCCCGCGAAGC
>SKKN01000022.1 GCA_007121455.1 Gemmatimonadota bacterium | reverse complement strand
TCGTGATCATCTTCTCCGCCGTCTCCGCCCGCTCACCCGTCTCCGCCACGTCGAACCCTTCCAGCGTCAGGTTCCCCGTCCGGAGCTGATCGTTGTGGCACGTCACGCACACCCGTCGGACGACTTGGGTCAATGCTTCGTCCGGGACGTCCTCCGTCCGCGCCCCGTCGTCTCGGGCACCCGTGGACGGAAGCCGAGCCATCATGTCCCGATATGCCTGCCTCTCACCTTGATGTGAAGCGTACACCGCCGGGGAGGGAGCACCGTTCATCCCGGCCAGGGTGATGCCGGCCAGGCTCACCGGAGCCTCGGAAGCACGATGGTCCGGGGCGCTCTCGGCGGCCGCGATCAGAAGGATCGCCACGAGCGAGAGGAACGAGACGATTGCAATCCAGGGGGACTTCTGCATGGAGGCTCCTCCCGCGTGTTCGGTGCTCATGTCCCGACCCCCGTGTCTACCCGCTTGCGAGACTTCTGCTCCAGGCCCCGGGGATCGGCTGAGGCACTGCGTGGTCGTCTGAAAATATAACCCAAAGACGGTCGAGATGCGCCATCTGATGTGGCCTCTACCGTGGCATTCGGCCATAGTATGCCGAAGACTTCGCTGCTCCGGGAGGGATCGTGACGGCTTCCAGGCTCCGAATGCCCCAAACGCTGGCGCTTCTCTTTCTCCTGATGGCGACGGAGCTCGTCGCGACCTGGGTCGTGCCCCAGGGAAGCTTCGAGACCGAACTGGACGAAGCGGGGAGGGAAGTCGCCCTCCCCGGAACGTTCGAGATCGCACCCGATCGCCAGCTCCTCGGTCCGTGGGAGCTGTTCACCGCAGTCCCCCGTGCCTTTGGAGCCGCACAGGACATCATCTTCTTCCTGTTCATCATCGGCGGGGTATTGGCGGTGATTCGCTCGACCGGCACGGTGGACGCGCTCCTCGGGAGCCTCCTCCGCCGTTTCGGGCATCGTCCGGGCACGCTCATCTTCACCGTCGTGCTTGCATTCGCAGCGGCGTCGAGCGCGATGGGGGCCTCCGGCGAATACATCCCTTTCGTCCTGATTCTCGCCGCCCTCTGCCGCGCGATGAGGATGGATCCGATGACCGCGGTGGGGATGATCGTCGCGGGTTACGGGATCGGGTACGGTGTAGCCGCCTTCAACCCATACACGGTGGTGGTCGCTCAGGGGATCGCGGATGTGCCCACCTACTCCGGTTGGGAGGTGCGGGTCGGGCTCCTGATCCCCTTCGTAGTGATCGGGGCCCATCACGTGCATACGTATGCAGGGAAGGTCCGGGCCGATCCCTCGGCAAGCCTGCTCTTCGGAGTGGAGAGCCCGGATGCGGCCGAGCCGGAGGGGGATCGGCCGGCCCTCGGTGCGGGCCATATAGCGGTCATCACCGGATTCGTGCTCGCGCTCGGGTTCGCAGTGTGGGGCATCGCGACGCGCGGGTGGTACCTGACCGAACTCGGTGCGGCCTTCCTCGTGCTCGGGGTGTTCGCCGCCGCGATCGGAAGGCTCGGCCCCAGCGAGACGGCGACGGTCTTCGTTCGCGGAGCACGCGACCTTACGGAAACCGCACTCCTCGTAGGAGTCGCTCGTGGAATCGCGCTCGTGATGGAGGACGGTCAGATCCTTCACACGATCGTACACGGGCTCTCGGTTCCGCTCATGCATGTGGGTCCGGAGGTCGCGGCGGTCGGGATGCTGGGAATCCAGGCCGCTCTCAACCTGTTCATACCTTCGGGGAGCGGCCAGGCCTTCGTGACGATGCCCCTCATGGCGCCCCTCGGAGACCTCGTGGGGGTCACGCGGCAGGTTTCGGTTCTCGCGTACCAGTTCGGGGACGGGTTCGCGAACATGTTGGTGCCGACGAACGCTGTGCTGATGGGCATTCTGGGGATGGCCGGAATCCCGTACGATCGGTGGTTCCGGTTCTGTCTCCCCCTCTTCTTCAAGCTCCTCCTCGCGGCTGCGGCCGTGATGGTCGGTGCGGTGACTTTCGGTTTTTCATGAGTGGGAGAACCGGCCCCGGGAAGGAGTCGCAAAGCGGCATCAGGGGTAAGCGTACCCGGTCGCGGGTCAGGCTTCTCCCATGGGCGCTGGCCATGCTCGTCCTGGGCGGTGGCGGGTGGTTCGCGCTCTCGCCTCCGGGAAGCTCGCCCCTTTCCGTCGTGGAGGAGCGTACTGGACGATGTGAGGGGGTGGAACCGGGCACGAGGATGGCAGGAGTATCCTTCGTGGCCCCTCCCCGCCCGGTCGATTCTTCGGCGGTAGCGCCGATCCTCCGGGTGGGCGCCGACTGGGTCGGGCTGCTTCCCTACGCCGTCCTCGATCCCGAGCGACACGAGGTCCTCTACGACCGGGAGCGGCAGTGGTGGGGGGAGCGCCCGGAGGGTGTGGTCGCCACCGCGGAGTTCGCACGGGAGGCCGGTCTGAAGATCATGGTCAAGCCGCACTTGTGGATTCGTGGCGAGGGATGGGTTGGCGAGTACGCACCGGTGACGGAGGAGGGTTGGCATCGGTGGGAAGCGACCTACACGGATTATGTCGTGGGGCTCGCTGTCCTCGCCGACTCGCTGTCCGTGGAGTTGTTCGTGGTCGGCACGGAGCTCGACGAAACGGTCCGTACACTAGGGCCTCACGAGGGCATCGTGGAGGTCGTCGAAGAGGAGAAGGTCGAGTTGGTCGGGATCTCCGAACGGTAGCGAGTGGCCGGGTGGTGCGGATTCTGGTTGGGGGACAGGCCTTCTCGGCCCGCCCGCTCAGAAGAGGAAGGCGCGTCGGACTCGCTCCCCGATGCTTTCGGGCGCGGCGCCTCCGCATCCGCCCGGATCATCGAGCATATCGTACTCCGCCGCGTTCGTCGCCACCTCGGGGAAGTATCGTTCGAGGACGGAGTCGGGCCCCGCCTCTCCCCAGTAGATGAGAGCCCGGTCTCCCGGGTCGATGATCCTGTCATCGAGACGGTTCACGGCCCATCCGTTCACGATGAAGGTGAACTCCTTTCCATCGTCCGGTCGAATCACCTCGCCCTCGTCCGTCACCAACCAGTCCTCACCCAGTCCCCATCCCAGGTTGGAAAGGAAGTGCCCCCACGTGACTCCGGCGTGATGGATGTGAACGACGTCCATGTCGTTGCCATGAAGGTGCACCCTTCCCCGGGCCGGGATCCGGTGCTCGTCGGCCGTGCACGCCTGGACGTCCTCCATGTATCGGTCGCCGGTAAAGTCCACCCGTTCTCCGTCGAGGAAGAGGGCCCAGTTCGCGTGGTAGTGGACATCGTGCGGGTCGGCGCCCGCGGCGAGGAACCGGACGCCGCCGAGCAGGAGGACTCCGGCAAGCAGGCCTACGAGGAAGACGGGGCCGGTCTTTCGGGACAAAGCTCCCCCATGGCTGTGGGTCAAGACAGGAAGGTCGCACGTGTTCTACCGCGAATGGGGATCGGGGATCCGGAGGCCCGCCTGCGTCGCCTCCGGGGGTGGCACGGTTCGTGTACGGCACACGGGGCGCAATCATGTCCAACCCTTCCGGAGGCCTCATGGAATCCAACAGACACATGGACCCCTTCTTGCTCGCGGGGATGGTCGCGGTCGATGGCGATGCACCTCCGACCGCCCCTTGCTGGTTCCGCTCCTCCCTGCCAGGCCGGTCGCTCGCATCGATCCGCGCGGGAGAGCGGGTGCGTGTGGGCCGGATCCTGTTCGAGGGGGTGAGAGAGCGCTGCGCAGAATGGCAGATCGAGGAAGGGGCAGAACTCGTCTGCTGGCATGCGAGCGGGGACGGGTTGCTGGTGGCGATCCGGGGAGGGGCCATCGCATGGATCGATCCGGGCCCCGCTCGGTTCGTGGAGGTGAGCACTGTGAAACGGCGAATGCTGCGTTCCCCAGGGCATAGTGAGCACCCGTGGAGCGGGACGGTCCCACGACCGCAGCCCCATCAACACTCCCGGCTCCGTTCCGTGAGATCCCGCGCCGGTTAGCGGCCCTCCCGCGGCCGGCGTCCTCCGCTGATGCGGGGAGAGGACATGTGCCGTGAAGAAGCCACCCGTCAGGTAAAAATGCCCGGGCACGGTGGCCGGTTGCTTCCCGGAGAGAAGGACCTGCGGAGCCCCCGAAAACCTTGCCCAAAGGCATTCCGAGGATCCCGTCCATTCCCCTGGTAGGGCTAAGCGTACCATGGCATGGACCTTGTGGTGTGTTGCAGAAGAGGGAGGTATGCCCCGGACGAAGAAATGTCCTGTTGAAAGCACCACTGCCATGAGAGGCAGGGTGACGAGGAGGTTCGAGCCGAAAGTCGCAACTCCTGTGAGGGTGACGCTCATGGTCTTCGCTGCGGTCGGTGGGTTTCTCCTTCCCACGACCGACGCGGACCAACTTTCGCCCGAACGGGGCGTGGGCGAGGAATGCACGGCAGCATTCGAACCTTCCGCCGTGGGCATGGGGGAGGGTTCCGTGCTGGTTCAGGCAACCCTTTCTCGTGACATCGGAGTGCTCGAGGAGGCGTCGGTTCAAGGCGGAGGAGGCGCAGCCGTGGCGACGGCCGAGTGGTCCGCCCCGACGCTCGTCAGACTCACCTTGTTCACCGGGGAAGTGGAGGAGGGAATCGTGACGATCGTGATCATGGGCGAAAAGGGGATCTGCAGTGGAACGCTCGATATGGAAGCGCCTCCCGGAGAACCGGCCGGGCCAGGAAACGAGTGATCTCGTAGATATGGAGGAATGTCAATTTTCCGGATTCGAGTGCCGAAGGGGCTGTCAGCCGGCATCTCTCAACCAGCGTTCACCCTCTCCGTGCCCCGTCCCCCCTCCATCCGTTCCCGGCTGCCCCGTACTCCGAGCGTTCCGTTACGGACGCCACGCTCGAACTTCCCGCCCGCTTGTTTCGCGCGTTCCGGCGTAGCTGAGGAAAGCCCATAGTGTCCAGACAAATCACGGTTCTCGTGGTTGACGACGAAGCCACGATGCGAGACATCCTCGAGATGCGGCTCCGTAAGTGGGGCTTCGATGTGTTGGTCGCCGCTGATGCCACCGAAGCGGCTCGGGTGGTGCGGGAGGACGAGCCCGACATCGTCCTGTCCGACATCGTGATGCCGGAGATGTCAGGGTTGGAACTCCTTCGAGAACTCAAGGGTCAGGATCCGGACCGGCCGGTGATTCTCCTGACCGCTCACGGCACGGTCGAGCGAGCGGTCGAGGCGATGAAGGTCGGCGCGCGCGACTTCCTCACGAAGCCGCTCAATTATCCGAACCTGAAGGCAGTGTTGGACCAGGCGTGCCGAGACCGTGAGGTTCTGGTGCGCTCGCGCCGGTTGTCTCTCGAATTGAAGGGAGAGAAGGGGTTCGGCCCATTCATCGGGATGAGCCCTCGCATGAAGGACGCCTACAGCCTCATCCAGGCCGTCGCGAGTAGTGACGCTTCGGTCCTGATCACTGGAGAGAGCGGGACGGGAAAGGAACTGGCCGCCAAAACGATCCACGACCTGAGCGCGCGAAAGCACGGTGATTTCGTGGCGGTCAATGCGGCGGCGATCCCTCGCGACCTCGTGGAGAGCGAGCTCTTCGGGCATGAAAAGGGAGCCTTCACCGGCGCGAGTCACGACCGAATCGGGTGCTTCGAGCTCGCGGACAGCGGGACCCTTCTTCTCGATGAGATATCGGAAATGCCGCTCGAGTTGCAGCCGAAGCTGCTCCGTGTTCTGGATGAAGCTCGGTTCCGAAGAGTAGGAGGGAAGCGGGAGGTCACCGTGGACGTTCGCACCCTCGCCGCGACCAACCAGGATCCCCGGCAGTCCGTCAGAGACGGCCTGCTCCGCGAGGATCTGTACTACCGTTTGAACGTCTTCACCGTTCATCTTCCGGCGTTGCGGGACCGGGAAGGAGACATCTCTCTTCTCGCCCACTACTTCCTCGATCTCTTTCGGGAGAAGCACGGTTCTCCCGCACGCGCCATCCGGGAGGAGACGATCGACGTTCTCGAGCGATACCGGTGGCCGGGGAACGTGCGAGAGCTCCGCAACGTGATGGAGCGTGCTGCAATTCTGGCACGGGACGGTTGGGTCGAAGTCTCACATCTGCCACCGTACGTCCGACATCCGGATGATGATCTGGTGGGGGATGTGAAGGTGCCCACCGGGCTCACGGCAGCCGAGGTGGAAAAGCAGCTCATCCTTCAAACGTTGGATGAAACCGGCAACAACAAGGCAGAGACAGCGCGGCGGCTCGGCCTGAACGTAAAGACGATTCGGAACAAGTTGAAGGCATACGGGATGGATGGCTGAATCCGCACCCGAGGGGGGAACTTCCGGCTCATCCACCCAGAGTCGCGCCGGCTGCAGTTTCGGCCCCAAGTGACTACTGGGGCGCGGAATCCGGCGGCGATCCGGGGGGGACGGTATCGGTGACTTCGTTTCCAGCCGGACGGCGCTCGAGGTCGATCTGTCTCAGACGGTCCAGTGCCTGGTTCAACTCGATCAGGTGCTGCTCCTGTCGTTCGGCCTCGAGTTGGAGCCGTTCGACTTCCTCCAGCAGGCTCTGCGCCCACGCCGCCTGAACCGCCGCCAGAGTATTGGGGAATCCACCTCTCAGGATTTCCAGGAGCGCAACACCTCGCTCGCGGTTGTACACGGGGCTGTCCGGATCGAGTCGGATGAGCGCGAGGCCCCAGAGAGCTTCGATCTTGTCCTCGGCCGCACTCTGATCAAGGCGTCCACTCAGGTCGAGCACCTGGATGAAGCGCATGGCCGCCTCCTGATGGGCTCCTGCAGCGAGCAGTGCCTGGGCCCGCGAAAGTCGGAGATCGGTGGGGGGAGGAACTTCGATCGTAGGGAGAGAAGTTCGGATCGGTGCCGGTGCCGGAGCTTCGACCGGTTCCGGAGAGGGCGGGGGACCCAGCAAAGGGGCACACGCCGCGGTCGAGCCAGCGGCGATGAGGAGGGTTGCGAGGAGGTGAGGCGTCAGTCCGGAGAGGGGCTGATGCCGTGTGGGCCCCTCCTGATGACCCTTGGGGGCGGGGGGGGCCGCGAGCTCCTCCCCCTCGGGATCCAGGCTCCAGAGCGAAGGTGAACGAGGGAGCATCACCTCGAAGATTGCGCCCCCTCCTGGTCGGTCCACGACCCAGACGGCTCCCGAGTGGGCCTCGACGACGCGGCGGACGATCGAGAGCCCCAGCCCGACTCCCTGTCCCCGTCCCCGTCCTGGGGAGTCCAGTTGGTGGAACTTCTCGAAGATCCTCGCCTTGTGCTCATCCGGGACGCCGTGGCCGCGATCGGCGACCGAGAGGAGCACGAAGGGTCCCGTTTCGCTGCGGATCGCCTGGAGGCTCCGCGGAGGCATCGACGTGGGGACCTCTTCGACCGTACGAATCGAAACCTCGACGGTCTCATCGTCCGGGGAGAACTTGACCGCGTTGCCGAGCAGGTTGGCGATCACACCCCGGATCCGGTCCGGGTCGCAGACGAGCTCGCACGACTCCTCCTCAGCCGTCAAAACGAGACGGAGTCGACGCTCCGCTGCGAGGGGCTCCGTCTCCTCGAACACGGATTGAACCATGTCCGTGAGGCGGCAAGGCTCTGCCTGATACGCACCTGCGCCCGCTTCCAGACGCGATATTTCGAGGAGATCCGAAATCATGTGTGAAAGGCGGGCTGAGCTCTTCCTGGACAGCTCCAGGAGGCGCGCTTGTTTCGTGGTGAGAGGCCCCGGAATTTCCTCCAGGAGCACTTCGACCGTCTCCTGGATCGCAGCGAGCGGTGTCTTCAACTCGTGCGAGACGTGCGACACGAAGTCGCGCTTGAGGTCCTCGAGCTCGTCAAGCCGTGCGGCCATGTGGTTGAAATCTCGTGCGAGTCCCGACAGCTCACCGGGGCCCTGGATGTCCAGCCGATAATCGAAGCGTCCTTGCGCGAGCTCCCGGGTGCCACGGGTGAGGTGGCGCAGCGGGCCGGAGAGAGACCGGAAGAAGAGAAGGCTCGCGATCATCGCGATCAGAAGCGCCGCCCCTGCGGCCGTCCAAGCGACGAGGCGTGCCCGCTCGGCGGCTGCGGAGGCTTCGTTGGTGCGCGCCAGCACCGTGCCCTCGTTGAGGACCATGAGGTCGTGCACCTGGTCCTGCAACTCGACCAGAATCCCTTCCACCTCCGCAAGGTGGGCCGGACCCTCGGCAGTCTCCACGACCGCTTGATAGGTGTCCCATCCGGAACGGACGCGCTGGCGGGCGGCGTCCTCCTCTCCAGAGAGACCGATTCCGGCGAGTCGCTGCAGCTCTTCGTCGACCGCGGCCTCCCAATTTTCCCACTGGGAGTAGTATCCCGGGTCGTTCATGACCCAGGCCTTTGCGGCGAACTCACGAACCCCTTCCAGCCCTTGAAGCACGCGCACGGCAATCCGAGCCGCCTCGAGATTCTGGGAGGAGATCTCGCGGTTGATCTCCTGCACCCGCTCCATCAGCGACAATTGATATGTCACTGCTCCGATCAAGAGCGCGACCATCAAGAAGAGGCCGACGGCGACGCGAGTCGCGATCCTCATGGAATAGCTCTCCGTCGCACGTCGCCCCCTTCCACGCAGGCGGGTGTGGGGACGCACGCTACCTCCGTCGTGGGAAGAGCCGGCGGTGCGGTCACGGCCGGAAGAAGGGGGACCCACTCGTGCATCGGGTGCAGGTGGTAAGGGGGCTCGACCCTTGCCGTCCGGGGAGGGTCTCTGGGGCATTTTGTTATTCACCTTACACCCCCGGGAGGATCCATCCCACCTGCTGCCCCACTCTCAGAGAGAGCCGGCGTCGCGACAGGAGGCGGCCACCAAGCGTCATCGACGGGAACGCTTCAGTAGAGCTCCTCCTTTCCACCTTGGCCCGCCTCCGTCACAACTTCATCCATAGCTGCCACAGGGGCTCGTGCTTCTGCGCTGAAATCGATCACCAGCGCCACCCGGCGATTCTCCCAGCCTTCCTCTCCCGGGCCCTGGGCGCCTGGAACGACCTGGCGCTCGGGTGCCTCTCCGTAACTGACGGCTTTCATCCGATCGCGCGGAATGGCCTGGCCGGCAAGATACTCGAGCACGGCTTCCGCTCGGCGCTCCCCGAGCTGGAGGTTGTACTGGGGGTTGCCCGCCGGATCCGTGAAGCCCTCCACGGTGATGATGGCCTCGTCGTAATACTCGGAAATGACGGCTGCGAACCGGTCGAGAAGCTCCCGGTCCTGGTCTCTCACGGTCGCATCGTCGAAGGCGAAGTGAACCGGCGTGTTGAACCGCAGGGCGTTCTCCATTCGCTCGAGTTCGAACTCGAACTCGTCCCGGAGCTCGTTGAGCTCCATTTCCAGAGTGCTGATCCGGTGCTCCATCCGGTCTTCGAGGGCCCTCATCTCTTCACCGATGCGCTCCTCGCTTTCACGCATCTCCTGACGGACCTGTTCGAGCTCCTCGTCGAGCTGCCCAGGACGAACCGCACATGCGGAAATCGCCACGAGCAGCAGGACGGTGGTCGAAACCCGAGATCTGGTCGTATACATGACAAGTCGCGACATCTGTCTCCCTCCTCGATCGTGCAGCGAGCTTCGTTTCCAGCACGTTTACCGCAAAAGCAGTGCCAAAGCGGAACGAGGGGGAGGCGGGGTGCTTCCTCATCCGGTGGGCAACGTGCAGAACGAAAAACGGCACCGACCCGGGAGGGGGTCGGTGCCGTCTGCTCAGGAGGTCAGAGCGTCAGCAGGAAACGCAATTGTCGTTGTTGTGCGAGCCCAGGCTCTCGAGGAGAGCCACCGCCCGCGGGAACGGTGGAACCCGCTGCACGGGGCTGTTCGCCATGTCTGCAGTCGTTTGTCCGCTGCGGCTCAAGGCGGTCACGTCCGCGCCCTGTTCGACCAGGTAGCGGATGAGGTCGACGTCGCCCCGAGCAGCCGCGTGATGCAGAGCGTTGTATCCGTTGTGATCACGAGCGTTCACATCCACCCCCATCTCCTCGATGAGAAACCGAACAGCCGGTACCCAGCCATCCGGCACGTGTCGATGTGCATTCGCGGCATACCCCTCACCGTAGCCGACTCCGGAAGCAGCGTGGATCGCGTATACGCCCGGCCCTCCGTCCGGAATCGGCTCGAGTCCGGAGTGGTCGGTGTCGTCTTGCGCACCATATCCGCCCCCTCCACGACCGGCCGGCTTGAGCGTCGGAACGTGGGGATCTCCACCGTACGCGGCGAGGAGCTTCATCGCTTCGACATCCGTCGCGTATGCCGCGCGCCAGAAGGGAGTCGCTCCTCCGGTATCGACGCGAAGCACGTCGAAGGTGAAGGACATGTACCAGAGATGCTTGGTTAGGCGGGCGTTCGGATCCGCTCCTGCCTCCAGCAGCGCTTCCATGAGCTCGAGATACTCCGTCTCCTGGAGCTCATGCTCCCGCGGCTGTGGATAGCGAGACCGTGGCTGATACTGGAGATTGATCGCTGCGTAAAGGGGTGTTGCGCCGGCCTCGCTTGCGAGCGTGGGATCCGCACCATGTTCGAGTAGCTCGGTGGCCAGGTCGAAGTGCCCGTTCAGCGTGGCCAGGAGGATCGGGCTCGTGCCGTCCCCGGCAGGCCGGTTGATATCCGCCCCCGACGCGATCAGAGTCTTTGCCGCCTCCGCATTTCCTTCGCGTACCGCGTGATGGAGAGCGGTGAGACCCCCCTTGGCTCCTACCAGCCCGGCGTATCCGAGAATCTCCTCCTCGCCCGCCTCCTCCTCGCCCTCGAGGCCTTCCTCGTCCGCCATCGCGCGCTGCACTCCATGAGCGGCCTTGATCGCAGCCTGCACCTGCGCGGGAGAAGGTCTCCAGTCATCACCGGCTCCATCTTCCTCCCGGAACTTCCGGAGCATCTCGTTCCGCGCCTGCCGTCCGGCCTGGTCGACGGCCTCCCTCGTCGGGATGTCCTCCACACGAGTGGCTGCATTCATGTCGGCGCCATGCTGAATCAGGAGATCGATGATCGCCGCGTTGTCACGCGCTGCGGCAAAGATCAGCGGAGTCTGATCCCATGTCGTCTCGTGCACATTCACCTCGGCTCCATGGTCGAGGAGAGATGCGACGGACTCCATATTCCCGGATGCAGCGGCGAAATGCAGCGGCGTCACAGCGCCGGTTTCAGTGGGTGCATTCGGGTCGCTGCCGGCCTCGAGTAGTAGGCCAACTGTATGGGCGGCCCCTTTCCGAGACGCCAGGTGCAGAGGTTCGTACGCCCCGAGCCTTGTCCGGGCACGAACATCGGCGCCCGCCTCGAGGAGCATCTCCACGAGCTCTGCGTCCCCGTGCTCGGAGGCCCAGTGGAGTGCGGTCATCCCGTCCCCTTGAGCCTGGTTCACGTCCGCGCCCTGTTCGATGAGTGCGAGCACGGCATCGCGGTCCCCCTGCATCACTGCATCGGCGACGGGCGATGTTGACAGAGGCGCTGCAGCGCTGAATACGGCCATCGATCCCAGCACGCCCAGCGTCTTCACCCAGCGGCTGCCTCTCATGGTGTCCTCCTGCAAGTGTGTATCCTGAACGGAGCTGGTTTCGGTTCTCTCCGGCGCCGACTCGGAAGTCGAGCCAGCGCCCGCCCCGGAGTCTCCGATGAGCGAGGTCCGGGGCGGGCAGGGGCGTCCGTGAAACGGATTACTGCCGCGCCCTCGCAAGCGCCGAAGCAGACGGTGCCGAGAGCGAGAAGGCGCCCGTGCTGTCGCCGAAGCTGTTCATGTCGTCGACACCGAGCGAGTGAAGCAGGCTCAGCATGACGTTCGCCATCGGCGTTCCTGGCGGTGCCTTGAGGTGCATGTTGCCTTCGAGCTGTCCGTTGGCATGACCGAGCAGGACGAGCGGGCAGCGGCGGTGGTTGTGCAGGTTTCCGTCCGCCATCGGGGAGCCATAGAGGATCAGGCTCTTCTCGAGGAGCGTCTGGTCGCCTTCAACCGTCTCGTTGAGCCGCTCCAGGAAGTACGGGAGCATGCTCACGTGATACCGGTTGATCAGGTTGAACGCCATGAGCTGCGGCTCGCTGCCCCCGTGGTGCGACGCAGGGTGGAACGGGCGGTCCGTGCCACTCTCGGGATAGACACGCGCCGAAGAGTCGCGGCCCATCTTGAAGGACGAAACCCGGGTCATGTCCGACTCGAATGCGAGCACCTGGAGGTCGAACATCAGCTTGACGTGCTCTTCGAACGAGTCCGGAACGCCGGCCGGGGCTTCGGGAATCTCGCGGACGTCGCCGCTCGTGTTCCGCTCTTCGACGAGCTGGATGCGCCGCTCGATCTCGCGGATGTCCTCCATGTACCGCTCCATCCGCTGGCGGTCGACCGAGCCGAGCTCCCGCTGAAGTTCGGCCACACGGTCACCGATCCAGTCCAGGATGCTCTGGTTTGCGTGGCGACGGGCCTGGCGTTCCTTCGCCGTGCTGCCGGCTCCAAACAACTGTTCGAACGCCACGCGGGGGTCACGGATCACGGGGAGCGGCTCGTTCGGCGCGGCCCAGCTGATCGTGTCCGTGTAGACGCAGGTGTAGCCGTACGCGCATCCACCCGACTGATCGATGTTCTCGATGCAGAGCTGCATGGAGGGGATGGGGGTGTCCTGGCCGTACCGCTGCGCGTAGATCTGGTCGAGCGAGGTGCCGACGAAGACGTCGGAGCCCTCGGTTTGCCGCGGGTGCGATTGCGTGAGGTACACCGCGCTGGAACGGAAGTGGTCACCACCGACCTCCTCCGGGCGATACGCCTCGGCCATCCGACAGTCCGTCTCGCTGACGATCGTGAGGTAGTCCTGCCATTTCTCGAGCGGCTTCAGGGCGCTGTCGTTGTTGAGCGTGAAGTTCCGCCCGACCTCCGCCGGCGACCACAGGTGCTTCTTGGCTCCGATGTCGGCGTTCGCACCCGCCGCGCCATGCACCATCTCGATCGCCACGAGCCTCGGCCGATCGACCTGCTCGGCCACGCTCTTCCAGAGGCGTCCCGCAGGCATCATCGCGTCGAGGAAGGGGAGCGCTACGGTGGCGCCCATTCCCCGAATGAACGTACGGCGGGGTAGGTGTTTTCCGGTGATGAAGTTCATGGTCTGGCCTCCTGAGCCAAGGGTCTGCTGTCGTCGACAGGTGTTTCGGGTCGTGTCACTTCTGGTGGCTGTAGATCGTCCACGCAGGCCCCGTTGGTTCTTCTTTCCAGGCGCGCACCACGGGAACGCGTGCGCCCGGTCATCGCAGTCTTCGAAAGTTGCTGTGGTTCATATCTCATGGCTATCGATGGTCCTCGACTTCCGCGAGGGGCCCTCCCGCCCGCTGCATGCGGAACGCCTCGGAGCCGACCACGCCCAGGATGAACTCGGACATCCGATAGTCGTTGGCCGCTGCCCTGTCCGTGATCGTACGCACTGCCGGCTTGTCGTACCACTCCACCCGCCGGCCGAGTGCGTAGGTCAGCAGGTTTTCGGTGAAACTCCTCACCAGTGGGACGGGGCGCGCCAGAAGCGCGTCCACGAGCTCGCCGGGGCTCGAGACGGGCGTACCGTCGTAGAGCTGACCACGGGTATCGAGCGGGAGGTCCCGCTCGCGGATCCGCCAGCTACCGGTCACGTCGAAGTTGTCCAACGCGAGTCCGATCGGATCCATGAACTGATGGCACGCGTTGCATGTCGGATTCGCGGCGTGCATCTCTATCCTTTCCCTGGTCGTGAGGCGGCGACCATCCTCCGAGCTCGCCGTTTCCTCGAGGGCGGGGACCGGGGGCGGTGGGGGAGGCGGAGTACCGAGGACCACCTCCATGACCCACTTGCCGCGGTCCGTCGGCGACGTGCGGTTCGCGTGGGAGGTCGACGTCAGGATGCTCCCGTGGCCGAAAATTCCCCTCCTGCGACTGTCCTCCGGGTACTCGACGCGTCGGAACTCATCACCCCTGACGTCGCGGATTCCGTAGTGACGGGCCAGTCGCTCGTTCACGAAGGTGTAGTCCGCCTCGTAGAGCTCGAGGAAGCTCCGGTCTTCTTGCACGAGGTGATGGAAGAAGAGCTCGGTCTCCCGTCGCATCGCATGTCGAAGCTGCTCATCGAAGTCCGGGTACCAGAAGGCATCAGGATCGATTCCATCGAGGTCGTGAAGTCGGAGCCACTGCGCCGCGAAGCGGGTGGCGAGCGCCTCGGCCCGGGGATCCTCGAGCATCCGCCGCGCCTGCTCCTCGAGAACCGCGGGGTCCGAAAGGCGACCCTCCCGCGCGAGCTCGATCAACTCGCGGTCGGGCGGGAGGCTCCAGAGAAAGAACGACATCCGAGAAGCGAGGTCGAGGTCGCTGACCGCATACACCTCGCCGGCTTGCACACCTTCAGGCTCCCTCTCCATCCGGAAGACGAAGTCCGGGCTCGCGAGGATCGCCTGCAGTCCCATCCGGACGCCCTCCTCGAAGTCGCTCGCCTCCGCGCCTTCCTCGTAGAAGTCGAGCAGTCGCTCCACCTCCCCATCCGTCACGGGGCGGCGATAGGCCTCCGTGGCCAGACCGGAGAGGATCTGCTCGGCGCAGGCGCGCTCCTCGCTGGAATCGCTGGGTCGGCAAGTGAAGATCCGCTCACGAACCGGTGTCTCCGAGACGCCCGTCGTGCTGTGGGGACCGTCGATGATGAGGTCCTTCAGGTGTGGAAGGGCGGTGACCCCGTAGCCTCGGACGCCGATCTGCCGGTCGGCGATGGACCAGTCGTGGGGGGACACGAGATCCTCGAGAACGGCGTCGCTCTGCTTCCGGAAGGCGGCCGAGATACGTTGGGGACCGGCTTCCACGGAAATCGGCTCGGTCCGCATCGTCGTGCCGTCCGGGTCGCTCACGTGCATCCACTGGTCGAAGTCCATCACCACGACCGGCTCGCCGTTGACCGAGATCTCGAGCTGTTCGAAGCGCGTGATGCCGCCGTATACCCCTCCGGTCGTCGTGTTCTCGAACGACATATTGAAAACATATTCACCGTCTGCCGGGAAGTTATGCACCACTGACATCCCTCCGCGGGTACCATACGGCGCCCCGTCCACCCGCTCCCACTGCGAGAGGTAGCCGGAATTGGTGTACGTCGCCTGACGGCGGGACGCGTTCACATCGCCCACGGCCAAGCGGCTGATCTCGCTGGCTGCAGTCAGGAAGGAGTTCAGGACCGTCGGCGACATCAACTGAACGTCCACGATGTTGTCGAAGTTGGCCATTCGCATATCGAGCGGAAGCCATTGGCCAGCGTCCACCTCGAGCCCGAGAAGCTCCCGAACCGACCGCTCGTATTCCGCGCGGTTCAGGCGCTGGAAGCTGCGGTATCCGGGGTTGTTGGCCGCTCCCTCGTCGATGAGGTCTTCGAGCGTCTCCGCCAGCACCACGAGCGTGTCGCCGCTGGGACGGGGAATGTCGGGAGGCGGCATCATTTCGGCGCGCAGCTTCGCGATCATCTTCTCGGCGGTCTCGGGCTGATCGATTGCCCTGGCGACGTCGAAGGTCTGGAGGGAGAGGTTGCCCGTTTCGAGCTGGTCGTTGTGGCAGACGGTGCAGTAACGGCGGACGACGCCGGTCAGCGCCTCGTAATCGATATCCTTTGCATCGACGCCCGATGCGGATGCCGGGAGGGGATCCCGCTCCCCGAGGTCTCGAGACGCCATGTCGACGGCGAGCGGGGAAGAGCCGGACGAGCCGGCCATCGCAAAGGTCGTCCCTGACGATGCGCTCTCGGATTCCGGTTGGGTGTTCGCGAATCCGCCCGCGAACACCAGCAAAACACCCAATAGCGCGGCCAAGGCGGTGGCAGCGAATGACTTCATGCTCAGTCTCCTCTGATGCCGACGTTTTTCAACCATCGGGCAAGTACACCCTCAACGAATCAAAATACTAAAAATCCGATGAGGGCGAAAGGAAAAACGGGTGGCGGGTTGGGCACCCGTTCGGCTGAATGTTGAAAAAAAAGCTGATCCTGGTTTCGCGATTCCGTATTCATCATACGCCAGATTGCACGTACTGTGCCGTATGTCGATTCGGAAGCGTCCGCATAACGGTCCGAAAATCGACCCGCCTTCAGCTCGGATCGGGCGGCCGTACCCGGTGCATGTCCGTGTTCGCCTGGTAGGCTGCAGCGACGGCGAGAAGCCGCTCCTCCCCGAACGGGGGCGCTGCCAGGACGGCGCCGCGCGGGACCTCGTAGCCGGTCTCGGGCTCCGTGTCGAATCCGATCGGCATGCAGAGGAGAGGGAGACCGGTCCCATCGAATCCCCCTCCCCCGGTCGCCGGCGTCAAGACGACATCGCACTGCGTGAAGAGTTGGGTGAGCATCCGGTGAAGCAGCAGGCACCTGGCCTGCTGGACCTTGATGTAGGTGTCCGCGCTCTGGAGCATTCCGTTCAGGAAGCGGGGGAGTCGATCTGCGAAGTCTCGGACGTCCTTGCGCAATTGTGGGATGAAAAGTCCCGTCGGGTCCCCATGCGAGCCTCCGAGCGGGTCGGACGTGAGGACGTCCCATTCGTCCGGGAGGTCGACGTCGGGGACGATCTGGGCGCCGAGCCCTTCCAACTCGCGGACGAGCCCCGCCCTCAGTTCGTTCACCCGGGCTTCGTCGGTCGAGAGGTAGCCGGGCCAGACTCCCACCCGAGTCGGCCACCGGAGGCGTGTGCGGTCGCCTCCGAGGGCGGTTGCCGAGGATACGAGGTTCGGCGGTTCCGGCAGCCCGAGGGTCCTTGCGTCATGCGGGTCGGGCTGACAGAGGACCTGGAGCATGATCGCCGCATCCATGGCGTCTCGGGCCATCACGCCGACATGGTCGCGCGTGTGGCTGAGGGGGATGACTCCGTGGAGTGAGATTCGGCCGAAGGTCGGCTTGACGCAGGTGAGCCCCTGGGCGAGGCCGGGTCCTATTACGGAACCGCCCGTCTGGGTCCCGAGCCCCACCGTCGCCATCCGAGCAGCGACTGCGGTTGCGGGACCGGATGAAGACCCTCCAGGACTGTACCGGATGTCGTCCGGGGTCCATGCGTTTCGGGTCGTCGGGTTCGTGGTTCCGTACTCCCTGGCGCGCCCTCCGGCGAGGTTTCCCGTTTGCGCTTTCCCGATGATGAGGCCACCGGCCGAACGAGCGAGGGACACGACGGTCGCGTCGTAGTCCGGCTGGAACCCCTCGTAGACGAGCGATCCACCTTCTGTGAGCAGGTCCGCGGTGTAGATGTTGTCCTTGGGGGCGAGAGCGATGCCACGCAGGGGCGCATGACGGTTCGCCGCCGGGGTCCGTGCCAGTTGCGCGATGATCGTCTCACGCGAGGGCCGATCGGCGTAGGCCTTGTAGGTGGAGTCGTGTGCCTCGATCCGATCGAAGTACGCATGAATGAGGTCGGCGGGCTGGATACGGCCCTTTCGGATCAGGGTCATCGCCTGAGAGAGCGTGAGCTCCGTCAGGTCGTCCCTCGCGTCGGACGGGATCTCGGCCGCGTAGGCCTCTTCCGGCACGCTCGGCCCCCGGGGGC
Source organism: Gemmatimonadota bacterium (assembly GCA_007121455.1). Lineage (GTDB taxonomy): Bacteria > Gemmatimonadota > Gemmatimonadetes > Longimicrobiales > Gaopeijiaceae > SKKN01. The sequence goes on along the minus strand of SKKN01000022.1, from coordinate 66,222 downwards.
TCGCAACCGAGGGCTTCGCCGAGAGGAGCGTGCCCGCCAGTGCAGCAGAGGAGGTCCACGCCATTCGTTCCAGGAACCAGCGTCGGGAGACCACCTCATCCAGCGGCGGGTCGCCCTGTAGACCTGGAGGCAGGTCCGCGTGATCCGGGTTTCTCATCGGCTGCGTTTCCCCGTCCAGGCGGTGAAGGGTGCTGGAAACGGCATCGACACCATGAACTGGGGGTCGATCTCGAACTCGGCGGCGACGACCTCCGACCGAAGGATGGACCGCGCGTTCGCGAGTAGCCGTTCCTGATCCATTGGCGCCTCGTCATCCGATTCCGGAAGGACCGAGATATCGATGCCCAGAAGGGCATACCGTGTCCGGATGTAGGTGTCCAGCTCTTCGTCCGTAGGTGGGGGCGGGGGTGTAGGTGCGACCATGGCCCGGTCCTGTGCTTGGGTGCGAGGCAACCGCGTCCGAGGGAAAGGGGGAGGGTAGGCGCGAGCTGGTTGTACAGCAAGGGGTTCGGAAGGCCGAAGCTCCGGGTCACGGCGGGCTGGATCCGGCCCGGAGCGGGTCTTCCGTTGCTTCACCCGATGGGTTGGGGTGTCGTGATTTCCGGCTCGAGCAGGGAAAGGTGCCGTCGAGGCGTTCCGGGTCGGGTGAGCACGACCTGCAGGACCTGGGTCGTTCGGGCCCGGAACGCTCCCGCGCATGAAAGCAGATAGTAGCGCCACAGCCGGTGGAATCGCTCTTCGTACCGCTCCCCGAGGCGGGGCCAGGCCTCCTCGAAGTTCCGGTGCCACTCGAGGAGGGTACGATCGTAATCCGGGCCGAGGTTGTGCACGTCCTCCAGGATGAATCGTCCCTCCGCCGCGGCGGCAATCTGGGCCGGGGTCGGAAGCACCGCACCGGGGAAGATGTACCGATGGATCCAGGGATCGATGTGCCGGGTCGGTTCGTTTCCCGCGATCGTATGGATCAGCGCGACGCCCTCCGATGCAAGACATCGATCGACCGTCTTCATGTAGGTTCGGAAGTTCCGGGTGCCGACGTGCTCGAACATCCCGACCGAGACGACGGCATCGTAGGAGCCGTCGACGTCCCGGTAGTCCTGGGTGCGGATCTCGACGGGGAGCCCGGCGCATCGACTGCGAGCCACTTCGGTCTGCGCTGGCGATACCGTGATTCCCGTGGCTCGGACTCCGTAGCGTTCGGCGGCGTATCGGACGAGGGAGCCCCATCCGCAACCGATATCCAGCAGGGTTGAGCCCTCGTGCAGGCCGGCTTTCCGGCAGATGAGCTCGAGCTTCGCTTCCTGGGCCTCGTCCAGGGTGGAGGCATGCCGCCAGTATGCACAGGAATACACCATCCGGGCATCGAGCATCGCCTCGAAGAGTTCCAGGTCTCGATCGTAGTGAGCCCGGACGTACCGTGCCGACCTCTTACGCTGGAGGTTTCGGGCACGTGCACGCAGCGCGAGCGAGACCACCCGCGGGCTCCTGGCGGCACGGGCCTGCAGTCCGGCCGAAAGGAGGCTGTGGATCACTGCATCCAGGTCCTGTGAATCCCACCATCCATCCACGTAGCTCTCACCGAGGCCCAGCGTCCCATGGCCGAGAACGCGGTCGTAGAAGCGGGAGTCACGGACCTGAACGTCGTCTTCCGCTTGCGGGCCCAAGGTGACACCAGCCTCCCTGAAGAGCGCTCGCAGGACTTCCTTCGCGCCTCCCTTCCGGATCGCGCTCGTGCGTTGCATCACTCACCTCCATTTTCACGCACCTCCATTTGCTCCTTCCGGTGGCCGGCGGCCACCGGTGGCGCCTCCCCACGGCCCGCTGCGCCCGATCCTGCTGGAGAGCGAATCCCGCAACCGGGCAGCGTCCTCCTCGCCCATATCCAAGCCACGGGGTGCGAACCCCCTCCCCGGCGGCCGCGCCACCCGAAGGTGGAGCGTCGCCAAACCTCGCCGGCGCTGGAAGGGACTCGCTCGGGTGGCAACTTCTTGCAGCCGACTCACCGGAACGATCGATGTCCTGCGGTTCGCGATCCCTTCTCGCACGAGGAGGCAGTCGTCGCGGTCGCTCCAGCCGAGCGCTCGGTAGCTCGCCGCGGCCAGGGCCAGGCCGGAGAGTCCCACGAGCCCCCCCGTTACGACCGTCGCGGCGAGCATGGACGGGCTCCACTCCACCTCGACACCCCAGGCGAGGACGCCGAGAGTGAGGAGGAAGCCGCCGAACCCCGCGGCGGCGGCACGAACCCTCCTCCGGTCGTGAGCTGCCGACGGCATGGCTTCGAGCGGCCGGAGCGGCTCGATGCGTTTCCCGAGAATCCTCCGTGCGATCTCGAAGGCTTCCTCGCGCGTGCCGACGGGAAGGAGAAGGTCCGAGCCCCCATCTCCGGAGTCCCCCGCGCGTCCTGCCACGACGGCCCGCAGCGACGCGAGGCCGAGAAACCGGCGTACGACGTTTTCCTCCACCCGGACGGCTTGCACCCGCCGCAAAGGCACGCTGTCCCGGTGCTCGGTGATGAGCCCGCGGCGTACCCAAAGGCTCCCATCTCGTCGCGACAGCGTAAAGTTCCAGTGAATCAGCACCGTGGCGGTCACGGAGAGCACGAATCCGCCCATCAAAGCGGCGCCGACCAGACCGAGTATCATCGCACCGACGATGAGGGGTGTCGCTTCCGGGCCGTCCGCAATCCAGGGGCGGAGCGCCTCCGCGATCTGCTCCTCGGGAAGGAACTGAAGCAAGAAGCCGACCACCGCGGCGACCACACCGACCCGGCCCCCCGTGAGTCCCGCGAGCACCAGCGCGCGTGGGCGAACCCTCGCAAGAAGCTCCTCCTCCACAGCCTCGCCCTTGGCCCCGCGCTGCGTCTGCTCCGGGTCCTCGAGGAGGACTCGCCGCAGCCTGTCCGCAACATCTGGGCTCAGTGCCGAGAGCCTCCCCTGGGTTCCCACTCCGCCAATCGCCTCGACCCGGACCTCCACGACGCCGCAGAGCCGGTGACGTACGCCTCTTTCCAGGTCCACGGTCTGGATCCGGTCTCGCTGGATCACGCGGCGCCGGCGTCGAAACAGGCCCTTCTCCACGATGAGCGCGTCGGGGTCCAACCTCCACCGGAAGCGCCGGTAGCGGACGAGGCTCACGAGGGTCACGGCCATGAGCACGCCGAAAGCCGGAAGGATGCCTGCACCGGTGAGGAAGAGGGCCACGGCGAGTGGCAACACCACTTCCATGATCCAGATCGGGACGGCTGCAGGGTGCAGGGGAGAGGGCTCCCCCTGGAAGGGATCGGGCCTCGGCGGGGGGCTGGAGGAAGGGGGGGGCGGTGCTCCGGAGATGTCGTCTCCTGAGATGTCGTCTCCGGGGGGATCAGGTCGGTTCATCGGCTCCCGGATCCTGCACCCGGGCAAGGCGCTCCCGGAGCTCTTCCGCTTGGGTCGCATCGAGGCCGGGAAGTCGCCCGGAGGTGCCCGGGGCGGCCGTGTGCACGACGAGCGAGGAGAGGCCGAAGAGCCGTTCGAGGGGACCTTGCTCCGTGTCCGCGAACTGAATGCGGGAGTAGGGAATGACGCTGACGGTAACCCAGAGGATGCCGTGCCGGATCCAGATGTCGTGCGCCCGGAGAGCGAAGCGCCAGCGTCCGTAGCGGAGTGGCGGCACGAGGAGGGCGAGGGCGAAGGCGAAGACCGGAACCCCCCTAGCGAGCCATCCAACAGGCCAATACGGAGGTGCGTGCTCGGGAACGAGGATGAGCTCGGCAGCGACCGCCCCGGCAGACGCCGCGGCTGCCCAGAGAAGGGCAGTGATCCACCAAAGCGTTCGGACGCGTGGGTCGAGGGGGCGTGGGGTGGTCGGGGGGGGCGAGCTCATCCGCGCGGGCCCGTGAGGCCTCCCTGGACGAACCTCCCCCCGAGGGCGAACGCAGCGGTCATCAGGCATGCGAGAACCACGCCGAGAGCGGCGGCGGCCCCGAAGTCGAACGCCCGGAGCTGGGACAGGATTTCGATCGAGATTGGCCGGGAGCGATAGGTATACAGCAGGATCGAGGAGACGAACTCGCCCAGAGCGGTGACCCATGCGAGCAGGCCTCCAGCTGCGAGCCCGGGGAGCACGAGAGGGGCCGCGATCCGGCGCATGGTCGTTGGCCATCCCGCCCCGAGGGAATAGGCGGCCTCCTCGAGCGAAGGGTCGTATTGCCGGAACGAAGCGATGGTCGCCTGCGCCACGAGCGGGATGTTTCGGAGGAAATAAGCGAGGGGAAGGATCCAGAAGCTGCCCACCAGGATGAACCGCCCGAACCATGGCTGGTTCACCGAGAAGGTCGTGGCGAGGGCGACGGCGATGACGGTGCCTGGAAGCGCCCACGGAAGCATCGTGAGAAAGCCCATCGTCCCCTTCCCCCGGAAGCGTCCGCGCACCAGGAGGTAGGCGACCACGAAACAGAACACGAGGTTTCCTGCCGTTGCGAGCGTCGCCATCTGGAGCGAGTTCGCGACCGGGGTCCAGAGCTGCGGTCTCTCGAGGAGCGCACGGTAGTTCTCCAGGCTATACCGACTCGGGAGGACCTCCATGGTCCAGGTACCCTGCGGCACGAAGGAAACGAGGAGGAGGGTGAGGTGCGGAAGGAGCAGGACGAAGACTCCTGCAACGGCCACGGTCGGAACGAGCGTCCGCGCCCACGGGGACCGGACCGGTTTGCGTACGGCTCCCACACCCTTCCCGACCGCCGCGAACTCCCGCCCGCGGTCGAATCTCCTCAGACCCCAGAGGAAGAGGAGGGACGCGGACGCCAGGACGACCGTCTGCACCATCGCCATCGTGACCTCGCCGCTCACCTTGCTCTGGAAGATCTGGGTGGTGAGGACCCGGAAGCCGCCGCCGAAGATGTACGGAGCGGAAAAGGAGGCCATGGACGTCATGAAGACCAGAAGGGAGGCGGCGACGAGGGACGGTGCCAACATGGGGAGGGTCACTCGCAGGAGCGTCCGGGTGCGCCCCGCTCCGAGAGACTCCGCCGCCTCCATGGCCGACGGGTCGAGCCGGGCGAGTCCAGCCGCCGTGAAGAGGTAGAAATAGACGTACATGGAGTAGGTGTGGACGAGGAGGATCGCCCAGCCGCCCACCATGCGCCAGGGAGCTCGCTCCAGCCCCAGCGCGGCCTGCACGCTTCGCGTCACGATCCCGCTCTCTCCGTAGAGGAAGAGGAACGCGATCACACCCACGAGAGGAGGAAGGAGGACGGGGACTGCAGCCAGCGCGGCGAGGAGCGATCGGCCGGGAAAGTCGTAGCGCGTGAAGAAGAAGGCGAGAGGGATTCCAACCATCGCGGAGAGCAGCACGCTCGCTCCGCTGATCCACAAGCTCCCCCACAGGGCCTCCAGCTCGGACCGGCTCGTGAAGAACGTCCGGTAGCCATCGAGGGACAGACGTTCTCCGATCCAGAGGGAGTCGCCCAGGACGAAGAGGTGCGGGTAGAGGACGAGCCAGATGAAGAGACCGAAAACGGGAAGGAGCAGCCAGAGAGGCGTGGTCCGCTTCACGAAGCGTCCCTGGGAGCCACCTCCCACGATGGGGTCTCAACGCGCGGTCGGGCCGTGGGCAGTGCGACCTGCGAGCCTTCCCGGGGGAAAAGATGCAGCAGGGCTCCACCTCGTGGCCGGATGCGAACTCGATCCCCCGTGGCCGGGCCGGGGCCGGGCGAGGCGACCTGAACCTCGAAGCCGGTCCCCTCGACCCGGTAGACGGTGAATGCGCCTCGGAACCGGCGGTCCCGCACTACCCCCGAAAGCGGCGTGCCCTCGGCACCGTCATCGAAACGGAGATCCTCCGGGCGCACCAGGAGCACTCCCGGCCCCTCCCTTACGTCGCGGCCCGCCGACGGTGCCGGCCAGACGGCTCCTTCCGGGAATCGAGCCGCGAATCCCCCGGAGCCGGGATCTCCTTCCACTTCCACGGGAATCACGTTCGCCGTACCGACGAAGCTCGCAACGAATCTGTCCGCAGGCTCCTCGTACAGCGCGCGCGGGGTTCCAATTTGCCGGATTCGCCCCGCATTCATCACGGCGATACGGTCGGAAAGGTCGAAGGCTTCCTCCTGGTCATGTGTGACGAAGAGGGCCGTGATTCCGAGCTCCTTCACGAGCTTGCGAAGCTCTCCACGCGTTCGCACGCGGAGCGCTTGATCCAGATTCGACAAGGGCTCGTCGAGGAGGAGGAGCGGCGGTTCCACCGCGAGCGCGCGGGCGAGGGCCACCCTCTGCTGCTGCCCTCCCGAGAGTGCCTGCACGGCTCGTTTCTCGTAGCCGGCCAGGGCCACCCGCTCCAGGGCGGCCCCGACCTTGGCGGCCAGGTCGGCCTTCGGCTCGCGCCGGGTCTTGAGCCCGAACGCCACGTTCTCGAAGACGTTCAGGTGCGGAAAGAGCGCGTAGTTCTGGAAGACCATCCCGAAGCCGCGCCGCTGGGGAGTGCGGCCCGTGATGTCCAGACCTTCGAATCGGACGCGCCCCTCGTCTACGGGCTCGAAGCCGGCGACGATTCGGAGAGCCGTGGTCTTTCCGCACCCGGAAGGGCCCAGGAGCGTGAGGAATTCACCGGACTCCAGAGTCAGGGAGAGCTGGTCCACAGCGGTCACGTCCCCGAAGCGCCGGGTGACTTCGTCCAGTTCCAGGATCACCTTCCCGTCCTTCTCTGGACTCACTCGTACCCCTGAGCCTGGCCGCGCCTCCGGATGTTGGCGTCCCAGTGGCGCATCCATACGGGCGTCTGCTCGAGGAGGGTCGCCCTTTCGACCTCCATGGGACGGATCCGGGGAAGCGCCTCCCTGAGCCACTCCGGGAGGCCTGCAGGGTCGAGGTCGGTGCGGGCCGGAATCCGGAAGAAGTGCTCCGCGGCTTCCTGCAAAGCTTCTTCACTTCCCACGTATTCCACGAACGCCTGCGCGAGCTCGGGGCTTGGCGCCCCGTGCACCACCGCGATCCCGTCGACGACGACCGGCGTTCCCCCTTCGGGGATCGTGTAGTCGATGGGGAAATCCGTCGTCGCTTTGAGCGTTTCGATATCCGGCATGTTCCAGAGGGTCACGAGCCCCTCCTGACGAGCCAGCTTCTGGTAGAGGAGTGTGGGGTTGAGCACGTATTCCTTCGTCTGTGCGTCGAGGCGAAGGAGCCAGTCGTAGCCGGCGGTCGGATCTCCCGTCCCTTCCGACTCACGGTAGATGATCGCGGCAAAAATCGCGCGCATCGTTCCGGACGCTAGAGGCTCTCGAATGAGGACCTGGTCGCGCCAGCGGGGGTCGAGCACGTCGTTCCAGTCGCGAGGCGCCTCACTCCGGGGCACGGCCGCCGAGTTGTACGCGATCACCTCCGGCGTCAAGAAGGTCGCGAACCAGCGGCTTTCGGGGTCCATGTGGTCCTCGGCGAGATGCTCGGCCCAGGACGGAGGAAAGCTCGCGAGAAGCCCGTCCTCGGCGGCTCGGATGAACATGTCGTCCGGTGCCCCCCACCAGACGTCCGCCTGCGGATTTGCGCGCTCGGAGCGGAGTCGCTCGAGGACCTCCTGGGACCCCATGTCGAGCCAGTGGACCTGCACTCCGGGGTGCCGGGCCTCGAAGCCCTCCCCGAAGTGCTCGAGGAGGTCCCGCCCGTGAGGAGTGTACACGACGAGCACGTCGCCGTCCGGGCCGCACCCTGGGACCGGGGCGAGGAGGAGAGCCGCCGCCAACAGGGTGGTGGCCGCCTTCTTCAAGGGGTCTCCGACGACTCGCAGTCGCCAGCGGAAGCCGCCTCGCTCCGTCCCGGGTCGTCTTCAGCCTCCTCTTCCGCTCTCTCCCTGAGATCGTTTCCGGTCAAAGAGACCAGGTTCGCGAGGAGCCGGAAGGCGCCCGGCACGCCAGCCGGAAGCTGCCTGAAGAGTGCGAGGCCGGTGTACACATAGGCGCCGTCGCCCACCTGCGTGACGACGAGCGAACCGTGGTTCGGCTCCTCCCCGGGGTCGGCCATCTCGAGGAGAGGGGTATAGCGATCGTCCCATTCGCTCAGGAAGTAGAGCCCCCGCTCCTGCGTCCAGCCGTCGAAATCGTTGGAGGTGATGCGGTTCGGGGTGGATAGGAGAGGGTGGTCGGAGTCCAGGAAGGTCACCGCCGCCTCCGGGTCGGTCACCCGGTCGTGTGGCCGCCGCATTGCGAGCGGATAGGGAGCAAAGCCACCGTCCGGGTACTCGTACTTGTTGTACTGCACGATCACCGTGCCGCCGCGGCTCGCGAAGTCCAGGAGCCTCTGGTTCGAAGCGATCAGGTCGGTGCGGGTCTCATAGGCGCGGACTCCGAGGACGACCACGTCGAAGCGGTCCAGGTCGCCGGAGCGGATCTCGGTCGGGCTCAGCGGCTGCACGGCCACTCCGAGGTCTTCGAGGGCCCGTACCCCTGCGTCGCCGGGGCCCATCACGTACCCGACTCGGACTCCTTCCGCGACCTCCACCGGGAAGCGGGAGACTCGAAGCTCCGCGTCCGTGCGGAACGGAGCCGGATCGAGGTGCGGATAGTCCACGAGCGTGAACCTCTCGGAGTAGGCGCGCGCCCCCAAACGCGCGCGCACCTGGAAGCGGGCGGCTCCGGACGGGGCATTCTCCGCCGGATGGATTCGGAACGCCCTCGTCTCGTCTCCCCCGCTCGGAGCCAGGCGCACCGCGTGGGTTGCAGGCTCCACCGTCCATCCGTTCGGGACCGCCATGCTCAACTCGGCCTCCCGGATGGCTCCCGCATGATTTGTGACCCGCACCGTCACCGTACGGGAGGCCACGTGCGCCTCGGGCCATGCCATTGCGTCCGGCTCCACCTCGACCGCCAGGGCCGGGGTCACGAAAACAGGGACCCGGAATTCGCCCACCGCCTTGTCGACGACGACGTGCTCGGCCTCCCGTTCCACTGCGCGGATCCGTTGTCCGTCCACCCGGAGTGCCAGACGTCCGGTCACGGGAGCCGGATCGATCGCCCGGCCCCGGAGATCGGCGGCATCCGGCCACCGGTACAGGCTGCCCTCCCGGTCCTCCCGGAGGAAGTAGAGGCTGGAAGGCTCCTCATCCTCCGGCACCGAGATCCGGTAGGTCCAGCGCTGGAGTGCTCCGGGCGCGACGGATACAGGCTCGACGGGCGTCGGGAGCGCCGGCACCGGTAGCACGATCCCCGTCGGACTTTGGAAGAGCGCGGGCCCTTCTCCCCCTTCCTCACGGCGGACCTCCTCCCGATGAGACGCGGCGGGCTCGCTCCGCACCCCCCAGCGCGCCGGAGTGCCGACGTCGACTCCTTCGACTTCGAGCTTCCGGTGGCCGCCGTTCCAGACCAGGACCTCGAGCTCCGCTTCCTCTCCGGGAACGAGGCGCTCCCGATCCAGCCGGATGTCCACCACGATCGAAGCGGCGGAGAGAACGGCCCTCGAGATCCCGTGGCGCCGAGCCTCCAGGATACGAACCAGTTCGTTCGCCTCTCCTCCGGCACGGATTCCGCCCGCGAGCTCCCCCATGAGGCGCAGGCTCTCTTCCGCCCGTAGGAGAGGGTCCACGGAGCGCCCGGGGTCCTCGACGTGCAGCCGTTCCCGGGCATCCCGGAGCGCTTCGCGATAGGCTCCCACCGCGTCCAGAAGCTCACCGCCTTCAGCCGCCCCCGCGAGACGAGCGATTTGGACCAGCGCGGTGTCGACTCCCGTGAAGATTCCTGTTTCCCCTTCCTCAGGCAGGGAAACACGGCTCTCCACGAGGGCTGCCCCAGCGGTGCGCGGCCCGGGAGTCTGCGCCGTCCCCATGTCCTGTGAGCGATGCTGGCTTCGACTCTCCATCGCGACCTGGAAAAAGGATCGTCCCAGCAGGGGATCCATTGCGCCGGTGTCGATCCGGACCGTTGCGGACTTCGGATCCCGACGAACCAGACGGTAGAGCTTCAGCGGCCGCCATGGCTCGATGTCGCCACCGAGCTGGTCGGGAAAGCGGGAGGAGTCGGCTGCGGCCTCGAAGGCTTCGTGTGCGACGACGCCGGCGGCTTGATGCTGTCCGTGTCCGTCCTGGGGGGTGCCGTGGAAGATGGACAGGATCACGTGCGGGCGGAACGAGCGTACGATCCAGACGACATCGCGGAGCAGCTCTTCACGAGGCCAATGGCGGAAGGTCTCCTCCGCGGTCTTCGAGAAGCCGAAGTCGAACGCGCGAGTGAAATACTGCTCGGCTCCGTCGATGGACCGTGCGGCGAGAAGCTCGCCCGTCCGAATCAGGCCGAGCCCTTCACCCAGCTCGGGGCCGATCAGGTTCTGCCCGCCTTCGCCCCTGCTCAGGGAGAGATAGGCTGTGCGCGCCCCCTGCCCGCGCGCGAGCGCGGTGAGCAGGCTCGTGTCCTCGTCGTCTGGGTGCGCGCCGATCATCAGGACGCGCTTCTCACCATCGAGCTGGCGAAGGAGCAGGGCGACGTCGACAGCCCCCGAGCCCGCCCCTCCGACCTGTGCGAGCAGTCCGGTGGGAGGGCCGATGATCAGGAGTGCCAGGAGTGCGAGCGCACCCCTGCCCAGGCGCACCCGGAGTCCTCCTCCCGTCCCCCGGCGTCGCACCGGACGGTGCCGCGTCGGAGACCCTCTTCGAGGTCGATGGCACGGAGGATGAGGTCGCTTCATGGGGCTCAAGCTACCCCTGGCTCGTCTACGAGGGAAGGTTGGCCCGTTCGCGGGGGCTTTTCCGGGGTCAGTCCGAACGAGGCTCGAGAACGGCCACGAGACGCCGTCCTTCGATCCGCTTCGAGAAGTTCTCGACCTTCGCCAGATCCCGAGTCGACTCGAGCATCCTCTCGAGGGTCTCCACCCCGACCTCCGGGCGTCGCAGCTCCCTGCCGCGGAACCGGAGCACGATTCGGACGATGTTGCCGTCCTCCAGGAACCTCCGCGCCCTCTTGAGCTTCGTCTCGAAGTCGTGGTCGTCCGTCCTGGGACGGAGCTGGACCTCCTTGATCTCCTGGGTCTTCTGGTTCTTCCGGGCTTCCCGGGCCTTCTTCTGCTGCTCGTACTGGTGTCGCCCCCAATCCATGATCTTCACGACGGGGGGGCGAGCGTCCTCCGCGACCTCCACGAGGTCGAGCTCCGCCTCGGCCGCCTTCTGCCGTGCGGCGTCGAGCGAGACGATGCCCACCTGCTCGCCGTCCGCGTCGATGAGGCGGACGGGGCTGATGCGGATCTGTTCGTTTACTCGGGGACTGGAAATCGGCTGCCTCCTTGGCAATGGTTGTGTCAAAGTATGTGAGCGGGACCCGCCGTGGCCTCGGTGGGGCTGGCTGTGCGGAGAGTCCTCCTTCGAAAGATAAGCCGCCGCGACGAGAAAGTCCCGTGTCGACGTGCGGGGGTCTGGCCGACCCCGGTCTTCCGCCCCCATGGTGCGGGGCGCTCGCGGCACGAGGAAGGAGGCCTGTGCGTGCGGCTCCCGGTCCCCCCCCGGTGCGGGGCGTTCTATCTCCCAGGCTTTCTTTCCCATGGTCGTTCGAGCTATGATCGAAGAGGTTGGGAAGTTCGAATCGAGCTTCGCCGCATCCAACTCCTCCGGAGGCGATCCGTGTTTCCGAAGTTGCTCAGCCCGTTCCGGCCGTTTCTCCCCTTTTCCGGGGCGTCCATCTCAGATCGCATGACGCTTCGAGCACTGCGGGCGACACCCTTCGTCCTATTCACGCTGATTCTTCTCTGGGGTTGTGGTGGGGAGGACGCGCAGCTCGGCTCCGGCAATGACGATGCGGCTCATTCCGCGCATGGGGATCATGGAGATCCGGGGGGTCGCGAGCTCGGCGAAGTGACCTTCCCCACCTCATGTGCGGAGGAGGTTCAGCCCCGGTTCGAAGAGGGCATCGCTCTCCTTCATTCCTTTTACTTCACCGAGTCCCGGAACGCGTTCGAACAGGTCGCCGAGGACGATCCGTCCTGCGCCATGGCCCATTGGGGAATCGCGATGAGCCATCGGGGGAATCCGTTCGCGGGCCCGGTGCCCCCGGGCGGTGATGAGGCCGGACTGGCCGCGGCCGAGCGGGCGCGCGAACTGGGAGGGGGCACCGAACGGGAGGATGGGTACGTGGAGGCCGTGATCGCTTTCTTTCGCGACCACGACTCGGAGGACTACCGGAGTCGGATGCTTCGGTACGAGGAGGTGATGGACCGGCTCCGTCAGGAGCACCCCGACGACTGGGAGGCGACGATCTTCTTCGCGCGAGAGGTGACGGCAAACGCTTCCCCAGGAGATCAAACGTTCGAGCGCCAGATGAGGGCCGCCGAATTGATGGAGCCGCTCTTCGAACAACATCCGAGGCACCCGGGTCTGGCGCACTACATCATCCACGCGTACGACACGCCACAGCTCGCGGAGCGAGGGCTGGCCGCGGCACGGGCATACGAGGAGATCGCACCGGACGCGCCCCACGCGCTTCACATGCCCTCCCACATCTACACCCGGCTCGGATACTGGGACGAATCGATCGACATGAACCGCCGGTCCGCGGAGGCGGGTCATCCGGACTCTCCTCACCGGCTGCATGCATGGGACTACAAGGTGTACGGGTTTCTCCAGCAGGGGAGGGACGACGCGGCGGCCGCCATCCTCGAGGAAGCGGAGCGGTTCTCAGAGAGGGTCGAGGGAGGCCTCTCCTACAACGGAGCCGCGATGCCCGCACGATATGCCCTCGAGCGAGACCGGTGGCCCGAGGCGGCTGTCCTCCCCGTCCGAACGGCGCCCGGGACGCCGCAGGAGGCCGTGACGCGGTTCGCCCGGGGGATTGGCGCCGCCCGCACCGGCGACGTGGTGGCGGCGTCCGAAGAGGCTGCTGCCCTGGCTCGCATCCGCGACGCATTGAGGGATCAGGGAGAGGAGGATTGGGCCGAGCGCACGGAGGCGCAGCGCCTCACTGTCGCCGCCTGGGTGGCTCATGTGCAGGGGGAGGTGGAAGACGCGCTGCGGATGGCGGAGGAGGCTGGAGAGATCGAGACGCGTGTCGAGAAGCACCCCGTCACGCCCGGGCCGCTGATCCCCGCGCGGGAGCTGCACGCGGACCTCCTCATGGATCTCCAGCGGTACGAGGAGGCGCTCGGGGCCTATGAGCGAACGCTCGAGCGGGAGCCCAACCGCGCCCGTGCTCTGGCCGGGGCTGCCCAGGCCGCCGAGCTCGCGGGAGAGGGGGCCCGCGCCCGAGAGCACTACACCGCTCTTCTCGATCTCATGGATGCGGCCGATGTGGAACGTCCCGAGCTCCTTCGAGCGCGGCGCTACCTGGAGGATTGAATTCCGATCCGGCCGCGACCGGTCGCGGCGGGTCGGGAGGCGATCGATATGAACCACGGATCGCGCGTCCTTCCCGCTGCGGGGAGCCTTCTCCTTGTCGCTCTGGCCGCGGCCGCCGTTCCGGCATGCACCCGGTATGTGGAGCTGGACCGGGGCCCACAGGCCCATTACCAGACGAGCTTTCCCATCACGGACACCTCCGGCGAGCTCGGACGGGCTCTCGGGTCGGTGAAGCGGATCATGGTGGCCGTCGAGTACGATACCTATCTTTTCCCGGAGGGGGTTTCGCCCACGGAGGCGGAGCTCGACGACCCCGCGATCCTGGAGAGAGCCACCGATACGCTCGCGATTTCCCGTACCCGCTCTGCGACCGCGGTCCTGGTCTCCGTGACCTCTCGCAACGTGGGCCTCGTCACCGCGAATCACGCGGTCCACTACCCAGACACCGTGGCTGAGTACTATCGCTCCGAAGGGGTGGGGGTCGCGGACGGGTCGGATGGGCGGAGAATTCGTTCGCTCTCCGTCAAGCGGCGGCAGTCGAACTGGATCGTCGGGTTGCCGGACGTCGCCACCTTCGAGGTCCTCGCATTCGACGACGAATCGGATGTCGCACTGATCGGGTTCGAGTATCCGGAGGACGAGGAGATCGAATCCGTGCGTCCGCTTCCGGTGGCGAACGGGGACCCTGGCCGGTTGTCCTGGGGGGCCTTCGTATACGTTCTGGGGCATCCCAGCGGTTACCCGATGGCGACCCGCGGCATCGTGAGTCTGTCGTACGGGGACGAGAGCGACTCCTTCGTGGTGGACGGGCTCTGGAACGAGGGCATGAGCGGTGGGCCGGTGCTCGCGGTCCGCGGGGACGACGGGAGCCTCGAATGGGTCGGGATGGCGCGCGCGGCCTCGGCCCGGTCCGAAGCCCGCATCGTGCCCCCGGAAGGTGCCGTGGAACAGCACGATCCCGACGAGCCGTACGAGGGGCCGGTCTATCTGGAGGAAGTGCCGCGAATCCAGTACGGGATCATGCTTTCCGTCCCCGTGACGGCCATCCGCAGGCTGATCGACGACCGGAGAGACGACTTGCAGGAGCGGGGATACCGGTTCCCGACATTCTGAGTCGAGCCCGGAGCGCACGGGCCACCCCTTTCGCCCTTAGCGGCCGGCTTTCTCAACCCACCGGGCGGTGCCTATGTTGAAATGCCACTGGCTCGAAAGGAGACGGACATGGACTGGACTCGCCGAGACTTCGTGAAGCTTTCGTCCGCAGGACTGCTTGCGGCCGCCCTACCCGCTCCCGCCTTGCACGGGCTCGGCTCCGGGCCCCGGATGCGGGAGGCCCGGGGGTTGGATGAGCTTCGGCGCGGAGTGGGAACGTTCAGCGGGAGGGGTGGGACGATCGGGTGGCTCGTCAACGTCGACGGATGTGTGGTCGTCGACAGTCAGTTCCCGGACACTGCGCAGGAGTGCCTCGAGGCCCTCGAATCAAGGGCCGCGCTTCCCGCGGACGTTCTGATCAACACCCATCATCACGGGGACCATACGGCGGGGAACGGCGTCTTCCGCTCGGCGGTGAGGGAGATCGTCGCGCACTCTCGTGTGCCGGAGCTACAACGGGAGGCAGCGCGCGAAGCTGGGACGGAAGAGGATCAGACGTATGCCGAATCCACCTTTGAGGAGAGTTGGAGTGTGGAGGTGGGCGACGAGACCGTGCGGGCGAGCCATTACGGACCCGCTCATACCGGGGGCGACTGCACCGTTCACTTCGAGCGGGCGAACGTGGTTCATATGGGAGACCTCGTCTTCAACCGTCTCTATCCGTTCATCGACCGGCCGGGCGGAGCCTCGATCCGCGGCTGGATCGAGCTTCTGGAAGAGGTCGCGAGGATCCACGACGATGATACAATCTACATTTTCGGCCACGGGCACCCTGATTTCGGCGTGACGGGGACGCAGGACGACCTCCTCTTCCATCGGGACTTTCTCACGGTGGCCCTCGAGTTCGCGCAGGCTGCCGTGCGGGACGGTCGCACCCAGGAGGACGTGCGCCGATTGGAGGAGATGCCGGGCTTCCCGGACCACGCGGCACCGGCCCCGCAGCTCACCCTCGCCCGCGTCCTGGAAGCCGCGTTCGAGGAAGCTCTGGAGGAGGGATGAGCACTCCCGCACGACGCCTCACGACAGGGCGGGCCCCACTCGACGCCGCAGTGCTCACGAGCCTGGCGCTCTCCGCCCCGGCGCTGAGTGCCCAGTCGGAGGCGCCGGCGGTCTACGCGCCGGTCAGCATCAACCTCGAGGACGTCCCGTACCCGCACGACACGAGGTCCGGTACCTCCCTTTCCATCTCCATGGAACGGACGTCCGGATGGCCTACATGGACGTCCCTCCGACGGGGACACCCAACGGCCGGACCGTGGTTCTCCTCCATGGCATGAACTTCTTCGGGGAGTATTGGGCAGGCACGATCGAGGCGCTGATCGAACAGGGTTTTCGTGTGGTCGTTCCGGACCAGATCGGGTACGGACGATCGTCGAAGCCCATCATTCCGTACTCGCTCCACGAGAAGGCCGCGAACACGCTGCGGATCCTCGACGAGCTCGGCGTCGATGAGGTGGCCGTGGTCGGTCACTCGATGGGGGGAATGGTCGCCACTCGCTTCGCGTTTTCCTATCCCGACCGAACCACGCATCTCGCTCTCGTGAACATGATCGGCAAGACCGACTCGCGGCTCGGTCGTTCATGGCGTGACACCGACGACGTGTACCGGGCGAACCTGGACCGGAGCTACGACCAGATCCGGCAGGGTCAGGAGCGCTACTACGTCGAGTGGAAGGACGAGTACGAGCGGTACATTCGCATCCACTACGGATGGACTCTGAGCTCCGATTGGCCGCGCCTCGCACGGGTGCGGGCGCTGAACCAACAGATGATCTATACGGAGCCGATCGTCTACGAGTGGCAGCACATCGAAGCGCCGGCTCTGGTGATCGGCGGGGAGGAGGACGGGCCCGACTTTCCGGAGCTGGCACGTCAAACGGCCGAGGCGTTTCCCCGGGGGGACCTCATCCTCTTCGAGGACGTCGGCCACAACCCCCATCTAAAGGCGCCGGAGCTCTTCCACCCCGAGCTCATCCGGTTCCTGGAGTCCGATCCGACCGCCGCGGGTCGGTAGGCCCGCGCGGTGAGGAGAGTCCTCGTCACGGGCGCCGCGGGACAGATCGGCTCCGATCTCGTGCCATTCCTCCGGGAGCGGTACGGTGCTGCGAACGTCCTGGCTACCGACGTGCGCCCGCTCACGGGGCCGCTCGCGGATGGTGGCCCCCATCGACGCGTGAATTGCCTCGAGCGCAGTGAGATCGCGGGCGCCGTGGACGATCACGATGCAGACGCCGTCTACCACCTGGCCGCGGTGCTGTCGGCCGTTGGGGAAGATGATCCCGAGCGGACCTTTCGGGTCAACGTCGAGGGGCTCCTTGGCGTGCTCGAGGTTGCGAGGGAGAGTGGATGCGCCGTCTTCGCACCGAGCTCCATCGCGGCCTTCGGGCCCGGAACGCCTCGCGATCCGGCTCCTCAGGAAACGGTGCAGCGTCCGATCTCGATCTACGGGGTGACGAAGGTGACGGGCGAGCTCCTCTGCGACTATTACCACGCCAGGTTTGGAGTGGACGTGCGGGGGGTCCGCTACCCGGGCGTCATTTCCCACGGTGCCCCCCCGGGGGGTGGGACGACCGACTATGCGGTGGAGATCTTCGAGCACGCACTCGAGGGCGGCCGCTACACCTGCTTTCTTGCTCCGAACACACAACTCGACCTCCTGTACATGCCGGATGTTCTCCGAGCCGCTGTCGAGCTGATGGAGGCCGAGGGAGCGTCGCTGCAGACCCGGAACGCGTACAATATCACTGGATTCCAGGCCACTCCTGCGATGCTCGCGGATGCGATCCGGGACCACCTCCCGCACTTCGAGATCGAGTACGAAGTAGATCCGGTGCGGCAACGGATCGCCGACTCGTGGCCCGACCGGCTCGACGACTCGCCGGCGCGGGTGGATTGGGGCTGGGAGCCGGAGTACGACCTCGACCGGATGGTGGCGGACATGCTGGAGACGCTCTCGAAGAAGGCGCCTGCGGAGAGGAGGTACCGGAATGCCCCTTGATCGACTTGGACGGACGCTCGAAGGAGAGGTGGATGCCTTGGGGGAGAAGGGCACCGCGAAGGGCGCCGAACATGTGGTCACGGCCGTCGCTCCGCCCGAGGGAGCTCACGGGACGCGAGTGTTCCTCGAAGGTGAGGGAGACCGGCCGTTCATTCGGATGAACTCGAATTCGTATCTGGGGATGGCACTCCGTGAGGAGGTGCTCGGCGCGGAGGAGAGGGCCGGCCGGGAGTATGGAGCGGGTCCCGGCGCGGTCCGGTTCATCAGCGGCACGTATGCTCCCCACCTCGAGCTGGAGGAGGCGCTCGCGACTTTCCACGGCCGAACCTCGGGGATGATCTTCAGTTCCGCCTACGCCGCGGTGGTTGGAACCCTGACTCCCTTGATCACGAAGGCGACGGTCGTGATCAGCGACGCCCTCAACCACAACTCGATCATCAACGCGATCCGTCTGGCGCGGCCCGCCGGGAAGGAGGTCTACGCACACCTCGGCCTGGAGGAGCTCGAGCGGGCGATCGAGCGTTGGAAGGGTCGAGCGGAGCGGGCTCTCGTCATCACGGACGGGGTCTTCAGCATGCGCGGGGATCACGCACCACTGGACGAGATCATGGCGATCGCGCGCAGGCACGACGATGGGTACCAGGAGAACGTGGTCGTGGCCGTGGACGACTCCCATGGCGTGGGCGCGTTCGGGGAGACGGGGCGTGGTACGGAAGAAGCCTCGGGGTCAGGGCCGTGCGACATCCTCGTCGGCACCCTCGGAAAGGCGCTCGGGGTGAACGGCGGCTACCTGGTCAGCTCTGCCGCCGTAACGGCGTATCTTCGCGAGACCGCCCCCTTTTACATCTACTCCAATCCGATCACGCCCGGAGAAGCGGCTGCAGCCCGAGCGTCGCTCCAGCTCCTGGACAGCGGGGAAGGGAGAGCGCTCCTCGCCCGTCTCCGCGGCCTCACCCGCCGGTTCGAAGAGGGTCTGGTGGAGCACGGGTTCGAGACGATTCCGGGGGAGCATCCGATCGTCCCGCTGGTGGTCCGGGACACGGACCGGACACGAGCGATCGTGGGGCACCTGTACGATCACGGTGTGCTGGCGACCGGCCTCGCCTATCCCGTCGTTCCGGCGGGGGATGAGACGATCCGGTTCCAAATCTGTGCCGATCACACGGAGGCGGACATCGATCGCGTGCTGGAGATTCTCCGGAACTTCCGCGGGTGACCGGGAAGCGGTTCGAGGATCACCCGCTCGGGCGGTCACCGACGAGCACGATCTGGACATCCATCACGTTCGTTCCGGTGGGACCGGTGATGAAGAGGTCGTCGAGCGCCTGGAAAAACGGATAGGCATCGTTTTCCCGCAACGCCGCCTCGGGATCCAGGCCGGCGATCCGGGCGCGAGGGACGGTGCTCCCCGTCGCGAGCGCGCCGGCGGCGTCCGTCGGCCCGTCCACACCGTCCGTCCCGAACGATGCAATTAGCACGTTGGATCGGTCGGCGATCTCGAGGGCGGCTCCGAGGGCGACCTCCTGGTTTCGGCCTCCCCGGCCCGTTCCCCGAACCCGCACGGTCGTCTCGCCCCCCGAGACGAGGCAGATGGGTGAGCCTGCGTCCTGAGAGAAGGAGAGGCTTGCACCGAGCGCCCCCAGCCGTCGCCCCGTCGCGCGTGCTTCCCCCTCGAGGGATGAGCTCAACTTGTGCGTACGGTACCCTCTCCCCCTCGCCTCGCGGGCAGCTCCTTCCATCGCGTGCCCGACTCCCGCCACGAGCCGGAACTCCACCGTGCTCAGCCGGGGGTCGCCCGGTTTGGGCGTTTCCAGCACGTCACCGTGAACGCCTCGCATGAGGTGGGTGATCACGGCCGGGGGGACGGCGTCTCGGACGCCGTGCCGTTCGAGGATCTCGAGCGCTTCGCGATACGTCGTCGGATCGGGGGACACCGGTCCGGATGCGATCGCGTCGTGCGGATCGCCCACGACGTCGGAGACTGCGAGGGCGAGGATGGATCGACCGCCGACTTCGGCTGCGAGCCTTCCTCCCTTGAGGCGCTCGAGATGTTTCCGCACCGCATTAAGCTCCTCGATCGGGGCACCGGCTTCGAGAAGGAGGCGAGTCACGGTCCGGAGATCGGGTAGCGTGAGCCCCTCCGCCGGCAGACTGAGAAGAGCCGAGCCTCCTCCGGAGAGCAGGAGAAGGAGGTGCTCGTCCGGGCCGAGGGCGCGGATCATGCCCAGGGCCAGAGACGCCCCATGCACCCCCTCTTCCGTCGGGAGCGGATGACCTCCGCGATGGATGGGGAAGGGGAGAGTTTCCGGGGAGGCAGGTTCGTACGGGAGGAGCACCATCCCGCGTGAGAACGTATCCGTCCCCAGCGCCGCGACCGCGCCTTGCGCCATCCCCCACGCTGCCTTTCCGACAGCGAGCAGGGCCGTGCGGCTCCCGGTCGGAAGGGTCGAGGAGCGAATCGCCTGCTCCACGAGTGGCGCCGGGTCCACCGATCGGAGCACGGCCTGCAGGATCCGACCCGCGTCCCCCCGCGGAACCGACTCCTCCTCGGGTGGCGGCGGCACCGGGGAGCGAGCGGTCACCCCGATGCTCGGGAGCGGCGGTTCCTCCAGGCCTCCGAGTCGTAGACCTCCGGGTTCACGGGGTTCGGAGCCTTCTTGCCCGACAGGTGGTGGAGCGCATTCGCCGCGGCCATGGTCGCCATTCGGTTCCGCGTGTCCCGACTCGCGCTTCCGATGTGTGGAGCCAGCACGACGTTGTCGAGCTCGGCGAGATCGGGGGTGAGTCGGGGCTCGTGCTCGTAGACGTCGAGGGCTGCTCCAGCGATCCATCCCTCACGGAGCGCCTCCACCAGGGCCTTCTCATCGACGACGGGGCCTCGCGACGTATTCACGAGGTAGGCCGTTTCCTTCATGCGCCGCAACTCGGGGGCGCCGATCCGGTGCTGCGTCTCCTCTGTGAGCGGGAGGTGGATCGAGACGAAGTCGCTCCGCTCCAGCAACTCATCGAGCTCCACCCGGGTCGCCTCGTCCGGCAGCCGCCCCGGATCGCTCCGGGTGTGGACGAGAACCTCCATGTCGAACCCTCGGGCCCTACGAGCCACGGCGGCACCGATTCGCCCGAAGCCCACGACTCCAAGCGCCTTCTTTCGACCGTTACCTCCAGGGCTCACATCCCCTCCCAGGAGGAGGTTCGGGCCCCACAGGCGGAACTTGCCCGCTGCCGTGTAGCTGTGGGCCTCGGGAATCCGCCGGGCGATCGAAAGCAGAAGCGCCCATGTGAAGTCCGCCGTCGTGTCGGTCAGTACCCCAGGCGTGTTCGAGACCGGGATCCCGAGTCGCGTCGCCGCCTCGACGTCCACGTTGTCGTATCCCACAGCACAGTTCGCCACCCCGAGGAGGCCAGGGTGAGTCTCCAGAACCTCCCGGTCCACCCGCTCGGTGAGTAGCGAAAGGAGCACGTCGGCGCGCTGCACCCCTTCGAGGAGTGCCTCGCGGGAGAGCCCCGCCTCCTCGTCGCTCTGACCGACCTCGGTCCGGACGTCGGCCTCCTTCAGTAGGCCGAGCCCCTCGGAGGGGATTCTCCGGGTGACGAAAATTCGTTTCATGATGCAGAAATCCTACTCGGGAGTCGGTCCGAGGGCCAGAGGTCTCACGATGGGGGGCCGAACGTTCTTCTTGCGTTCGGGTGCGCTTTGGACACACTCTAACGAAGGGG
The DNA here is from genome assembly GCA_007121455.1 of Gemmatimonadota bacterium. Taxonomy (GTDB): domain Bacteria; phylum Gemmatimonadota; class Gemmatimonadetes; order Longimicrobiales; family Gaopeijiaceae; genus SKKN01. The sequence goes on along the minus strand of SKKN01000022.1, from coordinate 45,083 downwards.
AGAGTCGGGGAGGAGGAGCGGGACCCAGACCCCCAGCAGGCCCCTCTTGCCCCCTGCCCCCTCGGATGCCATGGCCACCTCAGCAAAGGAGCCCTCGTATGGCTGCTCGCTTCGAAGTACACCAGGCCGTGAACCTGAGGGAACGCTACCTCTTCGGCCTCGTAGGGGTGATCGAGGAGGGGATGGTGCACACCGGTATGGATGCCTCTCTCGAAGACGATGAAGGGGCAAGGTTCGAAGGGAAGGTCCATGGCGTGGAATACTTCGAAAAGGATGGGACCGCCGAGCCGACCTTGACCTTTCACTACCGGGATCCCGAGAAGGTGAAGCGCTGGGAGTCGATCGAGTGGAACGGAAAGACGGTTCGCTTGGAGTGGCCCACGCACTGACCTGTTCCGCCTGACAGGTCGGGAGGCGGCGCCACGACGAGCCGGTGAGGGGGCCCCTCACCGGCTCTAGTGTAGTGTCGCAGAAGTCCTATGGCATTCGAGCGCCGCTGCATCCGCCCCAGCGTCGTTGCTCTTCCTCGGAATAGCGCTGCTATGCCTCGTCATCGCGCCTAGCTGGAGCGGCGCTTCGACGCTCTCGGTGCTCACAGGACTTCTGCGACACTACACTGGCACGTCGGCGAATGCCACACGCTGCCGACGTCTCCGGGCATGGGACCGTCTTGCCGTCGTCCCGAGCGTCTCCGTACGTTCCTCTCCGACGGTCGAGACCCGAAGGGGAGGGAGGCGATGGTGGAGAGGGGAGATTCGCAGATGAGGGGGAGAGAGGTGCCGGCACGAAGGGGAGAGCCAGGTTGTCCCGGCCGTCTCCTGCGCCTCCAACGGGCGGCGGTGGGCGCCTTCCTGTTCCTCGCGGCGGCATCGCAGCCTCTCCTTGCACAGCAGTCACCCCTCGAGGGTTTCGATGAGTTCGTGGAACGGGGCATCGCGGAGTGGGGCATTCCGGGGCTCGCCGTGGCGGTGGTGAAGGATGATGAGGTCGTGCACGCGAGGGGGTACGGGGTCCTCGAAAAGGGGAATCCGGCCGCGGTGGACGAGCATACGCTCTTCGGTGTCGCCTCCGTCTCCAAGGCCTTCACCGCGGGTGCCCTCGGCATCCTGGTCGACGAGGGGCTCCTCGACTGGGATGACCCAGTGATCGAGCACCTCCCGGACTTCCGCCTCTACGACCCGTACGTGACCTCGGCGACCACCGTCCGGGATATCCTCTCGCACCGGGTAGGTGTCGGTCGAATGACGGGCAACCGGATCCGGTGGCTCCCGAATCGCGACCGGTCCGAGCTTATCCGGAGGATGCGGCACCTGGAGCCGGAACAGGCGTTTCGGGACAGCTACGTCTATTCGAACGTGATGTTCATGGTCGCAGGGGAGCTCGTCCCGGCGGTCGCCGGGATGAGTTGGGACGACTTCGTCCGCACGCGCATCTTCGAGCCCCTCGGGATGGAGCGGAGCAACACGAGCATCACCGCGTTCGACGAAGGGGAGAATGCGGCCTGGCCGCATCAGGAGATCGACGGCGAAGTCGTCCCGATCGAGAGGCGGAACTTCGACGCCGTAGGACCCGCTGCGTCGATCAACACGAGCGTCCAGGAGATCACGGCATGGATGCGACTCCACCTCGGAAGCCCGGGTGAAGTGGATGGCATCCGTCTCCTCGAGCCCGAGACGCTCCGCGAAATGCACCGGCCGCAGAACGCGCTCGCGGACGGGGGCCTCGCCGGACCCGTTTCTTCGTACGGCCTCGGATGGAGGCTTTCGACACACAACGGTGTCCGGACATCCAGCCATGGAGGTGCGACGGATGGCATGAACACCACGCTCGTCCTCGTCCCGGAGGAGAACCTGGGGGTGGTCGTCGTCACCAACACCTTCAACGGGTTCATGAACGCGGTCGCCAATCGAGTGATCGACCGGTTCCTGGGTCAACCGGATCGGCCGTGGGACGACGCCTACCGGAATGCGTATCTGGAGCAATACGAAGCGGTGCGGTCGTCTCGCGATTCGGTTCATGCGGTGAGGGAGGAAGGAGCTGAGCCTTCCCTTCCGCTCGACGCGTACACGGGCGTGTACTACGACTCCCTCTACGCGGACGCGCGGGTGTCGAGGAATGAGGATGGGGGCCTGGTCCTGACCTTCTGGGACGACCCCGAGATGGTGGCCGACCTCGAACATTGGCACCACGATACCTTTCGGGCCGTCTGGCGGAGGCCTGAGATGCGGGAGGAGTTCGTGCGCTTCACCCGGGGGTGGGATGGAGGGGTGGACGCGCTTCATATCGAATGGGTGCTCCGGCCACGCCTCCTGCAGGTGGGCGCATATCCCTCGAACTACACCAGGGAAGGAACTCTGAAGAGGGTCCCAGACGCGGACGGTCGAAACCCATGACGGTCTCGGGGCTCGCGATGGCGCTCCTTCCGTGAACGTCACCTTCCTCGGAGGGGCGGTACGGTCAGAGGCGGCGAGGAGATGAGGTGACCTCCGAGCCGGGTCCTGAGCCCGCCGCGCCGCCGCTCGATCGCACTCCGCCTGATCCCGCCTCCAGGCCGCCGTCCGCCGGGTGGCGGCTGACCCTCGCCGTTCTGAGCGCTCTCCCGCAGGGCCTCCTGAGTCGGGCGTTGGGCCGTGCGGCGGATCTCCCCGTCCCTCGATGGATGAGGACGCCTCTCTTCCGCTCCTTCGCCCGCCTCACGCGCGCAGATCTCCGGGAGGCGGAGCTGCCGCCGGACCAGTACGGATCCCTGAGCGAGTTTTTCGTGCGCCGGCTGCGACCGGGGCTCCGTAAATGGCCGTCGGATCCCTCCGTCCCCGGGAGCCCCGTGGACGGGATCGTCGGTGAGGTGGGAGTGGTGGAGGGAGGAACTGCCCTGCAGGCAAAGGGGCGCGGGTACTCGATCTCCGAGCTCCTCGACGATCCGGAGGAAGGACGGCGATTCACCGATGGCACCTTCATCACCTTGTACCTGAGCCCTCGCCACTACCACCGCGTTCACGCTCCCCTCGCCGGAGGCGTCGCGAAAGCCCGTCACGTGCCGGGAAGGCTGTTTCCCGTCAATCAGGCGGCCGTCCAGCTCGTCGAGGACCTCTTCCCCCGGAACGAGCGGATCGTGTGCTACCTCGAAAGCGCCCTCGGGCGGGTAGCCGTCGTCGCGGTGGGAGCGTTCAACGTCGGACGGATCTCGGCCCCCTTCGACCCGGAATGGAACCGTGGAAGGGGGCCTGTGCCGTCCGTCACGAACCGAGGGGGAGCCGGCAAGCGAGGGGGAGCCGGCAAGCCCGAGACGCGCACGTACGAGCCCTGGCACCCTGTAGGGCGTGGGGCGGAGCTGATGGCGTTCCATCTCGGGTCCACCGTCGTCCTTCTCTTCGAGAAGGGACCCTTTGCGCCTGCGCTCGACCTCCGTCCAGGGAGAGAGATTCGACTCGGTGACGCGCTCGGCACCCCGGTGGAGGAGGTAGAGAGCCCGTGCGGGAGGGATTAGGGGACGAAGGGTGACGGTACCGCTTCGGGACCGGATCGAGTCAGGGACCGACGCACTGTACGTGGGACGGAGTGGCGCCCCGACACGCGATCAACTCGGCCATACCGGTCACGTTGCCCCCGCAGGCACTCTCCCTCCCCGCGTTGATCGCTTCCTCCTCGGTCGCTCCCCGGCCGCTCCGGCATACCGTGCCTTCGGCGAAGTCCATGCACACCTCGCATTCGACCTGGACCGGTTGAATCGTCAGGTAGATCACGAAGCCCATGAACACCAGGCTCGCGGCAAGGATGATCGCGACGGCGTTGGCCTTCATCTAGATTCCCTGTCGTGAGGGGCGAGGATACAGTGGAAGCACGGGACTCTCTCGGACATCTTCCGTGTACGTTGTACGTTGGGTTTGGCGTCGCGTTCCGCGACTGATAACTTACGGGACTTAGTCACAAAAGGAACCGCTGGAGAATTGAGCGAACATGGCGAATGATGCAATCGAAGTGGAAGGGACCGTCATCGAGGTCCTGCCCAACGCGAATTTCCGGGTCGAGCTCGAGAACGGGCACAAGATTCTCGCGTACTTGTCCGGTAAGATGCGGAAGTTTTACATCCGGGTGCTGGAAGGCGACCGGGTGAAGTGTGAGATGTCGCCGTACGATCTGACGCGAGGGCGGATCACGTATCGGTACAAGTAACCTCGCCGTTCGAGCACAGCCGTCTTTCATCGAACAGTGATGGATTCCTTCAGGAGGACATGTTGAGTCAGCAAGCCATCGCCCGTGCGGGAAAAGGGGCCACCGGGCCCGACGCTTCTGACCCTCGGGGTCAGGAAGAGCCGCACGACGACATCGTGTATCCCGCCGCAATTCCGTTCATCCTCGTGCACGTCGCCGCACTCGGGGTCTTCTGGACCGGCTTCACGACGACCGCGGTGCTCCTGTGCATCGGACTCTATCTGCTCCGAATGTGGGCGCTGACCGCCGGATTCCACCGGTACTTCTCGCATCGCTCGTACAAGACGAGCCGCGTGTTTCAGTTCGTGCTCGCCTTCCTGGGCCAGTCCTCCGCCCAGCGAGGCGTGCTCTGGTGGTCGGCGATCCACCGGGCTCACCACAGGCATTCGGATACGCCGGAGGATCCCCATTCCCCGGCGCATCATGGCTTCCTGATGTCCCACGTCGGATGGATCTTCCGTCCGTCGAGCAATCGTGCGGACTACGACACGATCCAGGATTTCGCGAAGTATCCGGAGCTGAGGTTGCTCGATCGGTTCCCGCACGTTCCGGCAGCCGCGCTGGCCGTCTTCACCTATCTGGTCGCAGGTCTCCCCGGTCTGTTCGTGGGGTTCTTCCTGAGCACGGTGATCCTCTATCACGCCGTTTTCGCGATCAATTCCGTGGCTCACGTGGTCGGCAAGCGGCGGTATGTCACGGGTGACGACTCGCGGAACAATTGGTGGCTCGCGCTCGTCACGTTGGGCGAGGGCTGGCACAACAACCATCACCACTACCAGAGCTCCACGAGACAGGGCTTCTTCTGGTGGGAGGTCGACATCAGCTACTACGTGCTCCGGTGCCTCTCGTGGGTCGGGATCGTATGGGACCTCAGGGCGCCGCCCGCGGCGCTTCTCTCCGGCGAGCAGCGGCTCGGTCGGAAGGTGGTGGAAAAAGTGGCGGAGGAGCTCGCCCACAGCTTCCCCCTGGACCGGATCACGCACGAGGCGAGAGAGGCGTGGTCCAACTGGTCGCCCGGCCAGGACATACAGGAGGGAGCAAGCCGCGCTCGTGTTCGGATCGGGGAGGCGCGGGAGCAGCTCGCCCAGCAGCTCCACGAGATCCATCTGCCTTCGTTGCCGTCCCTCGAAGAGTTGAAGGCGAAGGCGGAGAGCAAGTACCAGGAGACGCCTTCCATAGACGAGATCGCGGAGCGCGCGCGGGAGATCCTGCTCGAAGCGGTGGCGCATCGGCTCCTCGAGGAGCCGGATCCGCTCGGGGGCCCGGCGTGAGCGCGGCTGTGGACGTCGGGACGAGAGCTGGACGCTACTCGAAGATGTAGGCGACCGCCTCCGCAGCCTGCTCGAGCGTTTCCACGGTCATCGTGGCGAGGGCGTCCAACTCCTTCAGGGCGTGGACCAGGTCCTCCGACCGAACGAGCAGGAGCGGAATTCCCGACGCGACCGCGGCTCCCGCGTCAGCCGCCGTGTTCCACTGCCGATACTCGTTTCCGAACTTGGCGACGACCAGGTCGGCGCGTGACATCAGGACCCGGGTCCGCAAGGTGTTGGCCCGAGCTCCCATGAGGTCCCGGTAACGTGCATTCGGCTGTGGCCCGAGGATGTTCTCTCCCACATCGTCCGACCGTGCGTGGCCTTCCTGCGGACCGACGAGCTCAGCAGGCACGTCCCTCCGCTCCAGCTCGTCACGGAATTGATCCCTCCAGTCGCTGTGGATCTCTCCCGCAAGATAGATCGTGATCTCTTCCATTCGTAGCTCCCCTTCCGTGCGGGTTCCATTTGGATAGGCCGAGACCTGCGGCCAAAACCCTCCGAGCCGGGGAGGGTTCCGACCCGCCCACGGATCAGAGGCTGATGTTCAGGAGCGGAAGGACCCGAAACGGGGCGCGGTTGTTTTCGGCCCGATTCAGCAGACCGATCTGGATTCCCCGGAGGTGCGAGGTCGAGTTGTAGATTCCCACTGTGAGGCCCCGCTGCCGCCCCTCGATCCTGTGGTAGGCGGCGGCGGAGAACCCGTTGAGTTCCTGAGTATCGACCCAGCCTGCCGTCCCGTGGATCCCGGTCATGCGTGAGGCAGCGGTTTTGTACCCGACGAGGGAAAGTCCCGCGACGGACGAAGCGGCCTCGACCGTGCCGAGGGCTGCCGTGAACCCGACCAGATGGCTTCCCGACACGACGGCGAGGCCCCCCACGGTCGCGCCCCTCACTCCTCTTTCTGCCAGGACGGCGAGGCCTCCCGCTTGCACCCCCTTCATCGCACCTCGTGATGAGACTGCGAGGCCTCCCAGGTGAACCCCCTCCATGTCCCCGCCGGCGACTACCGCGAGTCCTGCCCCGGAAAACCCTCGGGTCGGGCCCGAAGAGACCACGCCGAGCCCGGCGAGCGCCGCCCCCTCCATCACTCCCTCAGTGACGATACCGAGTCCCGCGGCGGAGAAGCCGACGATGTCTCCCTCGCTCACGACGGCCAGACCGCCGAGGGACGCTCCGCGAATCCCTCCTTCCGCGACGACGCCGAGCAAGCCGGCCGCGAGTCCTTCGATCGAGCCTTCGGCGACACCTCCGAGCCCACCGAGGAGCGCTCCCCGAACATTGCCCTGCGAAACGGCGCCCAGCCCTCCGACTGCGACTCCGTCGAGGTCACTCTGGGCCACGACCCCGAGTCCTCCGACCGCCGCTCCTCGAACCGAACCCCCCGAGACAACGCCGAGACCCCCCACGTGAAGCCCGAACAGTGATTCCTCCGCGAGGACCCCGGCCAATCCCAGGCCGACCCCCCGGATCTGGCTCGCGTTCGGCCCGACGACTCCGAGTGCGAAGCCGTTCACCACTCCGCCTACGGGTGGTGAAGGTTTCCAGAGGGTGAGGTTCGCGCCGTTGACTCGATCCAGCGTCTCGTCGCTGAAATTCAGGCGGATCCCCGTCACCCGTGGGACGTGACCGACGGCGATTCCAACACCTCCTACGGTCAGGTCGAGGCCGGGGCGCTCTGCGGCTTCGGGCTCCTGTGCTTCCCCGGAAAGTGGAATGAGGGAGAGGAGGATCGCGACGAACGGACCCCCGAGAAGGTGGCTGATGGGAAATGGTCGGAGCATTCTCGCCTCGGTCCGGCGTGGGTGGAGCAGGTTGCGGGAAGCGCTGTACCGCCAGTACCCCGCTCCTGGATTCCGTCTTGTACGGTGGCGGGAGGGGCCGGGTTTCATTCCGATCGGAGGGGTCAGGGTTGCCTGAGCCTTCCGAGTCTGTAATTCTTCCACGTTTCGTTCTTGCGTCGAACGTCTCCACCGCCCCTTAAAGCCGAGGCATGATGGACTTCATTCGTCAGCTCGCCGACCAGCTTGAGTCCTTGGTCTGGACCTCCGGGATACCGGTGGGGGACGAGACCATCCCCTTCGTGGTGATCCTCCTCCTGGGGGCGGGGGTCTACTTCACGTTCCGGCTGAGCTTCATCCAGTTCACCAGGCTGGGGCATGGCTTCGCTGTCGTCTCGGGAAAGTATTCCGACGCCGACGACCCTGGTGACGTCACGCACTTCCAGGCGCTGAGCACCGCCCTCTCCGCGACTGTCGGAATCGGAAACATCGCCGGAGTGGCGCTGGCGATCCACTGGGGAGGTCCGGGGGCGCTCTTCTGGATGTGGGTGACGGGCGTGCTCGGGATGGCGACCAAATTCTCCGAGGTGACGCTGGCCCAGAAGTATCGAAACGTTCGCGAGCTGGATCCGAGTCGTCCGTGGGAAGGGATGATCGCGGGCGGGCCGATGTTCTACATTGAGAGGGGACTCGGGCAGGCGTGGAAGCCAATGGCGATGATCTTCGCCGTTTTCCTGGCAGCCGTCGCGCTCTTCACCGGCAACGGAGTCCAAGCGAACACGGTTGCGGACGTCTTCCGTGATGAGTTCGGAATCTCCCCGTGGATCGCCGGCATCGTGACGGCGACGATCGTCGGGCTCGTGATCATCGGCGGAATCAGCAGGATCGGCAAGGTGACCGGGATCCTCGCGCCAGCGATGGCGGGCGTCTACGTGGCCGGCGCCCTGGTGATCCTTCTTCTCCACTGGGATCAGGTTCTCCCGAGCCTCGGATTGATCTTCCAGGAGGCGTTCAACCCCTCGGCAGGAGTGGCCGGAGCGGGAGTCGGAACCTTTCTCTTCACGATGCTCTGGGGTGTGCGACGAGGCCTCTTCTCGAATGAGGCGGGGCAGGGATCCGCGCCGATCGCCCACGCTGCGGCGAAGACGGATGAGCCGGTCTCCGAGGGAGTCGTCGGCCTCCTGGAGCCGTTCATCGACACGATCGCGATCTGCACGATGACTGCACTCGTGATCATCATCACCTCGTCCTGGGATGACCGGGTCCCGACCGAGATCGACCTGACGGGCGGTGCAATTTCCTTCGTCCAGGAGCGTGACGACGGGCGATTCAGCTTCTTCCAGTCTCCTCCGGCGCAGATTCCGGTCGAGGCGGGTGTGCCGGTCGATCGGGATGTCGGGGCCGTGCGGCTCGCATGGCACGAGGTTCCCGTCGAACGCTTCTACGTGGACGCCGAGCAGAGCGAGCCCTTTACAGGGATGATCCATCCTGGTGAGGGAGAAGCCCTCGCGGTCGATGGAACCGCTCACTCGAGCTTGTACGGGAACGCGGTCCAGAACGGAGCCCCGCTCACGATGCTCGCGTTCCGGCGAGGTCTCCCTGGCGACTGGGGCCACTACATCGTCCTGCTCACGGTCTTCCTCTTCGCGATCTCGACCGCCATCGCGTGGAGCTATTACGGGGACCGATGCGCATTCTACCTGTTCGGGCCACGGGCGGTGCTGCCCTATAAGATTCTCTTCGTGCTGATGCACTTCGTGGGGGCGGTCGCCCCTCTGATCCTGGCGTGGACAATCGGCGACATCCTGCTCGGGCTCGTGATCATCCCGAATCTGATCGCACTGATCCTGCTTACCGGCAAGGTGAAGGACGAGGCGGACTCGTACTTCGAACGCAAGCCATGGCTCAAGCGGGAGCGGAAGACGGGTCAGGTGACCGGAGGGGGGGCGGCTCCGCCGCGGTAGGCGCCGATGCTCCTCCGGTTCAGCGAAGCGGTGCCACCTCTTCCATGAAGCGGCGGATCCGGACGGGGTCCGCGCCGGCCCCGGCTTGCCCGTCCCGCTGTAGCGCACTCCCCACGATGGCCCCGTCGGCGAGGGGGAGCAGATCCGGGGCCGAGTTCGAGTCGAGGCCGCTTCCGATCCAGATCGGTGCGTCCGGCACGGATGCCTTCACCCTCCGGATCCGGTCCGGGTCGGGGCTTCGCCCCGTGCCGCTGCCCGACACGATGAGCACGTCCGCCCTTCCGCGCTCCCGGAGGTCCCGGGCGACTTCTTCGGACGTGACTCCCGGGGGAGGCGAGGCGTGCTTGACCAGAACATCGGCGCAGACCGCGACCTCGGGTCCGAGTGCACGTCGCGTCCGGAGCGTCTCGTGTGCCTTTCCTTCGAGCATGCCCTGGTCCGTGAACATGGTCCCCGTATGCACGTTCACACGGATGAACGCCGCGCCCGTGACCGCCGCCACGGCGAGCGCCGAACGCGCATCGTTGCGCAGCACGTTCACCCCGACCGGCAGAGAGACGGCCTTGCGGGCGCGATCCACGGCGAGACTCAGGGCTGCGACCGTCTCGGGCGGCACTGGCCCCGGGAAGAAGGGAGCGTCACCGTAGTTCTCCACGAGGAGGCCGTCCAGGCCCCCCGCTTCGAAGGACCTCGCGTCCTCTTCGACCCGATCGAGAATCGCGGCCATCGAGCCTCGCCACCCGGGCGAGCCGGGGAGGGGTGGAAGGTGGATCATCGCGATCAGGGGCCGGGAAGCCGAGAAGAGGCGCTCCAGGGCCACGAAGGGGGGAGGGTGGAGGTCCTTGGGGTCACATCTCTCCATCGGCGTCCTTCGGGTGCCGGGTCGACTCGACAACGCGCCCGGGCAGCAGGGCGTCTCCTCCGAATCTCTCCCGTACCACGTCCATGAGTTGTGAGAGGGTGCGGTCTCGCTCCGTCTCCACCAGGGGGTGGTCGAAGAGGGGAAGCTGACCGCCGGCGCCATCATCCGCCAGGCTGGATGCAGACACTCCGAGAAGTCTGAGTCTTGGGGTGCCGCGCCCGAGGAGCTCTTTCAGGAGTTGGCGAGCAACGGTGTAAAGCACCGAATCGGACTCGATCGCTTCCGGAAGCGTGCGGCTGGCTGTCCGGGTCCGGAAGTCCGGCGAGCGGGACTTCACGGTGACCGTCCGTGCTCGGAGCCCGCGCTGCCGGAGGGTCCGACCGACGGTGAGCACCTGCTCGAGCAGAATGGTCTCCAACTCGGTGCGATCGTCGAGGTCCCGGCGAAAGGTTCGCTCCGAGCTCACCGATTTCCGTGCCGTGCCGGACTGCACCAGGGTCGGATCCAATCCTCGCGCCCGGTCGCGGAGCCAGCGCGCACGAGTGCGCCCGAACCAGCGGACGAGCCACTCCTCTTCCACCGCGAGCACGTCCTCGACTCGTCGAAGTTCCTTCTCTCGCAGAGCCGAAAGGAACACCGGTCCAACTCCGGGGAGGTCCTCCAGGTCGAAGTCGCGGACGAAGTCGCTCTCATCCCCGGGGGGGACGATCCGGACCCCGGCGGGTTTCGCTCTGCCTGCGGCCAGCTTCGCAATCATTTTGCGGGTTCCCCCGCCCAGGGAGACGGAGATTTCCGTCTCCGCGAGCACTCGTTCGCGGATCCGGTGCGCGGTTTCCTCGAACGTCTCGCTCCCGAACATCCGTTCCGTGCCCGTGAGGTCCAGGTAGAACTCGTCGATCGATGCCGGCTCCACGATGGGGGAGAGCCGCTCGAGGGCGTCTCGCACCGCGCGGCTCCTGAGGCTGCACGCCTCCCGCGGAACCGGGACCACCGTGGCCTCGGGGCAGAGACGGAGCGCTCGTGCGGTCGGCATCCCCGAGTGGACTCCGTACCCGCGGACCTCGTAGGACGCAGACGTGATCACTCCTCGGCCGTCCGGTGTCCCACCGACGACCAGGAGGGGAATCTTGCCGACGCCTGCCGGATCCTCGAGGCGGGCGACCTGCACGAAGAACATGTCGCAGTCAACGAGCAGGATTCGGCGAGTCGGCCCCTCTGTGGCCTCCTCTGCACCTGGGGTTCCGGGTGGCACGGCCCGCCTCGCTTCAGTCAACGGAAAGTCCTGGCGGCAGGTGGGTAGAGTGGGAACAGTCGCCAATTTAGCGGCGCCGAACGGAAAGGAACCACTTTCAGACAGGAGGGATGAGGATGGCCTACCCCCACGAGCTACCCGAGCTGGGCTACGACCATGCCGCACTCGAGCCCCATATCGACGCCCGCACCATGGAGATCCACCATTCCAAGCATCACAAGGGCTACACGGACAAGCTGAACGCGGCGCTGGAGGAGCACAAGGATCTCCATCGGTTCACGGGGGAGCAGCTCCTCAGGGGGTTTCATGGACTGCCGGCCTCGATTCAGACGGCCGTCCGGAACAACGGAGGAGGCTTCGAGAATCACCGGCTCTTCTGGGAAGTGATCGCGCCGGGTGGGAGTGACCGGCCCGCTGGAGACCTGGCGTCGGCAATCGAGGGCACGTTCGGCTCCTTCGATGCACTCAAGGAGAAGCTGTCGGCAGCCGCGGCCGGGCAGTTCGGCTCGGGTTGGGGCTGGCTCACCGTCTCGCCTTTCGGCTCGCTCCAGGTGCTGTCCACCGCCAATCAGGACAGCCCCTTGATGGACGGGCACACACCGATCCTGGGTGTGGACGTCTGGGAGCACGCCTACTACCTGAAGTACCAGAACAGGAGGCCCGCATACCTCGAGGCGTTCTGGAACGTCGTCAACTGGGATGTGGTCGGCCGGAAGTACTCATACGTGAAGGAGGGATGGATTCACACCGTCTGATCGCCCTGCGGAGGCCGATCGTCCATTCCTGATGCGGAAAAAGGGGGGGCGGGACCTCGCCTGGGCCGGAGGTCCCGCCCCCCGCTTCTGCTCTTGCGTCTGCACCAATGTTTGTTTATACAATGGTGGGCTGGCTCAGGTGAGGGACGGATCCGGACCAGTCGTGAGCTTAGAGCTTTCCACCCCTTACGCTCAGGACTTCGACTCATGGAATGGACGAGGCGCCGCGGTCTCGAACTCTGCATCATCGGCTTCCTCACCATCCTCCTCGCACCACCGACCGAAACCGCCGCTCAGGGCCTCCGGGGCTCGGCCGCCTCCCTCGACCGCCAGAACGAGCAGGCACGCCTCCACGACTTCACGTACCTGAACACGCCTGCGGACGTGCGTCGGTTCGTAGAGGCGGGATATCTCGTCCCGGTCCGCCCGAATCAGGACTACGATGTCCATAACGTCTCCTTCCCCTATGCGCGGCCCGAAGCGCGCCTCTTCATCCAGCGGTTGGCGGCTCAATACCGGGCTGCCTGCGGGGAGAAGCTCGTCGTCACCAGTCTCACCCGTCCCAGGAACCGTCAGCCTCCGAACGCTTCCTCCCGCTCGGTGCACCCGACCGGGATGGCGATCGATTTGCGGGTGAGTCAGAATGCGCGCTGCCGGAGTTGGTTGGAGTCGACCCTCCTCTCGCTCGAGGGGCAGGGGGTTCTCGAAGCGATCCGAGAGCGTCGCCCGCCACACTACCACGTTGCACTGTACCCGCGCCCCTACAGCGAGCATGTGGCTCGGGTGACCGGAGAGGCGCGGACTGCGGAGGTGGCCGGGAGCTCGGGCACCGAGGTCCGGAGCGAGTTGGTCCAGCATCGCGTGCGAAGAGGGGAAAACCTCACGGCGATCGCCCGCCGTTACGATACCTCCGTGTCCCGCCTCCGGGCGGAGAACGGGCTCTCCACGTCAAGGATCCTTGCGGGACAGGTGCTTCAGGTCCCGGTCTATCGTGAGGTCACAGCATCGGAAGCCGTGACACGGGTATCGTCGAACGTGAGCGAGTCCGACGGTCCGGGAGAGGCTCTCGAGCACACGGTCGGAAGGGGTGAGTCCCTCTGGACGCTGGCCCGTCGTTATGGCACCACGGTCTCCGCCCTCCAACAGGAAAACGCCCTCAACTCCACGCGTATCGTGGTCGGGCAGAACCTCGTCATCCCCGCCGAGTCGACGGCAGGACGTGTCGCACAGTTCGTCCGCCACACGGTGCAGTCGGGAGAGTCCCTGTGGACGATCGCTCGGCGGCATGGAACGACCGTGAACCGGATTCAGGATCAGAACGACATATCGAGCAACCGGATCTACGCGGGGCAGGTCCTGTCCGTGCCCGCGGGACGCTGAACCGGGAGAAGCCCCCCTCCCCCCCGGGCACGTGCACGGCACCCGGGGAGGCGCGACACTGCACTGTCCTCCACCCGCAAGCCATCTTCGGCATCGCGAAGTTCTCTTCCTCTCCCTCGGCCACGGTGGCGCGCACGGCTCCGGGATCCTTACACTTCCCCGCGATGTGGGTAAGCCGTACCTCTCCGGGCTTCAGGATCTTCCTGGAGTTCGGGCACCGGGACCCCCGACGCTGGCCCATTCCATGACCTCCTCTTTCATTCTCGTCTCCCCCCCGGGCCCGGCCCTCGACCGGCTCGGATCGGAACTGGAGGCTGCCGGGAGTCTGGAAATCGCTCCGAATGCCGGCGGGCTCGTGGAGATCCTCGACCGTTCGGCCAGCAGTCCGACCGGGGTCATGGAAGGATCGACGGGGGGCCCGAGTGAAAATCCCGTCTGGATCTTGATCGGGCCGGACCTCCCTCCCGAGGAGTTGAGCGCCCTGCTCGATATCGCGGCGCAGCGGCGAGGGACCCTACGGTTGGTCGAGGTGCTCGAGGGAGACGATGGCTTTCTGGCGCGTCCCCTCTCCGTCGGGTTCGCCGACCCGGTCGCCGAGCTGCTTTCACGAGCCTCCCCTGCCGAGGACCGCGGCGTCGTTCTGGAGTTGCACGAGGTGCTCGCGCGGATCGCCCGTGGTCGGCACGATATGAACAACTCCCTCACCGCAGCAGTCGCGGAGGTCCAGCTCCTCCTCATGGACGTCGAGGAGGGGTCGGAGACCGAGGAGGGCCTCCAGGTGATTCAGACGCAGCTCGAGCGGATACGGGATCTCGTCGCCGGACTCCGCGAGCTTCGGGCGCCCCCCGTCGGTGAATGATCGAAAGGTCGGGGGTGCCGGCGGAACCCAGGGGCGGGCGGTGAGTCCGCTCTTCCGGGCGGGAAGTCGGCTCCGTGAGGGCGCCGGAAGCCTCTCTCAACGCGAGCTTCTCCGCTGGCTCTATGTGGGAAGGCTCACGCTCGTCTCGGGAATTCTCCTCGCCGCGCTCTCCGTGTGGGGTCGGGCGCAGCCGGACCAGACGTTCGTCGCCACCAGCGTCTTCGTCGCCGCCCTCATCGTGACCGCCATCGGCTCCTGGTATACCCACGTCATGGAGAGGGAGCCGGGTCGGAATTTCCTCTACGGGCAGATCGTCTTCGATGTGCTCGTCGTCTCGGCGATCGTGCATGTGACGGGGGGTGGAGAAAGCAACTTCGTCTGGATCTACATCCTCGTGATCAGCGCCGGGGCGCTCCTCCTCCCCCTTCCAGGGGGTGTGCTCATCGGAGCGCTCGCGAGCATCCTCTACTTCGCCGTGATCGTTTGGGGACACTCCGAGACGCTCTCCGGCGGAGTGGTCCTGCAGATCGGCCTCTTCGCGATGGTCGCACTCGTCACCGGGGTGCTTGGCGATCGCCTTCGACGCGCCGGAATGGCATTGGGCGCGGTGCAGTCGGAGCTCAAGAGGCTTCGCATGGACACGGGGGAGATTCTGGATACGATTGCGACCGCGGTCCTCACGGTCGATGGAGAAGGCCGCATGGTCTACATGAACCCTGCCGGAGAGACCTTGCTGGGGCTCCGGTTCGACCAGTGGATCGGCGCCCCCGTCGTGACGGCCGTGGAGGATATCGCGCCCGAGTTGGGAAGCCTGGTTCGCCGCTCCCTCGAGGACGGGATCCCGCGTGCACGCCGCAAAGCGATCGCCCACCGCGAGGGGGAGGAGGTCACCCTCGGAATCAGCACGACGGTCCGGCCGGGAGACCACGGAACCCGTTCGGTCACCGCGATCTTCCAGGACATCACCGACCTGGAACGTCTGGCCGTGTTGAATCGTCGTAACGAGCGGCTCGAAGCGGTGGCGGAGTTGAGCGCGGCGATGGCCCATGAGATCAAGAACCCGCTCGCCTCGATCCGGAGCGCGGTGGAGCAGTTCACGAAACCTTCTCTGGCGCAGGAGGACCGTGAGTTGCTCACGAGGATGGTCGTGACCGAATCGGATCGGCTGAGCCGGCTCCTCTCCGAGTTCATCGACTTCTCACGCCTCCAACTCGGCCGAGTCGCCGAGGTGGATGTGGCGCATCTGGTTCGGGAGTGCATCGCCGTCGTGAAGCAGCACCCGGAGGCCACGGAGCGCCGGATCGTGATCCACGAGGTCGGCATCAACGGCCCCGTCATGGCTCCAGCGGACGTCGACCTCCTCCATCGAGCGGTGTTCAACCTGCTCCTGAACGCGGTCCAGTTCTCTCCCGACGAGAGCGCCGTCGAGGTGGAGCTCGAGGATTTGCGACCGGCCTTCCGGGCGGACGGCAGCGGGGTGGCCGGCGTGCCCGACCCCGTGCGGATTTCGATCCGGGACTCGGGCCCCGGCGTGCCCCCGGAGGTGGCGAGCCGGATCTTCGACCCGTTCTATACGACCCGCCGGGGGGGAAGTGGCCTCGGCCTCGCGGTGGTGCATCGGGCGCTCGAGGCGCATCGTGGAGCCGTGTTGGTCGGTCCGTCCGCTCATGGAGGGGCCGAGTTCCGGATCTATCTCCCGGGGCGGCGAGCCGGAAGACGGGAGGAGCGGCAGTGAACGATCGCGCAACCAAGATTCTCCTTGTGGACGACGAGACGGGAATCCTCGATTCCCTTCAAATCCTCTTCCGGGGCGAGGGGTATCAGGTGGCGGTCGCACGCGGTGGGAAGGAGGCTCTGCGTTCCCTGGAGTCGGAGAAGCCCGACCTTGTCCTCTCGGACATTCGGATGCCGGGTGTCTCCGGGCTGGAAGTGCTCGCAAAAGCGAAGGCGGTCGATCCGGAGATGGCCGTGGTGCTCATGACCGCCCAGGCATCCCTGCAGACCGCTGTACGCGCGGTCAACGAAGGAGCCTACCACTACCTGCAGAAGCCATTTGCGAACGACGAACTTCTCGCGATCTGCCGGCGGGCGGTGGAGGCCCGACGACTGAAGGTAGAGAACCGGGAGCTCAAGCAGGAGATCAGAAGGCGGAGCAAGGAGTGGGGGGAGCGGCCGGTGGGGAAGAGCCAGGTGTTTCAGGAGGTCCTGCAGTTGGCTCAGACCGTCGCCCCCACCGATTCCACGGTTCTGATCACCGGAGAGAGCGGGACGGGAAAGGAGGTGCTCGCACGGTACATCCACAAGCTCTCCGGCCGGTCGGGAGGTCCCTTCTTCACGATCAACTGCGGAGCCCTGCCCGAGAGCCTGCTCGAGAGCGAGCTCTTCGGTCATGTCGAGGGGGCATTCACGGGTGCGGTGAAGAACAAGGAGGGGCTTCTCGTTGCTGCTGCAGGAGGAACGTTCTTCCTCGACGAGATCGCCGAGATGTCTCCGCAGACGCAGGTCAAGTTGCTCCGGGCGCTCCAGGAGCGGGAGGTGACGCCGGTGGGCTCCACGGAGGCCGTGCCTGTCGACGTGCGGCTGCTCGCGGCGACGAACCAGGAGCTCGAAGAGGAGATCCGAAAGGGGCACTTCAGGAGCGATCTGTACTACCGGTTGAATGTGATCTCCCTCCACCTGCCTCCCCTCCGGGAACGGTGCGAAGACATTCCCCTGCTCGTCAGCCATTTCCTCGCCCGAACGGCGGAGGAGGGAAGTGACCCCCTCGTCGTCTCGGAGGACGCGATGGAGGCTCTCATGAGCCATGCCTGGCCCGGGAACGTGCGGGAGCTGGAGAATGCCCTCGAGCGAGCGGCGATCCTCGCAGGTGGCGACGGCGAGATCGATCGAGCCCACCTCCCGGAGCGGATCTTCACCCCGCCCGCACCGCGAGTGGTGGATGACCGGCCACCGGAGAACCCGTCGATGGAAGTGATCGAGCGTGCGTACATCCAGTGGGTCCTGCAGGTCGAAGGGGGGAACAAGACCCGTGCTGCGGAAGTCCTGGGGATCGATCCGTCCACCCTCTATCGCAAGCTCCAGAAGTACGGCCTCCAGGAAACGTGAGCGCGGATCTTTGGAAGGGCTTCGTTCCACGCCTGGACAGCTCCCGAGACGCCGTCCTCCTCTCGGTAGTCGTTCCCGTCTACAACGAAGCCGCCACGGTCGAAGACCTGCTCCGTCGGGTCCGACGGGTTCCTCTCCGGGTCGAGGTGATCGCCGTAGATGACGCCTCCACGGACGGGACCCGGGAAATCCTTCGGCGGCTCGAGGGAGAAGGAGTGGTCGACCGGCTTCTGCTCCATGAGCGAAACCTGGGGAAGGGCGCGGCGCTTCAAAACGCCTTCGACGTCGTACGTGGCGCGCTCGTCGTCGTTCAGGATGCAGACCTCGAGTACGATCCGCAGGATATTCCGGATCTTCTCGGTCCGATCCTGGCAGGACGCGCAGAAGCGGTTTTTGGCTCCCGGTTTCTCGGAACGGTGGATCCCCCGCACCTCTTCTGGCACGCTCTGGGCAACCGGCTCTTGACGTCGCTCAGCAACGTCTTCACGGGCCTCGGCCTGACCGACATGGAAACGTGCTACAAAGTCGTCCGCGCAGACCTGCTGGCAACCCTTCCGCTGCGAGCGCGGCGCTTCGGCATCGAGCCCGAGTTGACCGCGCGCCTCGCCCAGGCGAAGGCCCGAGTTCGGGAGGTGCCGATCCGCTACCATGGACGCAGCTATTCCGAGGGGAAGAAGATCGGGTGGAAGGACGGGATCGCGGCCCTCTGGCACATCGTGCGGTCGAATCTCTTTCCGCCGCGCGCCCGGCCCTGGAAGCGACCTGACCGGGCCCCCTGGGAAGTGTGAAGTGCGAGGAGTCTTGCAGAATACAAGGCTGGTGGATCGCCATCCGGTTCTTCGGGCTCGTCCTGAATCTGACACAAGTGCAGTTGGAACAAGCGCTTACGACTGCCGTGCGCTTTCTGGACCACCCCTTGCTCCTGATCCCTCCTCCAATCAGCGGGCTCCGGGCTCGCTCGCGTAGAAACGGACTGTTCACCACTCCAGGAGTAGGACATGGATAAGAAAGGGTTCACGCTGATCGAGCTGCTCATCGTGGTCGTCATCATCGGCATTCTCGCCGCGATTGCGATCCCGAAGTTCGGTGAGACCAGGGAGCGGGCGTACGTCTCCGCGATGCAGTCCGACCTCCGTCAGGTGCAGACGGCTCAGGAGATGTACTACCAGGACAATGACTTCAGCTACGCCGCAAACACCGGAGACCTCGAGACGGCGGGGCTCTTCACGGAGTCCTCCGGCGTCACGATCACGATCGGCGACGTCACCGACCAGGGCTTCGAGGCTTCCGCAGCGCATGACGCTACGGCCCGCACCTGCGCCCTGACCGCAGAGGGGGTGATCGACTGCACCGAGTGATGGCCCTCTGCACGGCCGCTCTGATCTGAAATCCCCTGCGGACCACGATCAGACGTTCGAGGGGCGGGGGGGCGAGAGGCTCTCTTGCCCCTCGTTCGTTCATTTGACCGTGCGCCGCGAGGGACGTACCGTAGGCACGACCTCAAACGGCGGAGGGGATCCATGGCTGGCACCGGTCGGACGCACGCTCCCCGGGAACAGCACGGGCAGCCCGGCTTCACGCTGATCGAGCTCATGGTCGTGATCCTCGTGGTCGGCCTCCTCGCTGCGATTGCGCTTCCTCGACTGACGCAAGCGCGGGAGCGCGCCTTCTTCTCTACGATTCAGCAGGACTTCCGCAACCTCGGGTCCGCACAGGAGCGCTACCACCAGTTGCATCTGAGTTACGCCCAGGATCTCGCGAGTCTGGGCTTCGATCCCACGGTCGGGGTGCAGGTGCAGGTGGTCGAGGCGTCATCCGGTGGGTGGTCCGCTCAGGGGACTCACGAGAGTCTCGGCCAGGCGAGAGGTTGTGCCGTATACCTCGGAGATGCCGATCCTCCATCGATTCCCGGGGGGGGAAGCCACACCAACGGTCCCGGTGTCGTCCAATGCGCGGGCAGCTGACCACCGGGCCTCCTCCCGGGGACGACGGGAGCGGGACTGCTCGACCAACCTCGATCCGTCGCGAACTCCTGGTGTCGATGGGGGCACTCTTCGTCTCCGGATTTCTGGTGGCGATGCTCGCCATCCTTCTCGCCTCCCCATTCCTCTCCTCTCCCGGTCAGGTGATCGGATACGCGGCCGTGATCCTGGCGGCCGACCTCTTGATCCTCTTCCTCTTCGGCAGAGGTCTTCTCTTCCGGCTCCTTCTCCAACCCGTTGAGCGTGTCGTGGAGGGGACGGAGCGCATCGCCGGCGGCGATTACGATCACCGGATCCCCGACGAGGAGACGGAGGAGATGAATCGGCTGATCGGGGGCGTCAACTCGATGGCCGAACGCCTGATTCGGGATCGTGCCCTCCTTGCCCAGAACGTGCGATCGCTCGACGAGACGAACCGGGAACTGGTGGAGACGACCGATCAGCTCGTCCGAACCGCTCGCCTCGCCTCGGTGGGTACGATGGCGTCGGGGATCGCTCACGAAATCGGAAATCCACTGGGGGCTCTCATGGGCTATCTCGATGTGGTCGAGCGTCGGATCGAAGATCCCGGTGCGGCCGCTCCTGTGGTTGCACGGGCCCGCGAAGAGGCCCATCGGATCGACCGGATCATCCGGAGTCTGCTCGCGTTTGCTCGGCCGGATCCCGGCGGGGAGGAGGCATCCAACGGGATCGAGGTAGCGGCGCTGGTTCCGAGAGTCCTCGATCTCCTCGCCACTCAGGGAGTTACGTCGGACCTGGAGGTCACATGGCAGCCGGTCGGCGAGCTGCCCTGGGTGGAGGGAGAGCCTCAGCACCTCGAGCAGGTTCTCGTGAACCTCCTGGTGAACGCACGGGATGCTCTTGCGATGCAAGGTGGAGGCAGGGTAGGCATCACCGCCCGGGTCGTCTGGCAGGAGGTGGATGAGCAGGCTTCCCGTCGAGACGGCGACCCCCCCGATGTAGATTTCTCCCATCGCCGACGGGGGGATGCCCTCCAATCCCAGGACCGGGTTGGAAGAGCGGCGCAGACGGTGGTTCTGAGGGTCGAGGACGATGGCCCCGGCATTCCCGACGAGGTCGTCGAGACGGTTTTCGATCCCTTCGTGACGACGAAGGGGCCGGGCGAGGGACTGGGCCTCGGACTCGCCATTTCGGCCCGAATGGTGGAGGCGCTGGGTGGTCGCCTCGAAGCCGAGAATCGGGAAGGAGGAGGGGCTCGGTTCACCCTCGTCCTGCCAATGGTATCCGGTGCCCGGACGAGGGTCGAGGCGGCGCCGCCTTCCACTCCGGAGGTTCTCAGATGAAGGTCCTCGTGGTGGACGATGACGCGGGACTCAGGGGATCGCTGTCGTTGATCCTCGAGGAAGGGGGCTACGACGTCTTGCTCGCCGAAAGCGCGGAGGAGGGTCTCCAGAAGGCCCGAAGCGGAGACGTTCGGCTCATCCTGTGCGATGTTCGGATGCGGGGCCTCAGTGGCCTCGAGTTCCTCGAGCGGTATAGCCGGGAGGGTGGGACCGGCCTCGTCCTCATGATGACGGCCTATGGGAGCATCGATCTCGCGGTGGAGGCGATGAAGAAGGGGGCCTACGACTATCTGCCCAAGCCGTTCGGCGCGAATGAAGTCCTCCTGACCTTGCGGAAGGCGGTCGAGCGGGAGGAGCTCCGCGAGGAAGTAGGCCGCCTTCGAGAAGAGGTGAGGGCCGAACGGAGGTTCGGGGGAATCGTGGCACGCTCACCTGCCATGCTGCGTGCGCTCGAGATCGCCAGAAAGGTCGCAGCGCACCGCTCTTCCGTACTTCTGACGGGGGACACGGGCACGGGGAAGGAGTTGCTCGCCCGCCTCATCCACGATGAGAGCGAGCGTGCCGGAGGCCCGTTCATTCCGGTCAATTGTGGGGCGATTCCCGAGACGCTTCTGGAGTCCGAATTCTTCGGGTACCGCCGTGGTGCGTTCACCGGCGCCGACCGGGACCGGGAGGGTCTCTTCGAGGCTGCAACCGGTGGCAGCCTCTTCCTGGACGAGGTGGGGGAGCTCCCCTCCAGCCTCCAGGTGAAGCTGCTCCGGGTTCTCGAGGAAGGTGAGGTGCGGCGCCTCGGAGGGACGGACTCGACGTCCGTGGACGTGCGCGTCGTGGCGGCGACGAATCGGGATCTCATGGCGGCGATGAACAATGGACGCTTTCGTGAGGACCTCTATTACCGCTTGGCCGTGGTCACGATTCCGCTGCCATCCCTCCGGGAGCGCGCGGAGGAGGTCCCGGTGCTGGCGAACCGGTTTCTGGAAAATCAGGCGGCGAGTTCCGGAACGAAGGCCGAAGGGTTTGAGCCGGGAGCGATGGAGGCCCTCGTCCGGTATCGGTGGCCCGGAAACGTTCGAGAGCTTCGTAACGTGGTAGAGCGCGCCGCCATGCTCGCCGAAGGGCCTCAGATCCGTGTGGAGGACCTTCCGGACAGGGTTCGGGATGGCGAGGAAGTTGGGTCCGGTGCCGACTCCGGCCTCATGTCGGAGGGACCTCTCGACGGCGAGCTGTCTGTCAAGCGGAGAGGCGCGGAGCTCGAGCGGAAGTTGATCGCCGCGGCGCTCGAGCGGACGGGCGGGCATCGAGGTCGAGCGGCTGAGCTCCTCGAGTTGAGCGACCGGGCGCTCCGGTACAAGATCCGCGACTACGGGCTCGAGTAACAGGTCCCCGCCTGCCATCCCCCGGCCCTGCTCCAGGGCCGACCCTCCGGTATGGGACGCATGGGAACCACACTGCCGGAGCTCGTCGGAGGCTTCCTCCTCGTCACCGTGATCGTGAGCGTCGGGTTGCCGCCCATGCGCTCCTGGGGGGACCGAATCGCCGTGTCGTCCGCGAGGGAGGAGGGCATTGCACTCTTCGCCCTCGCGCGACGGACGGCTCCGGGAAGTGGTGGTGCCCTGATCCGCATCGATCCGAGTTCGGGGGCCGCGTCGGTCCTCGTGCGCGGGGAGCCCGTTCGAGAGGTGAACTTCCCGAAACGTTTCGGGGTCGAGGTCGATCCCGGCCGGGACGGTGTCGTCGAGCTCCAGTACGACGCCCTCGGGCTCGGGAGGGGCGCGAGCCGCACCCTTCTTTTCCGCAGGGGCGACGCAGAAGCGGGAGTCGTCGTCTCCTCCCGAGGGCGGGTGCGGCGCCGATGACCTGGTCGAAGGCCGGGCCCAAACGATGTCGCCAGGGTGGATTCACCCTCTCCGAGGTTCTGGTCGGGCTGACGATCTTCGCCGTGGGTCTCGTCGGCGTCGCGGGCCTGACGACGCAGGTGGTCCGGATCCTCGGAGAGGCCCGGTTCGTCGAAGAGGTGACGATGCGCACGGAGCAGGTGGCGGATTCTCTGAGGTGGTTCGGATGGGGCGGGCCAGGGGAAACCGAGGGGCCAGCGGGGTCGGAAATCCGTTGGGAGGCTGGGCAAGGTGGGAACGGCCTCGTGAAGATCCGAGTCCTCCGCGAGGACGGAAGGGAGCTGGGCGCACATCGCGTGCATCTCGTCGTGCCGGGGCCGTCGTCTTCGGAGGAAACTTCATGAACCGACGCTCCCGCGAAGGCCGAACGATCCTCGAGGTCCTCGTAACTCTTCTGCTCCTCCTTCTCGTGTTCACCGTGAGCGTAGACACATTTCGCAGTCAGGTGGAGGTGGCACGATGGACGATGAGCATCGTGGAGGGGCTGGAGGCCGCGCGGACCAGCCGCTGGGTGGTGGGGACCGAAGTCCGGGCTGGGCAGCCCGTTCGGGACTGGGCGGTCGGGGACGACGGTGTGGTACGGATCCGGGCGTTTCGTGCGACAGGGGTGGCGTGCGGCCCCCCGGGGCCGGATGGAGCGGTGCCTGTCCGCTACCGGGGAGTCCGGGCGCCCGATCCGGCCAGGGATTCAGTGCTTCTGCTGGGCTTCGACGGACGGTGGAGAGCGGCGGCGCTGACCGAATCGGACTCCGGGGAGCAGGTTGTATGTCCGGAGCTCCACGCGGGAGAGGAGGGGGCGTGGCGCGTCTCCGAGGAGCTGGGCGGGTGGGTGGCTGCACGGGTGTTCGAGTCCGGCTCGTACCACATGGCGAACCGGGCGCTGCGCTATCGCCGAGGGGGAGAGGGGCGTCAGCCGCTGGTCGGCGAAACCTTCGGAGACGGTTCTCTCTTCCTCCGGGACGGTCGGGTTCTGGAAGTGCGGGTCGAGATCGAGGGACGGGAGCCGCACGTGCGAGATCCGGCGTGGGCCCGCGAGTGGCGGATTCATCCTCCGGAAGGGTGAGAGGCGCCGCGCTGCCACTTCTTCTCCTTCTCCTGCTCGCCATGACTGGTTTCGTTCACGCATCGCTCCTTCTCGCGATGGAGGAGCTGAGGGGGGCGCGGGCTTCCTCCCTCCTCCTTCGAGTTCGGACCGAGGCCGAGTCTGCGGTCGTGAGGGCGGGCCTCGAGCTGCGAGAGTCGGGCCTCTCGATGGATGAACTCGCTAAAGCGGACAATGGTCCGGTCCTCTCGGGAGGGTTCAACGACGAGGTTCAGCACCGGGCTTATGCGACCCCACTCAGCGCCGAGTATCTCCTCGTTCAGGCGAACGCGGTCGTCGGGGGAGACGGTCCGGAGGTACACCTTGGACGAATCCACTGGATCCTCCATCCCGATGAGGAGCGGACACGAACGCTCGCCGGCGCCGAATACGGAGGCGTGCTGGAGGTAGGAGAGGATGCCAGCCTCACCCGGAGGACGGACGAGGGGACGGGTGAGGTGCTCTGTCCCGAGGCGGTATCCATGCCGGTGAGCCGGAGCCGCTCGTTGCACGAGGGGACGCTCGAGACCGACCCGTTTCCCTTCCTGGGAATCCTCTCGATTGCTGAGGCACGGTCCCTTCTCGACGGGTCTGCCGCGGGGACGAGGGAAACCGATTTCGGCGAATCCACCTTCGACCTTCCTCTGAGCGAGGAGAGCGTCGTGTTGGCCGAGGGAGCGTGGTCCGGGGTCCTCGTGGTCGCTGGGGACCTTCGTCTCGAAGGGCCTGCGGAGGTCCGGGGTCTGGTGATCACGACGGGAGATCTCGAGGTGGATGGGGACAGCCGGGTCGAAGGGGTGGTCCGGGTCGGGGGGGATATGCGACTCGACGGCCGCGGAGCGTTCGTATCAAATCCATGCCTGCTCGACGAAGCCTTCACGGAGGGGGAGCTACGTCAACCACTTCCTATTCCTTCCGGATCCTGGCTTCGGCCGCTGTGAACAGGTTGCTGCTTCATTCGTTCATCTTCCTCCGTCGCAGGTCGCGATCAGAACAAAGTTCCGAGGCTTCCGAAGACTCTTCCGGTCGGTTGCTCGGGTTGTCGTTTGCGATGGCTCAACGAGGCCATTTCGTGAGCGGCATGCTTCTCGTATGCTGCGCGTGCATACGACTCTCGCGGAAGGAGCGGCTCGATGGGGGACAATACCGGGGTGACCCTGCTCGAGCTCGTCGTCGCCCTCACGGTCGGCGGGATCCTCATGGGCATCGCCGTCAATGCGTACGGAGGCGCTCAGGGGCGCTCGGCACTTCGATCTGCGGAGTCGAGCTTCCTCTCGATGCACGCCCAGACCCGCGCTTCCGCCGTGGAGCGAGGCGAGCGGGTCCGTCTCGTGGTCGACTCCGGGAACGATCGGGTCTCGATCGTTGCAGGCACGCTGGACGATCCAATCACGCTTCGCACACAGAACTTTCTCGAGGCGTTCGGCACCGTCGTTCGAAGCGTACCCGAGCTCGTGGAGCTCTGCATGACTCCCCGGGGATTTGCCGAGCTGGGATGCAACTCCTTTTCGTCCGAGGCCACGATCGCATTCGCCCGCGGCGGACAGGAGCGAGAGGTCCGCATCCTGCCTCTCGGACAGGTCGCCCGATGAGCTCAGTCCGGGATCATCGAGGCGGCCCCGGAGTTCGCGACCCCGTCCGTGGCGCGGAGAAGCCGCGAAAAGCCGCAGCAAATACGGGCGGCTTCTCTCTCGTTGAGCTCGTGGTCGCGATGCTCATCCTGACCGTCGGCCTCCTGGCGATGGCCGGAGCGACGGCGTACGTCATTCGTGCAACCACGTTGTCGGAACTCGATACGAAGCGGGCTGCGGCCTACCAGGCGGCGCTCGAGGAGATCCGTGCGATGCCGTTCGAGGACGTGGGTTCCGGGAACGTATCCGTGGGTCCGATCACGGCCAGTTGGACGGCCGTCCCGGCGGGGGCCACCGCCCAGTCGACGAAGGAGATCACGGTTCTGATCGTGGGCCCGGGAAGGTACGTGGGAGATCCCAGCGTGGTCTACTCGCCCGATGTGGAGGAGACCTTCACCTACCGGCTGATTCGGCGAGGAGATTCGTGAGCCATTGGCCCTCTGGTACGATCGGACGCTCCTCCGGGTTCACGCTGATCGAGGTCATGATCGTGGCGGTCCTGGGGACGATCCTTCTCGGGGCGGCGTATCAGATCCTCGCCTCGAATCAGCGGGTCTATACAGCGCAGCGGGAACAGGTGCAGGGTCACGGTACGGTTCGCGCGGGGATTGACGTGCTGAGCGGTGAGCTCCGGGAGATCAGCCCCACGGGCGGGGACCTCCTCGATATGGGGCCCACCTCCATCGAAGTTCGGACGATGCGGTCCATGGGGTTCGTCTGTCTGATCGACGATTCCGCCGTGCCTCCCCGGTTCACGCTGCGGCCATTGGGGGGCGACTGGGCGGTGGGCATGCCGGTCACTGTATTTGCCGACAATAACCCCGCTCACTCGGATGACGACGTGTGGCTCGAAGGCACGATTACGGCTCGTGCGGTGGGGGAACAGTGTCCCGACGGCACGGGGAACCGGATCAGGATCACCGTCCTGGGCCTGGGCGACCTCCTGGACACGAACACGGTGCACCCGGGGGCCCCGGTCCGGAGCTTCGAGACCCACCGGTACGGCGTGATCGGGTACGACGGGCAGCTCTACCTGGGGAGAGAGACGGAGGGGGAGGAGCATCCGCTCGTCGGGCCGCTCGCGGCGGATGGGGGCCTCCTCTTCGAATACTTCGACGCCTCCGGAGAGGTCACGACTGAAACCGAACAGGTTCGAAGGATCCAGGTGACGTTGCACACGCGCTCGGCTGCCCGAGACGCGGCTAGCCGCATCGTCGAGGAATCGATCACGACCTCCGTGCACCTCCGAAACTGAGGGCATGGCCCGTGGTGACCTGCCCTCTACAGCCCCGACGGGGCGGCCAACCCGTCCGAAACGGATGAACCGGAATGTCCATATGACCCATAGCGTGACGGATTCCACTGCTGAGACCGGCTTTGCACTTCCCACCGCGATCTTCGCCCTCGTCGTGGTGGGGGTCCTGGTCACCGGAGGTTTCATCCTGACGACCCAGGAAACCCGGATCAGCCAATCGACCGAGCGCGGCACCGCGGCCCTGTACCTCGCGGAGAGCGGCATCGGAACGGTCGTGCAGGATTGGGAAAACGCGCGGTTCATGGCACTCGCTCTCTGGGAGACGGATTCCGTTGCTGGAAGCGACGGGCAGGGCGAGTGGCAGGTCGAAGTGCGTCGGATCGGGAACCAGCTCTTTTTCCTCTCCGGAAGGGGTGAGATCACGCATGGGGGAGCTCATGCCCGTGCGCGACGCGAGGTGGGGGTCGTCGCGCGGGCGCTGTCCCTGAACATCGACATCAATGGCGCCCTGACGACCCGGGGCGACGTCGGCCTCGTCGGTCAGGCCCAGATTTCCGGCCTCGATGTCGAGCCCCCGAGCTGGGGAGGAGCATGTGATGGGTCCCTCGAGGACACGCCGGGCGTGATTACCACACCGGGGTCCGAAGTGAGCACCTCGGGAGGCGCCGAGGTGACGGGGGACCCCGAATACGGGAGCCCCTCCGTGGATTACGACGATTCGTTGGACGACGAGACGTTCACCGTGTTCGGTGACCTGACCTGGGACGACCTGGTCCAGATGGCGAACATCACACGCGGGCCCGGCACCATCAACAACACGGGCCCGAACGTGGTGGATGGAGAGTGCGTCCCGGCCGATTGGAATTGGGGGGACCCCGAGAACCCGGACGCGCCCTGTGGAAGCTACTTCCCGGTGATCCATGTCAGCGGCGACGTGAGCATTCAGTCTGCAGGGGTAGGCCAGGGAATCCTGCTCGTCGATGGAGACCTTAGCTTGCAGGGGGACTTCATCTTCCACGGAATCATCATCGCACAGGGAACCGTCAGCACATACGGCGGTGGGCCCCGGATCTACGGCGGTGTAATGGCCTCCAATGCCACACTCGAGAACGAAAACACCTACGGGGGTTCCTCCCAGATCCAATACTCGTCCTGCAGCGTCCAACGCACGTTGATGAACGCGAACAATGTCATCCGACTGCGGCCGATCGTTCAGCGGAATTGGGTGGATCTCTCGTCGCTCGCCTTCTGAGAGCGCGTTCTTTTGGATCTTCCCCACTCGGATCCTCGACTCTGAGCGCCAGTTCACCCTTTCTTGACAGAGCGAAACGCCGCGTGGTAACCTGAGACCGGACTTCGTAAAAATTTGTTTCCTCGCCTCGGCGGGGGGATGGGGGGCATGGGATTTTTCGGCCGGAAACGGACATCTGTCGGGCTCGATATCGGAAGCGGGTTCGTGAAGATCGTCGAAATCGACCACTCGGGTGACCAGCCCGAAGTGGTTCGGATCGCGGTGCGTCCTCTGCTCCCGGATGCCATCGTCGAGGGTGAGGTGATGGATCCCGGACTCGTCGCGGATACGATTCGGGGACTTTTCGAGGAGCTCGGCGTCACCGGAGGCAGGGTCGTGACGGCGGTGGGTGGGCATGACGTGATCATCAAGAAGATCGAGATGGACCGGATGAAGGAGTCGGACGCTCGAGAGGTGATCCGGTGGGAGGCGGAGCAGCACGTTCCCTTCGACATCAAGAGCGTCGAATTGGATTTCCAGATCCTGGACCCCGAGGGCGAAGGACTGCAAATGCAGGTCCTCCTGGTCGCGGCGAAACGGGAGTTGGTGGACAACAAGGTGAGCCTGCTCGGGGACGCAGGGGTCTCTCCGACGATCATCGACGTGGACGCTTTTGCGCTTCACAACGCGTTCAGCCACAACTATCCCGAAGGTATGCAGGGGATCGTCGCCCTGGTGAACATCGGGCACGAGGTCACGAACGTGAACATTCTGGAGGATGGCATCCCCATTCTCACGAGGGACATTCCGTTCGGCTCGAGGCGGGTGAGGGAGGACCTCCAGCGAGAGAGGGGGCTGACATCCGAGCAGGCGGAGGATGTGATCCAGGGAGAGGAATCGATCCCCGACCTCGCCCAATTCGTCGAACACAGTGCGGATGAAGTAGCCGTTGGAGTCGAGCGTGCCGCCGCCTTCTTGATGACGCAGCAGGCCGGCGTGGGCCTCGGGCGCATCTACCTCAGTGGCGGGGGCTCCCGGATTGCCGGAATGGCCGAGGCGCTCGCTCGCCGGATGAACGTGGAGACGCAGGTCATGAACCCGTTTGAACGGGTTCCCGTCCGGCCGGATGCAGCGGTCGGGGTGCCGATCGATGACACCGCCCCGATGCTTGCTCTTCCGCTCGGCCTCGCGCTCCGTCGCCTGTGATGCGGGTCGGCTGAACTTGATTGAAGTCAACCTGCTCCCGGATGGGAGGAAACGCGCCGCCAAAGGTGGCCCGAGGTTTTCCTTCTCCCTCCCCAGATTCAAGGGCCTTCCCTCGGACCCCTGGTTGCTGGGCGCTGCAGGGGCAGGCGCGCTCGCACTCCTGGCGATCGGGCTGCTCTACTTCCGCGTGGCCGGGGTGGAGGAGGAGTTGAGAATGGACGTTGAGGTGGCGGTTCAGGACTCGGCGCGGTACGCGGACGTGATCGAAGGTGCCGCGCGCCTGAGGGCTCGCAGCGACTCCATCGCCGAGCGGGTTCTCGTGATCCAGGAGATCGATGGGAGCCGATATGTCTGGCCCCATCTCATGGATGAGCTCGGGAGGGCTCTCCCTGAGTTCACATGGCTCACGGCCTTCACACAGGTAACGCCGCCCCCGGAGCTTCTGCTTCGGATCCAGGGGCGTGCCGGGACATACTTCGCGCTTACGACCTTCATGGAGAACCTCGAGAGCTCGCCATTCCTCCGAGGCGTTCAACTCGTCAGTTCCGATCAGGTGATGGTATCCGGTGCGGGTGGTGCCGAGCGCCCCGTCTACGAATTCACGCTCGAGGCATACCACGAAAAGCCTCCCCAGGAGGTGCTGGAGACGGTCCCGCTCTTCGGAGCCAGCGTCCTGCCTCCAGGGCCCGCACTGCCTCCCGAGGAGACCCCGTAAGGGGCGGCCCGACGATGGCACTCATCCCCTCAGACCCCAGGCAGCGCAACGCGCTCCTCGTGATCATCGCATCGCTGGCGGTCGTCTATCTCTTCTATGACTACTGGTATGAGCCGAGGGTCGAGGAGATCACGACCCTCGAGGTGCGCCTCGAGACCCTCCAAGGCCAGAATCGGCAGGCCCAGATGATGGCTACTCGGGGTGGAGACGACCTGGAGGAACGACTCGCCGTTTATGAACGGCATGTTCAAAGGCTCGAAGCATTGATCCCGAGCACCGAGGAGGTGCCCACACTGCTGAACTCGATGGCGCAGGAGGCCAGGCAGGCCGGAGTAGAGCTGGGGTCGATGCGACCGGAGGCGGCACAGCCTGGCAGTCATTACATTCGGCAGAGCTACGAGCTCGGCGTGATGGGGAGCTTTCACGACGTAGCCCGCTTCCTGACGGCGATCGCTTCGCTTCCGAGGATCATCACCCCGGTCGACCTCGAGATTCGCCCCTATACGGGCCCGGCCATCCAGGAGGTGGAGTCTCCGATCCAGGCGCGGTTCCGGATCGAGACATACGTCGTCCCGGATACCCCGCTCCCGCCCGTCGAGGCAGAGGGATGATGGGCAGGGCACTTTCCACCCTGCTCGGGTGCGCCGTGGTGGTGTTGGCCCTGCCTGGACCGGCCGCGACACAGACCACCTCGGAGACGGATCCGGACTCCGTTCCCCTCGTCTTCGAACGGGAGGTATTCCACTACCCGCAGTTCGACCGCCGGAATCCCTTTCGGCCACTTACCGGGGATCTCGACGGCCCGCGGTTCGAGGAGCTTCGCCTTCTGGGAACCATCCTTTCGTCCGAGCCGGGACGGAGCGTCGCGCTGATCGGAAGCGGAGAGACGGCCTCGGTGAGCTATCGCCTTCGGGTCGGTGAGGTGCTCGGAAACATGAGGGTTCTCGAGATCCAGCAATCGAGAGTCATCGTCGAGGTCGAGGAATTCGGAGTGCGGGACCAAAGAACCCTCGAGCTGCGGAGGTCGGAGAGCCCTCAGCCGCAGAGGATGTTTCGGCCGAGGGAGCCGGAACCGGATACGTTGGACGAGCCCGGATCGCCCCCGGTCGACACTTCGCAGGACACTCCCGGGGGCCAAGCGTCGCCGGGGTTCGATGCCACGGTCCGAGGAGGCCGGAGATGAAGACGATCATGGTCGCATGGACCACTGCCGCATTGCTCGCTGGATCCCCGGAACCCGAAGCGGCGTCGGTCACCGAGTTGAGCGTCGTTCCTTCCGGTGACCGAACGGAGGTGGTCATCGCTGTCGACGGTGCGGAAGACTACAGGGACTTCACGATGGAGGGACCTGCCCGCCTGGTTCTGGATGTGAGAGGAGCGGCGTACGGTCTTCCCGACGGAGAGTTCTACGAGGTGGGCCGAGGCGGGGTGCGGGCGGTGCAGGCAAGCCAGTACGAGGACGACGTGGTCCGTGTCGTCCTGGAGCTCGACCACCTCGTCGGGTACACGGTGATGATGGACCGGAGCTACATCCGGGTTTCGATGGAGAACCCGAGCGGAACCTTCGAACCCTGGTCGAGCCGTGCCGCAATGGGGACCCCCGGTGCGGCACCGCGAACGGAAACCACGGCCTCCCTCCAGCCGGTCCTCCCAGCGGTTCAGCCCGATGCCCGTCGGCCCGGGTCCGGGAATGCCGGAGGTCGAAGTGCCTTCCGCGCGAGTGAGGACAGCGAGCGCATCACTGTGTCCTTCTCGGGCACTCCCATCCGTGAAGTGCTCTTCACCTTCTCCGAGTTCACGGACCGCTCGATCGTACCCGGGTCGGACGTGGGAGGTGAGGTGAACGCGGACATTCGGGATCAGCCCTGGGACCTCGCGCTCCAGGCGATCCTGGACTCCCACGGCCTCGCCGCTCAGGAGGCGGGATCCGGGATCATCCGGGTCGACCGGATGGACAACCTCCGCGACCGGGAGGACTTCGAGTCCCTCCTGACCCGAAGCTTCCGGATCGGATACTCTTCGGCGAGCGAGTTCAGGGAGCCCATCGAATCGCTCCTCTCGGAGCGGGGGCGGATCTCGGTGAACCAGGCGACGAACTCACTCGTCGTCACCGACATCCCCAGGGTCCTCGAGTCCGTCGAGGAACTCCTGCAGTCCCTGGATCTCCGGACTCCACAGATCACGATATCCGCAAAGATCATCTTCGTGAACCGGACGGACCTCGAGGAGTTCGGAGTCGTCTACGACCTGAAGGACTCTCGCGGGAACCAGTTGAACACGATCCATCCCGGCGGAATCGATGCCGATGGGGACGGCCGGATCTCGCCGGACGAGATCGTGGAGCGGGGGACGGATGTCGTATCCCTGGGCGGCAATTCGATCGCTGCCCTCGGGAATGCGAACCAGCGGGTGTTGAATCCTTCGCTCGAATTCCTGACGAGCCTGATCCTCGGGCGGCACACCCTCCTGGCCTTCGTCGAAGCGCTCCAGTCGGTGAACCTGAGCGACATCCAGGCTGCGCCACAGGTCTCCGTCCTCGACAACCACCAGGCTCGCATCCTGGTCGGCGAGCGCACCCCGATCCGGGTGGTGGACGTGGGGACGGGTGCTGGGGGGCAGCTCGGACCACCTCAGGCCACGGTCCAGATCGAGGAGACGGGGATCATGCTCGAGGTGACGCCGCACCTCACGGCCGGGGACCTCATCCTGATGAGCCTGAGAGCAGAACGCTCGGGGATCGAGCTCACGGCGGAGGCGGACGTGGGCTTCATCTTCAACACCCAGGAAGCAGAAACACGAGTTCTGGTCCAGGACGGCGAGACGATCGTGATCGGTGGTCTCACCGTCACAGAGCGAGATGAGGTTCGTGCCGGAATCCCGCTCCTCATGAATCTTCCGCTGGTGGGTCGGTTCTTCCGACTCACCAGGGAGCAGAAGAATCAGAGGGACCTGATGATCCTGGTCACTCCTCACATCGACCGGAACTGAGGGCGCGCGGTCATGTTTCCTCACCGGTCGGCCCTCCGTTTTCCCCTCAGGCTCCTCGGCTTCGGCCTCTTCGGGTTGGTCGCGTTCTGGGCCTGCGATGGTGGCAACCTTTTCGGTCCCGGAACCGGAATCGGGCCGAGGATTATCGAACTCAACGCACCGCCGACCATCGATTCGGGAGAGGAGGTACCGGTCGGCGTCCACGCGGTGGGGTCGATTCGGGTCGACTCCATCGTCGTCGGGGCGACGGTCGGTGACTTTCACGCGACGGAGGTCGTGAGTCTCGAATCCGGAGAGCTCGACGTCCGCGTGGAAACCCGGTTCGCCGTTCCCTCCGTGATCACGGATACCCTCCTCACCCTCACGGCCCAAGCCGTGGATGCACAGGGAAATGCCAGTGAGCGGGCCGATCGGGTGGTGCGAGCGATCGACCTGACGCCCCCGGCAGTGGCCGTGACCCTTCAGCAGGAGGAGGTCAGCCTCGGCAAGGATGTCGGGATCGAGGTCGGCGGTCAGGACAACATCGGGCTCGCCCAGCTCGGGTTCCGCATCCTCGGCCCGGAAGGGGATACGGTTGCATTCGAGGTGGAGAAGGTCGACGGGAGAACCGCCAGTCGAACGTTCGTCTATACCGTGCCGGAGAATCTCTCCCTCGGTGAGTTCAAGGTCGAAGGGGTCGCGACGGACCTGGAGGGAAACGTGGGAAGCGCACCGGCGGATGCACCTCTCCGAGTGGTCTTCATCGACGACGAGCCGCCTGAAGTCGAGATCCTCGCCCCCACTCAGGGATCCGAGTTCCACGCTCACG
Organism: Gemmatimonadota bacterium; assembly: GCA_007121455.1. Taxonomy (GTDB): domain Bacteria; phylum Gemmatimonadota; class Gemmatimonadetes; order Longimicrobiales; family Gaopeijiaceae; genus SKKN01. The sequence continues at coordinate 11,507 of SKKN01000022.1, read as the reverse complement.
AGACCGTGCCCACGGAAGTCCGGGTCAGGGACAACGGCGCGGTTGCCCGGGTGACGATCGAGGGGGTGGCTCTGCGGGGAGACCCCGATCTCGGCACGGAGGAGAAGGTGACGAAGTTCGATCCGTGGACGATCGACCTGATGGACCCCAGCGCCGACACGACGCTCACGCGGATTCTCGAGCCCACGAACGACTTCTCTCCGGAGGAGGTGACCCTGATCGTGACGGCCGAGGACACGGAGGGGAACGTGGGTTCCGATACCCTCACCTTCCAGCTCCTTCCCGAACGGGCTGCGTGGGTCGATTTCCATGAACCGCTCAGCGGTTCCGGCATCCCGGTGGGTGACTCCGTCTTCGTGCGCGCCGGCATCGAGGCGCCTTCCGGGATCGCCAGGGTCACATTCGACGGAGTCGCGCACCGTGGCGACCCGGACCTGGGAACGGATGAGGAGGTCCTGCGCTTCCACGAGACCACGGTCGAGCTCGGAGGTGCGGTGAACGACACTACCCTCCTGCGATACCTTCAGCCCACCGCCGATGAATCGACCGAGACGGTCTTCATCCGGGCGGCGGTCGAAGATGGGGTCGGGAACGTCACCCGGGACTCCGTGGACGTTTTGGTCGGAGGGCCCAGCGTCCGCATCACCGCCCCGGAGGAGGGTGACGTCTATACGGATGGGCAGACCGTCGAGGTCACGGTGGAGGCCTCCGACAACCTGGGCATTTCCCGGCTCGATCTCTTCATCGGGGGGGTGGTGGAGGACACTCGCACGCGTTCGTTCTCCGGAAATCCCCCTTCGGTGACCGAAACGTGGGCGATCGAGCTGCCCGAAGACGAGGGAGGTGCGTTGACGCTTCAGGCTCGTGCCCGGAACTCGGAAGAAATCGAAAGCCACACGCCCATCCTGACTGTGAACGTGATGACGGGGGAGGACGACACGATCGCCCCGGAATTGATGGTGATCCCCACCGCACAGGGTGCGGACTCGGATCCGAACCGGGTCGAGCGCACGGATGTGGTGGAGGTCGAGGTGAAAGGGCAGGACAATCCGGGAGGAGTGGGCGTCCGTATCATCGGTTTCACATTGCGCGCACTCCCGCAGGACCGCGCATTTGCTCCGGACCCCACCATGATCGTGCGGGCTGATACGATCGCAGACCCCGAGAAGGGAGAGCCGGGCCTCCAGAGCGCGATGTTCGAGGTGGCGGTCGAGGACCTCTACGAGGCGTTCGGTTTCGATCCGGCGTTCTCCCCCGACACGCTCCTCCTCGACTTCGTCGGATTCATGGTCGACGGGGCCGAGAACTGCGGCGCGTCGGTTTCGGCCACCACTTTCCAGCGGCTCGACTGTGACGAGTCCGAGCCGGAGATCGTGACCGAGGAAGATCTATGGTTGTCGAGGACGATCGGCGTGGTATCCGGGGAGACGGTTCGCCTCCCCGCGGGCGGGAGCATCGCAGACGCGGTCGTACATGAAGGCACCGGAGCCTTGATCCTGTCGAACTTCGGATTGAACCGGCTGGAGCTCTTCGACCTCGAGGAGCGGACGTTCCTCGAGCATGCGGCTGTCGGCTCCCAGCCCTGGGGGATGACCTTCGATTCCGGGGACCCCGACGTCCTGTACGTTGCGAATTCCGGGGGCACGAACTTCTCCCGGGTCGAGCGGAGCGGGGCCTCATGGACCGAGGACGGCAGGATCGCCACCCCGAACGCGCTGCTCTGGGACGTAGAGGAGTCCTCGACGGAGAGTGGGATCGAATATCAGACCACGTTCCACAGCTTCTCCGATCGGCCACAGTTCGTCGCTCACGACGTGAACGGGCTCTTCGTCTTCTCGACCCGTCCGACAGGGACGGCGCCCGATGGCACCATCCGGATCGGTGACGATGGGTTGGGGCTGGACATGGCGGTGCGCCTGGTCACGGAACATGGGATGGTCGTCAGCACGGACGATGCATTCGCCATCGGTGGCGTCGATCGAATGGTCGATACGACCCGCACGGTCACGGTCGACGGGGAGGAGGTGCAAGAACGCGCGATCCTCGCGAGGACCCACCAGCCGGGAGACCGTGACGACGTGCGGGAATCCAGTCGGGAGTCCGGTTTCGGTGCCACTGCGGACGTCGTCGAGGAGCTTCGGGACATCGTCCTCGATCCGACCCCGACCCTTTTCCAACCGCGTCACCGTACGGGAACGTGGGACGTCTCCTCTGTGGGCCTGTCCGACACGACCTTTATCGCCGCGTCGACGGACGGCTCCTCCATCGTCGTCGGAGAGGGAGCGACGGAATCCACGGGTCGGATCTTCCTGTGGGATGCGGGGCAGGAAGAGTTCGCGGACCACGTCTCCGTGACGGACCTTACGGGCAACGCCTCCGAACGCGTCCTCGGTGTCGCGATCAACCAGGACGGCGAACTCGGCGTCGGCCGAGGACTCTTCGCCGCCTACTTCTTCGACCCGGACCTCCGCCTCGAGGGCGAGGTGCTGATCGAGCCAGGTGGCGCGGGAGTGGCCCTACACCCGCTCCACTCCGGGGGGCCGCTCACGGCTCCCGATGCCGTGAGCCTGGCGTTCGTTCCCGTGGGAGGAGGGGTGGTCGAAATCCACGGCACCCGGCATTTCGAACTCCACGGACGTGCGTTCGTCCGGGATACGATGTTGGGTCCGGTTCGGGCGACGCTCCCGTTCACGAGCGACAATGACGGGCTGACGTGCGTGGAGACCGGTGGAGCGGTCGATCCCTTCGACTCCGGCACGGACGACGCCTGCGTCATCGTCAAGCTCTCCGGCCCGAGTGCGGGAGGGGGTGTCGTCGTGGTGGACATCAAGGCGGCGGACGTGCGCCGAGGCCCGAGTTGAGCCCATCGCGTGCCGTCTCGGTCTGGACATGCTCCGGGCCGGGAGGCACTTTGTGGATTCGAAGGAGTGTGGCACGAAGGCCCGGCCTCCCGCCGGGTCTTTTTCGTGGAGGAACGAGAGGATGAGCTTGCGTCGAATCGACTTCCGCACCGCTGGTGAATCCCACGGGCGCGGCCTGGTGGCACTGTTGGAGGGGATTCCCGCCGGACTCTCCCTCGAGATGGAGCGGGACGTGGATCCCGAGCTGAAGAGGAGGCAGGGGGGGTACGGGAGGGGCCGGCGAATGAAGATCGAGTCCGACCGGGCGGAGCTGATCTCGGGCGTCCGCCTGGGCGAGACCCTGGGGTCCCCTCTTTCCATGGTCATCTGGAACCGGGATTGGAAGAACTGGACGACGGCGATGAGCCATCTTCCTCCCGATCCGGACGAAAACCCGAAGGCCCTCCGTCCGATGTACCTCCCGCGCCCCGGTCACGCAGACCTGGTCGGGGTCCTGAAGCATGACCGGCGAGATACGCGGGACATCCTCGAGCGGGCCTCTGCACGGGAGACGGCGGCACGGGTGGCATGCGGAGCGGTTGCGAAGCGGCTGCTGTCGGAGTTGGGCGTCAAGATCGGTTCATTCGTCCGTTCGATCGGGGACGTAGCGGCTGCCGACCCGGAGCCCATTCCGGAGGAGCTGAACGCCGTCGCGGACGGGTCGCCGGTCCGGGCGCTGGACGACGAGGCGGGACAGCGGATGATGAGCGCCATCGACCGTGCCAAGGAAGAAGGGGACACCCTCGGAGGGATTTTCGAGGTCGTGGCGACCGGCTTGCCGGTGGGATTGGGGAGTCACGTGTCGTGGGACCGGAAATTGGACGGGCGGCTCGCCGGCGCCGTCATGTCGATTCAGGCGATCAAGGGGGTCGAGGTAGGCCTCGGCTTCGAAGGCGCGCGCCGGCCCGGCTCCAGAGTGCACGACGCGATCGTGCGCGAGGACGAGAGCACGCGATCGGGCGGGTTCGTGCGTTCGACAAATGGTGCAGGTGGTCTGGAAGGGGGAGTCACGACAGGCGCGCCCCTCGTGGTACGGGGGGCGATGAAGCCCATTTCTACCCTCATGAAGAATCGCCTTCCCTCCGTGGACTTGCGCACAGGGGAGGCGGACGCGGCGGCGACCGAGCGGAGCGACGTATGCGCCGTGCCTGCCGCTGCGGTGGTCGGCGAGGCGATGGTTGCACTCGTGCTGGCAGACGCCGTGATGGAGAAGTTCGGGGGCGATTCCCTCTCCGAACTCCGCAGGAACTTCGAGGAGTACCTCGCGTACCTCGCCGGACGAGGATATGGGGAGCGGTGACATCATTCCCTGCCGCCGCGTGCTTCTCGTCGGATTCATGGGGAGTGGAAAGACGACGACGGGACGCCTCCTCGCGTCGCGGCTCGGCTGGGCCTTCGCCGATCTCGATGAGGTGATCGAAGAGCGGACAGGGAAGACGATCCCGGAGCTCTTCCGCGTCCAGGGCGAGGCAGCATTCCGGGCCGTGGAAGAGGAGCTCGGGGCCGAGCTCCTGAAAGAGGAACGGATCGTGCTGGCGTCGGGCGGTGGATGGCCCTGTCGAGCAGGGCGCATCGAATCCGCGGGCCCCGAAACCCTCTCCGTCTGGCTGAAGGTGGAGGCGGACACGGCCATCCGGCGGGTGCGGCACGAAGGGGGAGGGCGGCCACTTCTCGAGGTGCCGGATCCGGAAGAGGCCGCACGAAACCTCATGACCAAGAGGGCCGGCTATTACGGGCAGGCCGACCTCCATCTGGAGACGGAGACACGGACTCCCCCGGAGTTGGCGGAGCACATCCTTCGCGTGCTCCGAACGAAAGGGATATCGACGAACGGATGACGAACGGGAAGAAGCGCAACCTGGTGATCGTGGAGTCACCCGCGAAAGCCCGGACCATCGGCAAGTACCTGGGCCGCGACTACGAGGTCGCCGCCTCGGTGGGTCACGTGCGTGATCTCCCCAAGAAGGAGCTGGGCGTCGACGTGGAGGGCGGATTCGAGCCCAAGTACGTCACGATCAGAGGTAAGGGGAAGGTGCTGAAGGAGCTCCGGGACAAGGCGCGAAAAGCGGAGGCCGTGATTCTCGCCACCGACCCCGACCGCGAGGGAGAGGCGATCGCCTATCATGTGGCGGAGCAGCTCGGGTATCTGAAGGACATGGACCGGTTCCAACGGGTGGAGTTCCGCGAGGTCACTTCCCGGGCGGTGAAGGACGCGCTCGGCTCTCCGGGTCGGCTGGATATGCGGAAGGTCGATGCGCAGCAGGCCCGGAGAATCCTCGACCGGCTCGTCGGATACAAGGTGAGTCCCTTCCTGTGGAAGCCGATCCGCCCCGGCCTCTCCGCTGGGCGAGTCCAGACCGTCGCCCTGCGCGTCATCTGTGAGCGAGAGGATGAGATCCGGGCGTTCGAGGCGGAAGAGTACTGGTCGATCCGTGCCCTCCTCGAGGAGGAGGGTCAACCGTTCGAAGCACGCCTCCACAAGGTTGACGGGAAGTCCTTCACCCTCGCGAACGAGGATGAGGCGAAGGCCGTTCTCGAAGCCCTCTCGGACACCCCATTCCGAGTCACCAGCGTCAAGCGATGGGAGCGCCGCAAGAATCCGCCCCCACCATTCACCACCTCCACACTCCAGCAGGAGGCGGCGAAGCGACACCGTTTCTCGGCCCGGAAGACGATGGGCGTGGCGCAGCGTCTCTACGAGGGCGTCGAGATGGGCTCCCGGGGAGCGGTGGGACTGATCACATACATGCGGACGGACTCGACGCGCGTTTCGTCGGAGGCGGCCGGGCAGGCACGCGACTGGGTGCGGAGGGAGATGGGGGAATCGTACCTGTCGCCGTCGCTTCGCACCTGGGCCGGAAAGCAACAGAAGGGGGCACAGGAGGCCCATGAAGCGATCCGGCCCACGGACCCCACCCTCCATCCGAAGGAAGCTCGCCGCTTCCTCGACGATGACGGGGCAAGGCTCTACGAAGTGATCTGGCTCCGGTTCGTCGCAGGGCAGATGGCCCCGGCGGTATTCGATACCACGACCGTAGATCTGGATCTCGAAGGGAGTGACGGCCGTCGATACCTCTTCCGGGCCACGGGGTCCATCCTCAAGTTTCCCGGCTTCACGCGGGTCTACTCCGAAGCGACCGAGTCCGGCGGCCGGAAGGGGCTCGACGACATGGACCCGCTTCCCGAGCTTTCCGAAGGTGCCGAGCCGGAGAAGAAGGGATTGGAGCCGAACCAGCACTTCACACAGCCTCCCCCTCGATTTTCCGAGGCAAGTCTGGTGAAGGCGCTCGAGGAGCAGGGAATCGGTCGGCCCTCGACCTATGCTCAGATCATTTCGACGCTGCGGGATCGCGGCTATGTCGAAGTGGAGAAAGGGAGGTTCAAGCCGACGGACCTCGGCGACACCGTGGCGAAGCTCCTCGTCCGGGTCTTCCCGGAGCTCTTCGATGTCGATTTCACGAGCCGAATGGAGGAGGACCTCGACCGAGTGGAGGAGGGGAGCGTCGAGTGGCGGGCCCTTCTGCAGGACTTCTACCCTCCCTTCGAGGATCGACTCCGCGAGGGAAAGGCATCTTCGGACGAGATCGTGAAGGAGATCCTCGCTGCGGAGGGAGAGACCTGCTCCGAGTGCGGTCGTCCGATGGTGGTGAAGTGGAATCGGTACGGCCGCTTCCTCGGATGTTCCGGATACCCCGACTGCCGCACGACTCGTCCGGTCGATGGCGAGGATCTTCCGGACCTGAAAGGGGAGCGCTGTCCCGAGTGCGAGGGGGAGCTGAAGGCTCGACGCGGGCGATTCGGGCCGTTCGTCGCCTGTTCGAGCTATCCCGAGTGCCGCTATACCCGGCCGCTCGATGAGGACGGGGGGCCGGCGATCCCGAAGGAAACGGATGAGAAGTGCGACAAGTGCGGCTCCGCCATGGTCGTGAAGCGTGGTCGCTTCGGGGAGTTCCTCGCCTGCACGGCGTACCCCGAGTGCAAGGGGACGAAGCCGATCACGATCCCAGGCCTCTCCTGCCCCGAGTGCGGCGAGGGGGCAATCGGCGTGAAACGCACCCGAAAGGGGAAGCCCTTCTGGGGATGCACCCGCTATCCGGACTGCGATTGGTCGACCTGGAACGAGCCGGTGCGGACTCCCTGTCCGGAGTGTGAGCACCCGTTTTTGGAGTCTCGCTCCACCAAGAAGAAGGGGGAGCACTTTCGGTGTCCTTCGTGCAGCGCGGAGTTCACTCCCGAGGAAGTGGGAGTGGTGGAGGCGAAGGGATGACGTTCGTTCCCGTTCATGTCGTCGGCGGCGGACTCGCCGGCTGCGAAGCTGCGAAGCATCTGACGAGATGTGGTCATGATGTGATCCTCCACGAGATGCGGCCGGGCAGGGAGACCCCGGCCCACCAGACCGATCTGTTCGGGGAGCTCGTCTGCACGAACTCCTTCAAGAGCGAGGATGCGGCGAATGCGCACGGGCAGCTCAAGAGGGAGATGCGGGCCCTGGGCTCGACCCTGCTTCGGGCGGCGGACGAGGCTCGGGTTCCCGCCGGTGGGGCGCTTGCGGTGGACCGGGCAATCTTCGCCGAGAAGATGACCGAGGCGGTCAGCACGGACCCCCGGATCGAAATCCGCCGAGAGGAGTGCACCCGGATACCCGAAGGTCCGACCGTGATCGCGACGGGACCCCTGACCTCGGATGCTCTCTCACGGTCGATCGAGGAGGCGGTGGGGGAGGAGGGGCTGGCATTCTACGATGCGATCGCTCCGATCGTGGACCACGAGTCGCTCGACCGGGAGCTGGTCTTCGCCCAGGGTCGGTACGCACAGGAGGCGGACTACCTCAACTGCCCACTCACCCATGAGGAGTACGAAGCGTTTCTCCGCGAGTTGAAGCACGCGGATGTCCACTCTGGTCACGACTGGGACGCCGTGCCGTACTTCGAGGGGTGCCTCCCGGTGGAAGTCATGGCGGAGCGGGGAGAAGACACGTTGCGCTTCGGACCGATGAAGCCTGTTGGGCTCACGGATCCCCGGACCGGTAAAAGGCCGTATGCGGTGGTACAGCTCCGCCGGGAGGATCGCGCGGGGCAGATGTGGAACATGGTGGGCTTCCAGACCCGCCTCCGCATCCCGGAGCAGTCGCGGGTGTTCCGAATGATTCCCGGCCTCCAGGACGCGGAATTCCTCCGGTGGGGTGCGATCCACCGGAACAGCTACCTGAACTTCCCGGGGCGCCTGACGCAGCACGGCGCGCTGCCCGATCGGCCGGAGGTGATCTTCGCAGGCCAACTCACCGGCGTGGAAGGGTATACCGAGTCCGCTGCGAGCGGGATCCTGGCCGGCGCGAATATGGCTCGCATCGCCGAAGGAAAGGAGCCCCTTCTCCCCCCTTCCACCACGATGCTCGGCGCACTCCTGCGCTACCTGCGGGAATGCGACCCGGAACGCTTCCAGCCGATGAACTCGAACTGGGGGCTCGTCGACCCTCTCCCGGGGAAGATCCGGAACAAGCGAGAGAAACGGATCCGGCTGGCCGAGCGCGCTCTTCGAGACTTCGGGCAGTGGATGGAAGTGGCGGGACTCGAGATCCATCCGCTTCCCGAAGAGCTCGCCTCCACCGCATTGGGCGATTGAGGGGAGGGAGACTCCACTTGGCCGACGCCGTTCCGGATTTCCTTCGACACCTTTCCGACGAGCGAAACCTCTCGCCGCGTACCGTCACGGCGTACCGAAACGACCTCGAGGATCTGCAAGCCTTCCTCACGAGCTACTACGGCACACCCGATTGGGCGTGGACCCATGTCGACCGGCTCACCCTCCGCAGCTTCATGGGATGGCTTCATCGGAAGGGTCTCACTCGCCGTACCGCCGCCCGGAAGCTCTCTGCGGTCCGATCCTTCTTCCGGTTCCTCCACCGCGAGGGACTCGTCCCGGCCAATCCGGCACGGGCCGTGCGGAGTCCGAGGGGGGAGCGTACGCTTCCGGGCCACGTGGGACGGGAGGGGATCTCCGTCCTCTTCCAGATGGCTGAAGGTCGTGCGGCCGAGGGGACGCTCAAGGGAACTCGAGATCTCGTGATGCTCGAGCTTCTCTACGGAAGCGGGCTCCGGCTCTCCGAGCTTCACGATCTCTCGATGTCCCGGATCGATCTCGTAGGGGACCGGGCAAAGGTGCGTGGGAAGGGGCGGAGGGAGCGGATCGTTCCACTGACCGGCTCCGCCGTGGTGGCGATCCGACGGTACGAGCCGAGGAGAACGGAGGTCGTGGCTCGCCATTCGACGGATCGTGCGGAGGGGGGAGCTCTACTCCTCAACGCCCGGGGAGGACGACTCTCCCGACGCTCGATCCAGACCTCAGTCCGGGAGCTGCTCGAGACGGTCGCGGACGGGGAAGGGCTGTCCACTCACTCGCTCCGCCATTCGTTCGCCACCCATCTCCTGGATGGCGGGGCGGATCTGATGGCCGTGAAGGAGCTGCTGGGGCACGCCTCCCTCTCGACCACCCGCATCTACACCCACACCTCGGTGGAGCGCCTGAAGGAAGTGTATCGTTCGGCCCACCCCCGGGGGTAGTACCATCATATGACACGCCTCGTCCGTAGACGACGAGGCGAGATCAGGAGGAAGCTGGATGACGAGGACTCGCTCCACCACCGTCGTTGCCATTCGTCGCGACGGCGCCGTCGCGATGGGTGCGGACGGACAGGTTTCGATGGGAGATACGGTCATCAAGGCGACCGCTTCCAAGGTGCGCACGCTGAAGGACGGGGCCATCCTGGCCGGCTTTGCAGGCGGAGTGGCCGACGCATTCACCCTCTTCGAAAAGCTGGAAGAGAAGCTCGAGCGGTATCCGGCCAACCTCACACGCGCGTGCGTGGAGCTGGCGAAGGATTGGCGGACCGACCGATACCTCCGCCGGCTGGATGCCTTGCTCGTGGTCGCCGATAAGGATCGGCTTTTCATCGTGAGCGGCGACGGGAACGTCCTCGAGCCGGACGACGAGGTGGCGGCGATCGGATCCGGCGGAGGCTACGCGCTTGCCGCGGCCCGTGCGTTGCGGAAGCATACGGAGCTTCCGGCAGCGGAGATGGTGCGCGAAGCGCTCGAAACAGCAGCGGAGATCTGCGTCTACACGAACGACCGAATCACGGTACTAGAGCTGAAGTAGCGAGGGAATATGAGCGAAAATGAATCGGATCCTTCCCGGAGCGTTGGAAGCGAGGGGGAGGCGGAGCCCTGGCTGGATGAGCTCACGCCGCGGCAGATCGTGGTGGAGCTGGACAAGTACATCGTGGGTCAGGAGAACGCGAAGAAGGCCGTGGCCATCGCACTCCGGAACCGGTGGCGGCGGCAGCGCGTCTCGGACGACCTGCGGGACGAGATCCTGCCGAGCAACCTCATCCTCATCGGACCCACCGGAGTGGGGAAGACGGAGATTGCACGCCGCCTCGCCCGTCTTGCAGGCGCCCCATTCGTGAAGGTGGAAGCATCGAAGTTCACCGAGGTGGGATACGTGGGGCGCGACGTGGAGTCGATGATTCGCGACCTGGTCGATACCGCCGTGAACATGGTCCGGGAGGAACGGGAGAACGACGTCCAGGAAGAGGCTGAGGAGCGAGCCGAAGAGCGATTGCTCGACCTCCTCCTCCCCTCACCTCCATCCGGTGGGCGAAAGGGAGGCGTTCGGGTGGAGACGAGCCGCCGGCCGGCGCCCGAAGGTGCAGGGGGTGAGGGGTCGCCTGCGTTCGTCGCCGGGCCTTCCGGCGTGCGGAAGGGCGAGGAAGGTGGCGAGGAGGACGGGGTGGGGCTCGAAGAGCGCCGCCGCCGGACCCGCGAGAAGCTGCGGGGCCTCCTCCGGGACGGGAAGCTCGAGGACCGGCCCGTGGAAGTGGAGGTGCAGCAGACCCGCTCTCTCGACACGATGTCGATGCCGATGGGAGGAATGGAGGGGTTGGACCACAACCTCATGGAAATGCTCCAGGATATGCTCCCCAAGAAGACGAAGCGGCGGACCGTGAACGTGGCGGAAGCGCGAAGGGTCCTCGTCCAGGACGAACTCGACCGGCTCGTCGACATGGACGAGGTGATCCACGAGGCGCTCGACCGTACGGAGGATATGGGCATCGTCTTTCTCGACGAGGTGGACAAAGTGGTGGGGGAACGAGGGGGGGCGGGACCGGACGTGAGCCGGGAGGGGGTTCAGCGCGACCTCCTGCCCATCGTGGAAGGCTCGAATGTGCAGACGAAGTACGGGCTCATCCGGACGGACCACATCCTCTTCATCGCCGCCGGGGCCTTTCATGTGGCGAAGCCTTCGGACCTCATCCCGGAGCTGCAGGGGCGGTTTCCGATTCGTGTGGAGTTGGCGAGCCTCGACGAGAAGGACTTCGTTCGGATTCTCACCGAACCGAAAAACGCTCTTCCCGCCCAGTACAAGGCGATGCTCCTGACGGAGGGGGCGGAGGTGGAGTTCGCGTCGGACGGGATCGAGGAGGTCGCTCGAGTTGCGACGATCCTGAATGAGCGCATGGAGAACATCGGGGCGAGGAGGCTCCAGACCGTGATGACCAACCTTCTCGAGGACGTCTTGTTCGAGTTGCCGGAGGGAGAGGACCGGAGC
>SKKN01000077.1 GCA_007121455.1 Gemmatimonadota bacterium | reverse complement strand
CTAGGCCACGATGGAGTACGATTCCGCCAACCCCGGCACGACACCATCCCAGTCGTGGTGCGAACTCCAGGAACCATGAACGAGCACCAGGGGAATGTCACCGTCGCCGGATCGCTCGTAGTGGATCCGGACTCCGTTCACGGTCGTGTCTGCCATGTGTACCTCGGTTCGCAGGTTCCGAACCGCGTCCGACTGCCCCCAGGACCATTACTCCCAGGTATATCTCACCGGATTCGCGGCCCCATGCTTTCGAAACCGGTCGGGCACCCGGCCCTCCTCTTCCGGTCGCAATCACCGCCGACGCAAGGCATGCATCCGAACCGATTCGACACCGAGCGGATCCCGGTGGATTCCGACGACCCACTCTTTGGAGATCCACATAGGCTCCAAGCCCGCAGGCACCTGAACCCGGCCGACCTCCTCGCCCTCAGCCGTCAAGATCGACCACTCTCCCCCCGGACCAGGGCCGCCCAAAGGAGAACCATCGAGGGCCATCGAATGCACAGCCGCATCGTAGCGCCGCACCCACACGAACCCGCGATCGTCCAAGATGAAGTCCCAGAACGAGGAGATGCGCTCGCGCAGTGGAAAGGAATGTAGATACTCCCTCGGTGCCGTAGCTTCGACCGGATCCGATCTCGCGAGGACCGAGTCCAACACCTGCTCCAGGGCATCCGCAGGTGACACCAGACCCCCTGGCTCCCACCGGATTTCCTCCAGCAGGATTCCAGCAGGATCGAAGATCCGGATTGAAGGCTCGAGCGTCTCCCCCACGTATACGGCCTCCTTCGTCACCGCGAACACCGCCCTTGGGGAGAGCGGATCCGGGCCCGAAGGTCCCCCCGGCGATGAAAAACGCGCCATCCCCTGCGTGCGCGCGATTTCACCTCGATACGCTCCATCGGCACCGAACCAGTGAACGACCATTTGATCCCGTCGTCCCATACCGGCAGATTCGATCCCCATCATCGCCCATCCGTCCTCAAGCCTGCCCGGGATCACTGCTTCCGCTGACCCGGGAGCGTCGAGCAACGGAATTACCTGATTCGAGCCGTCCGGGAGGAACCGTGTGATCCGTCTGAGGTCCATATCATATGCCTCGATCGTGTCCGCATGAGGCCATGCAGCCCGCAGGCCCGTGAACTCACCGGGACCTTGTCCGGGTCCGCCCAACGTTCGAATGAGCTCGCCGGAACGATCGAAGACCCGGACCACGTTCGCTCCCGCTTCCGGCACGACCAGGCCTTGGCCCTCAATACCGAACGGCGTGACTACCTCGAAGAACTCCTGCGCCGCATCGCCCTCCATCACGCCCACGCTGAGAGCAGGATGCTCATCGATTGCAACGGGAGTCCCGTCTGGATGCGAAACGTCCCGTCGGTCCCCCTCACCTGCTTCGCATCCTGACCCCATGACAATCGAGATCGCTGAAAGTACGCATAACGCATCTCGCATTGCCGGGCGTTCGGCTTGGAGACGCGGTCGCTCCCTCATGACTCCTCCTGCCACAGCACTCGATAGATCGCAACCGTTTCAACTCCCAGTGCATCCACCTGAATCCCGACAAGCTTTTCGCCTGTTACCTGTAAGAGCCTGAAACCCTCGGGCGTCATCCCCCTCGCCACTCGTTCGCTCTCAAAGTCGATCACGAGCCATTCCTGCGGAGGTGGCGCCATCTGCAGCATCTGAACCTCGGGAGGAACCGGGCTCCCAATCCACAATCCGCCGCGGGCGTCCGTGTGGATGGCTCCGAACGCCGGCACCGTCGCTGGAACTGGAGTCGCTTGCTGAAGCTGTCCGATCATTGCACGTTGCTGCTCCGGGGCATCCGACTCGAGCGCGCTCCACAAAGCGTCCACGCGCGCTTCGGTGAGGTCGCGAGACTCTGCAGGAACCCACCGTACGACCTTGAGAGGCTCCGGAGACTCCCGAAAGAGGGACACCTCTTCATGGGCCGTATCGCCGATCCAAAGGCCGTCCTGGCCGGCCGCCAACAGCGTGGTAGCTCCGAACGGGACGGGCCCGCCGACTCCCTGGGCAGCGAACGTCGTGTTGCCCGCGATCATGGTCAGGGTATCGATCTGGTCAGCGGCGTGTACACGCACGACCGGCCCGCTCCCACGATAGGCGCCCTGTTCCGGAGTTCTTGGCAGGCCAGCCCGCGCGGCGAGGTACATCACCCGCTGACCCTGTCCCGGCAGGACCTCCAGTAATGGTGGATCTTGAGTCTCAGCGATGGTCGGCAGCGACACCGCTTCCAGAAAGGCGCCACCCTCCAGGATCACAAAACGCCGTCGCAGGCGATCGTACGCACCGATTCGCCCTTCTCCCAGATCGAAGACTCGGGCGAGTCCTCGAAACTCTTCAGGTCCGTCGCCAGCCCCGCCCCATCGTTCCGTATTACCCGACTCAGGATCGATCACGATGACCTGCTGCTGGCTTCCATCGGCCACAGCGAGCTTCCCGCACTCGAGCAGGACCGCATCTTCGATCCCGTGGAACTGCACTTCCTCCTCGTGGCCGATCAGCCACTCGGGGTCGTCATCCACCCGGAACGTCTCGGCTTGCTGTCGCGCATCCACGGTCACGATCTGAATGCCGACACTGTCACGAACGGAGTAGAAGACCTCGTCTCCACCACGTTCGCATGCAGCGCTTGTGACGAGAAGACAGCCGATCAGCAGCCGCGAGATCCTCATTTCGTGTCTTCTCGCTGCCATCCGTTCCGCTGCTATAGAGACCTCACCTCCCATAGCCTTCTCGGAGGAGCCATCACCGGCCGACCACCGAATCGCTCCCTGTCCGGAGGGTTGACGGAGCCCCCTACCATATGAATTATGCGAAGCTGGTGCTGGCTGAGCCAACCGATCGCGTGATTCTACTCAGGATCCGACCGCTTCAACTCTTCCACGTCCGCCAGTCACGCAGGTTGCTCCAAGATCGGCCGAAGCGTCCGGGCTCATTAGAAGGACCTCCTCGGGAAAATCCACGCTTCCCACGTGAGCGCATCCGCTATCCAATCGCCCCCCCTCCGCAGGATCCCGTCCTCCGGGTCCATCCCCGCGACACGTCCGGCCCGTTAGGGCCGCTCGGTCACCGCGAGGTAGGTGCCCCAGGGATCGTAGAGATAGGCTCGCATCTGGCCCGTGATCGGATCCCGCTCGCACGGCCGGTCCAGCTCTACGTCGGAGCGCTCCTCCACGCGCCGACAGAAGGCTCCCAGGTCCTCAACCTCGAAGCCGACGTGGTCGAGCACCCGGCCCCGGGTTCCGTCGAGCTCCCCGTCGGCCGCGGAAAATGTCAGGTTCGCTCCCGGTATGTCCGCAGCATCGAACCTACCCCTCATTCCCGGTACGACCTCGAACACCTCGGCGTACCACTGCTGGGCGACGGGGATGTCAGCCTCCGGCACGTAGTAGTGAACGTGATGATGCTGGATCGGATGCTCCTGGTCCGGAGTCTGGAGGATCTCGATCAGCAATCCGCCCGGCGTCTCGACCCAGGCCTGGGGAAACGGCGCCCCGCTGTGTGCCACGGGCACGCCCGCAGCCTGCCATCGGGCCAGGGATTCGTCCAGGTCCTGGACGTTGAGCCCCACATGTTCTACGACCGACCCGACGGTGCCTCAGGATGGAGGTGGCCCGCCTCCATCAAGATGCAGATGAACCATGACATCTGGGAACACCACCACTTCGCTCTGCCCCACTGTGGCGGCTCTCCCCCCCATGGCGACGAACATGTGCTTGGTCGCTTCCACATCGGCGGTGTTCAGATGCCAGTGACCCATCCTTACGCCGAGATCGGAAGATGAAGACGTCTTGTCGAAGTTCGGGATTGCTGCTGGCTGGGCGACCTCCTTTATGGTCGCGGCGCTCCTCGCAATCCCGGCTTCGGCGGGAGCAGCGACTCCGACCCCGTGGACGTTCCGGTGATCGTCGATGAACCGCACCATCACTTCCGTCGGCGATCGAGCTCCGCCTGCGCCAAGCACCGACGCGGAGCATTGGTCGCGCCGGCGCCTTGCCGAGAATTTCGTTCGCCCGCTTCAGCTCCCGGTTCTCCCGCTCGAGCTCCTTGATCCGTTCACGCTCACCGGTCGTGGGTCCCTCGCGCCGCCCTGAGTCCCGCTCAGCAATCCCGGGCGGTTCAGTTCCGCCCAGGAGCAGTGTACTTCGAGTTGGGACCCGCAACGGCGAGCACGTTTGCCATGCAGGGGTAGTCTCCTCTTTGGGAAGCCCGGTTATGTACCGTGGACCATCCATATTGACCGGACGTCCTTCCCTGACGGTACCACAATACATTCCAGTGAGCCAACGCCCTTACCCCGGCATCAACGCCAGATGCGCCCCCACCGGATCCCGAACCACTGCAGACATGTACTCCCCATTCGCTTCCTGCATCACCTTGATGACCTCGCCCCCTTCCTCCTGTACGCGACGGACGCTTTCAACGAGGTCGCCCACGGACAGGTAGATCATCCAGACAGGGGGCAGCCCCACGTTCAAGCCGCGGGCATGGCAGACCCCTGCCGCTGGATTTCGATCCTCGTCGAGCATGTTGTAGTCGGCGTAATGCTCGCTCCCGTCCTCCATCTCGACGTTCTGCACCGACCACTCCACGACCTGCCGATAGAAGTCACGGGTTGCGGAGGCGTCGGGGACGGTCAGGTCGAGCCAGCAGATGCGGCCCACAGGCGCCGCCGCGTCGAGCGATGCTGCACCGTCGCCCGGGGGGATCGCCTCCGCAGGAATCTCCGGGATGATCCCGAACGCCGCCCCATTCGGGTCGAGCAGCACCGCCCATTGGCTCCTTCCGTCGTCGTCTTTGGCATGCATCAGCCCACTTCCGCCCAGATCGAGCGCACGTTGCACGCTGGCCGCCACATCCCCGACCTGGATGTGCGGCATCCACTGGAGCGGAAGCTGAGAATATTCCGCGCTGCGCGCGCCCAGGCCGATAATGGGCACACCCAGGTTGTTTGTCAGATCCTCCTCGCGCCAAAGTGGATTCTCACCCGTGCTTAGCACACGCGAGTAGAAGCGGACTTCTCGCTCGTGTTCGGGGACGGCGATGTCGGCGCTGAAGACGGCGCCGATGCGTGGGACGAAGTGTTCGCTCATGGTTCGGACCTGGTTGGCATCACGTTGGCAGGTGCACCACAGAGGGCGTATCTGTAAAGGAATCTCCCTCGCAATCCATTGAACGTGCCTTCGGGCTCGCTGCACGTCGACCATCCCGCGTCGAGTTCTGGCCGTCTCGGAGCAACTCGGGCCCGGTCCAGTCCGCGAGGGGCCCGAACCCGCAGGCCCGGGCCCCTGCTGGGACCGGCCGACCCCTCAGAGGGTGAGCATGTAGGCGACGAGCGCCTCTTTCTCATCCTCTGCCAGTCCCAACTCGAGGATGAGGTTGAAGAACTCCACGGTGTCCGCCAGGGTGAGGAGACGCCCATCGTGGAAATACGTCGGCGAGTCCTTGATGCCCCGGAGGGGGAAGGTCTTGGTCAGCCCCTCCTGAACCGCCAGGCGACCGTTGATCTCCACCGCGTCGTGGAAGCGGTAGACCTGCAGGTCGTGCATGCTGTTGTCCGTGAAGTGAGGCGGTGGATGGCAGGTGGCGCACTGGGCCGTTCCGTGGAACAGCTCCTCTCCGGCCAACTCCTGTTCCGTGGCCAGCTCCGGCCGCAGATACCCCATGGGGTCGAGCTTGGGAGCGGGAGGGAACCCGAGAATGTTCTGAACCTCGCCCATGAAATGCACCTGGCTCCCGCGCTCCAGCATGTTCACGCCCTTCTTGGCCGCCTGGACTATGTCGCCGTCGAAGTAGGCGCCGCGCTGCTCGAACTCGGTGAAGTCCTCCGCGCTCTTCATGGCGCGTTGGGATCCGAAGATCATCTGCACGTTCATGCCCCGGAGGGTAGGCGTGTCGATGCGGCGTCGCGTCTCCTGAGGCCGCGGATCTCCGGCGAGGTGTGTGGAGGCATTCGTGTGCCCGTTGGCGTGACAGTCGAAGCAGGTCACGCCCTGGTGCGGCTCCAGGGACCGGCGGTCGTGGGTGGAGTTGAACTGTTGCTGGGGAAACGGCGTCACGAGCAGCCGCATGCCCTCCAGCTGCTTCGAGTTGAGGATCCCCTCGAAGAGGTCCTGGAAGTTCTTGATCGTCACCAACTGGCCCTGGGATACGTCGCCCAGGTCAGGCCGAGTGGTGAGGAACATGGGGGGAGGAAACTCCGGAAGGAGGTGCTCGGGCAGATCGAACTCCAGGTCGAACCGCTCCAGGTCACGACCCTCCTGCTCGAGGATGTCCTCAATGTGATGGTCGGGGAAGACCATTCCACCTTCGGGGTGATTCGGGTGGGGGAGTGGAAGGAAGCCCCTCGGGAACAGCCCCTGCTCCCGTATCTCCTCGGCGCTCATCTCGTTGAGCTGATCCCAGGAATCGACTCCCTCGGGGAGGCGGACCCGGACCCCGTCCTGCACCGGCTTTCCGCCGCTCATCGTCGCCTCGGCCATCGGGCGATCCGAAAGGTCGTAGCGCATTTCGAGGAGATCCCGCTGGCGTGCCATAATCTCGTCCTTCTCCGCGCTCATCCGTTCGACCGCTTCGTCGAAGTCGGCGCTCGTGATCACCACGGGCGAATAGCTGGTGTCCCCTCGTGGTCCGGGAATCTCCTGGGCATCCGGCTGTCCGACCTGTCCCATCAACACGATGGACAGGGCTCCGGCGATGACCCCGGTGAGCGGTATCGCCAGCAAGGTCCTCCGTCGTGAACTCGTCGTTCGTGTAGGTCCCATCGTTCGCTCCTGCTCCGTTGCGACGGGAGGGCGACCTCCGGGTCTGCCCCGGGGTCCCCATCCCGGCATGATCGGGGGGGGGTGAACGGGCTCCTCTCGGCTGTCCGGAAGGCTCACCTCCAGCAGGAGGAGGAACGGTAGGGGGAGATCCTTCCCAGCCGCGATCCCAGGAGGGGTCTTCAGCCCCGATGGAGGGAAATGATCGGATGGGATGGAAGGGGCCGCCGAAATTCCCGTACGCCCCTTTCGTTCCACGTGCTACGAAGGCATGCAGAGACCGTGCCGGTGAAACCGGAGCGACGGCGTTCCCCGCCACGGTGAAGACGAAGCAGCGGCCGAGGGTGCGGCGCGGCCCAGCTCCAGAAGCTACGTTCGCGAGCAGCCCGCCACTGACCTCCCGTTTAGTCCAGCACCTGCTCCAACGCCTGGCGGAGCTCCCGGCTCTCCGGCTCGGTGCTGGATCCGAAGCTGGCCGTGACCCGCCCCTCGTGATCCACCACGTACTTGTGGAAATTCCAGCGGGGCAGCTCGGCTCCCTGCCGGGCCATTTCGGCGAAGACCGGGTTCACCTCGCCCCTGGCCACCGCACTCGGCGAGAGCAGGGTGAAGGTGACGCCGTAGTTGATCCGGCAGATCTCGGCCGTCACCTCTTCGTCGTCGGCTTCCTGATCGAAGTCGTGGGACGGAAAGCCAATGACCACAAGGCCCTGATCCCGGTAGCGCTCATGGAGGGCCTGGAGGCCATCGAGCTGGCGAGTGAAGCCGCAGAAGCTCGCGGTGTTCACGAGGAGGAGGGGGCGGCCGCTGAACTCGCAAAGGTCGATTCGCTCGCTGGAGTGGAGCTTCTGCGCCTCGTGATCGAGGAGCGGCGGGCACGCGCTGGAGCTCTGCGCGGCCGTCTCCGAGGCCGACACCAGAAGAGCGAACAGGAAGCTGGCCACGACCAGGGCTCGCGCGCTCATGGGCCTCTCCTGGGTGATTTGGTTCGTGTTGGATGCGCACCTCTCTCGCGACGGGGAGGCTCCCTGTGTGAGGGCGGCCGGCGTCGGGGCCACGTCGGTCATCCCCCGTCCTCCTCGCTGAGGGAGGCCAGGACGTGCACCTACACGCCGGAATGGGTGCGATGTGGGACGTGCCCGGGCGCCCCGTTCACCTTTGCGGATGACAAGGTGCACACCGCGGGGTGCAAGTGGGACACTTTCCTCAGCCTTCACCACCTATTCAATCTTCTGTGGGAAGGTGGTCTACGCAATCAGTGGCAAGGTAGCGCGTCCCCTCCCCTCCGGCCCCAGGGTGATGATGACAGTGAAGCTGAGGCCCGGGTCCCCCGCCGGCCGGAAGGCAGGGAGGAGGGCGCATTACCGTCCGAACAGTCCCGCCGGGACGCAGGCCCACTCGCACTCGGCCAGCGTCCACGGCATCGGGACGACCCACTCCTTCCAAGTGCTCCGGTCGGGTTCAGGTCTCCCAGACATTGGAAACGTCGATCATCCGCTCCAGGACGAGACCCCCGAACGAACGATGGGAGCGCCATGTCGACCGACCTGTCCCCTACTTCGCCGTGTATCCTCCGTCGATGACGAGCTCGCTTCCCGTGACGAACTTGGACTCGTCCGAGGCCAGGTAGACGACCCCGTACCCGATGTCATCCGGCTCGCCCACCCTCCCGATGGGGTGGAGGGCCGCCAGGTCCTTCCGACCCTCCTCGGGCTTCTGGCCGGAGCGCCTAAGATGCTTCTCCACCATGGGAGTCCAGATGAAGCCGGGGTGGACCGAGTTCACCCGGATGCCGTCCTCGGCGTAGAGAAGAGCATCCGTCTTCGACATGAGGGTCACGGCCCCCTTGGAGGCGTGGTAGGGCGGTACGTCGGGAGCCCCCACGAGCCCGTAGATGGACGAGAGGTTGATGATGCTGCCGCCTCCGGCCCGCCGCATGGAGGGGACGGCGTGCTTGGTGCAGAAGAAAACCCCCTTCACGTTCACCCGCTGCACCTCGTCCCACTCCTCCTCCGTGATCTCGTGGGTGGGTTTGTTCGCCCCGGAGATTCCGGCATTGTTCACGAGGACGGCGATCTCGCCTAAGCCGTCCACCACCTCGCCGAAGACGCTCTCCACCGCCTCCTCGGAGCCCACATCGAGATGCCAGTAGCGGGCCTTGCCCCCGTTTCCGTTGATTTCATCCACCACCGCCTGCCCTGCCTCGTCCTGGACGTCCGTCACCGCGACGCTGGCTCCTTCCCGGGCCAGGAGGAGGGAGCAGGAGCGACCCAACCCCACGGCTCCACCGGTCACCACAGAAACCTTGTTCTCGACTCTCTTCATCGTAGCACTCCTCGACGTTGTGCGATTCCACGTTCCGCGAAAGCTAACGATCCTTCTCTTGCGGGGTCCGTGCCGCACGTGGACGGTCGCAGTGCAGAAAGGGTTTCCGGATCCCCGGACCGGCCACGACTCGGGGGAGACGACCCCGGTCGCGGGAACTCCTTCTCGCTCTTCCGGATGGGTAATCTGGCCCGCCCGATACCGGCCGGACCCGGCGACCGACTTCGAAGATCTCTCCGGGTCGCTCGGGAGCGAGATAAATGTGGCAATGGACGGCCCGGTTAGGCACGCGGTCGGTATTCATGCCGGATACCGAGACAGATGTCGAAACCGATCCCCTCCGGACGGATCGCGATCGAGAATGGTCCCGATATCCGGGTCGAATGGCAACCGCGATGAAGCCACACGGGTCCACGTCGAGATATCGCTCGCCAATTCGTTTCCCGTCTCCAAGATCTCCTTCACCCATCTCCCCGTATGCTCGCCTCTTTCATCTGCGCAGCCAACCGTGGGTGCGCGATCCGCAGGTAGAACGTGATACCGATCAGCCAGGACGCCGTGCCCACGACCGCCGTCGGCCAGTCCGTTATATCCTTGAACTCCACGGCGATCGCCCCCAACGCGCCGACTGTGTAGATGCCCATCGCGATCAGAAGCGTCAGTCCCGCATACCAGAACCCCGTGATTCGCTCCGAGAGGGAAACCATCGTCGCCGCAACGATGCCGACAAGCAGCGAAAGAACCAGGTGCAAGCCGTTGTAAGCAAGCGTAGAGGGCCAACCCGGATCCGTCAATGCGTCTTCCACGGGATGGAACAGCCAGGCCCCAAGCTGAGCCGCTGTATGCAGAGCGGCTCGTCCGGAGAGCAGGTCCACGGCCGTCACGGCCAGGACCACGGCCGCGTAGCCGCACACTCCTGCCAGTATGCCCTCGCGTAACACCCGGAGTCCGGACGGCTCCGAAGTGATGTTCGAACTTCTCGTCGTCCCCCCATCTCTGACTGGACCCGGGGGATCCGATCCCTCAGCTTTGGGCTCCATACTCTCTCCTCTGGATGGCCTTCCCAGTGGCCTTCCGCATTGTCGATCCGCTACGCGTGTGATGCTCACCATGCGTCACCTGCACGTAGCGTACCGCCGTCAGCACCGGAGCTATTACCTGATTGGGGCGGCATGCCTTTACTCGCTCCTATTCCTGCCGAGGCAGACCTTACCGTGACAGCCGACTAACGAGCAGCAGCTTGAATGTCGACCCCCATGACGGGTTCGTCCCCAGCCACCCAAGCGTCATGACCTGGACGAATGATGCCCACGTCTCCCGGACCGAACACTTCCTTCGTCCGCATCCACCTCTATGCAGAAATGTCCGGAAACGACTGTCCATATGAGGTGGTCCAACTCGCAGCTATCGCTGCCCACTACTGGGGCGACGCACTCCGACCAACGCCAACCACAGGCTGGACCGTTAGCCGCTTTGCGTCCAAGTCCCCTCCACGCACGGACTCTACTTTGATCTTCGGAAATTCCGTTACCTCATCGGGGTCGTCGGCCTGTCACGCCTCGTGCGCCAGCACGCCATGCATGCAGAACGCGCGTGCTCTCTCCGAGCTCTTGGTGTTGAACAGGCGATTGATGCCCCCACCCTGGAGTCTGGCGAACCGTGCTTCAAGCCGAATGTGGCTTGCCGGACGCCTCTACCCACTTATTTTCGGCCGGCGTGAGGAATCCGCGGCACGCCCAATGTCCGTGGGGTGAGACCCGCGTCCGATCGATGGAGGAGCCCATGCGCCGGACGGCCGTACTCATCGTCCTGACCGGGATCATCGCCTGCCAGTCCGGTGACGTCCTCCGGGACGCGACCGATGAGCACGGGATGACCGAGCTCATGAGAGCCGCGGCCGCGGGGGACGCGACCGAGATTCAGCGCCTGGCCGAACGGGGCGACCAACTCGATCAGCGCGTCCGCGCCCGACCCTTCCGAGAGCTTGCCGCGTTTCTCGGGTTCTTTCAGCCACTCCCCGCCCGGTCTCCGGGGTTCTCCGCTCTGCAGTTCGCCGTGGCCGGCGGGCACCTGGACGCGACCCGTGCCCTGCTCGAGGCAGGAGTCACCTTGGAGGACCGCGACGACGAAGCGGGGATGCACCCCATCCAGCTCGCGGCACGGCCGGGATCCGAGACCGCCTTCCTCGTTCGACTGCTCCTGGAGCGAGGGGCTCCCCCCGACCCTCCGGCGGCCCGCTCCGGAAACCGTGCCCTCCACCTGGCCGTGGGCATGGCGGAACCCGAGGTGGTCCAGCTCCTCCTCGACGCGGGTGCGGATCCGGATGCACGAAACCGCGACGGAGAGACGCCCCTCATATGGGCGGCACGGGGAGGACGCGGCGACGTGGTCACTCTCCTGCTGAACCGGGGCGCCGACCTCGAGGTCAGGGGTGGCCAACAGGGATGGACTGCGCTCAGTTGGGCCGAGACCTCCGGGCACACGGAGGTGGCGGAGCTTCTTCGGAATCACGGCGCCTCCGAAGCGACGGAGGCGAACCGACGGCTCGCCGAGGCCGTACGCCGAGGTCAACTGGAGGAAACACGCGCCGCCCTGGACGCCGGTGCGAACCCAAACGCTTCCGCCCTCTTCGGAGGTCCGGTCCTCCTGGATGCGATCCGCACCGGACCTCCGGAGACCGTACGCCTCCTGATGGAAGCGGGCGCCCGTCATCCACGAGGTCCCCTCGGGCATTCGGGCCTCCACCTGGCCGTCTCCCAGCAGCGGTTCGCCGTGGCCCAGGTGCTCCTCGAATTCGGCGTCGACTCGATCGAGGTCGGGCTTGTGACGGGCGCGGCCGCCGCCGGAGCCACGTCCTGGATCACTCGATTCGTCGACGCGGGAAACGATCCGAGCGAAGAGAACGGCGCCCCGCTCCGCGCCGCCGCCCGAAACGGATCGCCGGAGGTGATCAGCCAGCTTCTGGAGCTCGGGGTCGACCCCGACGCCCCGGACCCGTACGACCGGATACCGCTTGGCCAGGCGGCCGCGTTCGGGCACCTCGAGTCCCTCCGGCTTCTCCTCGAGGGGGGAGCGAGGGTGGACGGGCTCCCCGGCCGCTTGTCTCCGTTGATGACCGCCACCCACGCCGGGAACGCAGACTTGGTACGCCTTCTGCTCGAGCACGGCGCCGACCCCCGCCTTCTCAGCCCCGATGGTCATTCGCTTCCGGAATTGGCCGCGGCGTCGGGGACCCCCGAGGTCGAGACGTTGATCGCGGAGGCGCTCCGATGACCTCCGGCGCACCCGGAGCCGCCGGCGGCGACCCGCCACCCGACGCCCCCTCCGCGTGATGGACGTCTTCGAGGCCCAGAGCCGCGCCCGCCGGCGCAGCGGCTTCCTGATCGCGCTCTGGATCGTGCTCACGGCGGTGCTCGTCGTGCCGGCCTACGCCTTCGTCTGGTTCTTGGCCGCGGGGTGGCCTTTCGCAACTCCGCTTCCGGGCGTGGACGCGCCGTGGTGGGACCCCACGATCGGGATCCCCACGGCCATCGCCGTGCTTGCATCCGTCTTCGGGGGGGCCGCCTACCACCTTCGCGGTCTGCGCGAAGGGGGGCACGTCGTGGCTCGCTTGATGGGGGGCCACCCCCTACCGGACAATCCCCATCTGGACGAGCATCGACGACTGAAGAACGTGGCCGACGAGATGGCGATCGCGGCGGGACTCCCCACGCCCCGGATCTTCGTGATGCGGGCGGAGCCGGGTATCAACGCCTTCGCCGCGGGGCTTCGGCCGGAGGATGCGGCGGTGACGCTGACCGCCGGCGCTCTGGAAAGGCTGGACCGGGCCGAGCTCCAGGCGCTCGTCGCCCACGAGCTGGCTCATATCGCGCAAGGAGACATGCGCGTGCGCACCCTGTCACTTGTGCTCCTCCACGGCTTCCTCTTCGTGAGCCTGGCCGGAGCGGCCCTGATGGGGGGCGGCCTCATGCGTCGGGGGGTCCGCCCGGGGCCCCCGTTCTTCCTCGGCGTGGCGCTCACCGCGGCCGGCGCCATGGGGGCGAGCCTGGCCCGTGTCCTCCAGGCGGCCGTGGGCCGGGAGCGGGAGCTCCTAACCGACGCCCGAGCGGCCCAGTACACGCGCGCACCACACGCCCTTGCCTCGGCCCTCCGCAAGGCGGGGGGCTCTCCGGACGCCGCCGAGGTCCGCCATCACTACGGGAAGGAGGTCCGGCACACCTTTTTTGCCGCGGAAGCGCCCCTCACAGCCGCGAGCCCACTGGCGACCCATCCCCCGCTGGAGGCGCGCATCCGCAAGCTGGATCCGGGCTGGGACGGAACGTACATCTACACCGAGATCACGAAGGAATCGACGACGGCCGCGATCGCCGAGGCGCTCGAGGTGGGAGGGCAGACCGCCATTCCGAAGAACCCGGAGTGGAACATCGCAGCACACTCCGGGAAGGGCCGATCCCTGCGCGACCCGGACCGCTGGGTGGCTGGTGCATTCGGGAATGCCGCCCGAAAGATCTCCGCGGAGCGCACGTCGACGCCCTCCCAGTTCGAGCACCGGAAACGAGCCCCGAAGGTGCGGCTACCGTCCGGTCCGGTCTCCGAGGGGTTTCAGGGACCCCAGTCCCCACTTCCTTCGGTCCCGTCCGCGGAGCGGATCCACGCTTTTCTTCCCGTCCGCACCGAAGCCGCAACCCTCCTCACCGCCCTCGCCGAACGCGCTGGCGGCAGCTCGGAGGAGGTGCAACGCGCCCTGAACGAGGCCCTCTCCGCTCTGCCGGCCCTCGGCGAAGCCCCCCCTGCCCCCGCGAACTCCTCTCCCGAGTCCACCTCCGATGCGGAGGTGAAAGCGGCGCTCGCCTCCCTCTCGAAGCTGTCCCCGGGGGCGATCCGCCGGCTCCTCGAAGCCTGTGCATTCGCGGTCGACCGCGACGGGGCCACCACCGAGGAGGCGGCCGCGCTCCTTCACACCTGCAGCCGCCACCTGGGCGTGGATCTCCCGGAACCCTTCCAGCCCTGAGCGACTGTCGGCCCGGATCTCGGCCAGGGACGGTCGTCGCGTGGCCGCGCCGCCGAGCAACGGAACGGGGCGCGGCCCGATATGGAGCGGGCTAGGGGGCGTGCACAAGCTCGAGGAGTAGCTTGGCCACCTCGTCGGGAGCAGTGAGCATCGCATTATGACCCGTCGCAATCTCACGAACGGGCCACCCAGCTGCTCTCGCCTTCTCCGCAGAACGGTCGAACACCGACGTCAAAGGCCCCTCCATACAGCGGATGTAGGCACGGGAGAGGGCAGCACTTCGGGCGCTCCCCTCCGGGACGGCCTCCGTATAGGTATCTATCGGGTGAGGTGTGATGCGTTTCTGAACCCAGTCCGCAAGCACAGGGTCGTGGATGCCCATCAATTCCGGAGATGGCGGGGGGCGGAGACCACCGGATGCCTCTGCATCAGCCTCGATCTTGGCCCGCATGTCAGGAGGCCAAAGGTCGACCTCGCTCTCGCCCTCATCGGGAACATAGGCGTCAAGATAGATGATTTGCCTTAGGCGCTCCGGCACTGTAGCCGCAACCCCACTGGTGACCATGCCGCCATAGCTGTGACCCACCAAGACGACATCGGATAGGTCTTCGTAGAAGAGAAGATTCGTGACGTCCGTGATATGGGTCGTCAGGTCCACTCCGCACTTCAGCAGATGCGATCGATCGCTCACCCCTGTCAGGGTTTGGGCATACACTCCAAACCCTTCGGCACGGAGAATGGGCACCACCTTCTGCCAGCACCAGCCGCCGTGACCCGTCCCATGCACAAGTACGAACACCGGCATTGTTTTCACCTCCTCCCTCTCACACCATCGAAGGCCCGAATGAACCGGTCCCGGTTTCCTGGACAAGTGGGCGGCTTAATCATGCCGCCTTCCGGGTGAGCGCCTCGCGGACAGCGGCCGGGGTCCGATAGCCGTGTCGCTGGAGGAGCCACCCGCGGTT
>SKKN01000080.1 GCA_007121455.1 Gemmatimonadota bacterium | reverse complement strand
GGTGAAGCGAACCGCCGGATCGCGGAAAGCGCCGACGGCGTGGTCCTGCTGGTGAGCGGGATTCCCCTGGTCCTCGCGGGGGAGGAGCCGTCTCCCGGATAGGACTCGCCCCTTCGCGACCACCGGCCCCTGCGAGAACGCACTGCCACAAACGCGACGATCTACCGCACGAAGATCGGGAGGAGGGCCTGGGGACTCCGCGCCAAACGCTCCATGAAGTGGTGGGTATAGGCTCGGATCTGCCGCCCTCCCGCGATCACCTCGATGAGGTGCATCTCGTGGAGCCGGTACATCCCGAGCTGATCCAGCCCACCGATCGCCCGGGTCTCGTCGATGTAGACCTCCGGAGCGGTGAGCTGGCCCCGCGCGTGCACGCACTGCGTCGCGGACATACGTCCGCTGCAGGGCACGACATGGAGCGCGCTGTGGGTCCTCAGAAAATCGTAGACGTCCCACGCCGCCGAGCTCATGAGTCGTTCGTCGTCGTACGTCCGGACGGTGACCCCGAGCGCGTTTCTCCGGGACTGGAGGCGGTCGGTCATCACCGTGATCCCCTCGAGCACGACAGGATCGGGCTGGAGGTGAATCTCGAGCGGATCGGGATCGTGCGCCACATCGAGGTGCACGTGGAGCTCCGCGTACCCGAGTTGCTGTACGGCGAGGTGAAGCTGACCCGTGGGCACCTCGGGGAACTGGAACCGACCGTCCCTGTCGGTGACCCGGATCGCCCGGACTCCCTCGATCCCGATCGCCGCTCCAACGACCGGTCCGCCGGACACTTCATCCAGGACGACGCCTCTCAGCGTCACCGCATCCTCTCCGCCCTCCGGCTGCTGGGCGGCCAGCGGTGTGGCCCCGACGGCCAGAAGGAATGCGAGAGCGAACGCCGGCAGGCGGCTCCTCGTCCGTCCCACCCGTCCCGTCCGTCTGGCGTGCTCCCGTTCGTCGGTCATCGGCCCCTCGCTCCTTACGGTGATTCGCGCCTGAACTCCTTCTACACTCGTTCCGCGTCTTCGGGCCACCCACCACCCTCGCGTGCGTCACTCTCCAACCCGTTCCGGACGCTCGCCGGGAGGATGCGCTGCCCCACGAGCCCGCGCTCGAAGAGCAGGTAGAGGGCGGGGGTGGTGGTGAGAACGAAGAGGGTCGAGGAGAGAAGGCCTCCGATGAGCGCATAGGTGAGGGCGTTCCAGATCGTCGCATCCGCGGTGGGCATGAACATGACGAGGGGGAGGAGCCCGAGAACCGTGGTGACGGTGGTCATCAGGATCGGCCGAACCCGCTCGAGGGTGCCCTGCACGATCGCGCGCTCGAGGGAGAGGTCTCCCCGCTCCTGGCGGACGCGATTGATGTGGTCGACGAGGAGAATTGCGTTGTTCACCACGATCCCGCCCATCATGATCACGCCGATGAACGCTTCACGGGTGAACGACGCGTTCACATAGAAGAAGATCAGGAAAACACCGGTCAACGCCATCGGCACGGCGAGGAGGACGCAGAAGGGCTGACGAAGCGATTCGAAGAGTCCGGACGTGACCATGAAGACCAGACCGACCGAGACGAGAAGGACGAGCCACATCTGCCGTTGGTCTTCCGTCCCCCACGTGAACGGATCCTGGCCCCGGACCGTGTATCCGGGGGGGACGTCCGTGGAGGCGATCGCCGCGTCGTGGTAGACGTCGCCGAGGCGCCGAGGTCCGCGGAACTCGTATGCGACGGTCCGGTGGTACTGCTGGTCCTCGCGCCGCACCTCGGCCAACACCTCACGGGGCGCCACCCGGACGAGGTCGCCCAGTCGGACCGCCGTGCCGACGGGTGACGTGATCATGATCTGCTCCAGCCCGCGGACATCGCGCTCGAGGAACCCGGCGAGCTTCACTTCGAATGCGACTGGTTCTCCCCCAAGCGAAACCCGGCCCGCCCCTCCCGCTCCCTGGAGCGCCGCCTGCATCTCCCAGATGAGCTCCTGCACCGTGAGGTCGTAGCGGGCAAGAGCGTCCCGGTCCACCTCGACCGCGTATTCCGTCGCCCGCTCCCGGCTGAACCGACCGGTGGCGTTCGTATCGATCTCGCCCACCCGACTCACGCCCTGGAGCCGGGTCCCCAGATCCTCGGCGATGTCTCGCACCCGCTCGTAGTTGTAGCCCAGGACATTGATGCGGTAGTTCGGAGCCACTCCCCCGCCGCCCCCGTAGAACGAGGGCCCCTGCCCGTAGACCCGGACCTGTGCACCGGTGTAGCCCAGCGAGTACGATTTGAGCCGCTCCTCGATGATGAGTGGGACCGGCGTGTGCTCGAGCGAGTCCGGGAAGAACACCTGCGTCTGGGCCCGGGTCCCGAAGACCTGGGTCTCGAACATCCCGATCTCGTCGATCCCGGCGAGACGGGCCTCGAAGCTTTGGGAGAGTTCGTCCACTCGCTCGAGGTCGGAGCCCTGCGGGAGGGTGATCTGGATATCGATCCAGCTTCGCTCCCACATCCCGCCCCCCCACACCGTGCCGCGGGTGACGTAGCTGTCGAAGAGGTGCCAGGAGCCGCCCAGACAGAGCGCTGCTACGAGGACCGCGGCCCAGGGCGCTTTCAGGGTGAGATCCAGGAGCCCGGCGTAGAAGCGGATGTAGAAGGGGGAGCGGGGGCCGGAACCGCTCCCCACACCCGAGGCGGGCCGCTCACCCACCCCGGCGAGCTCGAGGGCGGCCGGTGAACGCGGCGCCAGCTCTCCACCGCCTCCCAGGATCCGTGCGGCGAGCGCCGGGATGAAGGTGAACGCGACGAAGAGAGAGGCGAGGAGGGTGAGCGCGACGACGATCGCGAGAGGCACGTAGTAGAGCTGGAGCTCCCCCTGAAAATAGACGAAGGGGACGAAGACGATCAGCGTCGTGACCGTGGAGGCGACGATCGGAAGAACGACATGCAGCGCACCCTGCTCCGCGGCGACCTCCGGATCGTCCCCTTCCTGCCACCGGCGGTAGATGTTCTCGAGGACGACGATCGAGTTGTCCACGATGAGCCCGAAGCCGAGGGCGAGACCCATCAGCGTCAGGATGTTCAGGGTGAACCCGGCGAAGTAGATCAGGTTGAGTGCGATCAGGATCGAGAACGCGATCGTCAGGAAGACCACGCCGGCGGAGCGGAGCGAGCGGAGGAAGAGGAGAAGGACGAGGAAGATCACGGCTCCGGAGACGAGGGCGCGGAAGCGGAGGTCGGTAAGCTGCCGGCGGATGTCCTCGGCCTGGTCGTCGACGAGGATGAGCTCCGCACCGGGCGGGTTCAGTGCCTGGAGCTCCTCGACCCGCTGGCGGGCACGCTCGGCCACGTCCACGGCGTTCGTGCCGTGCTCCCGGTAGATCCGGAGGGTGACCGCCGGGCTCCCGTTCATCCTGTGGAGGCTCACCGGCTGCTCGAACGTGTCCCGCACCCGGGCGAAATCTCCGATCCTGAACGTGCGCCCGTTCGACGCGAAGACGGCATTGTGGATGTCGTCGATCGAGGCGGGCCTATCGCGGATCGCGATCGCGAGTTGCCGGTCCCCCTCACGGACCGCTCCCGCCTCGCGCACCAGGTCGAGACCCAGAATCTCCTGGGCGACGCGAGTGGGACTGAGTCCCACCGACGTGATCTGGTCGCCGTCCAGCTCCACCTCGAGGAGCCGCCGACTCCCCCCCTGGGCGACGGCTCGGGCAACCCCCCGCACCTGGCCCAGCTCCGGCGCAACTTCCTCGTCGAGGTGCGCCCGAAGCACCTCCAGTAGGAGAGGGCCCGTGAAGGTATAGGTGAGGAGGGGGCGGCGGGCCTCCTCCTCGAAGTCACTCGGCACGTACTGCTCGACCTGGATCGCGGAGATGCCATGCGGCAGGTCGTCCTCGAGACGAGAGAGGCGCTCGGAGAGATCCAGCCTCGCGAAGTCCATGTCCACGTCGCGGCTGAACTCGACCGTGACCTGGCTCCGGCCCTCCCGGGAGACGGAAGTCACCCGCTCCACACCCCGAACACGCTGAGCCGCGGCCTCGAGCGGAGAGGTGAGGAACGCCTCCACGGTCTCCGGCGACGCTCCCCTCCAATCGGCCTCCACGCTGAGTTGCGGGAGGTTCGTGTCTGGAAGGAGCTCGATCGGCACGTTGTTCCACGCCGCGATCCCCAGCAGTGCCACGCCGAAATACGCCATGCTGACTGCGACGGGTCGCCGGATCGAGAGCCGGATCATGTCCCGGCATCCTCCTGTCGAGCCGCCGGAACCGCGCCGGGCCCTCCACCCCCGACCGGGGCAGGCCGCCCGCTTCGAACGGGCACGAGCGTCCGGACGGTGTCCAGGACGGAATAGAGGACGGGGACCACGATCAGGGTGAGTAGGGTGGCGAGGAGAAGCCCTCCGATCACGGCGACCGCGAGTGGTGCGCGGAGGTCGGCGCCCCGTCCGATCCCGAGCGCCATCGGCGTGAGACCCAGCACCGTCGTCGCGGTCGTCATGAGGATCGGCCGGAGGCGCACCCGGCCCGCCTCCAGAATCGCGTCCCGGACTTCGAGCCCTCGCGCACGTGCCT
>SKKN01000067.1 GCA_007121455.1 Gemmatimonadota bacterium | reverse complement strand
GGAGGCTCGGGAGGCTCGGGAGGCGCGCCGGCAGAGGGACGACCAGCGAGACACCCCTTCCGACCCTCCCTGACGCCGATCGAAGGGAGGCAGGTTTGCCCCCCGAGCCCAGTCGGGTTAGCCTCGCGCCAGCGTATTGCGGAGAGGCATGATCCGGCGGGCGGCGAGTTCGAGCGGGAGGGACGGTGATGGATCGCCAGGGAAGCGGGGTGGGGGCCGGACGGACGCCCGAGTTCCGTTCGACCGTCTACTTCATGTTCGCGATTGCGCTCCTCTTCCTCGTCGTGGGCACCACGTTCCAGGTCCTGCTCGGGGAGGTGGGGCTGCTCCTCACCCAGTGGGTTCTCCTGTTGGGTGGGACCGTGTACTTCGTCGTCACCGGCCGGTATGACCTCCGGGCGACACTCGCGCTCCGACGCCCGCTGCCACAGGAATGTCTCGCGGCCTTCCTGATCATTGCAGGCGGGCTTCCCCTGGCCTGGTTCCTCGCCTGGGTCCAGAGCTTTTTCCTTCCCGTCCCGGTCGAGCTCCTCGAGGCGATCCGGGACTTCCTCATCACGGACGACCCGCTCCGCATCCTCTGGCTCCTCTTCGTGGTGGCGGTCACTCCAGCGGTGTGCGAGGAGGTTCTCTTTCGCGGCGTCTTCCTCTCAGGGTCCAGGAACCGTTTCTCATCGGTCGGGGCCCTGGCGTTGAACGCCGCAGTCTTCGGGGCCTTCCACCTTGCCCCGCAGACCGCCTTCCGCTTTCTGCCTACCGCTTGGTTGGGACTGCTCCTCGCGCTCGTGGTGTGGCGGACGGGGTCGATATGGCTCGCCGTGGGAATGCACTTCCTGAACAATGCCACTGTTCTTCTGCTCACCGTCGCACCGGGGTTCCGGGACCAGTTCGCGGAGGTGGAGCGGGACCCACCGCTCGCCCTCTTTCCCTTTGCGGCAGTGACCCTTCTCTTGGGTCTGTACCTGCTCTGGAATTCGAAGCCGCGACGGGGGTACGTGGAGGAGCAGGACAGCCAGTCCCCCTGGCCCCGGACGTGAACCTTGTGGAGGGACGATGAAGGGATCGGAGTCGACAGGCGCGGCGTACCTGGAGTGCACGGGAACGGGCGAGCGGTTCGAAAGCGAGGAACTCCACGGCCTATCGCCCTCCGGAAAGCCCCTCTTCGCCCGATATCCTCTCTCCACCCTGCGCGACCGATTCCGGCCGGAGGATCTTCGGGGTCGGAGCGCTGACCTCTGGCGGTACGCGGAGGTCCTACCCGTTCGGGACCCCTCCTGCCGGATCGGGCTGGGCGAGGGCTGGACGCCCCTCCTGGACACTCCTCGGGTCGCGCGGCGATTGGGGCTTGCTCGGGTGCTGGTCAAGGACGAGGGACAGAATCCGACCGCATCCTTCAAGGCTCGGGGCATGGCTCTCGCCGTGTCGCGCGCGCTGGAACTCGGGGCGGAGGAGTTGGCCCTCCCCTCGGCCGGGAATGCCGGCGGCGCCGCAGCGGCATACGGAGCGGCGGCCGGAATGCCGGTCCACGTCGTTGTCCCCGCGGACACTCCGCTTCCGATCCTGGAGGAGATCCGGATCCTGGGGGCGAACCTGGTCCTCCTCGACGGCCTCATCTCGGATTGTGGGAAGGTGGTCCGAAAGGGTGTCGAAGAGAGCGGATGGTGGGACCTGTCGACGCTCAAGGAGCCCTATCGCGTCGAGGGAAAGAAGACGATGGGATACGAGCTCTTCGAACAGCTCGGAGGCCGGCTACCCGACGGGATCATCTACCCCACCGGAGGGGGCACGGGCCTGATCGGGATGTGGAAGGCTTTCGACGAGATGGAGGCGCTCGGATGGATCGGACCCGAACGTCCGCGGATGTTCTCCGTGCAGGCGACGGGCTGCGCACCCGTCGTGCGCGCCTGGGAGGAGGGGGCGGAAAGCTGCCGACCCTGGGAGGGTGCCCGGACCTACGCGGCCGGCATCCGTGTGCCGGGTGCGGTAGGCGACTTCCTGATCCTCCGCGCGCTCCGGGCATCCGGAGGAGGAG
Source organism: Gemmatimonadota bacterium (assembly GCA_007121455.1). GTDB lineage: Bacteria > Gemmatimonadota > Gemmatimonadetes > Longimicrobiales > Gaopeijiaceae > SKKN01. Next base: position 37,712 of record SKKN01000067.1, on the reverse strand, counting down.
CGGTCGCGGTGGACGATGTCGAGATCGCGCGCTGGACCGGGCTTCTCGGCGAGGATACCGGCATCTTCGCCGCTCCGGAAGGCGGCGCCACGGCGGCAGCCGTCCCGCCGCTGCTGGAAGCGGGATTGTTGAGCGAGGAGGACGAGGTCGTCCTCTTCAACACCGGCAGCGGCCTCAAGTACGTGGGGATGGCGCCGGAGGTCTGATGATCACGTATCTGTTCCTGGGGCTGGCGGCCCTCGTCCTCCTGGCGGGCCTCATGGCGAGGAAGCGGGTGCACGATCAGCCGAAGGACGATGAGCCGCTCGACCTCGATGAGATCGCGAGGGAGGAGGAGCGGTTCTGGGACGAGACGTGGGATGAGCCGGAGGGCCCCTTTCAGCCGTGACGGACGCTCCGCAGGCCGCGGAGCGGGAGAGACCCGACGATGGGTGGGGGGACGTCACGGGGTGGCGCCGTACCGGTAATAGAGGCTCGGGATCGGGATGAGCGTGGTGCTCGGGGGGTCCGTGTCCGTCGGATCCGCTCGGTCGACCCAGAGTGCACGGTTCAGGCTGACCTCCACGCCGACACTGTGCTGTCGCACGAATTTCCAATCGAGCCCCACGGGGAAGCGAGAGATCAGGGCCGCCCCCCGACCCTCTTCCGTGGACGCGCCGATGCCCCAGAGCCCCGCTCCCACGTACGGCTGGAAGGTGCGGCCGGAAAAGTACCGCTTTGCCGTCACCGCGAGCGAGACGTCCCGGAGGGAGAACGATCCGATGCTGGTTTCTGCTGCCCAGCCCCCTCTCCGCAGCTCGAAGCTCACGCCGGCCAGGTTCGTGCCGCCGAAGGTCACCCCCACACGGAACCGGCTCCTGCGCGCGTTCGGTCCGTCTCCCGGGTCGGTCTCGGGGAGGAATGAGGAAGATGACGCACGAGGTACGCTCGCGTCGGCGGCCTCGGGCAGCCCCGAAAAGAGGGCTCCGGCCGCGAACGCGAACACCAGGCTGAGACGGAGTGCGGGCTTCATCAACCCTCCCTGGGGGACGAACCATGCGCAGAGGCGTAAAGTAACATCTGGATCCTCCCAGTCCACTGCGGGTTCCATGCGGCCCTGCTCATCCTCCCGGAGGAGAAGGTGAGCCGAGCCTGTACGGAGGAGTTACCCGGATGATCCGGACGCAGGAACGCTTCAGTCGATGCCGGCTTCTGGTTGCATGCGCGGCCGGGCTTGCCGTCCTGGCATGCGTGCCGCCGGACGTGCCGCCTGGAGTGATGGAGTCCCTGCCCGAGGAAGCCCTCGACTTGCTGAAGCCGGTTCGGGTCGACGCCGTCGCGCTCGGAGAGGGACTCGAATACAGGCGAGTTCGCTCCTCGAGTGGACCGTGGGATGTCCATCTGGTGCGGGCGGACCTCGACCTCTGCGACCTCGGTGTACGGGTCGTTGCCCCCCGTGCTCGGGAAAGCGACGATGGGAGAAGGACCGTGACCCGGCTCGTGCGCGAATCCGAACACGGGATCGTGGCCGCGATCAACGGGGACTTCTTCACCGAAGAGGGCCGGCCGGCCGGCGTCGAGGCTACCGCCGGATCTCTGAGCTCGGGAGGAAGCGGACCGGTCTTCGCCTGGCGTCCTGGCGAGGCGCCCCGGATCGGTCCGGTCGAGTGGCAAGGGGACACCCTGACGCTCGGCGCCTGGCAGCTCGTTTCGGGGACGCCGGATGGGCGAACCGAGATCATCGGAGGCTTTCCGGTCCTCCTGCAGAACGGGGGGCGCGTCGGCGATCTGGAGCTCGCGGATCGGCCCCAGTTCTCCGGCCAGCGTCACCCGCGGACAGCAGTCGGATTCGACCCGGAAAGGAATCACCTGTGGTTCGTCGTGGTGGATGGGCGAAGGGAAGGGGTTTCATCCGGTATGACCCTCGAGGAGCTCGCCGAGCTGATGACCGCACTCGGGAATCGTGATGCCCTGAATCTCGACGGAGGCGGGTCGTCGGTGATGGTGCTGCGGCACCGGGTCGTGAACCGTCCGGCCGCCCCTGGCGGGGAGAGGGAGGTGGCGAACGCCCTGGCGGTTCATCGGGATTCCCAGCTCTGCCCTGACGACGAGCAGCTCTCGGAGGAGGAACTGTAGGCATCGTCGAGGCGCCTACTTCTTCGGCTTGAGGTCCGCCAGGAAGCCCTTCAGCTCGTCTCTCGGCATCCGGGTAAGCGGGTTGAAGAGCCCCCCCGCGGCGAGCCAGGCCCCCCCGTCCATGGTGATGCATTCGCCGGTCATGTACGAGCTCCCCTCCGTGAGAAGGTAGGCGACGAGCTCCGCGAGCTCTTCCGGCTCACCGAACCGGCCCAGGGGAATCCGTCCCAAAGCCTCCTCCTCCATCTCCTCGGTAGGAAGGAGGCGCTGCCACGCACCCTCCGTGGGGAAGGTTCCCGGAGCGAGTGCATTCACCCGGATCCCGTACGTTGCCCACTCGACGGCGAGGGAGCGGGTCAGGGCGAGGACCCCGGCCTTTGCAACGGCAGAGGGTACGACGAACGCCGAGCCGGTCCACGCGTATGTGGCGAGGATGTTCACGATCGCTGCGGGCCGCTCCGTTTCGATCCAACGTCGAGCGGCGGCGCTGCTCACGTGGAAGCTTCCGTGAAGGACCGTGCGGACCACAGCGTCGAACCCATTGGGCGAGAGGTCCTCGGAGGCGGCGAGAAAGTTGCCGGCCGCATTGTTCACCACTCCATCGAGGGCACCGCCCTCCTCCCATGCTGCGGCGATCAATGTCTCGACCTGCCCCGGGTCCCGCACGTCCGCGGCGTGGACGAAGGTACGGTTCCTCTCCTCCGCTTCGAGCCCCTCCCATGCGGCCGCCAATCGAGCCTCGCTCCGCCCGCAGATCGTGACCCGGCCTCCGAGGGCGAGAACCGTGCGGGTGATCGCGAGACCGAGGCCCGACCCCCCTCCGGTGACCAGGATGTGCCGGTCGCGAAAGAGGTCCGGCGCGAGCGTGCGGGACGGGCGATCGGTCACCGGCGCTCCCATGAGATGCCCGCTCCCAGGTAGAGGCTTCTCCCCGGACCCGGCTCGAAGTAGCGTCCCCCGAAGGCGTTCGGAACCACGGAGGCCGCGTGGAAGCGGTCCAGGAGGTTCGTCACGCCGAGAAGGGGGGCGATCCGGAATCCCCCGGCCACCGCCTCGTCGACGCCGGCGCGGAGGTCCGCGACCCAGTATGCGGGAGCCCGCCCTTCGGGGGTGTTCGCATCGTCCGCGTGCACCCGGTCCACCCACTCCGTCCGGAGCTCGAGGAATGCCGGTCCGGGACTCAGTCGGAAGACCGCCTCCGCGCGTTGTGGAGCGAGCCCCGGAATCCTGTTCCCGCTGAAATCCTCGTCTCCCACCTGGAAGCGGCGGAAGTGGCCGTCCGTCAGGGAGTAGGTGAGCTGAGTGAAGAAAATCGGGCTCGGCGCGAGTCGAACCGATGCTTCGACGCCGTTCCGCTCGGACGTGCCTGCATTACGGAAGAACGTGCGTCCCGGGCTTTCGGGGACCTCGAAGGGGATCAGCTCGTTGCGGAGCGTGGTGTGGAAGAGCGCCAGCTCGTAGGCGACGGTGCTCCCGAGCACGCCTCTCGCGCCGATCTCCGTCGTGACCCCCACCTGAGGTTCGAGATCGGGGTTGAAGCCGCCGGCTCCATCGGGGCGGTTCGCCAGCTCGGTCGTGCTCGGAGTCTCGAATGCCGTGGCGAGGTTCGCGTAGATGCCGAAGGCCGAGCTCGGTCCGAAATGGATTCCGAGCGATGGGCTGGCGGAGTCGAGGGATCGCTCCCCGGTGCCGTCCGGCATCAACTCTCCGTCGGGGCCGAGCCGCCCGGCCATCCGGTCGCGCGCCCGGAAGTGGATCCGGTCGTAGCGAAGCCCCGTCATCACGTCGAGGTTCGGCACGATCGGGAGGAGAGCCTGGAGAAACACCGCGCCCCCGAGGACCCGCTCCGCCTGGTCGAGCGTGAGTTCCCCCCGGGTCGCATCCCCCTCGTTCTGGAAGTTCTTCCGGTCGTCGCGCTGGAGGTCCGCTTCCACCCCCAGCGCCCAGTCGACCCAGCCGGGGTTCGCGCCACTCTCTCCCCTGAGGAGGACCCGGACGCCGGCCGCCGACCGATCCAGGTCGATGATGTGCGAAGGAATGGGATTCACGAGGTCCCGACGGATCCCGTAGGCGCTCACCTCGACCTGACCCGGCCCCGCCGGCGCGGTCCAGGCGAGCCCGAGCTGGCCCTGCCACATGTCCTTGCTCGTTCCCTGGACCACGTTGAAGGGAAATGCGCCGATCTGGCGAGCATCGAATGCCTCTTGCGCGAGCGATCCGGGGTTCTCCGCCGACAGATCCACATAGTTGAAGGTGCTGCGCAGGAATCCTCCCGCCACCGGATGCGTGACCTGGGCGTTTACGTGATCTCTCGCTCCGGCGCCGTACGGTCGTCCGTCGGCCATCGGGTTCATTCGGAAGCCGTCCGTCTCGTACCGCGCGACGTTCACCAGGTAGCCCGTGTTGGACACGGTGCCGCCCGTCGTGCTCTGGAGCCGGGACAGCCCGTGGCTTCCCCACACGCCACGCACCTCCTGGCGGATGGGGGAGGAGGGGGGCGGGCGGGTCTCGAGCGTGAGGACGCCGCCCGCAGAGTTGCCGTAGAGGGCGGATCCGGGCCCGCGGAGGATCTCGACCCGCCCAACCGAGCCGAGGTCCACATGGTCGAGCGTCGACTGGCCGTCCGGAAGCGTTGCCGGGATCCCGTCCACTACGACGCGCACGCCGCGGACGCCGAATTGAGACCGGGCCCCGAAGCCTCGGATCGAGAGCCTCTCTCCCACCGCGTCGTTGAAGCGGTTTTGAACCTGAACTCCTGGGAGGCCGTGGAGCGCTTCCTCGAGAAAGGCGCCCGTGCGGCCCGCCGTGGTCGCTCCTTCACCCAGTACGGAGAGGGCGAAGGGCGCACGGTCCATCGTGATCGGACTCCGGAGAACGGTCACCACGATCGGATCCACCGGGATCCGGGGAAGCGTGTCGACCTGGGTGCGCAGTAGAAGGACACCCGCGAGCCGGCCCTCCGCCGTGTCGCGCTCCTCCTCCACCTCCTCGTCGGGCGTCTGTGCGCCGAGCCCCCCTGCGGCCGCCGGGAGCCACCCCGCGAGGGTGAAGAACACGAGGTAGGGAAGACCGCCGAAGAAACGAATCGAAAGGGTTCGCCGCATCATCTTCTGCCGTCCGCCCGGGTGGAAGCGGGAGTTGGGGGGGAACGTTCCGAGGGCCACAGGAAACAACCTCTTGAAGGTAGGCGAGGCGGGTCGGTCCTGTCGAGGCATCCTGGGAGCGTGGAGGGGTCGGTGAGCGGAACGGAGATTCCCTTCGAGGGTGTGAAGGCGCTCGATCATACGGCGGATGTGGGACTCGAGGTGCGGGCAGGGAGCCTCGTGGAGCTGCTTCGGCGGAGCGCCGCCGGGATGACCCACCTGATCCTGGAGGGGTCACCTCCCGATGGTGAGGAAGAATGCGTGGTGTCCGTAGTCGGGGCGGACCCTCCCCAACTGCTCAGAAACTGGCTGCGAGAGCTTCTCTACCTTCACGAAGCGGAGGGCTTCGCATACTCCGCTGCCGAGTTCACGACCCTCGACGCCGGAGTCCTCGAGGCCGTCGTCCGCGGAGGAGCCGATCCGTCGGAGCCGGCTCGAGAGATCAAAGGCGTCACCCTTCACGGCCTGGTCACCGAAAGGACACCTGAAGGGGAGTGGTACGCCCGCGTGATCTTCGACGTCTGATCCGGGAACGCAGGAGGTACCGATGGAGATTCGACAACTCGACGAATACCGCTGGCTGATCCCCCGCCAGGGAAGGATGCGGGTCGATGGACTCATCTTCTCGGACGAAGCCCTCATGAAGGACATCCGGGGCGACGAGGCGGTGCAGCAGGTCGCGAACGTCGCCGAGTTGCCCGGCATCGTCGGGAGGTCGATCGGCATGCCCGACATCCACTGGGGATACGGGTTCGCGATCGGGGGCGTTGCCGCATTCGACCCGGAGGCGGGAGGCGTGATCTCTCCGGGAGGGGTCGGCTACGACATCAACTGCGGTGTCCGGCTTCTTCGGTCGGAGGTGAACATGGAGGAGCTCCGTCCCCGGCTCTCTCCTCTGATGGATGCGTTGCACGAAGCCGTTCCGGCCGGGGTGGGACGGGGCTACCGCACGTTCGTGCAGTCGGAGAAGGATGTGCGGCGGATCCTCGAGGAGGGGGCGTCGTGGGCGGTCCGGGAGGGCTTCGGAACCGAGGCGGATCTCGACGCGATCGAGGATCGAGGGGCGCTCCGCGGAGCCGACCCGGATCAGGTGAGTGAGAGGGCTGTGAAGAGGGGCACGGATCAGGTGGGGACGGTGGGGAGCGGAAACCACTTCATCGAGGTGGGGTGGGTCGATGAGGTCTACGATGAGGAGGCGGTGGAGCGTCTCGGGCTGCCGAGCGGCACCGTCACCGTCTTCATCCACTCGGGGTCGCGCGGTCTCGGCTACCAGGTCTGTGACGACTACCTCGAGCTGATGGAGCGCGCCGTGCGCCGGTACGGGATCGAGCTCTCGGACCCCCAGCTCGCGTGCGCCCCGATCGAGTCGGAGGAGGGCGAGAGGTACATCGGGGCGATGAGGGCGGCTGCGAACTACGCCTTCGTGAACCGGCAGATGATGGCGCACCGCGTCCGTGAGACGTTCCGGAAGGTCCTCGGGCGGTCCGAATCGGAGCTCGGAATGGACCTGGTCTACGACGTGGCCCACAACATCGCGAAGTTCGAGCGGCATTCCTTGAACGGGGAGGACCGGACGGTCTGCGTGCACCGGAAGGGCGCGACACGCGCGTTCCCTCCCGGACACCCCGACCTCGGAGGTCGATTCCAGGACCTGGGGCAGCCGGTCTTCATCCCGGGCGACATGGGAAGGTACTCGTACGTCCTCCTCGGCACCGAGGGTGCCTATCAGGAGACATTCGGATCCACCTGTCACGGAGCGGGGCGTAAGATGAGCCGAAGGAAAGCGAAGCGGGCGTCCCGGGGCCGCGATCTTCGCAGGGAGCTCGCGGAGAAGGGAATCCAGATCCGGGCCTCCTCGATGGCGACCGTGTCCGAGGAGGTCTCGGAGGCGTACAAGGACGTGGCGGACGTCGTGGGCGTCGTCGATCGCGCCGGGATCGGCCGAAAGGTGGCGCGTCTCCGACCGATGGGAGTGCTCAAGGGATGATCTCGGACGCCGACTCCTTCGAAGGCTTCACCCCGGACCTGTTTCAGAAGCGGCGCGAGCGTCTGCTCGATGCTCTGGAAGGAGACGTCCTCGTCCTTCCTTCCGCTCCCGTCGCGCGCCGCAGCGGGGACTCGGAGTACCGGTATCGTCCTTCCTCCGAGCTCTTCTATCTCACCGGGTTTACGGAGCCCGGCGCCGTCGCGGTCTTCCGGCGACGGGAAGAGGCTCCGGACTTCCTGCTCTTCGTGCAACCGAAGGACGCACGTGCGGAGCGATGGTCGGGCCCGCGTCTGGGGCCTTCCCGTGCGGCGGAGCGCCACGGTGCCGAGGCGCATTCCGTGGCGGAGCTCGAATCGAGCTTCTCCGGTCTCGTCGCCGACGCCGAGCAGATCCACTACCGCCTGGGGTCGGATGCTCGGTGTGACCGACTCGTCCTGGCGGAGCTCGAGAGGGGGAGGGCTCGGGTGGCGCGGAAGGGGACCGGCCCGAGGGGGGTCACGGATCCGGGCAGGATCCTGGATGAAATGCGGCTCCTGAAGGATCACGAGGAGGTGGAGCAGATTCGCCGGGCCGCTGCCGTGACCGTGGCGGGGTTCCGCGCCGCGATGGTGGAGGCCCGCCCGGGGATCGGGGAATGGGAGATCGAGGCTGCGCTCGAGAGCACATTTCGAAGACGGGGGGCACGGGGTCCCGCCTTCGCCACGATCGCGGGGTCCGGGGGAAATGCATGTGTCCTCCACTATGTGGAGAATCACGACACCGTGGGCCCGCACGACCTCGTGCTCCTGGACGGCGGAGCGGAAGTTGGCCTCTACGCAGGGGACGTGAGCCGTACGTTCCCCGCTTCAGGTCGCTTCCTTCCCGAGCAGCGAGCCATCTACGAGATCGTCCTGGAGGCTCACGGAGCAGCGCTGGCTGCGATCGCGCCCGGTAAGACGTTGGCCGGGGTGCATGACGCGGCCACTCGAGTGCTCGTCGAGGGCCTCGTCCGACTCGGGGTGCTGGAAGGGGAAACCGACGGCTTGTTGGAACGAAAAGCGCACCAGGCGTACTATCCTCACCGCACTTCGCACTGGCTCGGCCTCGATGTGCACGATGTCGGGGATTACGTGCGGGATGGCCGGCCGCGGGTGTTGGAACCGGGAATGGTTCTCACCGTGGAGCCCGGCCTCTATTTTCCTCCCGGCGGCGACGAGGATCGATCCGCCGAGTACGAGGGAATCGGAATTCGTATCGAAGATGATGTGCTGGTTACGGAGGAAGGGATGGAAAACCTGACGGAGGAGTTGCCGGTGGATGTAGATGGTGTCGAGGCGTTGGTGGGAGGAACCCTTTGATGGCTGCACTGGAGAAGGCGCTTCTGGGCCCCGATCCGCTCATCTCGGTGGAGCTGCGACCCCCGAGGATCGGGTTGCGTGCGCGGGACTCGATGGATTCATGGATCGACCTGCACCACTCCCTGCGCAGGCTGACGCGCGGCGGGCACCCCCTCTTCCTGACGGACGACGCGGTGGGTGACCGGGAAGAAGAGAACCTTCGGCACCTGACCGCGAACCTGGGTCAGGACGCGGACCTTTCCCTGGCCGCTCCCTTCCTCACCTGCAAGCATTCGCTGGAGTACTGTCTCATGTACGCACAGCGAGCCCACTCTGCCGGGTTCGGTGGGGTGGTGGTGATCGGCGGGGACCAGAACGTGGGTCCGCCGCGGTGCGTCCCGCGGTCGCGAGACCTTCGGCGACTCGTACGCGAGCGCGTTCCGGAGCTGCTTCTCGGGGGATGGTCGAACCCCTTCCGTGATCCGGCGGAGCAGGTCGGCTGGCTGGGTGAAGAGCGTTTCGGAGCCGACTTCGCGCTGACCCAGGTCGTGTCCCATCACGACCTCGGCCCCGTGGAACGGTTTCTCGAGGAGGTGGAGCGCCAGAAGCTCGAGATGCCTCTCGTCTTCGGAGTGTTCTTCTACCGGAGTGCGAATCGAACCACGCTCGACCGGCTCGGTGAATTCTTCCCCGTTCCGACGGATGATCTGATGCGAGAGTTCGAGAGCGGAGCCACTGCGGAGGAGATCTGCGCGCGGACGGTCCGGGCCATCCAGGGCCTCGGCGTGAAGAAGATCTATCTTGCCAACATGGGGGTCAGGAAGGTGGGCCCCCGCCTCGACAGCGTCCTGGAAACCGTCGAGGCGGAGGGAGGTGTGCAGGGTCCCGTGGATTGAGCTCGCGGGGTCCGGACGGGTTCTCCGTCCGGACCCCCGTGAGCTGCGGCTTTCCGCGCGACCTTCGGGGGCGGCGAGCTCGCTCCTCAGGCGGCTCCGGAGGTGCGTACTCCCAGCCCTTCTCCTTCCGCTCCCTCCACCCGGTCGCCGCCCAATTCCTCCAGAACGCGGAGGGCGAGGTCCACCCGTCCCTGCGGTGCGCTCACATGCACCCCTTGGACTCGGTGGCGCACCGTCTCCAGCACCTCGAGGGCGATGCGGACCCCTTCTTCCTCGGTCGCCTCACGCCCCCGGTCGTTCGCGTCCCGGATCCGGCTCAACACTTTCTCCGGCATGTGAATCCCCGGGACCTCATTCGCGAGGAACTCGGCGTTTCGAAGAGAGGTGAGCGGCCAGACACCCGCCACCACCGGAATCGACCATTCCTCCGTGCGGTCCAGGAAACGTTCCAGGGCAGCGCCGTCGAAGAGGGGCTGTGTGATCGCGAACTCTGCTCCCCCCTCCACCTTCCACCCGAAGCGACGGACCTCCGCATCGAGGTCCCGTGCCCCCTGATTCATTGCCACCCCGATCACGAACTCCGTCGGAGGATCGAGGCTTCCTCCCCCCGGATCCATCCCACGGTTCAGGTAATGGACGACGTTCGTAAGACCGATCGAATCGATGTCGACTCCGTCTCCCGGGTCGGGGTAGGGCCCCGACGGAATGAGGTCACCGCTGACGAGCAGAAGGTTTCGGATCCCGCCGGCAGCAGCCCCGAGCAGGTCTGAGATCATCGCCATCATGTTGCGGTTTCGGCACGGGTAGTGCACGACGGTTTCGATGCCCACCCGCTGCTCGATGAGAAGGCTCGCCGGGATCGCCCCGATCCGGTGCCGCCCCAGGGCCGAGTCCACGACGCTGACGGTGTCCACCCCGGCGTCCCGGATCCTCTCGGCGTCCCGCACCATCGAGGCGGTGTCCCATCCTCGCGGAGGCACGATCTCGACGGAGGTGACGAACTCTCCCCGAGAGAGCCTGGAGCCCCACCGCGACCGTTGCTCGAGGGGCACGGCGTCCTTCGGCACGGCATCGCCGGCTGACGACGTGCCGGAAGCGCGCGGGTCCGCTACTCCCACTCGGACCGGTCCCTGGGGGGGCTGAAGGCTCGCGACCGTCCCCCGGATCGCCTGGATGTGTTCCGGTGTGGTGCCGCAGCACCCTCCGAGGAACCGGACGCCCGCGTCGATGAGCCGGCGGGCATACTGCCCCATGTATTCCGGACTCGCGAGGTACATCTTCCGGTCGCCGACCGTACGGGGAACACCTGCGTTCGGCTGGGCCGACAGAGGAAGGTCGGTCACCCGCGCCATCCGCTCCACAGCGTCGAGGATCGCTGCCGGCCCCACGGAGCAGTTGAGTCCGACGACGTCGACTCCCCACGCGGTGAGCGTTCGTGCAATCGTCTCCACGTCCGTTCCGTAGGACGTCTCTCCGTCGTCTCCCACCGTCATCTGTGCGAAGACCGGGAGGTCGGATGCCGAGCGGATGGCCTTAAGCGCCTGCTGAAGCTCGGTGAGGTCGGAAAAGGTCTCGAGGACGAAGCCGTGGACGCCTCCTTCAACCAGGCCGTCCACCTGCCGCCGGAAGTGCGCCTCGGCGCCTTCCCTCGCAGTTGGGCCCCACGGCTCGATCCGGATGCCGAGCGGACCGATCGCTCCGAGCGCGAACGCCCGGCCGTTCGCAGCACGGACCGCGATTCTGGCCGACGCCTCGTTGAGCTTTTCGACCTGTTCCTCGAGTCCCCAGCTCGAGAGCTTCACGGGGTTCGCGCCGAAGGTGTTCGTCTCCACGATTTCGGCCCCGGCGTCCAGGTACTCCCGGTGGATGCTCTCCACGAGCTTCGGCTCGGTGAGGCTCAACTCGTCGTAGCAGACGTTCATGAAGACGCCCCGGTTGTAGAGGAGCGTCCCCATGGCGCCGTCCAGCACGTGCACGCGGTCGTCGTCGATGAGCTTCCGTAGTGAATCCGTCATCGGTTCTTCCTCAGCCCCGTACCTTGGGAGCGGGATCGTACGCCAGATTCGGGGCGAGCCATCGCTCGGCATCCTCGACGGACATCCCCTTCCGTCGGGCGTAGTCCTCGAGTTGGTCCTGGCCGATCTTCCCGAGCCCGAAGTAGAAGGAATCCGGGTGGGAGAAGTACCATCCGCTCACCGCCGCCGTCGGCGTCATCGCGCACTGCTCCGTGAGCTGCACGCCCGTCCTCTCAGTGACGTCCAGGAGTTGGAAGAGGGTGCGCTTCTCCGTGTGATCGGGGCAGGCCGGGTATCCTGGGGCCGGTCGGATTCCACGGTAGCGCTCCTGGACGAGATCCTTGTTCGAGAACTCCTCGTCCGGGGCGTACCCCCAGATCTCTCGCCGAACCTTCTCGTGCATCCGCTCGGCGAATGCCTCCGCGAGGCGGTCTGCAAGCGATTTGGCGAGGATGCTCCGGTAATCGTCGTGCTCCTTCTCGTACCGGCGGGTCAGCTCGATGAGCCCGTGACCCGCCGTGACCGCAAATCCACCGATCCAGTCCGGCTTGCCGGTCTCGCGAGGTGCGATGAAGTCCGTGAGCGCGAGGTTCGGGCGATCCGACTTCTTCTCGAACTGCTGCCGCAGGTGGTGGGTCATGAAGAGGACTTCCTCGCGGGAGGTGTCCGAATAGATCTCCAGGTCATCGTGTCCCACCGAGTTCGCCGGGAAGAGGCCCGTGACGCCGTGCGCTTGGATGAGCTTTTTGGACACCATCTCCTCGAGGAGCTCCCGGGCGTCGCCGAGGAGGATGCGGGCCTGTTCCCCCACATCAGGGTCGTCGAGAATGTCCGGGTACTTCCCCTTGAGCTCCCACGCCTGGAAGAATGGGGTCCAGTCGATGTACTGCACCAGCTCCTCGAGGGAGTAGTCCGGAAAGACCTGGATTCCCGGCTCCTTCGGCTGCGGAGGCTCGTACCGTGACCACTGCACGGGGAATCGACGATTGCGTGCCTCCTCGAGGGAGAGGAGGTTCGCCCCGCTCCGTTTCGCCCCGTGCCGTTCACGGACCTCGCCGTATTCTTCCCGGATGCGGGCGACGAAGGCCGGCCGCTCGCCGTCGTCCAGGAGCTTGCCGACCACGCCCACCGCGCGGGAGGCGTCGAGAACGTGGACAGTCGGGCCGTGGTACCGCTCCTCGATCTTTACGGCCGTATGGGTCTTCGAAGTGGTGGCTCCCCCGATCAGGAGAGGGAGCTCGAACTCTTCCCGCTCCATCTCCTTCGCCACGTGGACCATCTCGTCGAGGGAAGGCGTGATCAGCCCCGAGAGCCCGATCACATTCACCTTCTCCTCACGAGCAGCTTCCAGGATCTTGTCCGCAGGGACCATGACCCCCAGGTCGACGACATCGTAGTTATTACACTGGAGCACTACGCCGACGATGTTCTTGCCGATGTCGTGTACGTCTCCCTTCACCGTCGCCAACAGCACCTTTCCCTTGGCCTCCATGGCCCGGCCGTCCGCCGTCTGCTCCTCCTCGATGAACGGAATGAGATGGGCGACCGCCTTCTTCATCACACGCGCGCTCTTCACGACCTGAGGGAGGAACATCTTCCCCGATCCGAAGAGGTCCCCAACGACATTCATTCCCTCCATCAGGGGCCCTTCGATGACGTCCAGGGCACGAGTGGCCGCCTGCCGGGCCTCCTCCACGTCGTCGACCACGTAGTCGTCGATTCCCTTCACGAGGGCGTGCACGATCCGCCTCTTCGGCGGTTCCTCACGCCAGGTCAGGTCCTCCTCCTGGCGCTGCTCCTTCCCCTGGTGGTCCTCGGCGAGCTTCGTCAGCCGCTCCGTCGTCTCCTCCTTCCTGCAGAAGAGCGTGTCCTCGATCGCGTCGAGGAGGTCGTCCGGGATCTCGTCGTAGACGGGAAGTGCGCCTGCGTTCACGATCGCCATGTCCATGCCGGCCTGGATCGCGTGGTACAGGAACGCCGCGTGCATCGCCTCGCGGACCTGCGGGCTTCCCCGGAAGGAGAAGGAGAGGTTGCTCACGCCGCCGCTGATGAGGGCGTGGGGGAGGGTCTCCTTGATCTCGCGTGTCGCTTCCAGGAACTCGATCGCGAACCGGTCGTGGTCGGGGATTCCCGTGGCGATGGCGAAGATGTTGGGGTCGAAGATGATGTCCTCGGGCGGAAAGCCGAGCTCCTCGGTCAGGATCCGGTACGCCCGGGTACAGATCTCAACCTTCTGTTCGGCGGTCTCCGCCTGCCCGTCCTCGTCGAAGGCCATCACGACGACAGCCGCGCCGTATCGCCGGACCATCCGGGCCTTTTCCTTGAACTCCTCCTCCCCGTCCTTGAGGGAGATCGAGTTCACGACTCCTTTCCCCTGGATCCGCTTGAGCCCTTCCTCGATGACCTCCCACTTCGAGGAGTCCACCATGACCGGGACGCGGGAGATCTCCGGCTCCGCCGCCATCAGGTTGAGGAACCGGATCATGACCGCCTGGGAGTCGAGGAGTCCCTCGTCCATGTTGACGTCAACGATCTGAGCGCCTCCACGCACCTGCTCCATCGCCACTTCGAGGCCGTCCTCGTACCGCTCCTCGGTGACCAGTCGGCGAAAGCGCTTGGAGCCGGTGACGTTCGTCCTCTCACCGACGTTCACGAAGTTGATCTCGGGCCCGATCGTCAGTGGCTCGAGGCCGGACAGCCTGCAGCGAACCGGGAGCTCCGGGAGGACACGGGGCCGAAGCCCCTCGACCGCTTCCGCGATCGCCGAGATGTGTTCGGGGGTGCTTCCACAGCATCCGCCGATCACGTTCAGGAATCCATCGTCCGCGAACTCGCGGAGGATCCTCGCCATCTCCTCGGGGGACTGGTCGTATCCCCCGAACTCGTTCGGAAGTCCGGCGTTCGGGTGGCAGCTCGTTCTCGTCTCGCAGATTGCGGAAAGCTCTTCGACGTACGGTCGGAGCTGCTTGGCGCCGAGAGCGCAGTTGAGCCCGACCGAGAAGAGCTCTCCGTGGCGGACCGAGTTGTAGAACGCTTCGAGAGTCTGGCCGGAAAGGGTCCTCCCCGACTGATCCGTGATCGTCCCCGACATCATGACGGGAACGTCCTCCTCTCCCCGGCGCTCCAGGGCCGAGCGAACTCCGAAGAGGGCCGCCTTCGCGTTCAGCGTGTCGAAGACCGTCTCGATCATGATCAGATCGGCGCCGCCGTCGAGGAGTCCGTCGACCTGCTCCGCGTAGGTCTCGGCAAGCGCGTCGAAGGTGACGTTGCGGAAGCCGGGATCCTGCACGTCCGGAGAAATCGAGGCGGTCCGGTTCGTCGGGCCCAGGATGCCGCAGACGAAGCGGGGCCGGGAAGGCTCGGAGGCGGTGACCTGGTCGGCCGCCTCCCGCGCGAGCTGCGCAGCCTCCCTGTTGAGCTCGTAGACGACCTCCGACAGGGCGTAGTCCTCGAGGGAGATCGAGTTCGCATTGAAGGTGTTCGTCTCGACGATGTCCGCGCCCGCCTCCAGGTACTCTCGGTGAATGTCACGAATGACGTCGGGGCGGGTGAAGCAGAGGAGGTCGTTCGCTCCCTCCAACGGTTCCGGATGGTCGGCGAAGCGCGAGCCGTGGAAGTCGTCCCGGGAGAGGTCCCGGTCCTGGATCATCGTTCCCATCGCGCCGTCGAGGACGAGGATCCGGTCGCGAACGGACTCCAACAGGAGTTCGAGGCGCTCCCGGCGGGCGGAAGTGCGGTCCGGGTCGATTTCTCTGGAGTCGTTGGTCATAGGGGTCCGGTCTTTTTTTGTTTTATGAACAGCATGATCCGCACGAAATCCGTGCGCGAACCTCGAGAGGCTTGCCGATCTCCTTGCAAGGGAGGGGCCGCACCTTTGGGGTGATGTTGCGGGTGAATGACGGACGTGTGGCGAAGGGAGCTGAAGAAGAGCCTCCGCGGAGGCACGGCTTTTTAGCGGTTCGGCTCTCACCGGGTCGCAATACGCCGTAAATCACCCTGAGCCCACCAAGCTCAGTCTTTTAGACTAAGGTGAGCATGGCCGCTTGGCTACCCCCCCCGGGGGGGGCGAGGTCGGATCCCGGGCGGCCCCGTTCCACGACCTCAGGGGTTCAGCCAGTAGTTCACCTTGACCATGAAGGTGTTGTCGGCTCGCTCGGAGAAAAGCTGTCCGAGACCGTCGCGAAGGCGGAAGGCACCTTCGTCGGAGTGGTGGTCCCGGGCCTGGGCCCAGACGAGAAAGATCGTCGAGCCGGGCAGATACTCCCACCTCAGCACGACGTTCGAGCGAAGCTGCCGTACGTTGAAGTCGGGACGATCGAAGGAGTGGAGCGACCCGCCCCCGAGGTCCACTCCGAGCCGGTCCGAGTCGAGGTTCTCTACGTCGAGCGGCTCGAAGCGATCTTCGTAGGTGCGCGCTCGTGGGGCGTCGACTCTGCTGAATCCATCGAACTCGCCCCCACTCAGGAAGGGCTGAGCGTAGAGCTGCAAAGAGAGCTCGGGCGTGAGGGCCAGATCGGCCCGGATGTCCATCCCGACCGTCGTCTGATCCATGCGGCCGAAGAGGTAATGGGCTTCACCGTCGGCGTCGATCCGGGTGACCCACTGTCGGTCGTTCACGTTGCGGCTCACGAACGGCCCGATGCGGATCTGGGTCGCAGGGGAAGGTCGCCAACGAACGTTGGGGGAGGTTCGGAAATCCCAGGAGTCGCTCTCGGGCCGAATTCCCCAGTTGGCGGACCAGTTGAGCTGCAGGTCGCTACGCGAGTCCGAATAGAATCCCATCCAGCCCCCGAACCGCTCCTCTTCGATGAGCGCAGGCCCACCTCGCAGGAGTGTGGGGGACAGAGTGGAGGCATTCCGTATGACACCTGCCCACCCTCCCCACCCGTTCCGGAGCTCGAAGTTGCCGTTCACGTTGTGCCCGAAGTCCGTGTGCTCCCCCCCGAACGTCCAGCTGCTCCATGCGTTCGTGTAGAGGGACCACCGCCGCAGCCGATCGCCGGGACGCGTGTGCTCGTATCCCACGAACCCGATCTGGGAGAGGTGATCGGTCGAGTTCATGAACCCGAGGTCGTTCGCTTCGAACCCGGGGGAGCGCCACTGCCCCATGGTCCCGCCCCTCCATCCACCTCCTCCGAGCTTCAGGATCTCGAGGGCACCCGAATGACCCGTGAGACTCGTCCTGCCGGCATCGAGCTCCACATGGGACGCGTCCGGGCGCTGGAAGTAGCGCACAGCGGACCGCTGGGTCCGGAGGATCGCCTCATCGGAGCCGGTGACGTGGGAGCCGAGGAGATAGCCCCGCAGCTCGAATCGGTCGTCCCAGAATCGGTGGCTCACGTCGACGCCGCCGGCGAAGGCATTCCGCCGCAGCTCGAGCTCATCTGCCGTATCCCCCGCCCGGTTCGTCGAGGTGAGGACCGATCCGAACGTGGTACGTCCTTCGTTCAGGTCCCGCTGGACCCGTCCGACGAAATATCCGGTGAGGGGCTCGACCGGTTGGGAGCGGAGCGTGCCGTCGGCCGTGGCGATGCGAGCCTCCTCTTCCCCCGTCAGGGCTCCGAGGATGCCCACGGACCATCCGTCCTCCGTTCGACCGGAGAGCTTCCCGGCCGAAAGGATCCGCGTGTGGCTCGGCCGGTCGACCCATTCCCGGGCACCGGTCACGGCACCCTGTGGTGAGCGACCGATCCGCCGGGAGTGGAAGAGCTGGCCGGGACCGTCCCCTAGCCCGATTCCGAATCGGAAGATATTGGCGCCCTCTGTGAAGAAGGGGCGCCTTTCCGGGAAGAAGGATTCGAACGCGGTGAGGTTCACCTCCCCCGGGTCGGCTTCGACCTGGCCGAAGTCCGGGTTGACGGTGAGGTCGAGTGTCAGGTTGCTCCCGACCCCCAGCTTCACGTCTCCGCCGAACTCGGCACCGAGGGCCGTCTTCTCATGGAACGGGTTGGCCGCGTCCCCGGGGGCCCGGCGAACCCGGGCGACCGAGTAGGGCTGGACCTCGAGCCTCCGGGGAGGGGTGAGATCCCGTACGCCCTCGACGACGCCCGAGGGGGACACCATCGCCCTCTGCTGTTGGGAAAGGGGTGCCCAGGTGGATATCTCCTGGTATCGGCCGATCTCGCGGGCGAAGTTGATCCCCCACGTCCGCTCTCCCTCCGCGCCGAACCGGAGCTGCGAGTAGGGAATCCGAAATTCTGCGGTCCACCCATCGTCGTCCACGTTCACTGCCACCTCCCAGACCGCCTGCCAGCCGTCGTCTTCCCGGTAGTCATCGGAGATGAGCACGTCCCGCTTCACCCCGGCCGGGTTCACCAGAAAAAGGAATCCGGTGCGGCGGTCGTGATAGCTGTCCACGAGCACTCCCACCCAATCGGAGGGGGAGATCGCGTCTCTTCGCGTGAGAATTCCGACGATCGAATCCGGAGTCGAGTCCCATGCCCGAATGCCGACGTACAAGGCTTCGTCGCCGAAGAGGACGCGTGCCTCGGACCACTCGGAAGGGGAGGCTCCCTCGTCCGGCCTCCACTGGACGAAACCGGTTGCGGTCGAGACCTGCTCCCACGCCGGGTCGGTGAGCGTTCCGTCGAGCGACGGCGCGTCGCCCTCGAGCCGTACGAACTCCAGTGCCCGCCTCGCCGACGAAGGCCCCCCGTCCTCCAGCCGATCCTCCGCCTCGGCCTGGCCCGAGTCCTGAACCGGAGTCTGGAACGTCGAACCTTCGCCATCGCCTCTGTCGGCCGCATGGGCGGCGCCCGGAAGCGCGCCGGCAAACGACAAAAGGGCGAGAAGGATGAACGGAACGAGCCCGTGGCTCGGCTGGGGAGGGGGAGGATTCGTCTGGTGCATGGATCGGGTCTCTCACTCGTTCGGGGGCCGCCGCGCGGCACCGGGTGTCTGAATCGGTCCTCGTCCATTAGGACGGCGCGCCGGGGATCAGAGTTGAAATCGGAATTCCTGCCCCGTGGGTCGCCGACACGGACCGAGCGATGTCACCCCCTACGAAAAGAATCCGGCTCGGGTTTCGAAGTCTCGGACGTCGACCGGCGTGACCCCGAAGCCGGCCGGAGTGTAGTACAGAGTGGGTGCGGCGGAACGATCGGCTTGACCCACTATATCTGGGGGCATATACTGGCATCTGCCGCTATATTTTGTGGTGCGGGCGTCCTTTCCCACATGAAAGGTCGCCCGGGACTTGTGGTTTCCCGGCTTCTCCACGATCACGGGACCGCTTTTCCACCCCATTTCCACACCCAGTCCAAGGGAGTCCATCGCAATGCCATCTCGCCCCGCCCCCAGCTTCGACCGGGAAGTCTCCCTCTTCGACGACCGTATTCCCGAGGATCTGCCGGAGGCCCGGCTCTCGGAGAATGCGCGGACCGTTCTCTCCCGTCGCTACCTCAAGAAGAACGAGGAGGGAGAGCCGGTGGAGACCCCGGAGGTGATGTTCTGGCGCGTGGCACGGGTGATCGCGGATGAGGATCGACGATATGGAGCCTCCGAGGCGGCGGTGGAGGAGCTGGCCCGGCAGTTCTACGAGTTGATGACGACGGGCCAATTCGAACCCAACTCGCCGACGCTCATGAACGCGGGGCGCCCTCTCGGGCAGCTTTCCGCCTGCTTCGTGCTCCCGGTCGATGATGCGCTCTCCAACGGAAAAAGCGGGATCTACGACACGCTCAAGGGGATGGCCCTCGTGCACCAGTCCGGGGGTGGCACGGGCTTCTCGTTCTCCCGGCTCCGTCCCACGGGAGATACCGTTCGGTCCACCATGGGTGTGGCGTCGGGGCCCGTGTCCTTCATGCGCCTGTATGATGCGAGCACGGAGGTCGTGAAGCAGGGAGGGACCCGACGGGGGGCGAACATGGGGATCCTCCGCGTCGATCACCCGGACATTCGCGAGTTCATCGCCTGCAAGGACGACACGTCACAGGTGACGAACTTCAACATTTCCGTCGGCGTGACGGACGCCTTCATGGATGCGGTGGCCGAGGGAGCTTCCTACGATCTCCTCAGCCCGCGCACGGGTGAGGTGATCGGTCAGGAGGACGCCCGTGAGGTGTTCGAGATGGTCGTTCAGGGTGCATGGAAGACCGGAGAGCCCGGCGTCTTCTTCATCGACCGCGCGAACGAGTACAATCCCGTCCCCGCGCTCGGCTCCTACGAAGCGACGAACCCGTGCGGGGAGCAGCCGCTCCTCCCATACGACGTCTGCAACCTGGGCAGCGTGAACGTCGGTGGGTTCGTGAAGGAGGACCGGGTGGGGAAGGGGCCGGCGACCGAAGCGGTCGACTGGGAGGGGCTTCGGCAGGTGGTGCACCTCTCGACGCACTTCCTCGACAACGTGATCGATGCGAACCGGTATCCCCTGCGGGACATCCACGATCTGGCACAGAAGATCCGGCGGATCGGTCTCGGCGTCATGGGCTGGGCCGACCTGCTCGTGCGGCTTCGCGTCCGGTACAGCAGTGAGGAAGGCGTCGAGCTCGGCCGGAAGCTCATGGCGTTCGTCGACGAGGAGTCCAAGGTGGCTTCGGAGAAGCTCGCGGCGGCCCGGGGAGCCTTTCCCGAATGGGAGCGTTCGATCTGGGGTCCGGACGAGACGTGCGCCCGCCGGCCGGACGGGTCCCGGATCCGCCCCGAGCGGATGCTCCGAAACTGCAATCTCACCACCGTCGCTCCGACGGGGACGATCTCGATCATCGCCGGGTGCTCGAGCGGCATCGAGCCCCTCTTTGCGGTCGCGTTCATGCGGAATCAGGCCGGGGTCCTGATGCCCGATGTCAATCCCGACTTCGTGGAGGTTGCGAAAGAGGAGGGCTGGTACGCGGAAGAGTTGATGGAGCGGATCGCCGAGGAGGGGCACATCCACTTCGACGAGGTGCCCAGGGACGTGCAGGACATTTTCGTGACCGCCCATGACATCACGCCCGAGTGGCACGTCCGGATGCAGGCGGCGTTTCAGGCCCATACGGACTCCGCGATCTCGAAGACCACGAACTTTCCCCAGGAGGCGAGGGAAGCGGACGTACGCGAGATCTACGAGCTCGCGTACTCGCTCGACTGCAAGGGGGTGACGGTCTACCGCGACGGATCGAGGCCCCATCAGGTCCTCTCCACGGGGAAGACGGGGAAGGAGGAGACCCCCGCGCCGCCCCCGGGCTGGGAGGAGAAGGAAGCGGCGTTGGAGCAGGCACTGGCCGATGCCCGGGAGGAGGCGCACCGGCTTCGGGTCGAGCTGGACGGAGTGGCGGAGGCGCGACAGGTCGAGGATGCGGTGGCGCGAGCCGGTCGAAACAAGCGTCAGCGCCCGTCGATCCTGAAGGGGCGGACGATCAAGATGAATTCCCCGCTGGGGGATCTGTACGTGACGATCAACGAGGATCAGACCGGCCGAGCCTTCGAGGTTTTTTGCACGCTCGGGAAGGCCGGGGGTGCGGCGATGGCCGATTCGGAGGCGATCGGGAGGCTGGTGTCTCTCTCCCTGCGCTCTGGGATCCCGATCACGGCGGTTCGCGATCAGCTCCGTGGAATCTCCTGCGACCGGGCGGTCGGGATTGGACCGAACAAGGTCCTCTCCGCCCCGGATGCGGTCGCCCAGGCGATCGATCACTATCTGGAGGAGAAGGAGGGGGTCCAGGAAGAGCTTCCCATCCTGAGTGGATCGAGTCCCAGCGGTACGCGGCAGAGCGTCGCCTCCACCTCTCCGGTCGTCGAGGAGAGCTTCCTCGGAAGCTGTCCCGATTGCGGCACCGGACAGCTCGCCTACGAGGAAGGGTGCATGAAGTGCCATGTCTGCGGATACAGTGAGTGCGGATGATGACGGCAAGGCTGTCCTTCCTCTTCCTCCTCGCGGGGTGGATCCTCGCGGCTGCCGCGTGCGAAGTGGTGGAGGAGGAGCCGTATGACATCTGGATCCGGGGCGGTACGGTCGTGGATGGAACGGGCGTCCCCGCGAGGGTGGCGGACGTCCTGATCCGGGGCACGGAGATCGACTTCGTAGGGGAGGTGGAGGAGGCGGAGGCCCTCGAGGTCGTGGATGCCACCGGGCTCCACGTCGCGCCCGGGTTCCTGGACGGGCACTCCCATGCGGCGCAGGGGCTTTCCGACCCGGAGCTGAGCGACGCCCGTGCTCTCCTCGCCCAGGGAGTCACGTCCGTCATCGTGAACCCGGACGGCGGAGGGCAGGTGGACCTCGCGGCCCAGCAGGAGGCGTTCCTCGCCGACGGGATCGGGGTCAACGTCTTTCAGCTCGTCCCGCACGGATCGCTCCGCCGGGAGGTAATGGGCGACGAGGACCGAGCGCCCACGGCCGAGGAGCTGGAGGCGATGAGGGCCGCCGTGCGCGAGGGAATGGAGGCGGGGGCGCTCGGACTCTCCACGGGCCTCTTCTACGTCCCCGGGAACTACGCGGAGACGGACGAGCTCATCGAGCTCGCGCGGGTCGCCTCGGAGTACGGCGGCGTCTACCACAGCCACGTACGTGACGAAGGCGGCTACAGCGTGGGAGTGCTTGCCTCCAACGAGGAGCTCATCCGGATCGCCCGGGAAGCCGATCTCCCGGCGATCCACAGCCACATCAAGGCCTTCGGCCCCCGGGAATGGGGACTCTCGGAGGAGCTCTCCACCCGGATCGAGGCGGCGCGGAGCGAGGGTCTCGAGATCTTTGCGGATCTGTATCCGTATGAGGCCGCCGGCGGAAGCGTGGCCGGGATCCTCATCCCGCGCGAGGAGCTCGCCGGGGGGAGGGAAGCCCTCCTCGACCGTGTCGAAGGGGATCCGGAGGAGCGCGAGCGGATCATCAATGGGATCCGACACAGCATCGAGCTCGAAGGAGGGGCCGACCGGATCCAGTTCCGGAGAATCGCACACGCGCCTGAGTTGGAGGGGATGACGCTGGCGGAAGCCGCGGAGGAGCGGGGAACCGATCCGGCGATCCTCGCGCTCGACCTCGAGCTGGCGGGAGGGGCCGGCTTCATCACCTTCGGGATGTTGGAGGACGACATCGAGGCCTTCATGGCGCGGCCCTGGACGATGATCGCCTCCGATGGTGGACTCTCCCGGATGGGCGAGGGTGTTCCCCATCCGAGGAATTATGGAGCGTTCACGCGGGTCATCGAAACGTACGTGATGGAGCGCGGGGTACTCGAGTTGGAGGAGGCCATCCGGAGGATGACTTCCCTCTACGGGGAGGCCTTCCCAATCCGGGACCGTGGGGTCCTCGAGGAAGGATACGCTGCCGATGTCGTCGTGTTCGATCTCGACCGGGTCCACGAAGCGACGAGCTACCTCGATCCGCACCATCTCTCGGAAGGGATGACGCACGTCCTGGTGAACGGCAGCTTCGCGATCAGGGACGGCGAGTTCACCGGTGAGCGGGCGGGACGGACGCTGAGGCTACAGCCCTGAGGGCGCCGTGATCCGTCCCTTGCTCCCCACCAGAGGCCGCCACTAGGTTCCCGCCGTCGCGGCGGCGGAAGGAGCGCTCCTTCGCTCCACCTCCCCGAGGTGCTTCGCCGCGCAGTCCACACCACCCTTCTACACGATGCGGGAGTTTTTATGGCAGAGGTGATGCGGAAGGACACCCACGAGTATCTCGAGGAGGTCGACCTCTACGGAGCCCACAACTACAAGCCTCTCCCGGTCGTGCTCGACCGGGGCGAAGGCGTCTGGGTATGGGATGTTGACGGCCGGAAGTACCTGGACATGCTCGCCGCGTACTCGGCATTGAACCAGGGGCATCGCCACCCGGCGATCGTCCAGGCCGCGCGCGATCAGCTCGACCGGATCACCCTCACCTCACGGGCGTTCCACAACGACCAGATGGGCCCCTTCCTTCGCGAACTGTGTGAGACATCGGGCTACGAGAAAGCCCTCCTCATGAACACGGGCGCGGAAGCGGTCGAGACTGCGATCAAGATGGTGCGGAAGTGGGGGTACGACATCAAGGGAGTCCCCCGGGACCAGGCGGAGATCCTCGTCTGCAGCGGAAACTTCCACGGACGGACCACCACGGTCGTCGGGTTCTCCTCCGAGGAGGCGTACCGCAAGGGATTCGGCCCCTTCGCGCCCGGCTTCCGGGTCGTGCCGTATGGGGACGTCGATGCGTTCCGAGCCGCCGTGACTCCGAACACGGTCGGCTTTCTGGTCGAGCCGATCCAGGGCGAGGGTGGGGTCGTCGTGCCGCGTGATGGATACCTTCAGGAAACCCGCGAGATCTGTGCGGAGAAGGGGGTGGCGTTCATCGCCGACGAGATCCAGACGGGACTCGGCCGGACGGGGCGCCTCTTTTGTTCGGAGTGGGAGGATGTGCGGCCCGACGTGATAATCCTGGGGAAGGCGCTCGGAGGCGGGATCTACCCCGTTTCCGCCACGCTCGCGGACGACGAGTTCATGCAGGTTTTCCAGCCGGGAGACCACGGCTCCACCTTCGGGGGGAACCCCCTCGGGGCGGCGATCGGAAGGGCGTCGCTCAAGGTGATGCTGGAAGAGGACCTTCCCCGCCGGTCCGCCGAGTTGGGCGAATGGTTCATGGAGGAGCTCCGCAACATCGGGTCTCCGCACGTCGACCATGTCCGGGGGCGGGGGCTGATGATCGGAGTGGTGATCAAGGACAGCTCGGGGCCCGCACGTCCCTTCTGCGAGCGGCTCCAGGACCGAGGCATTCTCGCGAAGGAGACCCACCACCAGGTGATCCGCTTCACCCCGCCGCTGGTGATTTCGCAGGAAGTGCTGCGGGATGCACTCGAGAACATTGCCGAGGTGCTCGAGGGCGGCTGATCCCGACGCGGGCATCCGGGAAGGACCTGGGGGCACGGCTCACTTCACGCTCGTGAGTCGCGCCCCTCGGCGTTTCCTGCCCTCCTCACCACTCGATATCCCCCTGTTTCGAGGTGTCCACCTGCTGTGCCTCTCCATCGCCCAGCAGGACCTCGTCGATCTGGCTGTAGAGAAACTCCTGCGACTTCCGGTCCCGTGGATCGAGGCCGTAATGGTTGATCAGAAGGGTCTGGTGCTGAAGCCAATCGCCCCAGCAGTCCTTGCATATCTCCCGCTGGATCTTTTCGCCCCGATCGTCTCGGAATGGAGGCCTGTCCAGGGCCGGGGCATCGTCCTTGCAACGACGGCATTGGATCGTGGTCATCGACTGCTCACTCCCATCAGCTGAAAGAACCGTCATCCCGGGCCGTTTCGGGCATCTCACGGCGACGAGGTCCAGGGTAGACTCGGCTCTCGAGGTTCTATAAGTTTGGGGCGCCACGCCCCGGCGGGGCCGTATATTCGGCCTCTTGAATCGCGATCAGGTGATTCCGGTGATAGGGGAAGGCGCTCTACGACCTACCCACCCGGATGCGGGTGGTTTCCTACAAGGCCCGAGAGAGACGAAAGAGAATGCTGAACGAGAAGCAGCTCGAGCATATCGAAGCCAGACTCCACCAGGAGCGCAAGCGCGCGCTGCGGTCGCTGGGCCTCTGGGACCAGATGGCGAAGGCCGACCGGGAGTCCGGGGATTCGGACCTCTCTGCCTACACGGACCACATGGCGGACCAGGGCACGGAGGCGATGGAACGCGAAAAAGCGGCCCTCTTCGCGACGAAGGAGGGCCGCTATCTCTACCGCATCGAGGAGGCGCTCCGGAGGCTCTACAACGACCCGGAGAAGTTTGGCGCGTGTCACACCTGTAGCGCGGAGGTGGGATTCGAACGCCTCGATGCGCTGCCCCACGCTCGGTACTGCATCGAATGCAAGAAGAAGGAGGAGCTCGTCTGAGCTCCCGGCTTCAGCTCACCTTCTCCTCTTCCTCCACCACGGGCTCTTCCTCTTCCTGTTCCTGGTGCAGGGGGCTCGTGTCGCGCCACAGCTCCTCGATCTGATTCCGGATGTCCCGGATCCGCTCTTCGACGGGTTGATCCTGCAGGTGGTAGCGGGCAGCGCTGAGCGCGCGGTATGCACGCCACAGAGCGGATGATGCAGGAGTCTGCTCGTGGCTTCTCCGCTTCTGACCACGAACCCGTGCGAGCACCCAGTCGGTCATCTCCTCGTCCAGGAGCATCACGTCTCCGTCCGACTTCGATTCCTGATCCACGAATTTCTGAAGCTTCTTCTTGAAGCTCTTCGGTACCCCCGCCACGACGTAGACGGAGAGATCCTCCCTCTGAAGCATTTCGGCTGCCATGCGACCTCCATATCTGAGTGTGTGAACCGCTCTGACGACTTCGTTCAGACTTCAGCGAGAAGGGTTCGACCGAGCACCTCCACCTGCCACTTCCGCACTCCGGGTACGTCGAGGAGAGAGCTCCGGTCACCGGGGGCCCTTGCTGCGATTTCCTGCAGAAGGTGGTTCGGCAGGAGCACACCCTTCTCGATCCCGAGCTCTCCTGCCGCCCGATTGCGCACGCCCTTGAGTCTCCGCATCCGGTCCTCCTCCTCCGGGCTCGGCCGTTCCCCCCTTCCATTGCTCGGAGTGGGAGGATAGGGGAGCAGGTCCTCCTCGGGGGCCCGAGCGATCTCCCCGATTCGCCGCACGAGATCCGCCCCTTCCCGTCCGGCTACGCTTCCGGAAAAACCTCGGATCTCGCTCAGTTCATCCACGGAGCGGGGGCGTGCCTCCACGACGCGGAGGAGGACGTCGTCTCCCGCAACTCGAAAGGGGGCGCGGTCGAGCTTCTGGGCGGTTGCGTCCCGCCATTCGAGGGCCGTCCTGAGAAGCGCGACGTCACGGGTGGAGAGGTCCCGAGCGGCACGAACGCGCAGTACCGGATCGGCCGGCGTATTGTCCTCGAAACGGATCTCCTCCTGAAGTCGGAACTCCTCCTCCGCCCAGTCCGTGCGTCCTGCCTCCTGCAACCGCTCGGCGAGGATCCCCCGCAATTCGTGGAGGTGGTGGGTATCGTCCGCGGCGTACCGGAGCATCTCCTCTGGAAGAGGCCTTTCCGCCCAGTCCGCACGCTGGTATTTCTTCGATAGCTCGACCCCGAGGAATTTCTTCAGCAGATTCGAGAGCCCGGGGGATGAAACGCCGAGGAGCGAAGCGGCGATCTGGGTATCGAAAAGGCCTCGGATTCGGAGCCCGAGATCCCGGTCGAGAAGGCGGACGTCGAAGTCCGCGCCGTGCATCACCACCTCTCGTCCGGTAGGGGTGAGAACCGGAGCCAGAATCTCCGCGGGATCGAACGCGAGCGTGTCGAGGAGAAACGTCGCGGACGGGGTCGTGAGCTGGATCAGACACAACCGGTCCGAGTACCGATGAAAGCCGGCGGCTTCACAGTCCAACGCGATGGAGTCCACACCCTCGAGGGCTCGGGTGACCTCCGCGGCATCGTCGTGATTCGTTACGTAGCGGATCCCCAACTCCGGGGCCTCCCGTTCCAGGCAGAGCGGAACGCATTTGGAAACAATTGGAAACAAAAGAATTTTTCAGACATGAATGATACTCCACGGAGTCCATCAAGTTCCGGCCTTTCTTGAGCATCGGCCCTTTGGATTCCCCCTGGCCGCGCACTCGCTTGCCAGGGAGCAGTGATCCCCCGCAGGTTCCTTATCTCTCACAAGAGCCTGCCACTCGAGACCGGTGTCGACCCGACTCGGTCGGATGCCCACGATAGGAGGAGTGAATGCTTCGAACGAAGGTGGTCTGCACCCTCGGCCCCGCCACTTCCTCCAGGGAGGCCGTGGAAGGGCTCCTTCGGGAGGGGATGGACGTGGCCCGGCTCAACCTCTCGCACGGCGATCACCCGTCGCACCAGGAGAAGATCCGTCTCGTCCGTGATGCGGCGAAGAAGAGCCGACGTCCGGTCGCGATCCTCGCGGACCTCCAGGGCCCTCGCATCCGGGTCGGGGAGTTGGCCGCTCCGGTCGAGCTGCGAGAGGGAGATGAGATCGTGTTCGCGCCGGAAGGTGAAACGGAGTCGGGTGAGCTGCCGACCACATATGCGGAACTCGCCGAGGATGTGGAGGAGGGAGACCGGCTCCTTCTGGACGACGGCCACCTGGAGCTCGAGTGCACGGTGACGGAAGGGCGCCGCTCCCGGTACCGGATCCTGCGGGGAGGGATGCTGAAGAGCCACAAGGGGATGAACCTTCCGAGCGCGCACGTCCGTGCCCCCAGCGTGACCGAAAAGGACCTGCGCGATCTCGAGTTCCTCCTGGAGGAAGGCGTCGAGTTCATCGGCCTCTCCTTCATCCGAAGCGCAGAGGACGTCCGCATGGTCAAGCAGCGGATCGGGGGCCGCGCGCTTGTCGTCGCAAAGGTCGAGATGGCCCGGGCCCTCGCCGTGATCGACGAGATCCTGGCAGAGACCGACGCGGTGATGGTCGCCCGAGGGGATCTGGGGGTCGAGCTCCCGTTCGAGAAGGTCCCCATGGCCCAGAAGAGGATCATCCAACTCGCGAACTTCTACGGCCGGCCGGTGATCACGGCCACTCAGATGCTCGAATCGATGATCGAGCACCCGCGCCCGACGCGTGCGGAGGCGTCGGACGTGGCGAATGCGATCCTCGATGGGACGGATGCCGTGATGCTCTCCGGAGAGACGGCCATGGGGAAGTACCCCGAGCGCGCCGTACAGGCGATCGTCCGGATCAGCCGCGAGATCGAAGCCAGCGGAATCCTGGAGGGTGGCCCGCGCTATCTCGGTCAGCTCGTCGACGGGGTCCGTGCAGGGGCGTCGCCCCGAGAGCACGCGGTGGCGGCCGCGACGGTGAACGCCGTGCGCCAGCTCGGCGCCCCGGCCCTCCTCGTGATCACCCGGAGCGGATTCTCGGCCCGGCTCGTCTCCAGCTACCGGCCGCCCGTGCCCATCTTCGCCGTCTGCACGGATCCGGTCACCTATCGCCAGCTCACCGCGGTATGGGGGGTCTGGCCCCTCCTCTCCGTTCGCGAGGAAGTGAGCTACGAGTCCCTCACCGAGTTCGGGAAGCGGTGCGTGATCGACCTGGGCTATGGGAAAGGTGGAGACTCCGTCGTGGTGACCGCGGGTTACCCCTTCCATC
This sequence comes from Gemmatimonadota bacterium, assembly GCA_007121455.1. GTDB lineage: Bacteria > Gemmatimonadota > Gemmatimonadetes > Longimicrobiales > Gaopeijiaceae > SKKN01. The sequence goes on along the minus strand of SKKN01000067.1, from coordinate 9,248 downwards.
AGAAGGGGACGACGAACACGATGAGGGTGGAGCACCTGTGAGTCGAGGGAGCGTCGGAAACGGGGAATCGAGAGGTTGGGCGAGGTCGGCGTCGGCGGGTCGTCCGGTACGGTGAAGGTCACCTTTCTCGGAACCGGAACCTCCTTCGGAATCCCGGTCGTGGGGTGCGATTGCTCCACCTGCACCTCGGCGGACCCGCACGACAAGCGAAGCCAGCACGGGGCGGTCGTCACGTTCGACGACGGAGCGCGCCTTCTCGTCGACACCCCGCCGGAGCTCCGGCTCCAACTCGTTCAAAACTCCATCGACCGGGTAGACGCCGTCTGGTATACGCACCTCCATGCGGACCACGTGCACGGGATCGATGACCTCCGGGCGTTCACGGTTCGTGGCGCCCCGCCTTTTCCGGCGTATGTTCCCCATGGGGAGCAGGCGAGTCTCGAGCAGCGGTTCGCCTATATCTTCGATCAGTCGATCCAGCCACCCCGGGGGACCTCGAAGCCCACGATCGAGCTTCATGGCATCCGGCCCGACGAGCCGGTGGAGATTCTCGGCCGGTCGTTCATGCCGGTGACCGTCCCGCATGGACCCGTCACCGTCTATGGCTTCCGCGTCGGTCCGCTGGGGTACGTGACGGATGGAAAGCGACTCCCGGATGCCGCCCTCGCCACGCTGCGAGGGGTCCGGGTTCTCGTGCTCAACGCCCTCTGGTTCGGAAATCCGCATCCCACCCATTTCAACGTGGAGGAGGCGGTGGAGGCGGCACGAGTGGTCGGGGCGGAGCGAACGTTCCTCACCCACCTCACCCATCGGGTGCGGCACGAGGAGTTGGCGGCACGGCTTCCTCCGGGTGTGGAGGCGGCATTCGACGGCCTTACCGTGGAACTCGACGAGGAGGAGCGATGACGGCGGTTCCAGGTGCTCTGACGCTCGACTTCGGCAACATGATGGCTCCGCGGCTCCCGACGGGAGGTGTCGATCCGGACGCCCTCGGGGGGGAGCTGTCCGAGCGGTTTCGGGAAGCCCACGAGGAGGTCGCCCGGCGGCGGGAGGCCGGGGAGATGGGCTTCTTCGACCTGCCCCGCCAGGCGGAGTCCATCCAGTCCGTCAAGGACGTCGCGGACTCGTTCGGCCAGTGGTTCGAGGACATCCTGGTTCTGGGAATCGGGGGGTCGACGCTCGGTACGCTTGCGCTTCGGGACGCTCTGTTGGGTCCAGTCTGGAACGAGCGCTCCGGAGAAGCCCGGGAGCACTTCCCCCGCCTCCACGTCCTCGAGAATCCCGATCCCGCAGCCGTCCATGCGGTGCTCGACCACCTCGACCTGCGGCGCACGCTCTGCAACGTGGTGAGCAAATCCGGGTCGACCGCCGAGACGATGGCTCAGTTCCTCGTCGTGGAGGGCCGGCTTCGCGAGCTCGTCGGAGAGGAGCGGGCCCGAGGGCACTTCCTCTTCACCACCGATCCCGAACGGGGTGACCTGCGGCACCTCGCGACGACCTACGGCGTCCCGTCCCTGGCCGTGCCCCCGAACGTGGGGGGGCGCTTTTCCGTCCTCTCGTCGGTCGGACTTCTGCCGGCCGCCGTCACGGGGATGGATGTCGACGGCCTGCTGGAAGGGGCCGCGGCGATGGAGCAGCGCTGCACCGCGACCGAGCTGGCGGAAAATCCTGCCGGGCTCCTCGCCGTCCTCCTTCACCACGCGGACCGGGACCTCGGCCATCCGATCCACGTGCTCATGGCGTACGCGGAGGGGCTCCGCTCCTTCCGACTCTGGTTCCAGCAACTCTGGGCGGAATCACTCGGCAAGGCCAGGAACCGCGCGGGCGAGGAGGTCGAAGTCGGACCTACCCCGGTCGGGGCTGTGGGCGCCGTCGATCAGCATTCACTCGTTCAGCTCTTCATGGAAGGACCTCGCGACAAGGTCGTCGCCTTTCTCGGTGTCCGCGACATGGGGGACCCGATTTCGGTTCCCCGGCTTCATGACGATCGTCCGGGCCTGGGATACCTGGGTGGGCAGACGCTCAAGACCCTCCTCGACTCGGAACGGGCCGCCACCGCCGAGGCCCTTCGGCGCAGGAGCCGCCCCAACCTCACGATCGAGGTCGAGCGGTTGGATGCCCGCGCGATGGGCGAGCTCTTCATGCTCTTCCAGATCGCGACCGTGTATGCAGGGATGCTCTACGGCGTCGACCCCCTCGATCAACCGGGCGTGGAACTCGGGAAGGAGCTGACCTACGGCCTTCTCGGGAGGGAGGGCTTCGAAGCTCCGCAGCTCGAGCCTCCCGATCCCCGCTGGACGCTCTAAGAGCCTGTCCGGGCCGCCTCATCGCTTGTACCCGGTTTACGCCTGGACTACCTTAGGTTTCGGGCGACAGATGTGCACGTCCCCCACAATCGGGGGAACACAGAGGAGCCGGACTATGCGTGAACGGGAAGACGGTGCGTACATCGTGGTGGAACGGCAGGGAAGCGGGGTAGGTCCCTTCCTGATCGGAGCGCTCCTCGGCGCGGGAGCCGCCCTGCTCTTCGCGCCCCGGTCGGGAGAAGAAACCCGCCGCGAGATCGAAGAGCGGGCCACGAAGCTGAGGGAGGCTGCGGGGGAGCGGGTCCGGGAGGTTCAGGAGGACCTGGAGGACCGAATCGACCATGCGCGAGCCGGAGTTCGGGAGCGGGTCGACTCGGTTCGGGGCGCCGTCGAATCGGGGCGCCGCGCCGCGGTCGAGGCGCGCGACGAGCTCGAAGAGAAGCTGGAGCGGTCCAAGTCGGCATACCGGGCGGGCGTGGACGCTGCCAAGGAAGAGGTGGAGAAGGAAGGAGCAGAGGGGGAAGCCGAAGCGTAGGTGACCGGGGCGGAGATGCGAAGCGGCCGGCGACCCCCACCCGAGGAGGTCGTCGACGGGAGCTGGCGTGAGCGAGCATGGGCGTTCATCCGGGAGTTCGTCCGGGCGGTAGAGAAGTCGGAGCTCTTCTTCATGGCCGGGGCGATCACCTTCAACGTGGTGATCGCCGTCGTCCCGCTCTTCCTTCTCGTCGTGGGCCTGGCGGGTGTGCTTCTTCGAGCGAGGCTCGGCGAGCCTTCCGAGGTGCTCCTCGCCCTTCTCTTGGAGTACCTGCCCGCGATCGAGGGGGACATCGAGCTCCAGGAGACGGTGCGGGGACTCATCGAAGGGGTGCTGGCGGAGAGCGCGAACTTCAGCGTGGTGGGGGCCCTCTTCTTCCTCTGGATCTCCACACGGCTCTCGGGTACGATCCGAGTCGTCCTCCGCCAGGTCTTCGAGTTGGACGAGGACCGGGGGATCGTCCAGGGCAAGCTCTTCGACGCGCTCATCGTGCTCGTCGGCGGCGTCCTCGTGCTTCTCAACCTCGGGATCACCGTGGGCGTGCGTGCCGTCCGGGACCTTGGTGTCGACCTCCTCGGGCTCGAGGGGTGGGGGGCCGCGGTCACACAGCGGCTCGTAGCGAGCAGTCTGGAGCTCGGCTCCGCCTGGGTCCTCTTCTTCCTCGTCTACCGGTACCTCCCGGTGAAGCGGACCGGGATCCGTACCTCGATCGTGGCCGCGACGGTCACCGCGATCACCTTCGAGATCATGAAGGCGGCTTTTGCGTGGTATGCGACGGAGATCGCCGACTTCTCCACCGCGTACGGGAATCTGACCACGTTCGCGGTGCTCTTCTTCTGGATCTATTATGGTTCACTGGTGTTCATCCTCGGCGGCCTGATCGGCCACGTCTACGGCAAGCGAAGGAGACGGCGAATGGGAGTGAATGAAAGGGGCGCCGGCCTGAAGGCCGGACCGATCTCGATGATCCTCCTGGCGTTTCTCCTCTCCCCGGGTGCTGCCGTTGCCCAGGGTCTCTCCACCAACGGGCAGAGCTACTCCACGAACGGAACGAACGGAAACGGCGAGGTGGTTTTTTCCGATCGGGTTCTGGAGCGCGAACTCACGCTCGATCGTCCCCTGATCGACTACGAGGGCGTGTACGTGATCGTCCATCTGGCGGAGAATCGGGTCTTCGTCGCGAAGGAAGATCGGATCATCTGGTCTGCGCCCGCCGGGACGGGGCACGGGTTCCAGCTCGCCGGAGCCGGGCAGGAGTGGACCTTCACGACCCCCGTCGGCGTGATGCGCGTCCATCGGATGGAGAAGGACCCGGTGTGGGTCGCCCCCGATTGGTACTTCGTGCAGCGCGGGATTCCCGTCCCGGCGAGGAACCATTCCTCGCGTCGGATTCCCGGCACTCTCGGCACCACGGCCCTCTATCTCGGAGACGGCATCGCAATCCACGGGACGGATCGGCCGGAGTTGCTCCTCGATCCGGATCCGGAGGCCCGCCGGATCTCCCATGGCTGCATTCGCCTCACGAACGAGGCGGCCCGGGAGCTCTACCACCTCGTCGAGGTGGGGACCCCCGTCCTCCTCTACTGAGGCCGGGATCGGATGGCCGAGGAAGGGGGCAGACGGGTCGTAGCCCGCAACCGGAAGGCGCGGCACGAGTACGAGGTGCTCGAGACCATGGAGGCCGGGCTCGTGTTGAAGGGACCCGAGGTGAAGTCGCTCCGGGAGGGCAAGGTCAGCTTCCAGGACGCGTTCGGTCGGGTCGAGGGCGGGGAGGTCTGGCTCTACAGCCTCTACATCGCTCCCTATGAGCAGGCGAACCGGTGGAACGGAGATCCGACCCGGACCCGCAAGCTCCTCCTCCGCGGGGACGAGATCCGGCGGCTCATCGGCAAGGTGGAGGAAAAGGGCCTCACCCTCGTCCCTCTCGACATCTACTTCCGCCGTGGGAAGGCGAAGGTAACGCTGGCCCTCGGACGGGGGAAGAAGCTGCACGACAAGCGTGAGAAGCTGAAGCGGAAAACCCAGGAGATGGAGGCCCGGCGGGCCATAAGGGATCACGGGGGATGAGGTCGAGCTCCACCGGGGTCGAAGGTCGGCCTGGTCCCCGATGACCCCGCTCGTGCGTGAGATCTTCGGCGTCTCCTTCGCGAACCCGGTACTCCTCGCAGCGGGGACGTGCGGCTTCGGTCGGGAACTGTCCGAGGTCCTGGATCTGGACGTCCTGGGCGGCTTCGTGACGAAGTCCGTCACGCTCGAGCCTCGCTGGGGGAATCCGGCTCCGAGGGTTTCGGAGTTCCCCGGCGGGATGCTCAACTCGATCGGCCTCGCGAACCCCGGTGTGGAGGTGGTGAGGAAGGAGAAGCTTCCGTGGATCCGGGAGCGGGTTCGGCGGGCGAAGGTGTTCGTCAGCGTGGCCGGCCACTCGCCCGAGGAGTTCGAGGAGATCGTGCTCCGCCTGGATGGTGAGGCCGGCTTCGTGGGCTACGAGTTGAACCTTTCCTGTCCGAACGACGCCCGCCGCTCGAGCCTCCCCTTCGCCCTCGACCCGGAGGCTCTCGTCGAGGTCCTGGGTCGGGTCCGGGAACGGACGGATCGTCCCCTCGTGGCGAAACTCGCTCCGAACACCCCGGATTTTCCACGCATGGCCGGCCTCGCTCACCAGTCGGGAGCGGATGGAATCACGGTGGTGAACACCATCCCCGGGTACCTCTCCCGCCCGGAGGGGGGCGCGTCGGCGCTCGGAGCGGGGTCCGGCGGCGTGAGCGGGCCGCTCCTCCGCCCAGTGGGCGTTCATGCCGTTCGCTCTGTCGTGGCGTCCGTCCCGCTCCCGGTCGTGGGTGTGGGGGGTGTGTCCCGACCCGAGCACGTGCTCGAGTACCTCGCAGCCGGAGCCTCCCTTGTCCAGGTCGGCACCGCGACCTTCGCGGACCCGCGTGCCGCGCTCCGGGTTATCAGAGGTCTCGACCGGATCGGGGGGCTTCCCGAACGGGACGTCCCGACCGCGGTGTTTCCGGAGGTGGCGATGAATCAGGAGAAGGGTGTGGATGGCTGAGGTGATCATCGCCCTGGACATGCCGAGACGGGAGCAAGCTCTGCGGTTGGTCGACGAACTGGGGGACCGTGCGGGGTTCTTCAAGGTCGGCTTCGAGCTCTTCACCCGGGAAGGGCCCGATCTCGTGGAGGTGCTCCGGGATCTTGGGAAGAAGGTCTTCCTGGATCTCAAGCTCCACGACATCCCGAAGACGGTAGGGGCAGCGGTGCGCGCCGCCGGTGAGCTGGGAGTGGACCTTCTGACGGTCCACGCGACCGGGGGTCGGGCGATGCTCGACGCCGCGCGCGAGGCGAAGGGTCAGGGCGGCCCCAGGATTCTCGCCGTGACGGTCCTGACGTCGCTCGATGGCGCGGAGCTTGGACGGGTGTGGGATCGCTCGAAGGTCCAGGTGGACGATGAGGTCCTTCGCCTCGCGCGCAGCGCTCAGGACGCCGGACTCGACGGGATCGTCTCTTCACCGAGGGAGGTGGCGCGGCTTCGGGCCGAGCTCGGAGAGGGATTCCTCCTCGTCACGCCGGGCATCCGGCCGGAAGGGGTGGCAAGCGGAGACCAGGTGCGCACTGCGACGCCGTCGGAGGCCGTTCGGGCGGGCGCGAATTTTCTCGTGGTCGGTCGCGCCGTCACCGGGTCGGCCGAGCCGGCGCACGCCCTCGAGGGGATTCTCCAGGAGGTGGATGCGGCACGTGGGGTTGAGGTTCGATGACCCTCCTCTGGACCGTTCTCTCCCTCGGCGTGCTTGCGACGACGGTTCCTTCCCCCGTGGTGCCTCCCGACATGGACCCCGAGGCTCGTCAGGTGCTCGCCGAGACCGCCGCTCGATTCGCGGGGTATTGGGCGGATGGACGTGTGGAGGAGGTCAGCGCCCTCCTCGCCTCGTCTGGGGTGGTTCTCCATCTCGCCGAGCGGCCGGGAGGCATGCCCCTCCCCCGCCGCCGTGCCGTCGCGGCCCTTCGGGATTTCCTCCGGGGCTTCCGCACGATGGAGGTGGAAGTGAACCGGGTGGTCGAAACGGGCGGAATTCCGCCCAAGGGGTTTGCCGAGATCCGGTGGGTCGCGGTCCCCGCCGGGACCTCTCAACCGGTCGCCGCAGCAGTGTTCGTGGGATTTGAGCAGGAAGAGGCAGGGTGGCGGGTGTCCGAGCTCCGCCTTCTTCGTTAGCTTTTTCAGGCTATGCGTCTACGTCTCTTCAACACACTCACGCGCAGCCTCGAGCCCTTCGAGCCGCTGGAACATGGCCGGGCCGGCGTCTACGCCTGCGGCCCCACCATCTACGACCACGCGCACGTCGGCAACTTCCGCAGCTTCGTCTTCTACGACCTCGTCCATCGGTACCTGGAGTGGAAGGGATACGACGTCCGCTTCGTGATGAACCTCACCGATGTGGACGACAAGACGATCCGTGCGGCTGTGGCCGAGGGGAAGACGATTTCGGAGTATACGGAGCCTTTCGCCCAGGCGATCCTCGAGGAGGCGGATGCGCTCGGGATTCGGCGAGCGGACCGATATCCCCGCGCGACCGCCTACGTCGACGAGATGATCGCTCTCGTGGAAAGGTTGCTCGAGAAGGGGCACGCATACCGAACCGACGACGGCTCGGTTTTCTTCGATATCACGAGCTTTCCGGAATACGGAAAGCTGTCGCGCAAGAACCTGGACGAGGCCCGTCGGGGCGAGCGCGTGTCGGAGGACGAGTACGGCAAGGACGATGTCCGGGACTTCGCTCTGTGGAAGGCCTCGAAACCGGAGGATCGGGAGGCGGGGGCCGCGTGGCCGGCGCCCTGGGGAGAGGGACGCCCGGGATGGCACCTCGAATGCTCTGCGATGAGCCTTGCCGAGGTAGGGGAGACTCTGGACATCCACCTCGGCGGGGAGGACCTCGTCTTTCCTCATCACGAGGATGAGATCGCTCAGTCCGAAGGCGCCACCGGCAAGCCCTTCGTACGGTACTGGCTCCATGTGAGGCACCTCCGCTTCGCCGACGAGAAGATGTCCAAGTCCCGCGGGAACACCGTCACCGTCCAGGATCTGCTCGAGCAGGGGGTCGACCCCGCGGCGCTGAGACACCAACTCCTCTCCGCCCACTACCGAAGCGAGCTGGCCTTCGGGCGCGAGGGGCTCGAAGGGTCGGGCCGAGCGGTCCAGCGCTTGATCGATTTCCGCGACCGGGTCGAGGAGGTGCACACGGATCCCTCTGCGGCGATCTCGGGGATCGGTGGGAAGGCCGAAGAGGCGCTCGAGCGCTTCGAGGGGGCGCTCGCCGACGACCTCAACGTCCCTGGCGGGTTGGGCGCCCTCTTCTCGTTCGTATCCGAGGGAAACGGAATCCTGGACCGGAAAGGGGATCGCGTTCCACCCGAGGAGGCGGAGCGCGTCCTGGAGGTGCTGGGTTCCATGGACGAGGTGTTGGGTCTCCTCGAGGTGGCAGGGCAGAGCCGGACCGTCGATGCGGAGACCCGGCACTGGATCGAGGACCGGATCGGAGAGCGTGAAGAAGCAAGGCGGTCGAAAGATTTCAGCCGGGCCGATGCGATCCGGGACGAGCTCGCTGAGCGCGGGATCGTGCTGGAGGATTCCTCCCGGGGAACGCGATGGAAGCATGTGGGCACGAGGCCCCTCGTGGGGTAGGCGCTGGAGTGCGCGGGGAGTCCCGGGAGTGGAATCATTCGAAAGGGTTGTGGAGGCCGTTGACACCCTCCGGGGCCTGGAATATAATGTAAGGCTCTGTTTCGCTGACGTAGCTCAACTGGCAGAGCAGCCGCCTTGTAAGCGGCAGGTTGAGGGTTCGAATCCCTCCGTCAGCTCCTTCGCCCGGCCATGGAAGGGGCAGGGCGAAGCCATTTTTTGCGTGATGGACGGGTGGGATCGAGGTGGGGTACCCAAGCGGTCAACGGGGGCAGACTGTAAATCTGCTGGCTTATGCCTTCGTAGGTTCGAATCCTACCCCCACCACTGAGGCGCCCCGGGAGCCCCGCCGCGCGACAGCGACAAGCGGCAGCGTTTTTGCAGAATGGCACCGGTTGCGGGAGTAGCTCAGTTGGCTAGAGCGTCAGCCTTCCAAGCTGAGGGTCGCGGGTTCGAGTCCCGTCTCCCGCTTCACGGCTCTCCGGGGCGCAGGTGCTCTCGGGGAGTTGCGCTCTGGTAGCTCAGTGGTAGAGCGCTTCCTTGGTAAGGAAGAGGTCGAGGGTTCAATTCCCTCCCAGAGCTTGCACGACCAAAAGTGATCAACCGCGGACCTCACGGATCCCAACCGCACGAGGGGAGAGATGGCCAAGGCGAAATTTGAGCGAACGAAGCCGCACGTGAACGTAGGGACGATCGGACACGTGGATCATGGGAAGACGACGTTGACGGCGGC
>SKKN01000003.1 GCA_007121455.1 Gemmatimonadota bacterium | reverse complement strand
GGCTCGAAGACGTGGAGCTCGTTCGAGAGCCGGTTGGAGAGGTACGCCCGCTCGCGGAGCGTATCGACCTGCAGGTCCCCGACCCGCATCGACGAGGTGCCGAAGGCGGTCGTGCGTCCGTGCACGGCCGTGACCGGGATCCCCTCGGCGCGGGTGTCACCCACCGTGAGATCCGTTCCATCGACCCGCAGCGGGTCGCAGTCGAAGATCGTCGTCGGCTCCTCGGGGACCGCCGCACCGCAGTGGTTCTGCCGGTTCACCGCCCACCCGTAGACCTCGAGCTCGAAGGTGGCCGGAAGGTCCGGTCCCCCGAGCCAGTCCGGCTCCAGCGTGAAGGAGGCGGAGACCGTGTCGCCGGGAGCGCGGCTGAACGCCTCGGAGGAGGTTCTCACCCGCTCGTCACCGGTCTCCTCGTCCCGGATCACGGCGGTGTACCCCAGCTCCTCGATCCCGACGGCCGCTTCCGGGTCCCACCCCACGACGTGAACGGTCACCGCATCGGTGAGCTCCATCCGGTCCTGGGCGTCCACCTCGACCACCACGGCCACGGCGCCCGTGGGAGCGGGCGCGTCCGGGTCGTCGGGCTCCTCCACTCCGGTGGGATCGTAGAGCGTGTCGCCCGTGCACGCCCCGAGTGCGACGAGGCCGAGAAAGCCCGAGAGGAGCAATCTGCCCCTCCTGCGGGAGCGGTGTTCACGATCGCAGCCTTTCACTCCAGGCCCGGCACCGGCCATCAGCCTTCCCCCTTCATCCGTTGGAAACCTCAGAATCCCGCATCTCCGGCTCCGGCTCCGGCTCCGCTCCACCTTGGGAGATCATGAGCGGCCCTTTGCTCCGCCAAGACACCTCGCTTTCCGTCACCCGGTCCACTCCGGCCGCCGTGATCGCGTACTGCCCGTTGTCGAGTCGCTCGATCCAGGCGTTCTGCTTCAGGTACCAGATGTGGAACTTCATGTGCTCCTCGGGCGTGCCGATCAACCGTTCGAGCTCGTAGACCCCCATCCCCGGATCGTCGGTATCTCGCCGCCGCGTGGAGTAGAGGAGCGAGAGGATGCCGAAGCGGACCCTCCGGTCCGATTCTACCGGGTCTCCGGCCGACGCCTCGTCCAGGATCTGCCACTGCCGCTCGCGGATGCCCTCGTACCGCTGATCGTACTCGGCTCTCCGCTCCGGATCCGAAAGGGTCCTGAACGCATCCGTCACGGTCGTGAACCGCTCCGCGTCCCCCGTCTCCGGGTTGTCGGGATGGAGCCGCTTCGCGAGGTACCGGTACACCCGCGTGATCGTCTCCTCATCGGCGTTCGGGCTCACCTGGAGGACCTCGTAGTAGTCGAGGTCGGAGGTCACGGGCACGGCTCGCTCGAGATCCGTCGGATCGCCGTTACTGCCCCGCCTTCCGCGTCCGCCGCTTGGCGAAGAGGAAGGAGATGACGCCGGCGACCACGAGGAGGAGTCCTGCGGTCCAGTCCCCCGTGGCGAGGCCGATCACAAGCCCCAGCAAGGCGATGAACACGCCCCCCCAATGGAAGAACATCTTGAAGCGGAGCTCCTTGGCCTGCGTCTCTGTCTGCACTTCGGGCATCGAAGCCTCCTGGTATGTGCCTTGGGGTAGGTCTTTCAGCGTCATGCGAGCGCCCGCGCTCCCGCGTCGCCCGTTCCTACTCTGGAACCGGCACCGGCTCCGCCCCCACGATATCAGACCTGTTGGAGTCCTGCAACCATTCGCTTCACGTCACCCGCCCCGACCCAGGACATCCGCCGAGGGGGCTAGGGGCCGCGCTATTGCAGGGTTCGTGCCCGGCGGATAATCTGTGTAGTGGCAGGTTCGGCGGGGCGTGCGCACCGGGTCCAGGCCTCGAAATCCACATTTTTTTCCGGAAAAGGTTGCCGGTCTCCCCGGCATCGGAGGCACGGCCGCGTTCGGACAGATCGCCGGCGGGAGGCGGGAGGCCGCGACCGGGGCGGAACGCCGGAGCAAGGCCCGGCAGGCGCGCGCCGGGGCATGATTGGTGCACGACGTGCGGGGGGACTTCCCTCGTTTGGCGCTCAACGGAGGCATGCAACGCCGTCATGGCACGCTCGCTCGACGACGGTCCGGAGGCTCCTCTTCGGGTCCTCTGGCTCACGGATTCGCTCAAGGGAGCGTGGCGCGACGCCCAGATCGGCCCCTTTCTCAAGGCGACGGACCCTTCCCGGATCTCCGTCGACCTCCTCGCCATCGACCAAGCTGCCGAGCCTGATCTCGCGGAACGGATCCAAGGGCTTTCGGCGTCGGTCCGCACCCTTGGGTCCCGCGCACGGCCCGGCCCCTTGGGCATTCTGCGCCTTCTCCTCCGTGCCCGGGGGGGCTACGACCTGATCCATGCCCATCAGCCCCACGCCTGCTTCTGGGGCGCCCTCGCGGGGCGGCTCGCGGGAGTCCCCGTCGTGGGGACGCTCTACGGGGAGGACCCCGACGAGGAGGGTCCCTCCGAGGCCGCGGGGGCGCGCGAGCGGAGGGCCGCCCGCGCGCTCCGGCGCTGGAGCCGCCGGGTGGTGGCGATCTCCCGGGCGCAGTGGGACGAATACGTCCGGGAGGCCGTCTTCTCCCGCCCTTTCGTGGACGTGGTCTATCAGGGCGTGGAGCCCGGCGCCGTCCGGCCGGAGAAGGACGACGACCGGGAGTGGTTGAGGGCGAAGGCGGGCTTTCCCGAGGGCACCCTGATCGCGGCGACCTGGACTTCCTTCGACGATTGGGGCCACGGAGTGGACACGCTTCTCTCCGCGGCGTCCGCGGTTCTCCAGGACATGCCCCGGGCGCGTTTCGTGATCTCGGGAGAGGGGAAGCACCGCGCGGAGCTCCAGCGGCGAGTCCGCGCGAAGGGGCTGAACACCTTCGTGTACTGGGCCGAGCCGGACGACGACACCGGCCGGATCCTCTCCGGGGCGGACCTCTTCATCCATCCCAGTCTGCGGGACCCCTTCCCCCGGGAGGCCCTCGAGGCGATGGCAGCCCGGCTCCCCGTGGTGGGGACGCGTGTGGGCGCGGTCCCCGAGATCGTGGGCTCGGCCGCGGTGGGCCGGCTCGTGCCCCGGGCGAACCCCGAGGCGCTTGCCCGCGCCGTCGTCGAGCTCTTCCGGGAGCCCGAAAAGCTGACGGCGATGGGGGAGGAGGCGAGGAACCGCGTCGTCCAGGAGTTCTCCGCTCGGCAGTGGGTGGAGGAGATGGAGGAGGTCTACCGGGCCGTGGTCCGGGAAGCCCGCTCCGGCGCCCCCAAGAGGGAGTGGAGCTACGCGCGGCTCAGCGTGTCTCTGCTGAACCACGGCACATGAGCCGTCACGTTCGCATCGAGGCTCCAGCAGGAGGAATACCGTGTTGAATTCGACCGGCACCCCTCTCGTCCTCCTCGTGAACTCGGAAGAGTGGGCCTCCCGTTCCTTCGAGAGCATCCTCAAGCCCCAGGGCTACGTGGTGCTGAAGGCGTACACCGGCCACCAGGGGCTGGGGCTCGCCCAGAAGATCCGGCCCGACCTCATCATGATCGAGCGAAGGCTTCCGGACATGGACGGGGGCGAGGTGAGCGAGCGGATGCGGGAGCTCCCGACCGTGCGGCCGAGCACCCCGATTCTCGCGTTCACGACCGGCGCGCTCACGCGGAAGGAGCGGCTCGCCCTCCTCAAGGCCGGGGCATGGGACGTCCTCAACCCCCCCTTCGATCCGGAGGAGGTCGTCGCGAGGGTGGAGTGCTACGTCGACGCCAAGCGGGACACGGACGCCGCGATGGAGCAGAGCGACGTGGACCCCCTGACCGGGCTCTACAACCTCCACGGGACGATGAAGCGGATGACGGAGCTCCTCTCCGCGGCGCGCAGGAACGGGCGGGACCTCGCGTGCGTGGTGGTCGGCCCGGCTCACATCGAAGGGAATCCTGCCGCGGGCGGTGAGGCCGGGGCCCGGCTGCCGGAAGGTGTCATGGGCGATGGATCGGAGGTCGGGCCCGACGTGACCAAGCCCCTCGCGGACATGATGCGGGCGACCACCCGCGGCTCCGACGCGATCGGGAGGATCGGCGACACGGACTTCGTGATCGTGGCGCCCGACATCGACGAGGGCGGCGCTACCCGTCTTGCCGAGCGACTCCTGGAAGCGCTCGAGGAGCACGCCAAGGAAGACGAATCCCTCCGAACCATCCAGCTCAAGGCGGGGATCTACGCGGTCTCCAGGCCGGAGGCCGGGACGAACCTCGTCCCGGAGAGCTTTCTCACGCACGCGACGACCGCGCTCCGGAAGGCACAGCTCGAAGGGAACGGCCTCCGAATCCTGGCGTTCAGCGAGGAGTAGCCTCCGCGGCCGCCCCCGAGGCGGCCCGGGGCTCCTCGCCCTCCTCCCGGTCACGCGAGTACACCTTCACGGTGTCGGGGCCCTCCGCCTTCGCCATGTACAGCGCCTTGTCCGCCGCGACCACGAGGTTCTCGGGGTCGACCATCGACGGGTCGTACGCGGCGAGGCCGGTGCAGACCGTGATCGCCCCAGCGTTCAGCCGCTGCTTCGCGAGCTCCTCCCGAACCCGGTCGACGAACACGAGCGCCCCCTCCACGGTGCTGTCGTTCACGATCGAGAAGAACTCCTCCCCGCCATACCGCGCGGAGAGGTTCATCTTTCGGGTCGTCTGCAGGAGGACGCGGGTGAACACCTTCAGGGCCTCGTCGCCCTCGAGGTGCCCGTAGCGGTCGTTGTACTCCTTGAATTTGTCGACGTCGAAGAGGACCACGACGAGGGGCATTCCCCGCTGCGCCGCTCCGAAGGAACGCTCCAGGATGAGGTCCGCGTAGCGCCGGTTCGGCGCGCCCGTGAGCGAGTCGTAGAGGGCGAGCATCCGCACCCGTTCCCGCTCCCGGTGGAGGAGCTCCGAGACGATCCCGAGCCCGATCCCGATTCCGATATATGACCCCACGACACCGAGCAGAAGGGGCCAACTACCGATCGACTGGTCCGTGACGAGCAAGTAGAGGTTCGTGAAGGTCAGGACCGCCATCCCGGCGGCCATGGCCACGGCGACGCCCCGCCAGCCGCGGTAGTAGGCGAGGAGGAATGCGGGAACGAGGGCGAGGAGCCAGAGGAGCGTCTCGTGGTCGCGGGTGATCTCCGGGAAGACGGTGCTCGAGAAAACGGGGACGGCGAGGGCGCTGAACGAGAGCACGGCGGACCGCACGGGGACCGGCGCGGACTCGAAGTCTTCGATCATCTCGGCCATGAACCCGTCCGGTCGTTCAGGGGATCTGGGGGTACCGATTCCGGCAGTCCGCTCCGGCAAAGGATACGCTGTCGAGAGGGATCCATCAACAGCCCTGGCGTCGATCCCGGCCGGGGCGTAGCATTTGGGCGATGAACTCGCCTACGAAGGGAGCAGCGGAAGGGGTGGGCCCCGAGGAGCGGCAATACCAGGTCGTGTTCGATCACTCCCGCGAGGGGATCTTCGTGACGTCGGGGGATGGGCAGTTCGTGCAAGTGAACCCCGGGATGGTCGACCTCCTCGGCTACCTTCGGCTCGAGCTGCTGGCAAGAAACGTCCAGGATCTCTTCTCCGACCCCGGAGATTGGGACCGACTGCGGGAGGAGATCGAGCGGGAGGGTCGCGCGCGGGCGTTCGAGGCCCGCCTCCGCAGGAAGGATGGGCGGGAGCTCGACTGCCACGTGAGCGCCGCGGCGGAGCATACGCCGGATGGGAGCGTCGCCGGCCATCACGGGCTCGTCTCCCCGATCGGAGAGCGGCCGGCCCCGGACGAGCAGATCCAGCGGGCCACGCTGCACGACACCCTCACCCAGCTCCCGAACCGCACCTTTTTCGTCCAGCGCCTCGAGCGCCTTCTCCAGCGGCACCTGTACCGCCCCGCGTACCGGTTCGGGCTCCTCTTCGTCGCCCTGAACCGCTTCAAGCTCGTCAACGACTCGCTCGGACACCGCGCCGGCGACCGGCTCCTGGTGCTCGTCGCGGAGCGGCTCTCGAACCTGGTGCGACCCGAGGACACGGTGGCCAGGATCGCGGGGGACGAGTTCGGCATCCTGATGATGGACCTCGATGGCGGAGAAGAGGCGGCGGTGGTTGCCGGGCGGATCCGGGAGGGGCTGGGAGAGCCGTTCGATGTCTTCGGCGAGGACGTCTACGTCTCCGCCAGCATCGGGATCACGCTGAGCGAGCCGACGTACGGGAGCGCGGAGGACATGCTCCGGGACGCGGAGACCGCCGCGGACCATGCGAAGCGGGAGGGACTCGAAGGCGGCCTCGTCTTCGAGGACTCGATGCGCACCGGAAGTGTGACCCGCTTCGCGACCGAGATGGCGCTGAGGCGAGCGGTGGAGCGCCAGGAGTTCGTGCTCCACTACCAACCCGTCGTCGCCCTCGAGTCCCGGAGGATCGTGGGATTCGAGGCGCTCGCTCGGTGGAACCACCCGGAGCGGGGGCTCCTCATGCCGGACCAGTTCCTCCCCGTAGCGGAGGAGACGGGGCTCATCGTCCCGATCGGAAACTGGGCACTCATGGAAGCCTGCCGGCAGATCGCGGAGTGGAGGGCCGAGCTCCTGGGAAGCGAGTCCCTGGTGATGACCGTCAATCTCTCCGTCCGCCAGCTCCTCATTCCCAGCTTCGGAAGCGTGGTGCGCGAGGCGCTCGAGGGTGCGGGGATCCCGGGAGAGGCGCTCAGGCTCGAGATCACGGAGACGGTCTTCCTCGACGACCCGGCCGCCGTCCGGGAGACGCTCGCCCAGATCGCCGAGCTCGACGTGAAGCTCTGCCTCGACGACTTCGGCACCGGGTACTCGTCGCTCAGCTATCTGCGGGACCTGCCGGTGCACCTGCTCAAGATCGACCGGAGCTTCATGGGCCGACTCTCGGAAGCCGACATGGGGACGACGGGCGAGATGGTGGAGACGATCCTGACCCTCGCGCGGGGCCTCGACCTGGAGGCCGTAGCGGAAGGGGTGGAGACCGAGATCCAGCGTGCCAACCTCCTCCGCATGGGCTGCAGGCATGCCCAGGGGTACCTCTTCTCCCGACCGGTCGAAGCGGAGCGCGCCCGTGCGCTCGTGCTCGATTCGTCCGAAGCCGGCATTCCGGGGCCCGCATGACGTGGTTTCTTTTCGCTTGAGCGAGTCTCTTTTTATTTGCACCCACGCGTTGCGAGACTGCAACCTGCCGGTTGCGCACCGGCAACACGGAAGCTTCTCCCAGGGGGCCGGCATGGAGAAGAGGAAGTCGGCAGAGCATGTGTCGGCTGCACCTGCTCGAGGTGTCGAGGCCGCGCACGATTCCTGCATGCCACCCGTGCGCTCGACCTCGGCTGCTGGAAGGCAGCGACTTCGACTTCAGGGAGGGGGTTCCGTGAATCAATCCGGGCCGGCGCTGATCCTCGTGATCCTCGGTGAGGAATGGGCAGCCCGGGCTTTCGAGACGATCCTGAAACCCCGCGGGCACGCCGTGCTGAGGGCGTACACGGGTCAGCAGGGTGTCGCCCTCGCCTCGAAGATCCGGCCGGACATCGTGATGACGGAGCTCCGCCTTTCGGACATGAGCGCCACGGATGTCTGTGAGCAGATCCGTTCGCTCCCCACGGTCCGACCCAGCACCCCGATCATCGCCTTCCATACGCAGGCGATCGGCCGCCGGGAGCGGATCGAGCATCTCAGGAGCGGGATGTGGGACGTCTTCTCGCCTCCCTACGACGCGGAGGAGCTGCTCACCCGTGTGGAGAGCTATCTGGCCGCGAAGCGGGACGTCGATGCGCTCGTCGCGGCGAGCCAGGTCGATTCCCTGACCGGGCTCTACAACCTTCAGGGCGTGCTCCAGAGGGTTCAGGAAGTCGTCGCCGACGGGGCGCGAAGCGGCCGGAATCTCTCCCTCGTGATCATGGCCCCGACCGGGAAGGAGATCTCGAGCGGGGACAGCGCCCCGAGCGGATCCTCGAACGAAGCCCCGAGTGACGAAAGGGTGAAGGCGGCCGCAGCGGGACTCCTGGTGGATGCCCTCGCGGAAGAAGGGGCGAACGGAGGCTCCGGGAAGCAGCCCGAAACGCTGAGATCCCTCGCCCGGATGATGAAGTCGACCACCCGCCTCTCGGACTCGATCGGGAGGACCGGCGAGACGGAGTTCGTCGTCGTCGCGCCGGGGATCGATGAGAAAGGGGCGGGACGCCTCGCCGAGCGCCTCCTCGAGGCCCTCGAGGAGAAGCGTGAAGGAGATGCCGGGCTCGGGACCGTCGGGCTCGCCGCCGGCATCTGCACGATCGCGGGAGTAGAGCGGGGCGACGAGCCCCTGCCGGAGGTGGTGCTTCGCCGGGCGCGTTCGGCGCTCGAGCAGGCTCAACTCGGCCGCGACGGCATCCGTATCCACACGTTCGGGGCGATGTGACCGGGGCACGTGAGCGGAATGGCCACCCATCCGATGCCCAGGCGACCGATACGGGGGTGAGCCTCCCCGACGACGGGAGCGACGTCGGCGAGCGCCCCGGCGACCACACCTGTTGCCTCCACCGGGACGAGAAGGACGTCCGGCGTGTCACCTCCCGGTTCGTCCAGCGCACGCTCGAGGACGGAGCGCGGCTCCTCTGGCTCTGGGACCAGCACCCGCCGGACCAGATCGAAGCGTTCCTCCGCAAGGACGGGATCGAGACCGGACGGCATCTCGCCGCGGGCGACCTCGAGCTTCGCAGCGTCGACCGAACGCTCGTGCCCTCCGGCCGCTTCCGGACCGCCGACGCCCTGGCCTTCGTGCGCGACGCGGTGGAGGCGAGTTCGGAGCAGGGGTACGCCGGCATCCGGATCGTGCTCGAAGCCGGGGCGCTCGCTGCCCGCCTCGATGACCCCGGGCCGCTTCTCCGCTTCGAAACCGAGCTCGAGGAGTTGATCGGAGAGCTCGACCTCGGACTGCTCTGCCTCTACCCCGTCGAGGAGGTGCCGGCGGACGTCGTGCTGAAGGCGATCGACCTCCATCCCAGACTCCTCCTGGACGGCAAGCCCGTCTCGGCCGAGGCCGCCCGGAGCTCGAGGCTCACCCTTTCGCCCATCCGGTCGCACGCGGCGGGAGGAGCGGCGCGGGCGGCCGAGGCAACGGGGGCGACCGGAGGCGCAGTGGGGGCCGACGACGCGAGCCCTCCCTCCGCGGACAGTGATCGGGCTCCGACCGGCGGCGACACCCCGGCCGCTGCGCCGCCGGCCGTCGCCCCCCCCCCCGTCGTCCAGGAGAAGGGCCTACTCGACCTGCTCGCGAAGCTCGAAGCCGCCGGTGAAGGCGAAAGTGAGGATGAGGTACTGCGGAGGGCCATCGCGGAGATCTGTCGGCATGTCGGCTGGCCGGTGGGCCATGTCTGGATCCCGAACTCGTCCGGAGAGCACCTCTCCTCCTCGGGGATCTGGCACATGGACGATGCGCCGCGGTTTCAGCGGCTCACGGAGGGCGCCCGGGCGATCCGGTTCCGAAAGGGCCTCGGCCTCCCCGGCAAGGCGTGGGAGACCGGCCACGCGGTGCGGGCCGGCGATCTCGGCGGCGGACGGGACTTCTTCCAGCGGCGAGGGCAGGACCTCCTGGGCATCCGAACGGGGTTCGCCGTACCGGTGCGCGAGGGCGACCGCGTGCTGGCGGTGCTCGAGCTCTCCTCGCCCGAGTCCGGGGACCCGGACGCCGGCATGCTGCGGACCCTGGAGTATGCGTGCGTCCGCCTCGGAGAGATCCTGGGTGTGAAGCGGATGAAGCAGACGCTCGAGGCCACGAAGCGTCGGCTCCGGGCGCTCGAGGAGGCCGCCCCGGAAGCGCTGGTCGTCACCGACGAGGGGGAGAAGATCGTCTCCTGGAGCTCGGCGGCCGCAGAGCTCTTCGGGTCCAGAGCGGAGGAGGCCGTGGGAAAGCGCCTCTCCACCTATATCCCGGACTGGCACCTCAAGGTGGAAGAGGCTCTCCTGGAAGACTACCTCGCGACAGGAGAGGCCCGGATCCGGGGCCACACCATGGAGCTTCAAGCGCTCCGGAGGGACCGGGACGCCTTTCCCATCGAGCTCACCCTCACGTCGTGGGAGTCGGACGGGGCTCGCTACTTCGGGAGCCTCGTCCGGGACCTCTCCCAACGTTCGGCCGCGAGCCCGGACCGCCTTCTCGCGGAGTCCGCACGGTGGAACATCCGCGAGGCGGTGCTCGTCACCACCGGCATCGTGGCGAAGGGAAATGCCACGATCCTCTATGCGAGTCCGGCTTTCCTCGAGATGACCGGATACGAGGGCTCGGAGGTACTCGGCCAGCCCATCGACATCCTCATCGGCGCCGATACGGACCCGGAGGCGAAGAAGCGGATCCGGAGAGCCATGGAGGACGGAGAGGCGGTATCCGAGCAGGTTACGGCGTACCGGAAGGATGGGAGCAGCGTCCCGATCAAATGGACTGCGGCGCCCATCCACGACCATACCGGCGGGCCGGCGCCCTTCGTCCACATCCAGACGGACCTCGGCCGGCAGCGACAGGCCGAAGAGGCGCTCAAGCGAGCCGAAGCGGACCACCTCACCGGTCTCGCGAACCGCTCCGTCTTCCTGAACCGGGCCAAGCGCTGCATCGAGAGAGCCCGGAACCGCCCGGACTACCGCTTCGCGATCCTCTTCCTCGACCTGAACGACTTCAAGGAGGTGAACGACCGCCTCGGCCACGTCTTCGGCGACGAAGTCCTCGGAGCATTCGCGCGGCGGCTGGAGCGCTCGGTCCGGCCCGGAGACACCGTCGCCCGCTACGGGGGAGACGAGTTCGCGATCCTTCTCGACTTCGTGGACGACGTGGAGGACGTGATCACCGTCGCCGAGCGGATCCAGGCCGAGGTCGCGGAGCCGCTCCCCTTCGACGGGCGGAGTGTCGAGATCTCGGTGAGCATCGGGGTCGCGTTGAGCGACACGGGATACGACACGCCGCTCCGGATGGTCGAGGATGCGGACGCGGCCATGTACCGTGCAAAGCAGGAGGGCTCGTCCTGCTACCGGATCTACGACGAGGATCTCCATCAGGAGGCGCTCTCCGTCCTCCGCATGGAGTCGGAGCTCCTCCGGTCCGTCCGGGAGAGCGGGTTCGCCCTCCACTACCAGCCCCTCGTCGCGCTGAGCTCCGGCCGGATCCTCGGGTTCGAAGCGCTCCTCCGGTGGAAGCACCCGGAACGAGGCTTCCTCCCCGCGGAACACTTCATCTCCCTTGCCGAACGGACCGGGCTGATCCTGTCGCTTGGAGAGTGGGTCCTCCGGGAGGCGTGTCAGCAGGTTCAGAAGTGGCAGCAGTCGTTTGCGTTCGACCCACCCCTGAAGCTGAGCGTGAACGTCTCGGCGACGGAAATCGCCGACGTCGGCTTCGTGGACCGGTTGAGGGATATCCTGGAAGAGACCGGGATGGAGCCCGGCCGCCTCCAGCTCGAGCTGAACGAGAAGATCCTCACCGAAGAGCAGGACGAGCTCGGTCGCACCCTGGCCGCCCTGCGGGAGCTCGGCGTCGTGACCTGCATCGACGACTTCGGGACAGGACGTTCCTCGCTCGCCCTGGTCCACAACGTCGCGCCCCGGACGCTCAAGGTGGACCGGGTCCTCGTCGGCCAGCTCGGTACCGACCGGGACCGCCCGGATTCAGGGGAGGGAGAGGTGGTCCGCGCGATCCTGTCCCTCGCCCGGGACCTCGGAATGCAGTCCATCGCAGAGGGTGTGGAGACCCAGACCCAGCTCGACCGGCTTCTGGAGCTCGGCTGCGAGTTCGGTCAGGGCTTCCTCTTCTCCGCGTCGGTGGACGCAGAAGCCGCGGACCTGCTCCTCAGGGGGAATGCTACCCTCACCGGGGTCGAGCAGGAGTCCGGGGAAGCGCTGGAAGGTCAGTGAAGTTCCGGCGCGGCCTGTTCGAGCTGCCGGGCGACCCGGTCGAGCTTCCCCCCCCGCTCCCGCGCGAGGGGCGCCAGACTCGATCGCCAATCCTTGGGCGGCTCCACGTAGCGGGGATTGGATGGCTCAAGCAGGAAGCGGCGAACCCTGGAGGGCGATTCGCCCAGCGCGTGCGCGAGGTCCGCGAAGGCGATTCCACTGCTGAGCAACTGCCTCGTCACGTCGCCGAACTGGAGTCCGGCAGCCGCGGCGGCGTTCCGGTCGGGTCCGGGAGTTTGCGCGCTGCGTGTGATCGAGTTGAACTTGATCCCCAGGAAGGCACCCCCCTCGTCCACCTCCGTCGAGCGGACGACCTCGCCGATCCCCTCGTAGAGCGCGACCCCGAACCGGACGGTGGCCCCGCTCGGGATCGGCTCGTCCAGCCGCACGAGCATCCCGGTCGTGGACATGTTCACGGACGTGCCCCGGAATGGGCCCTCTCTGTCATGAAGAGTCAGGTCGACCGGTGAGGCCAACTGGCCGCGGGGGGCGCGGGGGATGAGTTCACCCATTTGACTGCCCTTTCCTCCCCCGTTCGTGGGCACGCGGGAGGACGAAAACGGAAATTCTGCGGCAGAGAAGCCGCTCCACCATGATAGCGATGGAGGGCGGGAGGCCGCAATCCGTCTCGAAAGTCGTGCTCGATGCGAGAGAGGCATGCGTGTTCTGGTGACCGGTGGAACGGGGTTCGTTGGGGTTCATGCCGTGGCTGCCCTGGTGGAGGCAGGTCATGAGGTGCGCCTCCTCGTGCGTTCCGCCGAACGGGTCGGGCCGAACCTGGCCCCCCTCGACGTGCCCGAGTCGGCGCTCGACGACGTGGTGAGCGGGGACGTAACCGACGCCGCGTCGGTGGAGGCAGCCCTCGCAGGCTG
Organism: Gemmatimonadota bacterium; assembly: GCA_007121455.1. GTDB lineage: Bacteria > Gemmatimonadota > Gemmatimonadetes > Longimicrobiales > Gaopeijiaceae > SKKN01. Next base: position 255,017 of record SKKN01000003.1, on the reverse strand, counting down.
TGAGGCGGTGGTGCACGCCGCGTCCGTCTATACGCTCGACCCACGCCGGGCGGAGGAGATCGAGCGCACGAACGTCGGCGGCACCCGCCTCGTGCTGGGCAAAGCTCGAGAGATGGGGCTCGACCCCATCCTGCATGTATCGAGCTACACCGCACTGCTGCCGGCTCGTGAAGAGCGGATGACGCGAGACAGCCGGCCTGGCGAGGGATGTGGCCCGTACTCGCGCTCCAAAGCCGACTCGGAGCGGGTGGCGCGGGGGTGGCAAACGCGAGGGGCGCCCGTGGTGAGCGTGATGCCCGGAATGATCTGGGGACCGCACGACCCCTACCACGGCGAGACGGACCGGATCGTGAAGGACTACCTGCGCGGGCGGCTGCGTCTCCTCGTCCGCGACTCCATCGTGCCTACGGTCGATGTCCGAGACGTGGCGCGCGTCGTGGTCGCCGCGCTCGAGCCGGGCCTCGGCCCCCGCCGTTACCTCGCGACAGGCAGGTCCCCGCCCTTCGAGAAGGTGCTCGCCGTTGTGGATGAGATCACGGGCCGCCCAATCCGCACCATGTCCGCACCGGCTTCTCTAGCGCGTATGTTCGCCGGCGCCGCCGATATGCTCCAGCGCGTTTCACCATGGCGCCTGCCGGTTGCCGCCGAGACCGTTCGGGTCGTGTCCTCAACGGCTCTATGCGACGACCACACGACAAGGAAGGAGCTGGGGGTGAAGCCCCGGCCACTCGAGGATACGGTCCGCGACACGCTCGTCTCACTCGTCGAGCGAGGGCACCTCGGCCAGGAGGCAGGAGCGCTCGCGCCTGCGGGCGATTGATTGAAGAGGGGGGCTCGCGCACGGGGGGCTCGCGCACGATCGGTCCGGGCCGCGGCTCCGGGCAGCGCCTCCCCGTTGAGCCCGGACCGCGCTGAGCCCCTCCCGCGCTGAGCCCGTACCGGTTTCTACTTCTCGCGCTCCTCGTGCGCGAGCCCCTGAGCTCCGGCCTCCCCAGACCTGAGCTCCGGCCTCCCCAGACCTGAGCTCCGGCCTCGTCGAATGGGTCTTTCCGGCGCCTGCTCGACTCAGGCCCTGGCGCCTTCCGCCGTGGTGGCATCGATCACGGCGCTCACCTCCGTGACGCTATCGGTCGGAAATTCACCGCGCCGGGCATGCTCGCGAATGGCCTCTTCGTTCGGGGCGATGTGGACGCAGTAGATCTTGTCGCCCGCAACGTAGCTCTGGACCCAGTGATAGCCGTTTCCGATGTCGCCCTGCAGCACGGAACACGACTTCTTGGCGACTTCCCGTAGCTCATCCTGAGAGAGATTGCCCGCTCCGGGGACGGTCCGCTCGATGATGTACTTCGGCATAGGGGCCTCCTTGAGTTGGGGTTTTGCAGGATTACCTCCAGGATTGTCACGCATTGAACAGAACGCAAGCAAAAACCTGAGCGGCGGCTGCGGAGCATCCCGCGGTCCGAGCGCGAGGGCCTACCGCAGCCCGACCTCGCGCGCCTACCGCAGCCCGACCTCGCGCGCCTACCGCAGCCCGACCTCGCGCGCCTACCGCGGCTCGACCTCGTGCGCCTACCGCGGCCCGACCTCGTGCGCCTACCGCGGCCGAGCCTGGAGCATCCCCCGTGGTCGAGCCTCCAGCGCCTCCCGCGCCCGCGCCTCGAGTTCCCATGGCACGTCCCCCGCCCTCTCGTACGAGGCTGACGGCGTACGCCAGTCCGGGTCCGTGCCCTGACGTTGATTCTCCTCCACGAGGCGCTCCACGGGATCGGGCCCGAGCCGGGCGGGTGGGGCGGAGCTCGGCAGCGGCCAACCCGTGCGATCGGAGAACCGCGGCCTTCCGTCCCTTCCCATCCGGACCCGGAACCCCTCCTCGTGGATTGCCCGATGATGCGACCGGCAGAGCAGCACCAGGTTGGAGAGCTTGGTCTCGCCACCCCGAGCCCAGTGGATGATGTGGTGCGCATCGGTGAACCGGAGGCCGCACCCGGGAAAGCGACATCCCCCATCCCGAATCTCCAGCGCCCGACGGAGAGCTGGAGGGATGGTCCGTGTCTTTCGACCCACGTCCAGCACGACCCCATTCCCGTCGCGGACTGCGGTGATCGTGCTGCCGTCGCAAGCGAAGCGCCGGACTGTTTCAGCTGAAACACGCATCCCATCTTCGAGGTGGGAGCAGCCCTCTTCGTTCTCGCCCCGGAGAGTCTGCTCGTCCACGTGGATCACCACCTGGTACCGTTCGGCCCGAGTGCCGGAGAGCGCGGAAGGCGTGCCCTCGCCGTCCCCTCCCTCCCCCGCCTGCATCGCCTCACCCTCCTCCCCCTCATCCTCCGCGGCTTGCTCGGCCCGCTCGGCCTGCTCCGGCGCCGCTCCGCCGAACCCCGCCGCCAAAGCCCGCTCGGCCAACAAACCCAGAGCGTCCGCACGCCGCTGCCGCGAGCTGATGTTTCGGGTGCGCGGGCCTCTCCGCCCCCCCTCCGGGGCCCAGTCCTCCCCCGCACGGAACAGGGCATCACCCGCCGCTTCCACCGCCCGCATGAGCATCGCCCCGACTTCCGGGTCGACCCGACCCCGAATCATGTACATCCCGTCCCCGTCGGGGGCGATGGAGAAGTGGCGCGAGGCGTGACGGCGCCGCTCTTGTTCCTGCTCGTCTCCCCGGCTCGTCAGCTTCCAACTCCGCACCAGCTTCTCCAGCTCGGCCGTGGTGCATTTGCGAGCATACTCCAGGATCTCGGCTTCCGGGGTGGGGGCTTGGTCAGCACCTTCCGAGACCTCGAGGTCGGCCCGTACATCGATGCGGACCTCGGTGTCTTCAGCCCCCGGCGCGTCCGGTGCTACCCCGTCAGCGGCATCCGCTTCGGCGCCGGCTTCCCCGATCGAGGGCGGAGCGATGTCGTCGACGACGCGGGTGATCGCCCGGACCCGAGAGAAGCTCAACTCCCCGCGGGACATCGCCTTCGCCACCAGCGGCAATCGCTCCAGCGCACGCGCCACGCGGACCTTCTCCCGGGCCGTGCTTCGCTGGATCCCGGTGGCAACATGAAGCCAGTCGGCACAGTCTAAGTGGCCGCCGGCCTTCCAGCCGCCCCGGCGATCGAACGCGGCAATGAGGGTGAGGAGCCGGTGAGTTGCCGCGTGGATGTGCGCGGCAAGGACGATGATCTTCTCCTCCAGCTCCTCCAGCCCTTCCTGGACATCGGCACGAGTTGAAAGGGTGTCGTTTCTCTCGTACCCCGGGGCGATTTCTCGAACCAGGAACCGACGATCTGTTTCAGCTGAAACAGGTTGTCCGGGAATCTTCGGTAGCAGGCGTCCTGGCTCGCGCACATGGCGCTCGGGCCAGCTCCTCCTGGAAGCCTTCCGGAGGCCATTCTGCTGCGACTCGAGGGGGGCGGGGGCGAGATGGTTCACGAGGATCTCTCCAGGCCGGGGTTCGGTAGTTGCAAATCCTTGTCCTGCCTTGCGTTACCGAAATATAACCCGCGGTTTCGGGAGGTCCTGAATCGTCGCAGGGCGGGGCTGGGGCAGGCTGGAGGTCATCGGCAAAGCAGCAGGTGGCCGAGGTGTACTCAGACTCCGCGGAAAGCGTGGGAGCACCCAAATCGAGAGGGGGCCGGGACGCCCCAACATGCGCCAGATCCAAAGGTGGGAATAGCAGGATGGGACTCCGGGGTCCTCCCGGCCCCCCCGCAGCCCCGGACCGCGGCCCGGAGCCCACGTGGCCCGGAACTTACGCGACCCAGAGCCCATGCGGCCCGGAACCCCCTCGGCTGGCCCCCCAGCCCCACGAATGGTGCCGCCCCCCTCGGCCCGCCCCCCACCCCACACCGATCCTACCACACTCCAGCAGCCCGGCACTCACCCTGCCGGAAACCTCCGAGGTCACACCTCAGTAGCCGCCCGCTTCAGGAGTTCGCCGAACCGCCACATACTCCCGCAGCCCTCCTTTCAGCGTGAACGCGCGCGTCACGTGGAAGGGCATCAGGAGCTTCTCCACCTCGGCCGGAAGAAGATGGGAGGGCGCAGGCCGCGCCGGGCCCGTGGGGTCACAGCGAATCCGGTCGACCTCCAGGAGGCTGAAGCGGTATGGGTGGATCTCCGTGACTTCGGGGGCGGCCAAGACGACGTGCAGACGCGCGTTCGGGGCGCTGACTTCCGCGAGCCAGTCCACCAGCGATGGACGCACGTCGGGCGGGAGCCTGCCGAGGACATCCCAACCGAAGAGCAGGTCGTACGGAGCCTCCGGCTGAGGGGGCACGGTGCTTCGGGCCGCTTCCCATCCCTCCGACAGCGAATCGAGCAAGCCAGCGAATCGGATCCGGCGGGCGAAGCGGCTGTACACCCGCAGGCTGTGCTCGGCCGCCGGGCCCAGGTCGAGCACGGAGTGGCTTCGGTCCTCGGCGATGCCTTCCAGGAGTGCGGCGATCCCGGGTGACGCCCGTTCGGTCGACCGCGGAACCCTCTCCCCCGCCGCTTCGGAAGCCGGAGGAGAGGCCCGGCCGATCCGGCGAAGCCAGGTCACTTCGACGTTTTGGCCGGTTCGGTCGCAGGATCGGTGGCGTTCTTCGCCTTTCCGGCCCCCGCGTCACCCGACGCACGCCCATCCTTCCCTTTCAACGCAGAACCCGACGCGCTTCCCCCCCGCGTCGACGTCTCACTGCCGGCTTGCCGTCCCTTCGCGGCGACCTCACCCGTGTCCACTCCACCGCGAAAGCCCGCGCCGTCCTCCAGCGCGACCCTCGGTGCCGCGATGTCGCCCTCCACCCGGGCCGAACTACGCAGAATGACCTGCTCATCGGCGAGGAGGTTCCCCTCCACGCTGCCTTCCACGGTGATGACCCGCGCCGCGATGTCCGCGTGCACCACGCCGTCCGGTCCCACCGTGACGGTATGCTGCTGAAGATTGACCGAGCCGTCCACGCGGCCCTGGATCAGGAGGTCTTCCTCTCCCGTCACCTCACCTTTGATCGTGATGGAACGGCCGATGGTGGCCTGCTCGACGGAGGGCTTCCTCGACGGCGAGCGTTGGGGCTGCCCCGGATCTTCGGGTCCGGTCGCAGGCGTCTTGGCGGGTGCTTCGTCCTTCTTCCACATGTAGCGTCTCCCTTGTAGAGGTGGCGGCCGCGATTCCGCACCTTCCGCAGCCGAGCGTGGGAGGACCGCCGCGTCGGGAAAGGAACCGGTCGGTGTGCCGGTGCCGGCAGGCGCCGCGCGAGGGGATCGCGGGCCTGAGGGGTGTCGCAGATCTCCGAAAGTTCTTCGTTGGATGGCAGTCCGTCAAATCATCCGACCCCGCTCCTCGGATCAGCCCGAACGGGGGATCGGGGGTCGGGCCAGCAAGCGCAACGCGGTCGGCCCAGCGAGGGGATCGGGATCAACCCAACGGGAAGCCTCCAGCGCAGCCCGCCGGGCCCCGCCATGGGCTGAGGCCAGGACTCGGACAAGTAGCGAGCACGAGGCGCGGGCTTCGACGGTCACCTGGTCGAGCCGGTCGAGCCCAACCTCCTCGAGCGCATCACTCGCGAAGACGGCGCGCCGTCTGCCCCCGGGCCCTGAGGAGACTTCCTGGCTCCGCCGGGCCCCCATGGACACCAACCTCATCGCGCGACCCAGCCCGGGCCGGAAGCCGCACATGGAAGGTCGTGCCCTCGCCGATCCGGCTGGTCACGCCAATCTCCCCACCGTGCGCCTCCACCACCTCGCGGGCAATCGCGAGGCCGAGGCCGGAGCCTGCGTGACGACCATCGGGGCGCACCCGGTAGTACTTCTCGAAGATGCGCGCGATGGACTCCTCGGGAATGCCACCTCCTGAGTCCTTCACCTCGATTCTCACGCCCCCATGACCATCGGGGGCCGCCCTCAGGAAGACCGTTCCGCCCTCCGGTGTGAACTTGAGCGCGTTCGAAAGGAGGTTGCCGAGGACCTCGTTTCGGAGCCGGTCGGGATCGCCGGAGAAGGACTTTGGCAGCCCCGGGAGACGCTCCACCGTGAGCTCGATCGATTTTTCGCGCGCGAGCACGGTGAAAGCTGCCTCGACGGACTCGAGAAGGGCGTCGATCGAAAGCTCCTGCCAGCGCAGGGGGAAGCGGCCCGCTTCGATCTGACTCAGGTCGAGCAGCTCCGTGATCAGCCGGTCCAGGTTCTCAGCCTGCTCGCGCATCGCCGCGATCGCACCGCGCTGCTTCGGATCGACCTCGCCGAGCATCCCGTCCTCGATCAGCCGGGCATAGCCGCCGATGACGTGGATCGGTGTCTTCAACTCGTGGCTGGCGACTCCTATGAACTCCGCCCTGAGCCGATCCAGCTCCGCGAGGTTTCGCGTCATCGCAAGGAAGGACCGCGTCAAGTCGCCGATCTCGTCCGACCGGTCCTCCGGGAGATCGTCAGGTTCGGTGAAGCTGCCCGCTGCGACCTGCGCCATCCCACCTCGCAAGCGGAGGAGGGGACCGGTGATCGCCCCCGTGGTCCACGCTCCGACCAGGAGAGCTACGAGGCCGGCGAGCAGGAGCCCGATCAGAACCGCCACCGCCGCCTGCTCGCTGATCGCCTGCGCCTGCCGTACCTCCTCCCCGCTTCGCTCGTCGATCACGGCAGCCACCTCTTCCGCGGCCGACGACAGACCGTCCAGGATCGGCCTCAGCTCCTCTGCGATGAAGCGAGATGCGGCCTCCCGCTGCCCTGTCTCCACCAATGCGATCAACTCGTGACTGCCGGCGAGCAGTGAATCGACCTCGAGGCCGAATCGGTCCATTGCGTCGCCATAACCGCCCCCCTCGATACGAGCCAGAAATCGGGACGCTTCATCCAGGGCACGCAGGACCTCGTCCCGGGTGGAAGGATGTTCCGTCACCACGAAGCTGAGTTGGAATCGGTCCGTCCGAGTGAGCGTCTCGTGGAACTGTCCGAGCGCGTAGTACGCCTCCGCGTGACGGAGGCGGAGATCCGTCGCGATATCGCGGAGTTCAGTGAGCCGATCGACGGCGTACGTCGCCGGGACCGCGAACAACAGGCCAATCGTGAAGAGGGTGAGGATGAGGCGGGCACGGACATTCATCAGCGGGCCCCCGGCTCAGTAATTGCGATCGGGTCATACGACCCCGCTCGCTGGAGATGCAGCAGCCGCAGAGGCCTGAGGAATCCTGCATCGGCATAGTAGTGTTGCGGAGGCGCACAGGGCAAGTCAGTGATCCTGAGGGCGCCGCCTGCGGAATCGCGCCGCTCTCGACACGAAAAAAGCCCCTTCCGGCACAAGGCCGGAAGGGGCTTTTTTCACTCCCTCGCCGGTTGCCCGGCGCGGGAGCTCAGCTGAACGAGGTCAGCTCGGCGTCACGTTCTCTGCAGCCGGACCCTTCTGGCCCTCGACCACGTCGAACTCGACGGTCGCGCCTTCGGTCAGCGACTTGAACCCGCTGCCCTGGATGGCGCTGTGATGGACAAAGCAGTCCTTCGACCCGTCCTCAGGCGTGATGAATCCAAAGCCCTTGGCGTCGTTGAACCACTTTACAGTCCCTTTGGTACGCATACCGTACTCCCTTGCTTCCTCGGTGTCATCGAAGTCCGGCCGTTACCGTACCGTCTGAGCACCTCGTGTTCTGCGGGAAAGATCGCGCCCCCGCAATCGGCGCTGGTAGTCGAGGACGAAAAAAAGGACCCGGGTCAAGTGCACCCAGGTCCGTTTCTTCGCGTCTCTGGTGGCCGCCAGCATGCGACCGACTTTCTACCACGCCGGAGAGTAGTGGAAAAGATCGGCGACGTCAATAGCCACGACCCGCGACGCGGCGTCGGCCCGGAGGCGGGCCTAACGGTTGCGACGGGCCGGGTGTCATATTGGATATGGATGACCGACTCGTGGACACGTTTTCGCCTTGGTGCAGGGAGGTTCGAGAATGAGGATGCTCTTCGTGGGGCTGCTCGCAGCCGCGGTTGCAGTGCCGGAGCTGATTGTGGCGCAAACGCCCTCGGTCGGCAGCGCGGATGCGCTGGAGGAATGGGATGTGGAATGGGGCGGCCGAACGCGGGATCCGTATGTGGCTCCTGACGGCATCGTCTGGTTCGTGGGGCAGGCCGGAAACTACATCGCCCTCCTGGATCCGGAAGCGGAGGCCCTCCGCCGGTACGAAATCGAGGATGGCACCAACCCCCACAACCTGCTGGTCGATGACGACGGCTTCGTCTGGTACGCGGGCAACCGCAACGGTCGGATCGGAAAGCTCGACCCCACCACCGGCGAGACCGAGATCTTCATGACCGGAGAAGCGAGGGACCCCCATACCCTGATCTTCGACGGCCAGGGAGGGATCTGGTTCACCTCCCAGCAGGCGAACCGAGTCGGTCGTCTCGACATGGCCACCGGGGAGTACGAGCTGGTGACCCCACATCCGGAGCCCAGCCGCCCCTACGGCATCGTCATCGACGACGAGGGCAACCCCTGGGTCTCACTCTTCAACACGAATCAGGTGATCCGGATCGATCCGCAAACGCTCGAGATCACCCGCTTCGAGAAGGCGGAGGAGAGCTCGCGGGCGCGGCGGATCGAAGTGACTTCCGATGGCTACGTCTGGTATGGGGATGAAGCTCGCGGCTATCTGGGAAGAATCGACCCCTCCACCGGCGAGGTGAGCGAGTACCTGATGCCGGGAGGCGAGGATTCTCGGCCGTACGCGCTCACGCGAGACGATCAGGATCGCCTCTGGATCTCGCAGTCCGGCCCGGACAAGCACCTCGTCGGGTTCGACCCACGGAGCGAGCAGTTCTTCTCCGTGAACGCAGTCAGCGAGACGATCCGGCACATGATGTTCGACGACCGCACCGGCGCGATGTGGTTCGGAACGGACGCGAACAAGGTCGGTCGGCTCCTCGTCCAGGCTGCGGATCATTGAGCCCGACTTCCAGACGGCTGTACCGAGGGCTCCCGGCGGTGACGCTGGGAGTCCTCGGTGTCGTGGGGATCGTGGGAGAACACGCTCGGTCTCCGGACGCGTCGGCTTCCTCCCTCGCGGCGTCCACCCCCGCCCACCTCACCCTCCCCTCGCACGGCACCTACGCATTCGCAGATGGCCCGCCCGCCCGCGTGACCGGAGGATTCGGGGAGGATTCCTGCTTCGCATGCCACTGGGACGGTGCGGAGAACGAGGGTCCGGGTGAGCTCTCCGTCACCGGCTTTCCCGAGAGCATCGCAGCCGGCGAGTCCCACCGGATCACCGTGCGCCTGACGCAGTCCGAGATGGAGGTCGCCGGCTTCCAGATGGCGGTTCGCCTCTCCAACGATACGACGCAGGCGGGAGCGCTCGAGGTCCCGGAGGAGGAGATGGAGCGGGTGCGGATCATCGAGGAGCGCGCCATTCTCTTCGCGCAGCACAGCCTGGATGGTACGGAGCTCACCTCGCCCGGTGCCGCGGAGTGGACCGTCCTCTGGACACCTCCCCCCGGCGAGGAGGCTTCGGTCCTCCACATCTCGGCGGTGGCAGGGGATGGGGACCGGTCCCAGATGGGCGACCATGTCTATACGCTCGAGCTGGAAAGCCGACCGGAGAAGTAGCCGAGCGACCGACCCGGAGTTCGGTGCTACGGCTGCCCGTCGAGCTCCGTATCCGCCTGCCTCAGCTTCTCCCCGAGGCCCTTCGCCAGATTCCGGTAGAGGACGACGGCGATATCCGGGCGCCGCTCGGTGAGCTCGTTCAGGCCCTCTCGGGTGAGGACACCGGCCGTCACCGCCCTCACGGCCTGGACCGACGCGCTGTGCGGGGTACGCGCGAGCATGGCATTCTCTCCCACGACCTCTCCCCGACCGACCTTCCCCACCCGTAAACCCGTGGGCAATACCACCTCCACATCGCCCTCGATGAGCACGAAGAGCTCTTCAGCCGACTCGTCCCATGCAAAGAGTTCTTCCCCGACTCGATAGTCCCGAACCGACATGGCTCCGGCCACTCGAAGGGCCTGGTCATCCGTGAGCCCGGTAAAGATCAGGAGCTCCTTCATGCTCGCGGCAAGTCGAGGGAGGACCGCGTGGGTCCGGAACCCCTTCATCACCGCGTCGAAGACCGGATCCATCGTGTCGATGAGCTCCGGCCGGTCGGGGCTCGCCGCGTCGAGGAGGTGCACCATCTTCACCACGTCGAGACGCTCGACCTCGTGGAACACCATCGCCGGGACATATGCCGCGGGGAGGAAGTCCAGCTCCAGAAGCGTCCGCTGGAGACGGGGCGCCTGGGCGTTCACATCCACCTCGATGTACTCCACCCCCAGATCACGAGCGCGGCCGAGGAGCTGTTCGAAGAGGTGACGGATCGCTTCATCGGACGCCGCGATCAGCTCGAAGACCCGGATCGTCCCTTCCAGCTCATCGTGCAGGAAACCGAGGGCGGCGGAGATCGCCTCGCGGGGGGAGCCGGGACGACGCGCCACCAGATAGTTGGCCTCCCGTGCCGCGAGCTGGAAGAACCCGTAATGTAGCCGGATCGGGCCGAAGACCTCCCGCTCCCGCACGCGACCCCGCTCGATCCGGAGAAGATCCGGCATGCCCTCCGCCTCGAACTCGGAGAGCTCGAAATCGGCGTCCGACGAATAGGCCGCGGTCGACTCATCCACGACCACATCCGGATCCATCCCCAGGTTGCTCATCGCGACCTGGGCGATGGGGGCGACGAGCGGAGCGACCCTCGGACGATTCTTTCGCAGCTCGAGCGCGAGGCCGAAGTGCCGTGCGAAAACCGCCACGCTCTCGCGATCTCCGATCCGATGCTTCAGCGGCAGAAACCCGACCGGCGCAAAGCCGAATTTCTCTGAGATCTTCTGCGAGTACGGATGGGTCGTTCGGTTGTTCGCGAGCCCCATGTGGAGCCGCTCCTGGACCAGTTCGATCCGGTACTGCATGATCGCCCTCCCCACCCCCTGCCCCCGCGCATCCGCATGCACCACGAGCCGGCTGAACTCACCGATCAGGTCCGAATGGGCTCCGATGTCGAGATCCACCGATCCGGTTCCGAGGATCGATCCGGAATCCGCATCTTCGGCCACCACCATCAGCATGTGGTCGCCGAAGATGGCCCGCTTGAGCCAGCTTGTATCGTAGATGTCCTGGAACGGGTAGGCTTCCCCGTAGGTATCCTGAAAGATGGCCCGGATCTCTTCCGTGTCCTCTTCCCTCGCTTCTCGGGTATGGATCTCGGTCATGTTCTGTCCGCCCTCGCCATTCCTTTGGAGGCCATGATGTCCGTACGCACCCCACGGCGACTCGCCTCGTCCCTCCTCCTACTCCCTGCCTTCCTGATCCTTCCCGTGGTCGCGCAGGCTCAGGCGACCCCGATGCCTCAGGTCTACGATCCCGCGACGGGGACATGGGAGGACCAGGAGCCGGCCGAGACGTCGGACCCCGCCGAGGCACCGGACCCGACTGGAACGTCGGACCCGGTTGAGACGCCGGACACCGCACTGCACGTGGAAGAGGAAGAGGCAGGCGGACACGTCGACTCGCCCGCCAGGCGCGAAGCCCGGGGGATCCGGGCTCATGCCGTATACGATCCGGCGACGGACCGTTGGAGCGCGGCGCCCTCGATCTCCCTTCCCCCGGGCGAGGGCGTGGACGCGACCTTCGGGCTCGGTGCTCTCCCGGTCTCGATCGGTGGGGAATGCCGCCCGACCGGTTCGTCCTCCACGCCCCAGGTCGAAGTCTGGGACGCGGAGGAGGAGGCGTGGATCTCCCTTTCGCCCCGGCCGCGCGACGCTCAGGATGCCCAGAGCACGGCGGAGGACGGGCGGGTCGACCTGATCGGAGGGCAGACCGAGTGTGGGGCGTCGGGCTCGGAGCTCGACCCCGGCCCTCCCCGGCGCTGAGCGACCCCTTCTCGCTCCTCGCGTTCGACGCGGCGACCCGGCTCAGGCGGCCGGCAGCCCCTCCACGTACTCGACCATGCGCCGGCGGGTGTCCTCGTCCGGAAGCCTCCCCATGCCGCCGCCGAGGTTGTCGAGCATGTGCTCCGCCCGGCTCGTCGCCGGAGTGACCGCCGTGACCGCGGGGTGGCCGGCCACGAACTTGATGAAGAACTGCGCCCAGGTTTCGGCGTCGAATTCCGCGGCCCACTCCGGCACATCGATGCCTTCGACCCGGTTCCAGAGGCGGGTCCGTCCGAAGGGAGCGTAGACGAGCACCCCGATCCCCCGCTCCTGCGCCAACGGAAGGATCGTCTCCTCGGCGTGGAGGTTGTCCACCGCGTAATCCGTGCCGATGAAGTCGATCGGCTCGTTCCGCATGACCTCCACGAGCTCGTCGTACTGCCGCTCGAAGGTGGTGGTGATCCCGAGGTAGCGGATGCGCCCCTCCTCCTTGTATTCCCGGAGGATCGGGAGCTGGACGGCGGGATCGCCCATGTTGTGGACCTGGATCAGGTCGATGACGGGCTCTCCGATCCGCTCGAACGAGGTCTCGACCTGCTGGCGCGCCTGAGCCGGATTCGCGCTCCCATCGCGCGCGACGTTGAGCTTCGTCGCCCAGAAGATCCGGTCCGAGAGGCCGAGCTCCCGCGCGAGCTCTCCAGCGACTCTCTCCGACACGCCGCCCCCGTATCCCGGTGCGGTATCGAAGACGGTACCGCCGTTCTCCACGAGGGTGCGGAGCACGTCGCCCAACCGGTCCCGATCCCCATCGGAAGCCACCGACGCGAACGTGGCGGAGCTCCCGAGCCCCACGATCGGAATCCGCTCCCCGCTCGCGGGAATCGCGCGGGTGATCACCTCCCGCCGCACCAGCCCTTCCAGAAGGAGAGGGCTCAGAGCGAGTCCGGCGCCGGCCGCACCCGTCAGCTTCAACCATTCGCGTCGTGTGACCATCGTGACCCTCTCCTTTCGAGCGGTTTCCAGTCGGTGATCCCGAGCGGGCGTTTGTTCGAAGTGGAGAAATCTACGCGTCCGGTTCCTGCCGCGCAGATGGCACGGCCCGGGCCCTGGTCACTCCCGCTCGTACATGCCCACGAGACGGTTCATTCCGATCACGTGCGGCTCCACCTGCTCGAGGAGCTCCGTCATCGTGAGACCCGGCTCCAGCTCCAACTCCCGGTCGAGGGCGAGGACCCAGAAGAAGTAGTGATGCGGGCCGTGCCCTTCCGGCGGCATCGGGCCACCGTATGCTGCCTTGTTGAAGTCGGTCTGCCCCAGGGTGAACTTCTCCCCCACGCCCTCGGGCAGGCTCGTCACCGAAGCCGGCACGTTGTAGAGAACCCAGTGGACGAAGCCGTAACTGCCGGGCTTGCAGAGAGGAGCATCCGGATCGTGGCAGATGACCGCGAACGACTTCGTCCCTTCGGGCGGGTTGCTCCACGCCAGCGGCGGTGAGGTATCCTCCCCCTCGCCCGTGTGCTTGCTGGGGATGCGTCCATGGCGCTCGAATGCCGAAGACTCGACCTGCATGTCCGTCAGCGCGAAACCCATCGGTTTTCCTCCTTTGCTTAGGGGAGAGTCGTTACTCGACGCAATCCTCCGGGCACCACCTACCCGTCGTGAAGGGGCGGGTGCCCGTCACCGCGTCAATGCCCCCTGCAGGAAATCGGTCACACCTCCTAGCGAACGGCCGCGCCCGATGGTTCCGTCGGACGTTACCCTGCCGAAAGCCTCTCCATGATCTCCTCGGCCCGGTCGAGCAGCTCCTCCGCTTCCGGATCGATCTCGATCATCCGCGCCCGATGCGCTTCCTCGTACGCCTCGACCGGCTCCCGGACGTCGGGCCGCTCGAGCACGGACGCCTGGACCGTCTGCATCGACTGCTGGAGTCCCTGCGCTTCCTGGCCCAGAGCCTGCAGCCGCTCCTCATCGCCCGCTTCCTGCGCGGCAGCGATCTCGGCCTCGAACGTCTCGATCCGCTCGAAGAGCTCGGGATCCTCCTCCCGCATCGCCTGATCGACCTGCATCTGGACCGAGGCGAGCTGTTCGGCGAGCGCCTCGTCCTCGAGTGCCTGTTGCTGGATGGGCCCGAGCTCCTGCTCGATGGTCTGCATCTCCATCATGAGCTCCATCATCTCGGGATCCATCTCCCCACCCTGCATCCCAGGTGCCGGAGCCTCGCCCTGCGGTGCCTCGCCCTGTACTTCGGGCTCGTCATCCTGACCGCAGGCGCTCAAGACCACCACCATGGCGAGCGCAAGACTGGAAAGCAGCTTCACGGATTTCATCACTCACGAACCTCTTTAAAAAAAGAACATCGGAGTCCGCTGATCCCGATGCCGACCTGCCCCACCCACGGCGAAGCTGCGGCCGGAAAATCACCCTCGACGGTCCGGTCATCCATCATTCCGGTTCTCGTCCCGCCCGACGGAGGTGGCGGCTCATACCCGGCGAGCCCCATGACGGTCCGAATCGGTCGGCTTCGCTGCACGTTGTCCCCCCGACCACCCCGCCGCAAGTCGAACGCCGCGCGAGCTCTCATCCCTTCGGGCCCGACAGCTCCTCGAGGACCCGCACATGTGCATCGAGCGCCTGGTCGTCGAAGAGCACGAACCTGATCCGACGCACGCTTTCCAGCTTCGGGAGCTCCTCGAGCACCGTACCGATCCCCGCGCGGGCGGCGCCCATGAGTGGATAGCCGAAGGCACCCGTGGAAATCGCGGGGAAGGCGACGGACGTGAGCTCCTTCTCCTCGCAGAGCCGTAGCGCCTCCTCGTAGCAGGAGGCGAGAAGCTGGTCTTCCGGGCGGTCCTGTCCGTACACGGGGCCGAGGCAGTGGATCACCCACGGGTTCGGGAGGCCGTGCCCGGACGTGATCACCGCTTCGCCAGGCCGGATCGGGGCGAGCGATCGGCACTCCTCTTCCAGGCCCGGGCCGGCCGCGCGGTGGAGCGCACCCGCGACGCCTCCTCCGGTCCTGAGCTCGGCGTTCGCGGCGTTGACGACCGCGTCGAACCCGTCCTGGGCGGCGATGTCTCCCGTAACGAGCTCCAGGGTCACCTCGTCGATCGTTTTCCGCAGGGTCTGTACGTCGGTCATCGTTCCTCCTTCGGAAGGGGTCGAACAGGCCCGCCACCTCCGTACGACGGTGATGAAGCAGCCGATCAGCCGAGGGCTCGAACGGACGAGGCCACGTATGCGGAGGCGACCGAACATTAACTCACGGGCCACGCTCGCAACCACCGCGCCCGGGCCGTCGGGGATGGCTGCGATGGGAGCGAACGAGCCGCTCACCCTCAGGTCCGGCTTTCTTCCGTCACCTCCGAGGAGCGTGAAGCCGTCCTCCTTCATGTGGACGCTGAACGCGGGCATCCGCTCCATCTCGAACTTCACCGACCACGGCCGATCGCGGAGCGCGCAGCGGATGCCTGGATGGGCGAGGACCTTTTCGCCCAGCTCCTGGACCCGGCCCTCGAGAGGAGCCCGGCTGATCGCGCGCCGCAACCGGACGGTGGACGATGGAACGAAGACCGACCCGAAGCGCTTGCGGTAGAACTTCTCGTTGACCTCTTCCGTTGCGAACCCGACGCGGATGAGGGCCCCGCGGTCTCTCTGCATCGAGGAGGTGAGGTCCCACGCCGGCCCCGTCAGATTCTTGCCCCGGAACGCCTTCACCACCGCCCAGTCTCCGTTATAGCTGACGGGGATCTGCAAGCCCTCTTCGAGTTTGAGAACCCGCATGGTGGAATGGAAGCACGCGACGATCTCTCCCCCAGCCTCCGCAACGAGCACGTCCTCCTCGAGGGAGGCGGGGCGCGCCGCATACTTCCATCGCCACTCCGGAATCGAGTCTTCGTGCCACGTCCCGGGGTGGCACTCAGCCATCACACGGCAGATTCCGACTTCGTCACCCGGACTGTAGGCACGAATCACCGCGGAGTTCTGCCCGGTCGGCTCCGCATCCGTACTTCGCCTGCTCGAATTGAACTTCTTGATGGGAGAGTTCACTGGATGTCCGCTGGAGGGATGTGCCAAGGGCTCCGAAGCACGAGCAACTGAAGAAATTCAAGACCTGAGGGCCGTGCCGCCTCTGGCTCGACGGAAACCCTCCCCGCTTCGAGGAGCGATCCGACCGCCACACGGGCAAAGATCAGATCGGTCAGCGAGGAAAGATCGGTGTCGATCACGAAGGTCGGCCGGAACTCATCATCCGCTTCCGTGACCGCGAGTTCGTCAGACCAGGTGATGCCGATCCGTGGGGATGGATTCACTCGGTACCCACCAGGAGCAAGCTGCAAAAGGATCCTCGACTCCGGACTTCCCCACTTGGGGCCGGTTCGGGCCCGGAGAATCGCGGCGATGAGCCCCGGTGGGTCCAGAACCGCCACGGTCATCGATTCCGCTTCGTCCGTGCGGTAGCCCGCCTCCAGGAGCGCGCGGGATGCTGGATCCTCCGCGGAAACACACGAGACCGTGAACGTCTCGGCTCCTCGGGCCGCAGCTCGCTCCTCCAGGGCACGGGCCAGAAGATCTGCCGCACGACCCTGCTCCTGGGGAGTGAGGGATGGATCGATGGCCCAGTCCAGGACCATTCCATCCCCCTTCACCGCCCCGTATCCGACGATCCCCTCCTCGGCCTCCACGAGGAGGATGTCTGCGGGAGAGATCCCAGGCCGCTTCAGGATGCTCCAGGTCCAGAAGGAAACGGAACGGGGAATGTGGCCGCCATATCTCCGCTGCGCCGCGATGCACAGATCGACGATCGCGACCTCGTCCCCCCGCCTGAATGCACGGACGGAAAATTCCTTCTTCCTCCGCCGGAGCGGATCGAACCATCGTATGAGGCGGATGAGGACCTCCTCGACTCCCGATCTGGGACCGGCTCTCCCCCGGGGGAGTGATCCGGCCACGAACTCGTTGAGCTTCCAAGCGAAATTCGTGCCTTCCAAAGGTCCAACAAGCTTCGGGAATCACCTGTTGGACGCGGGCCACGGTCCGTGCGAGGCGTTGCGGAAGCACCACTCGGGCGGTGGATTGTGGCCTGCGCTGCGTGGAGATCTTATAAGTACCAGAGAGAGCCAACGCCTTCGGTGCCGACCTTCTCATCCGTCGCCGCCCTGGACCGACTGGGGCACGAGGTGATCGATGACCCCTCCTCAGCTTCACATCCGCCTTCTGGGCCCACTCGAGGTCTTGGACGGTGATGCTCGGTTGGAGTTGCCTCCGTCGAAGAAAGCCCGCGCCCTCCTGGCCTACCTGGCGGTGACGGGACGCCCTCATGCCCGCGGTGCCCTGTGCGACCTCTTCTGGCCGGAAGTGAACGACCCCCGGGCGGGGCTCCGGTGGGCCCTGTCCAAGCTCCGGGGCGTGGTGCATGACGGGGAGCGCCGGCCGATTTGCGCCGGTCGGAACCAGGTCGAGCTCGCTGTCGACGCGGTGGACGTGGACCTCCACCGCGTGCAGTCGGTGGTCTCCGGCGATCCCGCAGCCGCCTCCACCGAGGCACTGAGCGAGGCGATCCGCGCCTTTCGTGGAGACTTCGCAGAAGGCCTCGACGTGCCGGGATGCCACCAATATGAGGCCTGGTGCCTCGGCACTCGTGAGCGCCTCCGGAACCTGCGCCTCTCGATCCATGCGACCCTCGCCGGTCGACTCCGGAACGACCCCGACGAAGCCCTGTCCCACGCTCTCTCCCGACTGAGCCTCGACCCCTTCTCCGAAGAAGCGTACATCGCGGCGATGGATCTATTGGCAGAAGCGGGACGGGTCGACCAGGGGATGGCGCTGTATGAGCGATGTCGCCGGATGCTTTCGGAAGACCTCGGCGTCCCGCCTTCCGACGAGCTTCGATCGGCTCGCCGCCGGCTGAGGACCCAACCCCGCCCGGTGCCGACGACGAAGGTGGCTCGCTCGACGGATCCCGACGGCACGGATGGCCTTGCCGGGGCCCTGGCCGAGCTTCCCTCCCCTGAACACCTCCCGGCGCCCGAAGACGATGAGCCTCCCCTGGTCGGTCGGACGAGCGAGCTGACGTCGCTGGTGTGGGTCATCGAACGGTCGCTCTCCGACGAAGCTGGAGGGTTGGCCCTCGTCGTCGGCGAGGCGGGGATCGGAAAGACCCGACTCCTCCGGGAATACGTCCAGAAAGTGCGGGCGGCTGGAGGGTGGGTCCTATCGGGGCCCGTGTTCGAAACCGAGGCGGTCCGTCCGTACGGGCCCTGGGCGGATATGCTCCGTCAGGTGCCCGAAGGTGCGTTCGACCGGGAAACCCGTAGCGGATTGTCCGGGCTCCTCGAACACACCGGATCGAAGCCCGATCCCGATGGGCCGGCCGAACGGGCTCAGCTCTTCGATGCCGTGGCCCGTCTGCTCCGACGAGTCGTGGAAGCGAGGACGCCCGGCCTCGTGGTCCTGGACGACATCCAGTGGCTCGACACGTCCTCGATCGCGCTCCTCCATTACGTGACCCGCACGTTGGCCTCCACTCCCCTCGTGCTCGCCCTCGCGGCCCGAGGCGAGGAAATCGCTTCCGGGTCCGCGGTGGCCCGCATGCTCAGGTCACTCGACGAGACCGACCGCCTCGTCCGGGTGCTCCTCCAGCGACTGGATGCCTCGGATACCGAGACCCTGGTCCACGCCGTGGATGCCGAGCTGGATCCCACACAAATCTTCGCCACCAGCGAGGGTAACCCCCTCTTTACGCTGGCCGTGGCCTCATCCGTGCGGGAAGGCATTCACCGCACCCCGGCGAACATCGAGGAGGAGCTTCGTGACCGGCTGGAGCGCCTGGAGCCCGGCGCCCGCTCCCTCCTCCCCTGGGCGGCCGCCCTCGGACGCGCTTTCGACGTGCCTACGCTCGTGCAGGTGGTGGAGCGGCCGACCCACGCGATCGTGGAGGCGATCGGCTCCCTCGAGCGGTCCGGCATCCTCCGGGCGACGGGGGCCGACAGATTCGACTTCACGCACTCCCTCCTTCGGCAGGCCGCATACGGCCAGCCGTCCGAGCCGGTGCGCCGCCAGATCCACCGGAGCATCGCCGGCACGCTCGATGCCGCCGACCGAAGCGGCGGTCGAATGCCGGGGGCCGTGGCTCATCACGCGGAGCTGGGCGGCCTGTCCGAGGTCGCGGCGGGGGCGTACGTCGAGGCGGCCGAGGAATGCCTCTGGGTCTTCGCTTTCGACGAGGCGGCAACCATGGTCGAGCGTGGCCTGTCCGAGGTCGCGACGCTTCCCGACGAGGCTCGCATCCCCCTCGAGATCCGTCTCCTGCAGCTCCACACCTTCCGGAGCATGGAGGCCGGGCGGCCCGAAGGACTCGAGGCGCGGATACGCCAGGTCACGGAAGAGGCCCGAAGGCAGGGGCTCAGGCAGGCGGTGGCCCGCGGCCACGCGTGCCTGATGGAGCTCGAGTACCAGCGAGGAGCATACGATGAGGCGGGACGCAACTCGTTGCTCTCGGCGGAGGCGGGGAGGGATGGAGAGCCCGCTACGGCCGCTCGAACGCTGGCTGAAACCGCGACCTGCCTCCTCCTTCTGGATCAGGCTCCCGAGGAAGCGCGTCGGCTCGGTTCCGAGGCGCTCAGGCTCGCCGCCGAGCACGGCGAGGAGATCGACGTGGTCGCGCTGGCCGGGGCGCTCCTACACCACTACGAAGGAGAACTGGAGAAAGCCTCCGCTGACTTTCGGCAGGTGATCCGTCTGGGGAGGCGCCACAAGGACCGATGGTGGGAGCTGCCCGCCATGACGCGGATGATCATGGTGGAGCTGGACCGGGGCGAGCCCGACCATGCACGCGAGCGAGCCCGAGAAACGGAGAAGCTGGCCGAACAGATGGACGACGCCGTGGAGGCGGCATTCGCCCGGGGGCTCGGGGCCATCGCCGGCGAGCGGGTCCGCATCGGCGAGAACCTGACCCAGGACGGGCCGGGAGGCATGGATGCGCTCACCGCAGCCCTCCACGACCTCCGGGAGCTCGACAGCCTCTGGAGGATCGGGCACGTACAGGCGTATGCGGCGGAAGTGGAGCTCCAGCAGGGACATGTGGACGCTGCTCGCCCGAGGGTTGCGGAGGCGTTGGAGGTCGCTCGGACCTTGCAGAGGCCCAGCCTTCTGGCGTTGGCCCGGGCCCTTTGGGCGCGCTGCGACGCCATGGAGGGTGACCTGGAGAGCGCCGCCCGCCACCTGAACACACCCGAAATCACGCAGCCGGAGCATCGCCTTGCACGCCGAGCCCGCGTGGGCATCGAGCAAGCCTGGGCGGCAGCGGAGGGAAAGACCCCGTGACCCTTCTCGGTCCGGGCGCCGGCGAGGCCGGACGAGGGCCATCCTCCGGGCCCGTCCAGAATACCAACGCAGAGTACATCGCCGGTTCCAACGCCGGGGCCGCATCGTGATTCAAATCACCGTGAGCACCAAGGAGATCGACCATGGCACACGTGATCCTCGAGCGCAGCTTCGACCCACCCCTCACCGACGAGACCTTCGGCGAACTGGGCGCCCGCCTCTCGCCCTGTCTCGACAGAAGTGGGGTCCGATGGATTCGGAGCCATATGTCGCGGGATCGGCGCCGGCTCATCTGTGAGTTCGAGGCGCCGGACGCCGGTGCGGTACGCGACGCCTTACAGCAGGCGAGGCTCGAGCACGAGCGGGTATGGTCCGGAGAGCTCGTGGAGCCATGAGCTCCTGACCGTCGATCCAGAGGTGCCCGACACGGAACACCACCGAAGGCCGCATCCGCGGCCGCCACCACGAGGAGCTTCCATGCCGGCAACCGAGACCATCCAACAGCTCTCCGACCAGCTCAGGGGCGAGCTGATCGAGCCTCACCACGCCGAGTACCACGAAGCACGCAGCCTCTACAACGGAATGATCGACAAGCGGCCCCGGATGATCGCCCGTTGCGCCAACGTGGGAGACGTGATCGCTGCCGTCCGGTTCGGCCGCGAGGAGGGTCTGGACACCGCGATCCGTAGTGGAGGCCACAACGGCCCCGGCCTCGCATCGGTGGACGATGGGCTCGTCATCGACCTCTCGCCCATGAAGGGAATTCGGGTGGACCCGGAGCGGAGAACCGCGCGCGTGGAGGCCGGTTGCACCTGGGGGGACGTGGATCACGCCACACACGCCTTTGGCCTGGCGACGGTGAGTGGGGTGATCTCCACCACCGGTGTGGGCGGACTGACCCTCGGCGGGGGCCACGGCTACCTGACCCGCAAGCTCGGGCTGACCGTGGACAACCTGCTGAGCGCGGACGTGGTGCTGGCCGACGGTCGTCTGGTCCACGCGAGCGAGGACGAGAACCCGGATCTCTTCTGGGCCCTCCGCGGCGGCGGCGGAAACTTCGGTGTGGTCACCTCGTTCAAGTACCGGCTGCACCCGGTAAGCACCGTGGTCGCCGGGCCAGTGTTCTGGCCCATCGAGGAGCTGGAGACCACGCTTCGCTGGTACCGGGAGTGGCTTCCCCAGGCCCCGGAGGACGTCTATGCCTTCTACCTCACGGCCGAAGTGCCCGCCGGAGACCCCTTCCCGGAAAAGATCCATGGCCGGAAGGTCTGCGGCCTCCTGTGGTGCTGCACGGGTCCGGAAGAGGCTGCCGACGAAGTGATTCAGCCGGCGCGGGAGGTGGCCGACCCACTCTTCGAGCTCGTCGGGCCCATGCCGTATCCGGCATTGCAGGGGATGTTCGACGCCCTGTACGGTCCGGGCGACGAGTGGTACTGGAAGGGCGACATCGTCCGGGAAGTGAGCGACGAGGCGATCGCCGAGCACGTGCGCTTCGGCGAGGTGCCCACGGCCAAGTCGACGATGCACCTCTACCCGATCGACGGGGCCGTACATCGTGTCGGCAGCGATGAGACCGCCTGGAGCTTCCGGGACGCGCGGTGGTCGATGGTGATCGCGGGGGTAGACCCGGAGCCGGAAAACCGGAACCGAATCAGCACGTGGGCACGCGATTACTGGGCGGCCCTGCATCCGCACACCGAGGGTGGAGCCTACATCAACTTCATGATGGAGGAGGGCGGGGAGCGGATCCGCGCCACCTACGGTGAGAACTTCGAGCGGCTTCAACGGGTCAAGGCGAAGTACGACCCCGACAACCTCTTCCACGTGAACCAGAACATCGAGCCGGCCCGATAGGGAGAATACGAGAATGGCACTCGATCAGGACAAACTCAAGGCATTCATGGAGCGATGGGCTGCCGATCAGGCCGCCACCATGCACGCGGCGACCGTGGTGGTCGGGGACCAACTGGGTCTCTACCGGGCGCTGGCGGAAGGCGGCCCCCAGACCGCCGACGAGCTCGCCGAGGCCACCGGCTGTCAGCCTCGGCTCGTACGCGAATGGCTCAACGCCCAGGTGGCGAGCGCGTACTGTGAATACGACCCGGCCCGCGAGCAGTACTCGCTCACCCCGGAGCAGGCCGCCTGTCTGGCGGACCCTTCCAGCCCGACCTTCGTCGCAGGGGGGGCCCTCGTGGTCAGCTCGGTCCACAAGGATACCGAGCGCGTGCGACAGGCGTTTACCGACGATGGTGGAATCGGATGGGACGAGCATCATTCAGACCTGTTCTCCGGCACCTTGCGCTTCTTCGGACCGGTCTACCGCGCCAACCTGGTGGGCAACTGGATTCCGGCCCTCGACGGGGTGGAGGAAAAGCTGGTGTCGGGGGCACGGGTGGCCGACATCGGATGCGGGTACGGCGCGTCGCTCATCCTGCTGGCGGAGGCATACCCGGCCTCGACGTTCGTGGGCTTCGACTATCATGAGGGCTCGATCGTCGCCGCCCGCGAGGCGGCCGCAGAGGCGGGGGTCGGCGACCGGGTGACCTTCGAAGTCGCCGGCGCCGAGGATTTCGGAGGAGGAGAGTACGACCTCATCTGTGTCTTCAACGCCCTCCACGAATGGGGGGGGCCCGTCCGCGCCGCCCGTCACATCCGACGCGCCCTCGCTCCGGACGGCACCTGGATGTTCACCGAGCCCTGCACCGACGATGAGCTCGGCGAAAGCGTTCGGGGGAGGACCTTCTACTCGGTGTCGACCTTCGTCTGCACCCCGAGCGCGCTGTCCCAGGGCGGAGGACATGATGCGCTGGGTGCGCAGGCCGGCGAAGCGGAACTGCGACGTGTGGTGGAGGAGGCCGGCTTCACCCGGTTCCGGAGGGCTACCGAGACACCCGCTTTCATGGTGCTGGAAGCCCGCCCGTGACCTTCAGCCGCGGCCGGTGCCCCACCGGTCGCGGCCCTCTCCCCCCCACGCTTCCTCCATCCCCCCGGCCCGCTCGACGACGAAGTGTTACACTCGTTTTCGGGTACTCATAGAATCCTCCAAACCCGCTGCCCCTTCCAGGCGGCGAAGACATCCGTATGGCATCTCCCTGGCCCGATACCTGTGGAAGGCTCGTCGCGATCGGCGGCGCCGAAGACAAGGAATCCGAACTCGAGATCCTCTCCCGTGTCCTTTCTCTGGCTCCGAAAGGCAACACGGAGGTGACGGTGATCGCCACGGCGAGCGGAATTCCGGACGAGGTGGTCCCCACCTACGCGGCCGCCTTCGGCCGTCTCGGCGCGAGCCGGGTCCAGACGCTGGGCATTCGGACGCGGCAGCATGCGGCCGATCCGGAACACGTGGAGGTGATCCGGCGGAGCGGTGCGATCTTCTTCACCGGAGGCGATCAACTGCGCCTGACGAACGTGCTGGGCGGATCCGCCATCGTCCGAGCGATCCGGGAGCGGTTCATGGCCGGGGCAGTGGTCGCCGGAACGAGTGCGGGGGCGGTGGCGCTCTCGACGACGATGATCTACAACGGCGGCTCCGCGGATGCGCTGAGGAAGGGCGCGGTCAAGATGACATCGGGCCTCGGGTTCGTGGACAACATGATCATCGACAGCCATTTCCTGGCGCGGGGCCGGGTCACGCGACTGATGGCGGTCGGCGCCACGAACCCGGAGCACCTCGGGGTCGGCCTCGGTGAGGACGCCGCAGTGATCATCCATCCGAACCGGACCCTGGAGGCGCTGGGCTCGGGACACGTGATCCTGATCGACAGCCGCAATCTGGCCAGCTCGAACGTCGCCGACCTGGAGATGGACGAACCCATCGCGATCGAGAACATCATCATGCACGCACTCATCAGCGGGCATGGATACGATATCGACGGACGAACCTATCTCTCCCCGGACACTCTCCGTTCCGGCCTCATGAGGTAACCGTGGACATACTCGATCTCAGGGCGCTCCGCGGCCCGAACTACTTCAGCCGCTACCTGACGATCTACATGCGCCTCGATCTCGGGGAGCTCGACGAGCGACCGAGCCACCTGGTACCGGGCATCGCAGATCGCATCACCGACCTCATTCCCAGCCTGCAGGAGCACCGATGCTCGGTCGGCCGGCCCGGCGGCTTCCTGGAGCGGCTCGAGCGCGGAACCTGGGCGGGGCACGTCACCGAGCACGTGGCGATCGAGCTCCAGAACCTGATCGGGTTCTCGGTCGGATACGGCAAGACGATCGATTCGTATGATCCCGGGATCTACCATGTAGTCTACCGATACCGTGACGAGGCTTGCGGCCTGGCGGCCGGTCGCGAAGCCGTCGATCTGGTGGATCGACTCTTCCACGGCGACGAGATCGACATGCCCGCGATCATCGCGCGGCTGAAAGAGGTGCGGGACACGCACGTGCTGGGACCGTCCACCGCGTCGATCGTGGAGGCCGCCCGGGCCCGCGGGATCCCCCATGTCCGTCTGAGCGAGGAGAACAGCTACATCCAACTCGGCCACGGCCACCTACAGGAGCGCTTCCAGGCGACGATCACTCATCGCTCGAGCCTGATCGGCTCCGGCATCGCGGACGACAAGGCCTGGACCAAGCAGATCCTCGGGGACGCCGGCATCCCGGTCCCGCAGGGGCAGCCATGCTACTCCGTCGAGGAAGCTCTCGAGGCCGCAGGATCCCTCGGCTACCCGGTCGTGACCAAGCCGCTGGTCGGCAACCACGGCCGGGGAGTGACCATGGACATCCGTGACGATGCCGCGCTGCGCGATGCCTACGAGGCGGCGTACCATCGCCACGAAACGGTCATCGTCGAGGAGCACCTCGAGGGCGAAGACCATCGTCTACTCATCGTAGACGGCACGATGGTGGCCGCAGCCCGCCGTCGTCCGGCACACGTGATCGGGGACGGAACATCCACGCTTCAGGAGTTGGTCGACGAAGAGAACCGGGATCCCCGGCGAGGCATCGGTCATGAGAACCTCCTCACTCAGATCGATGTGGACGAACAGTCGCTCCGCCTGATCGAACAGCAGGGAATAACGCTGGACACGGTGGTCCCGACCGGCGAGATCGTCTGGCTCAAGTCCACGGCCAACCTGAGCACCGGCGGAACGGCGACGGACGTGACGGACGACGTGCACCCTGAAGTGCGCTACGCCTCCGAGCGGATCGCTCGGCTGATCGGGCTCGACATCATCGGAGTCGACCTGCTGGCCGAATCGTTGTCGGTCCCGCTGGAAGGACAGCCCGCAGGTGTCGTCGAGGTGAACGCCGGCCCCGGCTTCCGCATGCACCTGTCGCCGACCCATGGTGAGGGGCGCGACGTCGGCAAGCACGTGGTCGACATGTTGTTTCCGGACAGCGAGAGCACCGGCCGCATCCCGATCACGGCGGTCACCGGTACGAACGGCAAGACCACGACCGTCCGCCTCATCTCACACCTGCTGCGCCACTCCGGTCGCAACGTCGGCATGGCGTGCACGGACACCATCGAGATCGACAACCACGTGATCATGCGCGGTGACTACAGCGGCCCGGTCGGAGCCCAGACCGTGCTGCGGGAGTCCACCGTGGAGCACGCGGTCCTGGAGGTCGCACGCGGCGGCATCATGCGGCGTGGGCTCGGCTTTGACGAGTGCGAAGTCGGTGTGGTGCTGAACATCGCGAGCGACCATCTGGGCGAACACGACATCCGCACACTCGATGAGCTGGCCCGATGCAAGACCGTCGTCGTCGACGGAGTTCGCGAGGGGGGCACAGCCGTGCTCAACGCGGACGATCCGCGAGTTCTGCAGAGCCGGGAGTGGGCCCGCGGCGACATCATCTTCTTTACCATGGACCCCGATTCGGAACCGGTGCGCGAGCATGTGGAGGGCCACGGTGTTGCGTTCACGGTCCACGACGAGTCCATCGTCATGCGCCAGGGCCACGTAGAAGCCGAGGTCATCCCAGTCGCCGACGTGCCCATCACCTTCGAGGGGCATGCGAGCTTCAACGTCGCGAACGCCCTCGCTGCGGCCGCGGCCGGTCATGCTCTGGGACTCAGCATCGCGGACCTCCAGATGGGACTCCAGACGTTCCACCCGACTCCGGGCCAGAACCCCGGACGGACGAACCTCATCGATGCGGACGGCGTGAAGGTGTTGATCGACTACGCGCACAACGTGCCGGCGCTCAAAGCCCTCGACGATCTGGTACGCAGCCTTCCCGCCCACCGCCGCATCTGCGTCGCGAGCGCCCCCGGCAATCGCCGGGACGAGGACATCTCCGCGCTCGGCGTGCAACTGGCCGGCATGCACGACCTGCTTTTCGTGTGTGAGACCCATCCGCGGGGCCGCAAACCGGGCGATGCGGCCGGGCTCGTCCAGGACGGCGCCGAATCGGTCGGCGGCTGTTCCGTCGAGATCGTGTTGGACGAACACGCAGCCGTGGACCGGGCGTTCGATGAAGCGGACGAGGGCGAGCTCCTGGTGCTGCTCGTCGACGACCTGGAGAATGCAAAGCAGCGGTTGAAGGGGCGAGGGTTCAAGCACTCCACTCGCAGCACCCCATGACCGAACCGGTGGATCCGGACGCACCCCTTCTGACGAGGCTCCGCGTCGGGCGGGTCTTCGCTCCGGAACCCCTGGATGCAACGGACATCCTGATTGCCGGCGGGAAGATCGCCGCGATCGGAAGCGACCTCGAAGCACCTCCGGGCTGGCCCGTGCGCACGGTCACGGCCCCGGATCTCACAGCCGTGCCGGCCTTCATCGACCAGCACGTCCATGTGACGGGAGGCGGAGGTGAAGGTGGCTACGGCACTCGCTGCCCGGAGATCACGACAGCCGAAATCGCCTCGGTGGGAATCGGCACCGT
Source organism: Gemmatimonadota bacterium (assembly GCA_007121455.1). Classification (GTDB taxonomy): domain Bacteria; phylum Gemmatimonadota; class Gemmatimonadetes; order Longimicrobiales; family Gaopeijiaceae; genus SKKN01. The sequence goes on along the minus strand of SKKN01000003.1, from coordinate 228,011 downwards.
CGTAGGAGTGCTCGGCACCGACAGCGTCAGCCGGTCACCCGCGGATCTCCTGGCAAAGGTACGGGGGCTCCGCGCCGACGGTATCGCGGCGTACATGTACACCGGCGCGTACCGGGTTCCGCCGCCGACCCTCACCGGCGATGTCCAGCGCGACCTCGCCTGGATTCCGGAGGTCATCGGCGTGGGCGAGATCGCGATTTCGGACCACCGATCGAGTCAGCCACGCCAGGACGAGCTCGAGCGCCTGGTATCCGAGGCGCGGGTGGGTGCGATGCTCGCAGGCAAGCGCGGAATCTGTCATTTCCACGTGGGCGACGGCACGCGCGGGCTCGAGCCGCTGCGGCGCCTCCTCACCGAGACCGAGATCCCCCCGGACCAGGTCATCCCCACCCATGTGAACCGTCGCCACGAGCTGCTGGCAGAGGCGGCCTCGTACGCGAAGCTGTTCGGGGCGAGCGTCGACGTGACCGCATTCGATGATCACGCCGGAGACGACGAACACTCCGCATTCACCGCCGTGTGCGCGCTGCTCGAGGCCGGCGTTCCGATCGAACGGATCACGATCAGCTCCGACTGCAACGGCAGCCTGCCCGAATTCGATGCGCGCGGCACCTATGTGGGCATGCGCGTTGCGGGCAACGGGGCGCTGCTCGGCGACTGGCAGAAGCTCGTGCGCGAGAAGATCCTGCCGCTCGAAGCGGCCCTGAGCCTGATCTCGGGAAACGTGGCCCGCGTGCTCGGATTGCACGACCGGAAAGGCCGACTGGCCATCGGTTCCGATGCCGATGTAACGCTGGTCGACTCCGATCTTCAGCCCCGGCAGACGTTCGTCGCGGGGCGCCGAATCCATCCTCCGTCCGACCAGGGGGTCATGTGACCGCTCCACTCGAAGCACCCGAGAAACACGACGGCCGGAAGAACGTTTTCCTCGTCGGACTGACCCCGTTCCACCGGGAGAAGCTCGAGAGCATCCAGGGCGCTGAGCGCTTTCGCTTTCATGGCCTGCTCGACGAACCCCACGACTACGACGTCCCGGGGATGCTTCGCCAGGCCGAAGGCGAGCTCCGCGCGTTTTCCGGGCGCGTCGATGCCGTCGCCGGATACATCGACTTCCCCATCAGCACCATGCTGCCCATCCTGTGCCGGAAATTCGGCCTTCGGGCACCCGAGCTGGAAAGCGTCCTGAAATGCGAGCACAAATACTGGGCGAGGGTCGAACAGAGGAAGGTCGTCCCCGAGGCGATTCCCACCTTCACCGCGGTAGACCCCTTCGACGACGAAGCCGTGGACCGCATCCAACTCTCCTACCCTTTCTGGATCAAGCCCGTGAAGTCGAGCGGGTCCTTTCTCGGGTTTCGCATCCCGAGCCGACACGTTCTGGACGGAGCCGTGGAGCAGATCCGCGAGCAGATCGGCCAGCTCGGAGAGCCGTTCAACTTCGTGCTCCAGCAGCTGTCCCTGCCCACCGAGATCAGCCAGGTCGATGGGAACCACTGCATCGCCGAGGAGATCATCGGGGGCCGCCAATGCACCCTGGAGGGGTATGTCTTCGAAGGGGACGTGCACTTCCACGGTACCGTGGATTCCATACGGGTGCCCCACTCCTCGAGCTTCGCGCGCTACGAGTATCCCTCCCGCCTGCCACGACGCGTCCAGGCACGCATGGCGGAGATTGGAACCCGTGTGCTCGAGCACATCGGATTCGACAACTCCGGATTCAACATCGAGTTCTTCTGGGACAGGGCCCGGGACCGCACCTGGCTCCTGGAGATCAATACGCGGGTCGCTCAGCACCACAGCGACCTGTTCGAGAAGGTCGACGGAACGAGCAACCACGAGGTGCCGATCAAGCTCGCCCTGGGTGAGCGCCCGGAAATTCCGATGCGGCAGGGACAGTTCCGGAGAGCGGCGGCGTTTTTCCTCCGTGCCTATGAGGACGCCCGGGTGACCCGCGTGCCGACTTCTGCGGAGATCGAGGCCTTGGCCGACCGGTTTCCCGGTACCATCGTCCATCCGCAGGTCGAAGAGGGCATGTATCTCTCCGAGCTGCACGAGCAGGACAGCTACAGCTATACCCTGGCCATCGTCTACATGGGCGCCGGGAGCCGGAAGACCCTGCGCGACAACTGGCGGGAATGCGCGACGAGTCTCCACTTCGAGTTCGACCGGGAAGTGCCCGTCCGCTGAACGTCTCCAGCACCCCAAACGAGGAGGCAAGATGACTCTCGAGCCCGAACTGACCGTCTACGAAAAGCCCACCTGCACCACCTGCCGCAAGCTCAAGAAGCTCCTCGAGGAGGAAGGCATCCCGTTCGAGCGAGTCGACTATTTCGTGGAGCCTCTCCAGGAGGAGAAGCTCCGGGAGCTCCTCGAAAAGGCGGACCTGGGTCCTCGCGAGGTGCTCCGGAAGCGCGAGGCGCGCGCGGCTGGCGTGACCGCGGACGACGGTCGCTCCGACGACGAGATCCTCTCCCTGCTCGTGAAGAGCCCGGAGCTGCTCCAGCGCCCGATCGTGGAGCGAGGCGACCGCGCAGTTCTGGCGCGACCCGTGGAGAACGTGCGGGAGCTCTTCAGCCCTGACCGGTAGCGGGCAAGGCTGGGCGACCAGAAGGCTCCGGCGACGCGCCTTGCCCCGGCCGACCAGCTCCCGCAAGTGACCGGCATGGTTCTCGCAAGGGGAAACGGAGCACGAACCCCTGCCTCACCTCTCTCAGCCCGGAGGTTCCCATGCCCATCACGCAGCTCGTCGAGTTCCTCGACCGGGAGAAGGTGCGATACGTCACCATCAACCACTCGAAGGCCTATACGGCACAGGAGATCGCCGCGGCCGCCCATGTGCCCGGAAAGGAGTTGGCCAAGCCGGTCATGGTGAAGGTGGATGGGGAGATGGTTATGGCGGTGGTCCCCGCCTCCCACCAGATCGACCTTCAGGCACTGGCGGAAGTAGCCGGCGCGGAAAGTGCCGAGCTCGCCACGGAGGAGGAGTTCGAGACGCTCTTTCCCGACAGCGAGTTGGGGGCGATGCCCCCCTTCGGCAACCTTTACGACCTCCCCGTCTTCGTGGACCGAACCCTGGAGGAGGACGAAGAGATCGCCTTCAGCGCGGGCTCCCATACCCAGCTCGTACGGTTGAGGTACGATGACTACAAGCGCCTCGTGAGTCCTCGGCTCGGGAGCTTCGGGCGGAAGGAGCCCTAAGGGCCCCTGAACACATCCCATCCCGGGGTCAGCGGCTGAAGTCCCGGACCCCCGAGAACCTCATCGAAGGAGCCGGCGACATGGCTCTCGACCTCGATCAGTATCAACTCAAGCAGCCGGTCCTCCTCGTATTCGCTCCCGACCCGCAGGACGTGCGCTACGAGGAGCAACTCATCTATCTGCATGACGACAGTGGAGACCTGGAGGCGTCGAAGATCGCGTTTTTCGGGCTCTTCGAAGACGGCCCGTCCTTTGCCGAAGATCGTCCGATATCCCACGAAGAGGCGGAGCGGGCCCGTGAAAGCTTCGGGGTGGAAGAGGGGGGATTCGGTCTCCATCTGATCGGCCTGGACGGAACCGAGATCCTGAGGTCGGACGAGCCCCTTCCGCTGCATCAGTTGATCGCAGCGATCGCCGAGCACGAGGAGTGAATCCCCGGCCCGAATGACATGACCATTTCCTCCCGCGCGATCCCTGCGCTGTTTACTCCGTTCCCCTTCAACGCGAGGTAACTCAGGATGAGGAGGAGGGTGACCTGAAACTGCATCCCGCCCATGGGATGGGTCTCGGTCGCCATGAAATGCCATTGGCCCCAGTGGACCATGAAGATCGCGCCGAGCATGACCGGAATGATCGCCGCGGCTCCGACCCGCACTCCTCTCGATGGTCGAGGTCATCGTTCACCTCGAAAACGCATGAGCCATGTGGAATGGTTCCCGGGATCCAACGCTGGGAACAACGATGGGATCAACGGTCGGATGGTTGATTGAAGTACGTGATCACAACGGACCCGTGACGAGGAGGCGGCCATGAATTTGCGGATGCTTTTTGTCCTACTGCTGCCAGCGGTGCTGATTGCATGCGATGGGAACGATCCTCTTCAGCCCGCGGCTGGAGCCGGTGAGGCACTTACGGCAGAGAAGGGGACCGCGATGAATCTGGGCGTTCCCGCTGAGACCCGAGCTGAGGTGATTCGATTCTCCGACATGGAGGTGGTGGAAGGCGCCCGAGCCGGGCTCCTGAGGGAAGCCGACGCCGTCCGCACCAGAACCCACACTACCGAGCTCCCGCACAGGGACGTCGTCACCCTTTGGTGGGTCATCTTCAACAACCCGGAGGAGTGCGAGCATGGTGCGGGCCAGATGGCCTGCGGAGAGATGGACCTGTTCGATGGACCCGACGGTCCAACCGGAGTGGAGCCGTCGTGCGTCTATGCCGACGGCAGCATCGTCGGCAAGAATCGAACGGCCAGGTACCACGACCGGTTGACCATGGGCGAGGTACGCGACAGCTGCATCGACCACTTTGTCGGAGCATTCGAGGAAGTCGAGGGAAAGGACTACGGGCTCACGAATCCAGCCGGCGCCGAGATCCACCTCGTGATGCGAAGCCACGGCCCGTTGATTCCGGGCAGGGTACCCGAGCAGCGCTCTACCTTCGCGGGTGGCTGTGAGGAGTTCCTCCCCCCCGGAGTGGAGGAGCTCGCGCCCGGCGAGTGCAGCGACCTCCAGTTCGCGGTGTTCCTCGCTCCGGACAGCTGACCGGAAGGGCTGCCGGCGCTCAGCCGTGGGCTCGCCTTCGGACGTCCTCGTCCCGGCCTCAGTAGAGGAAGCGAGGACGCTGCCCATCCAGGCGAGCCCATGGCTCAGCGCCCATCATAGCCCCGGACACCGCTCCTGGAGGAGCTCCACGTCGCTTGCATGAATCCGGGGAGCCGCCGAGGCTTCCTCGTGCTCCTCACTCATGATCGCACCGGTCACCGGGGAGTGACCGAGACCAAGAGCGTGGCCGAGCTCGTGGGCAATCACACGGACGAGCTGGTCCCGGTCGTCGAAGCGGTAGATGAGAATTTCCCGCCCCACCTCCTGTATTCGACCGTTCACGGTCTCCACCGTTTCGCGATACACGCCCGACTCCACGCGTTCGGGAGGGAACCGTTGCTCGAGACCTGCAGAGGTCCGGTTGAATTCGTCGACGGCCCGATTGAACTCCGCCTGCTCTTCGTTTAACGCCTGCGCCGCCTCCTCGATCTCACGAGCCCGCTCCTGCAGCCGCCTTCGCTCGGTTTCGAGCGACTCCTCCGTGCGCCGCAGTTCTGCGACGACCTCCGAAGGGGTATCCCCTCTCTCGTTCCATTCGCGCACCCGTTCGTTGTACCGGGAGAGCCGGTCCTGGAACGCGGTCACCTGCGTGTCATGGCGTGACTGTGCCTCCTGGAGCTCCTCCGTTCGGCGGCGGAGCTCCTCCCGCCACGCCTCCATCTCCTCCTCCGCGCGGCGAAGTTCCGCCTCGTAGCGCCTCCGCTCTTCGCCTCGTGCCTGTCGGTCGTCGTGCACGAGGCGGATGGGAAATCCGCCTCCGGAATCGAACCGAAACAGGCTCGCTTCCGCCGCCTCCTCCCAGAGCGACGTAGCCTCGGATACCGCTGCCTCCACGTCCTCCCTCGTCAGGCCGAAGGCCGGATGGATGCTTCCCACCCGCCAAGCCAGAGGCACGGCACAGGCCTTGCGAGAACCCATCTCTTCAGCGGCAGTCGTGTCCTGTGTGGGAGCCCACGATCCCCCGCCGGCCGTGTCGCTTCCGCCGAGGTAGAGCCAGGTCACGAGTGCGAGGACCGAGGCGGTGGCCAGGAGGGGAGAAAGAGCGTTCCTCATCGGGAAGTGCGCTTCCGTGCCGGTGTTGGGCGCGAGTTCGAACCGAGAACGCGCAGGGGATATCCCGAGACTCGCCGTTCGCGGTCGCGGAGGCAAGCCCGTTGCGCGCCCTCTGTACCCGCGATAGCCTGAATATGGGCCCGTTTGGCTCCCGCGCAGTTCCGGCGGCCGAGGCGGCGGGCGTGTCGCTTCCGGAGATCAGGATGAGCATACGAGCGCCGCGGCCGGATCCGCAGGATTGGCGGTTCCGGAGTGCGAACGATCTCTTCAAGGACGGATGGACCGCACGGCTGTCGTGGTCGACGACGGGTGCGGTAGCTCTGCACGCGCTGCTGCTTCTCTGGTCGCCGATATGGGAAGCGGAGGAGCCGGTCTCCCGACCCGGCACAGAGCCGATGCACACGATGGAAGGGGTGGCACTCCCCGAGCCTTCCTCCGACGCCGGTGGCCCCCCGGGAATCGTGGTCGCCGTCGAGGAACCCGCGACTCCGAGCGAGGAAGCCGAGTCCGACGAGGTGGAGGGAGGAGGGAACTGGGAATTCGCGGATGCCTCGGGCGCCCTCCGCGAGCGGCTCGGCGAGGGGGGAGAGCTGATTCCCGGCATCGTGGAAGCGGCCCCGGAGCTCGAGGAGGAACAAGGTGACCCCGATGACGCTCCGGATCCCGAAGAGGACGCCCGCCGAATTGCGGCGGATCGTGCCACCCCCGATTTCGAGGCGCTCGAGTCCGGGGGCTTCGATCTGGACCGACTCACTTCGGTCCGGCCTCACCTCCAGCTCCTTTCTCCCTCGAGTTGGATCCTGATCCAGAACCCCTTGGAGGTGGCGGGCTTCCTGGAGCGGAGGTTCCGGAATGGTCCTGGTGAAGGCACCGTCCGTGTCGCCCTCTGGATCGACGAACGCGGCTCCGTCGAATGGGCCGAGATCAATCAAGCGAGCGGGGACCCGGAGCTGGACCGTGCCGCCCTCGAACTCTTCAACGACGTGGTGTCCTTTCGTCCGGCGCGGGAGGAGGGGGTGCGCGTGCCGATGGCCGTGATCTTCTCCCTCCCCTATCCCTGGTAGCCCATGGCCGCGGCCCACCGTCGCTCGCGACCGATGTTCCTCCTCCCGGCGCTGCTCTCCCTCGCCGCCTGCTCCACGACGGGCCCCGCGAACCCCGGACCGGTCGTTTCCCCTACCGGGATCGTGTACGACCCAGGGGTTCCGCCGGTGGAGACGCGCTTCTCGCAGACCGCCACCCTCTATCTCCGGTCCGGGGAGTCGGAGCGCGCCCTGGAACTGGCGCAGGAGGGCATCGAGGCCGACCCCAGCAATCCGATCCACTATTTTCTGGCGGGCACCGCGAGCGCGCGTACGGAGCGATATGCGAAGGCCGATTCGCTCTTCGATGAGGCCGAGCGGCTCTACCCCGCGTACGAGCTCGGAATCGAGCCGGAGCGCGAGTCCGCCTGGGCGGAGGCCTTCAGCGCGGGGGCCGAAGCGTATGCGGAGGGGAACCTCTCCGAGGCGAAGGTGGCCTGGCAGGGGGCGGTCCACATCTACCACCTGCGGCCCGAAGCCCACCGGAACCTGGCGATGCTCCTCTCTGACGATGGGAGCTACGACGAGGCAATCGAGGTCTATCAGGCCGCGCTCGAGGGGCTCGGGCGACTCCCGGCCACTCGGGTCCTTCCGGCGGAGCAGGTCGAGGAGCGCACGGAGGCGAGGTGGAGGATCGAGGAGAGCCTGGCCGACCTTCTCCTCGTGCAGGAGAGTTTCCAGGATGCGGAGCCCCTGCTCAGACAGCAGCTCGAACGGAACCCGGGAAGCGTCCAGACCCGGCAGAATCTGGCCGCTGCCCGCGCGGGCCAGGGCAGGAGGGACGAGGCCGCGGAGCTCTACGGAGCCCTTCTCTCCGAGGGGGAGATGGAGCCGGCCCAGCTCTTCAACCTGGGGGTCGCCCTTTTCCGGAACGGGGAGTTCGTTCAAGCCGGCGAAGCATTTCGCCGACTGACCGAGCGTCGACCCCACTCCCGCGACCCCTGGTTCAACTATGTGAACGCTCTCTTCGCAGCCGAGGATTGGGCCTCCCTCACCGGGGCCGGCGACCGCCTTCTCGAACTCGACCCCTTGAACGAGAACGCCGCCCTCGTCGTGGCGCGTGCGCACCTCGAGCTGGGGGATGAGGCGGAGGCCGTCCGGCGCCTCGAGATCATCGACGCCGCACCCATACACCTGGAGGGGATCGTGCTGCAGCCGTCCCCCGGCGGATCCACGCTGCAGGGGAGGATGATCGGAAACAGCGCCGAGGGTGGAGAGCCGATCCGCCTCAGGTTCACGTTCTACCATGAAGCGGAGGAGACCGGAGGCGAAACCCTCCTCGTGGAGACACCGGCCCCGGGAGATGTCAAGACCTTCGAGGTGCCGCACGCCACAAGGGCCACGGGGTACCGCTACGAGCTCCTGAACCAGGCTCCCTGATCCGAGCCTCCGACCCCGACCCGGAACGCCATGCGACCGCCCTCCCTCGAGCGAGGCTTCTTCATCCTGCTCGTCTCGATTACGACCCTCGCTTTCCTCGGTCTGATCCGGGGCTTCATCATGCCCCTCTTCTGGGCCGTGGTGCTGGCCATCGTCTTCCAGCCCGTCCAACACTGGTGGCTCGAGCGAACGCGGGGCCGCCCTTCGGTCGCCTCACTCCTCACGATCCTCACGATCCTGTTCGCGGTCGTCCTCCCCCTCACCGTCCTGGGCCTCGCGCTATCCCGCGAAGCGCTCCTCTTCTACGAGCGCATCGCCACGGGGGAAATCGATCCGGCAGCGGCGATCCGGTGGATCGAGGACCTCATCCCGGTCGCCTCGGACCGGCTCGGCGTGCTCGGCGTGGACCTGCAGCAGTTGCGGGAGGGGTTCGCCACGGTGGGGGTGGTGGCGAGCCAGTGGATGGCCCAGCAGGCGCTGGCGATCGGTCAGGATGCGGTTCGCATCACCATCCTTTCCGCGGTGATGCTCTATGTCCTCTTCTTTTTCCTCAGGGACGGGGATCGGATCCTCGAGGGCGTGGTGGGAGCACTGCCCCTCGGCGAGGAGAGAGAGCAGGCCCTCCTCGCGAAGTTCGCGAGCGTTTCCCGCGCCACGATCGGAGGTGCGCTCGTCGTGGCAGCCGTACAGGGGGGAGTCGGCGGGCTCGTGTTCTGGATGCTCGGGATCCCCGGGCCCGTGTTCTGGGGAGCCATCATGACCGTGCTGTCGTTCCTCCCGGGGGTGGGCGCCAGCCTCGTATGGGGTCCGGCGGCAATCATCCTGGCCGTCACCGGAAGTCCGGTGCGGGCTCTCATTCTCGTCGGCGTGGGAGCGCTTTTCATCGGGCTGATCGACAACGTACTCCGCCCAGTGCTGATCGGGCGGTACACCCAGATGCCGGATTTTCTGATCCTCATCTCGACTCTGGGCGGCCTCGCCGCCTTCGGCCTCTCGGGCGTAGTGGTGGGGCCGGTGATCGCGGCCTTCTTCCTCTCGGTCTGGGAGATGTTCGCCCGCGAGCACGAGGAAAGGAAAGAGGGTCCCGCCGAGGTGGTTTGAGTACCCCCGTGCTGGAGCGCCATCCATGACCCTTCCCACCGACGCCGACCTCGAGCGCCTCCTCGAAACCGTGGAGGCAAGGCTATACGACGACCTCTTCGACGCCGTCCCTCCGGAGCTGGCCTCTCGGGAGGGCCTCCGCCTCCACCGGCACGGAGGAGCCCGCTACCTGACCGCCGGCGGCCACGACCACCCCATGTTCAACCGGGTGATGGCGGTGGGGCTGGACGACGGCCCCGCCGCCGCGGGAGCGGCCGAGGCTACACTGGACCGGGCAGCCGCGCACTACCGGGAGGCGGCAGTGCGCCGCTGGATGGTCCAGCTCCTCCCCCACATGGAGTCCGAGGCCTTCCGGGCGGCAGCCGGCGAGCGGGGCGTGATCCGGCTGCGAGGGTGGGCGAAGCACCTGGGTCCCGCCCGGGCGGACGTCCCCTCCCGGACGGACCTGCGGATCGTGAGGGTCGATGGTGACCTCGCCGGCGAGGAACGGGAGCGCATGAGCGAGGCATGGGCCGGGATCTTAGTGGAGAACTTCGGCCTTCCCCCGGCATTCGCACCCTGGCTCGAGGGACTGGTGGGGCGGGAAAGGTGGACCCTCTACGTGGCCAAGGACGGCGACACGCCGGTGGCCACGGGAGCCCTTTTTCTCTCGGATGTCGAAGGGGAGCGCTTCGCTGAGCTGACCTTCGCCAGCACGCTGCCGGATCACCGGGGGCGAGGAGCCCAGTCCGCTCTCATCGCCCGTCGCGTAGCCGACGCCCGAGCGCTTGGCGCCCGATGGATCGCGACGGAGACCGACGAGGAGCTCGCCGACAAGCCCAACCCCAGCTATCGGAACCTGAAGCGACTCGGATTCCCGGTGGTGTACGTCCGGGCCAACTGGGGTCCGCCCAAGCCCAGGGATTGACCGGGTCGGAAGCCGCTGTTTCCGGAACGGGCCGTCCTGGCCCCATCGGCGGGCTCCCTGACCCGCCGAAGGCGGCTGCGGCCGCCTCCAGGGCCTCGATCACCCGCTCCCAGGCGAGATCCAACTCCACCGGCTCGCCCCCGAACCAGACGGCTTCGAGCCAGCGCGTGTCGGTAATCTCGCGCGTAGGATCCCCGGCCACCACGACCACGTCCGCGCGGGCCGCGGCCGAGAGCTCGCCGATGTCGTCCCGCCCGGCGAGCTCCGCCGCGCCCCAGGTGGCGGCGCGCAGCGCCTCGGTCGGGGTCATCCCGAGGTGGACGAGCGCCTCGAGCTCCTGGTGGAGCCCCCACCCGGGGTACATCCCGGGGGCCGCGGGGAGATCCGAGCCGGCCCCGATGGCCTCGTCCACCTCCTCGGCAAAGGGGTCTCCGCCGCGACGCTGATAGGCCAGCGCGAGCCCGCTCAGGTGCTCGATCGTGGCCACTCCCGCCTCGGCGGCCTCGGAACTCGGGAACGGGCGTTACCGAGGGACGGACCCTTCTCGAAGCCAAGAGGCGAGTTGTGGTTCATCGATGTCACCGCTCGCCACGGAAAGCATGAGCGAGACGACCTCTTCCTGGGCAGGCTCGATTCGAAGGCCGTTCAGCCCGAGGAAGACGTACATCACCTGGAAGGCGACGCGCTTGTTTCCATCGATGAAGGGATGGTTCCTGGCGACCCCGAATCCGTAGGATGCAGCCACTGTGGCCAGGTCGGAGTCCGGTTCGTAGTGAAGTCGATTTCGCGGTTTCTCGAGCGCGGACTCAAGCAGACCACGGTCCCGGAGGCCAGCGGATCCACCGTGCTCGGTGATTTGGTCGGCGTGGATGGCGAGAACCACACTGGAGGTGAGCCACCGAGGCTCGCTCACTTCGCGAGCTCTCGCATCGCATCACGGTACTTCTTTGCTCCCTCCGCGTAGATCTCCATGGCTTCGGAGAAGAGGGGGTCGTAGGGCGTGATCAGGATGCCCTCGTCGGTCTCGATGAGATGCACCCGGTCGCCCTGAGCGAGACGATAACGGTCCAGGATGTCCTTCGGGATGGTGGCACCCGAGGAGTTGCCGATGGCACGGATGGTGGTCTCTTTTGTCATGCTCAAGGTCTCCGGAGAGAGGTTATAACAATGGTAGCAACTCCGATCACGGGTAGCAATAGGGTCGACCGACCTGAGCCCTGCCACGGCCACCCACGTCGTCTAACTCGTATGGAAGGGACGGCGATCCTGGATCGGATGGTTGCTCCGTCCCTTCCTGGCGATCCCCGAAATCCGCGAGCCCCCGGATGAGCTCCTTGTAGCTGTCGAAGTCGAGACGGTTGACGAGGCGCTGGACCACGCTGTCGGGCGTGGACAGCGGCACGTCCCCGAGGACGCGGGCCGGGATCTCCCTCACGCCGGGACGGATGCCGTCCTCCCCCGCCTGGCCGTGGAGCTCCAGGGCCGCCAGGCCGAAAAGGGCGTGGACGGCGGCAGGGACCGCGACGGGTCGAAGGAAACGTGACTTCGGATGATCGGGCATCGGCACCGGATTCTCCTTTCCCGGCGCGGTACGAGACAGGCCGTCAGCCCGGGAACGGCTCCTGCGGCAGCCCCGGCGTGCCGAAGTGGATTTCGGTGATCGCCTTCAGGCTTCGAGCCCCGTAGCGGAACGGCATGATCAGGCGCAGCGGCGCCCCGTTGGTCGGCGGGATCGGCTCGTCATTCATGAGCCACGCCAGCATCACCTGAGGGTGCATCAGCGCGGGCACCGGTTCGTCCACGTAGTAGCGGTCGGAGCCGACGAAGCGGCAGTAGCCCTTCTCGACCGTGTGGGGCTGAACCTCGAGCATCTCCGCGAAATCCCGGAAGCGCACCCCGGTCCACTTCACGATTCCCCGGGGCGTGGGCACCCCGCACTGGAGGAGGAAGACGTGGGAGACCCTGGGGAGCCGCTCCAGGTCCTCGAAGGTCAGAGTGCCTCCGAGCTTCGCCATCCCCCGGGGATCGACCTTCACGGCCATCCGGCGGTAGTCGAACTCGATTTCCGGCGGCTCTCCGTTCGTATAGCGCCAGATCACGCCCTCGATGGGACCCGCCTCGCTCTCGGGATATTCCGGAGCCGAGCCGTCGGGGTTGAGGGGGAACTCGACCCGATCCCGAAGCGGCATCTCCACGAGCCGGTCGGGCCAAGGCTGCGGTCGGGACGGAGGCCGCGCCCGCGCGTTCCCCGGGGCGAGCCCACAGACAGAGAGCCCTGCCAGCGCACTTCCCGTGAGCCGAATGGCGTCCCGTCGCGACAGGGTCATGGTTCCCTCCATGGGGTGTGCCCGCCGAAGCGGGGTGTTCGATCAGTTGGCCCTTTCACCGGCTTCTCACAACATGGATCCGGGAGCAGGATTCCTGCAAGGATGGCGTGAGAGGGGGAGGGGCGATCCTCTGACGGGCCGGAGCGGATCGCTCACCGGCCTCCCCGTTTCGGTGGGGGCGCTTCCACCTCCATCTGGAAGTAGAGGGGGTAGTGGGCGGCGCAGCGTGGATCGAACGCGGCCGAGCATCGGGGGCAACGCGCTCCCGATTCCAGATAGCTTCGGATGGTCAGCTCCGTACGGCAGCTCCCGCAGAGGACCTCGAACTCGTCGGGAAGGGACTGATCGAAGACGAACTCCGGGGTCGGGTCGGGTTCGGCGGGATCGATCGCCGGAGTCTGGTCAATGGAGCCAGGCGGGTTCGAACCGCCGACCTCCTGCTTGCAAAGCAGGCGCTCTCCCAACTGAGCTATGGCCCCGTATGGACTCCCCGACGCGGACAGCGTCCCACTCGGGGAGCGACTTACAAGATAGTATCTCGATCCCCGCTGCTGTAGCCCCCATCCGGGTCTGATCAATCAAACGGACGAACGCACGCCTCGTGCTCAGCCCCCGAACGGGCGCCACATCCCCGACACATCGAACTGGCGCGTGTACTTGATCACGAAGGTCCGCTCCGGGTCCTCCAAGCCGCTCTGGGGGAGGATGCCCGAGATTCCGGACACCTCCATGAACTGCCGCTGGTTGTAGACCACGAATAGACCGGTCCCCGCGGTGTCCAGCCAGCCGAAGCGCAGGTGCCCGGTCCAGACTCCGGTCTGGTCGCTGTACTGGAGCGAGGACTGCAGGGACATCGCCGGCGTGAATGCATACCGAAGGCGCAGGCGGGTCAGCGTCGTGTTGAAATTGCCCTCGGGCAGATCGATCCGGTTGTGGTTCACGTTCACGCTCCCCGTGAGGGTTCCGCCCCTGCGGACATCGACTCCGCCCGAGACTCCGATCCGCCTACCGCTCAAGAAGCTCCCCACCGCCACGCGGTTGCTCAGGGATACCGGAGCCGCACGATTGGTGTTCTGCGAGGACCAGAACGTCCACCCGCTGTAGGTTCCGGCGGGCACCACGATGTCGGACCCCGCGATCTGGAACGGCTGATCCAGCCCCTCCAGCTCCCAGTCGAACGCCGGCATCGTCAAGCCGCCATTCTCCAACTCCACGTGCGTATGCATGTGGACGCGTTCCGTGAGCTTGAACCCTCCCAGATCATTCGTGATCGTATAGCTGGTATGGGGGCGGAGCTCCCGGATCCACTCGATCCCCGGAACACGCAGGTAGTGCATCGCCCGGAGATGGCGAGCGGTGTAGCCGAGGCCCGGCCGGATGCGGCGAACGAAGCCGACCTCGGGATCGAAGTGGTCCCCGATGTGGTCGTAGTATCCGGACACCTGCCAGCCCTCCGAGCGGAACTCCCCCACCAGCGCCATGAGGCGTGAGTCCCCGTCCAGCCCCGGGGTGTCCGAGGAGCCCAGCAACGTATCGAAGGTCCATCGGTCCCCGATGCCCAGGCGGGCATCGAACCCGTAGAGCCGATTGAAATCTCCGGAGTGGTCCGCGGACCTGCGCTGAGTGAAGATCGCACCGACGCGGGAGCGGTTCGGGAGCTCCTGTACCACCCTCCCCACCATCCAGTCATTGGAATCCTGGAACTCCTCCACCTCGTCCGTTCGCATGTACAGGATTCCCACGTCCGCCCCGGCGACCCGGCCGGAGAGGCGGGCGCCGGCCTGGATCGGCACCTCCTGCCCCTGGTGTACGCCGATCCTCCGGCTGTGGAACATCTGCACGGGAGTCTGAGACGAGCCCGGACGGGCGGACTGCATGGAGAAGAGGTCCGCATTCTCCAGGAAGAAGGGACGCCGCTCGGGGAAGAAGAGGTTGAATCGGGTGAGATCCACCTGCTGGTCGTCCACCTCCACCTGAGCGAAGTCGGTGTTCACGGTCAGGTCGAGGGCCAGGCTGGGGGTGATCCCGATTTTCGCGTCGGCCCCGACCTCAAAGGGGTACTCCGTCCCGGGCTGTCCCGGCAGGTTCTGCTGGCCCGCGCCGAGGAGGTACGGGGTTACGGTGGAGAGCCGCTGGGGCGGAGGGGCAATCCCGGTCAGGATCCCCGCCTCGGTGAGGCGGTAGAGGTTGTATTGCCGCGGAACCGGGGACCAGAAGGCCTGCTCGTGCCTCCTTCCGATGTAGCGAGCCAGGTTGAGTCCCCAGCTTTGATCCTCTCCGGACGCGTACCGAAGCGTGGAGAAGGGGATGCGCATTTCGACGTACCAGCCCTCGGCGTCCCGCGAGGTGGCCACGTTCCAACTCCCATCCCAGTTGGTATTCACGTTCCCGCCGGCCCGGACCTGACCATCGTATTCGATCCCTCCGGGGTTCGTGCCGAAGACGAAGGCGTTCTGCCGATCCTGGTAAGTGTCCAGCACGACAAGGAAGGCGTCGGACTGTGAGAGGTTGGCATTCCTTCGGCGCTCACCGACGATGATCCGATCCGCCTCCCGGTCGTGGAGCCAGGCCCCGATGTAGATCGCCTGATCGTCGAAGAGGATTCGAACTTCGGTATGCTCCGAGATGGGGGCGCCCACGAGGGGCTCGTGCTGGACGAAGCCGCTGAGCGGCTCCGCCTCGGCCCAGATGGGGTCGTCCAGATGGCCGTCGATCACCGGCCCCGCCTGTACCTGCGTCGCCATCCCCGAGGTGATCGTGGGCAGGGCGTCCTCGGTTCCCGGTTCCCCGTTCTGCGCCATCAGGGAACTCGCTCCCGAGACTACCGAGGCGAGGAGGAGCGCGGCGGTCGACACGGCAAGGCTTCGGACCTTCATGAATCCACCTCGTAACAGGGAGCTCGTCTCGGACCCGAACGCCGTGATCGGTCGTGCTCCGGATCCCATCTGGAAAATAGTATAAGCACAGCAGTCGGTGCTGGCATACTGAACCATGGGCCCCGCACGCAAGACGGCCCGGCGCGCTCCTCCTGGAGCGGCCGAACCGTCTTCTCCGGCGGCGAGCCCTGACTCTCAGCCTTTCCTCGTCCCGCCTCCGGGGTCCACGTCGCGCTCGGCCTGCCGTCGGCTCTCCTCACCCATTTTTCGGGCACGCTGCTCCAGGTCCTCCGGGGTCGGACCTTCCTCCCCCGCCCGTCGAACGGCCGCGTCCTTCGTGCGGCCAGCGACCGCTCCAGCTTCGGCGCCGACGCTGCGTCCGGTCTCACGACCCATCTCGTCGGGGTGCCGCCCTTCCCGTTGCCGATCCATCTCATCTCCCGCGGCGAAAGCGGCCTCCCGGGCAACCCGTCGTACGCCCTCCGCCGTATCCTCCCCGGCATCCTTCGCCTCTCGCTTCAGGGTGTCGGAAGCCCGTCCTCCGAGTTGGTCCTCGGTGGAGGTCGTGGGGGCCGAGATCCCGCTCGCGAGGCCGAGCCCGAAAGCGACTGCTCCGAGGGCCACGGGGTTTTCGTCGAGCATGTGGCTGAATCCCTGCCTCACCCGGCGGGTCTGATGTCGGGCCTTGTCCCGTGCCTGCTCCTTCATTTTCGTCCCGGTTCCGGCATGCTCCCACTCCGGGTCTCCGTGGTCGACGGCATCGGGTCCGTAAGGTCGCCGACGCCGCGGCCGCCCACTCCCCCGCTCTCGCGGACCCGGCCCCAGATCTCATCCACGAGCCGGCCAAGGGAAAGCCTTCCCTGGAGTTCGTCCACGGTATGATCCATATCGGAGCGGGTGCGATCGATGTCTTTCTGGATCTCATCCGGGCTGCGCCGGTCCTTTGCTCTATCCGTCATGTCGAACCTCCTCTTTCAGTGTCCTCGCCCGCGTTCGAGCCCAACGTCGGTCCCGTTTGAGCGACTCCCTGGTCCTTTCCGGTGTGAGATCTTCGTCCTCCATCATGGACTGACCGGCCTTCACCATGCTGAACCCGATCGCCGCGAGGACGACGGCCATCACCACCGGAGCCAACCAGATGGCTACGTCGATGCTCATCCACTGGGCGAAGAGCGCGGTGAGCCCGGTGTTCAGCGCCCAGAGGAAGGCCAGGAGCGCGGCGAAGATCAGCGCGCCTCCGGTCGCCATCGTGATCGTCGCGGACTGGAAGGTGTCCACCTTCTCCTGCATCTCCGCCTTCGCGAGCGCGAGTTCCTGCCGAAGGAGCTCGGATCCTTCGTCCGCGAGGTCTCGAATCAATTGGGCCATCGATCGATCGTCGCCGTCCCGTCCGGCGACGCCCGGGCGCTGACCGGGAGCTGATTCACCCCCGGCATGCGTCTCATCGCCAGGGGTCCCTTCACGAGGGTTCGGTTCTCTCTTCTTCGCACTCATCAGTCCCTCCCCTGTCTGTCACGTACAGGTCCATCCTGCGGAAGCCGGGCTTCACCGTCGGGCTCGGAGGCCCGGAGGAAGCGTCCCAGGAGCAGACCGGTCGCAAACGTCCCGCCGAGAAAGGCGGCGGGGTTCCGGCGGGCCAACCTTTCGAGGTCGGAGAACATCGACCGGGGATCCTCAGCTTCGAGGTACCCCGCCATTTTCTCGACTTCATCGGCGGCACCATCGCCCCAGTGCGCGAGCCGCTCATCGCCGCCCTCCTCGAGGTCTCTCGCGGCCACGCGGAGCGCACGAGCGACCGAAGAGGCCTGATGACCGGCTCGTTCCGTCCAACGATCGGCTCGCTCCTCTGCTGTCCGCCGAATTTCGCGGCCCTTCTCGCCGGCCTCGCTCTTCACTTCCTCCAACCCTTCCCGCACCTCCTCCTTCGTCTCCTGGAGGGTCTCTCCCGCGGGCGACTTCGCCCTGGGGTCGTTCGGTCGTGAGCGCCGCCGGGTCCCTATCTCCGTCGTCTTTCGATCAGCCATGGGCTCAGCCCTCCCTGGCAAAATGTTGGATTCCGGAAATCCTGCGATGCTGTCATGGGGGTAAATCCTATGCCATTCAGGGGCTTCACCTTTCCCCGCTTCTGACTATCTTTTGGCGCCGCGCCGCGGATGGGGTCGAGCGTCCGGAGATTCATGCGAACGTGAAACCTCTCGAGGCGGCCCTCCGTACGGATGCATGTCGCGAGGCAGGACGAGGAGAGGGCAGCAGCCTGACCCGTAGGACACCGAGCGGCAGGATGGGCAAGCGGCGACAGCGATCCACATACACATTCGACATAGACGGAGACATACCATGGGACTGCTCATGGCCAGGAACTCGCGGTTCTCGCGCACGATCACTCCAATGATGCCGGAGTACCGGTTCACGAGCCCGAGAGGGCGGAAGACCCGGGTCTCGGTGGTGGTGCCGGCGACTCATAACCGCAGGCCGGACCAGAAGGGGAAGGGCTCCGACGATCGGTCGTAGCCGGGAGGGGTAAGAAAGGGGCCCGGTGGAATGAACGCCACCGGGCCCCTTTTTTCATGCGTGGAGATTTTTTACCAGCGGGCTGGATGCCCCCGGGCGTCCACATGCACGAACGGGCCCCGGACAGCGTTGGTCCGGTAGAGAGCGAGGCCGCCATCATGGACGTGCGGCTCGCCCGCCCCTTCGACCGACTCCACGATCCGGTACAGGATCTCCGCGTCCCGGTCATCCACACGCCCGTCCCCGTTCAGGTCGTCCATCATGCCGTCTCCGGTCGTATCGATGAAGATGTCGGCCGCGTCCCCCCAGAGGTGCCGGCTCAGATCCGTCTGGTTTCCGATCGCGCGATTGTAGTGCGGGGTGCGAAACCCGGACATGACGTGGAGGGTGGGTGCGTCGATCCCGGCTTCGTTCACCGCTTCGAGGATCGCCTCGAGCTTCAGGACGAGCGCCTCCGTCACGGCAAGGTAGGCGGGGGATCCCGGCTGCTTGCAGAGGAACTGCTCGAGCGTGAAATGCGGAGAGACGAGGATGTCTCGCTCCCGGATCCCGACCTCGAGGAAGCCGGGCGGAGGCTCCACCGAAGCCGCCCCTCCGTTTCGATACTCTCCGATCCGATACCCGTTCAGCGAGCCTCCCCTGATTTCGCTCCTGGGGTGGAGAACGAGAACGTTGAGGTGGATCGAGTCCGCATGGGAGACCGAGCTGATTCGAAGGGGATGGACTCCGGGTTCCTCAGGCGCCGACCAACTCCAGCGCCCTTCGGCGCCCCCCAACGGCCCGTCGGCATCTCGGACCACGAAGTCACCGGACCCGCCGTGTTCGGCTCTTCCGGAGCCACCGATGCGGAGTTCCAGGGTTTCTCCGGGGAGCGCCGTCACCGCCATCACCCGGTACGGGATCACCACCTCTCCTACCTCGAGCTGGAATCCTGCGCGACCGGACTCGAAGCTGGCCGAGGAGCCATGATATCCGGACCTCGCGGGCTCCACCGGGGCCAGTTCCTCCTCGATCCAGGTAGCTTCACCCTCCGACCCGGGACCGGGAGCATCGGCGCGAGCGGCGTCCGCATCCTCTCCCCCCCTCGTGCCCGCGAGCCCGACGGCCGGAAGGAGCAGGAACACGGAGAGTACTCCGAGCCACCCGGGGATGTACTCCTTCATCCGAGTAGGCCCGAAGTCGCCTCGGGGCTTGCTTCGTCGTCGCATTGGGTCCTCTGGAGCCGCAGCTCAGCGTTCGGGAGTGGCGGCCGTCAGGGCCCTGAGGACCCGCCCGTCCCGATTGTAGATGTCATTTCGGATCTGCAGGGCCCCATCCTCGTCCACCCAGGCCGTCCAGTATTGCAGATGGATCGGTACAGGCTCACGAAGCCACACGGTACGCTCCGCGCTCCCCGTTGCGGCCCGTTCGATGCCCGCTCGATCCCATCGAGGATCGTCCCGGAGGAGGTACTCCGTGAGCTCGAGCGCGCCCTCGACGCGAACGCAACCGGAACTGAAGTCCCGGACCGTATGATCGAAGAGCTCCCGCGCAGGTGAATCGTGCAGATAGACGTTGTGACGATTCGGGAACATGAACTTCACCCGCCCCAACGCATTCGTGGAGCCCGGTTCCTGCCGGATCCGGTAGCGGCGGTTGAACTCGGCCGCAGTGATCCCGTTCCAATCCACGGAGGCCGGATCCACGACTCGGTTCGTACCCTGCTCGAGGAGCACCATGTTCTGTGACGGGAGATAGCCGCTCGGATCATTCCGGATCCGGGGGAGCTGATCGTTCACGGCGATTCCGGGAGGGACGTGCCAGTACGGAGCCAGGACGAGGTACGTCATGCTGTCGGAGAAGGCCGGGGTCTGGCGGTACGCACGGCCGACGACGGCCCGCATCCGGCGGACCCGCTCGCCCTCCTCCACCACGTCCACCGAAAAGTCGGCGATGTTGACCAGGATGTGGTTCCGTCCCAGATCGTCGGGCAGCCAGCGCCAGCGCTCCAGATTCACCTGCACCTGCCGGACCCGCTCCTCCACCGACACGTTCAACGCCTGGAGCGTCCGGGGGCCGACGATCCCGTCCGCATCGAGCCCGTGTCGCTCCTGGAAGCGCCGGACCACCGCATCGAGCGCTTCATCGAAGACCTCGGCCTCGCCGGCGGACGCTGCGGACGCCGCTTCAGAGGGATCGGGCTCGACCCGGAGGCGCGCCCGGAGCGCCGCGACCCGCTCCCCCTCACTCCCTTGTTCGAGGCGCCCCCCCTGCGGCACGGTGCCCCAGCCGCCCCGATCGGCGATCTGGTGGAGCTCGGCGAGCGCCCCCTTGAGCGCACCATAGCCGGAGTGGGGCGGGCGAAGGCGCTCGAGAGCGGGTTCCACCCCATCCTCCGAAAGGGCTTCTTCCAGACTCTCCGCCAGATCCAATTCTCCGCGGCTTGCCTGCCACTCCGCTTGGCGCGTCTCGGGGTTCACGCGCCCGAGATGCAGATGCGAGCCGAGCACGAGGAAGGCGTTCGTGAGGAGGAGCTCCAGGTCGACTCGGAGAGCGGCGTCATCGGCAGCCCCGTCTTCCAGTCGCCCGAGAAGGGATTCGATCTCCTCCTGGTGGTAGCCGGGCAGCCCCTCCTCCTCCTCGCTCCGGCGAAGGGCCTCGATGAGCTGGACCGCTTCCTCAGTCAGCGCCGCACCGTTGAACCAGGCCGGCGCGAACGCTCGCCGCTCGTAGAAGGCGGGGAGCACCTCGGTCGAGTGGATCCGAGCGGATGAGGCGGTCATCCGGCCCGTCGCGCCAGCGACCTCGATCCGGCTCCTCACCCGCTCCGACATCGGGAGGGTGTCCGGATCGGTCCGGACCGGTGCGGGTGGCCAGAGGCCGAACGGAAGGAGCATCGTTGCGTCGGGGCCGATCGTTCCGGCACCTCCCCTTTCGAAAGACTGTGCCTGCGCGGTGGAGGCGCCGATCACCAGCACGCAGGCGAGAACCCCGAGGAACGAAGAAGGGCCCACGAGCAACGGAGACGGTCCCCGCCACGTGGTGGGGACCGAAGGGGGAAGACTCGGCATGTATGCTCCAGGATGTGGAACGCTCGGTGCACATGGGAGGTTCTCGAACCAACCCACCGCAACGGCTTGATCGAGCGGGCAGCAGAGGAGAGGTTTCCTGCGAAAGATGGGGAGTTGGACGCTCTCCGCAAGCACCCACACGCTAGGAACATGGCCGATCACCTGAGCCCACTCCCCGATTCTGCGCGGATGCCGAGCGGTCGAAGGGCCCTCCGGCTCACCGCGGCTTGCCTGTTCTTGGCCGTCCTGGCCGGCTGCGGCGAGGGCGAGGCTGCGCTCGTCGTAGGTGACGTGCGCTTTCAGGAGGACGAGCTCCTCGGCCTCTCCGGGGAGCGGCGGGCCGACCTCGCGGCGCTCACGACCTTCACCCTGGCGGTCGCTCGGGATGAGACGGACGCCCTCGGAAGTGCATACCGGGAGCGCCGCACCCGGGAACGGTTGGTGGAGCGCCTCGAACACGAGGTCCGGCTGGAAGCTGCGGACGTGGACGACGCGGTGCTCGAGGCGCAGTACCGACAGACCCCCGAGCACGAGCTCGTCGTGCGACACATCCTCTTTCTCGCGGAACGCGGCCTTCCGGAGGCAGCTCGCCGGCAGGCACGGGCCGGTGCGGAGGAGGCCCTGGCCCGAGCCCGGGAGGGGGAGTCCTTCCCGCGGCTCGCCGCCGAGCTCTCCGAGGAGCCCGGAGCTACCGAACGTGACGGTCTTCTCACACCCGGACGACAGGGCACCTGGGTGCCGGAATTCTGGGAGTCGGCGAACCGCCTCCAGGAAGGGGAGGTCAGCGAGGTCGTGGAGACGCAGTATGGCTTCCACATCCTCCGGCTCGAGGAACGAAGGACCGTTCCGTTCGAGGAGGCGCGGCACGATGTGGCCGCCAGGGTCGTTCGTCTCCTGCCGAACGGGAGCGCGTGGGAGGAGCATGTAGCGAGAGCCCGAGCGGAAGTCGCAGCCGACGTGGAGGGAGACGAAGAGCGTCGGGAGGAGTCGATCCCGAAAGCGACGCTCGAAGACCGGCTCGTGCAGGAAGCGCGGGACCGGGGCATCGAGCTCGCGCCCGGAACGGTGGAGGAGATCGCCCGGGAGTGGGACCTGATGGTGGCACGCTGGAGCCACGGCACGGGCCTGGCAGAGGGCGTCCGCTCCACCGAGGTGAAACAGCGGGCGCAGGAGATCATGTCCGGCACGGGCCAGAACCTCCGCATCGCCCGGGAGGACCTCCTCGAGCACCGTTCACTTCTCCTCCAGTTCTATGAGGTCGAGGGCCTCGCCGCTCCAGTGCTCGGCCCACCGGTCGAATGAGCCCCAGAACGCGTCGGCGGCTTGTGTTTCTCCTCGGATTCGCCGCGTACTTCATTACACTCTGGTTCCTCTGGCACACGCCCGTCGTCTACCCGCTCAAGGTCTTCGTCGTCTTCCTGCACGAGATCAGTCATGGAATCGCCGCCGTTGCAACCGGGGGGTCGATCCAGGCGATCACCCTCAGCCCGCGCCTCGGGGGCGCGTGCTACTGCCCCGGAGGGAACGCCTTCATCACGCTCTCCGCAGGCTACCTGGGAAGCTTGATGTGGGGTGGCCTCATCCTGGAGGGCGCGCGGAAGGCCGGGCGGAAGGCGGATCGGATCACGAGCGGGATCGGGATCGGGACGATGATCCTGACCCTCCTCTTCGTCCGCGGCGGCTTCGGGATCGTGTTCGGGGTTGCGTTCGGAGCCGTCCTCGTCCTTGCGGGGCGGCGCCTCTCCGCTGCGAAGAACCAGGTGCTCCTCACCGTGCTCGGACTCACGTCATGCCTCTACGCGATTCTGGACATCAAGGGGGATATCCTGGACCGACCCCATCTCCGCTCCGACGCGTTCATGTTGGCGGAGATCACGGGCATACCCACGCTCGCCTGGGGCGTCCTCTGGATTTCGGTGGCCCTCGTCGTCAGCTCCCTCCTCTTCATGCGTGCCTACCGGAACGCATGACGCCCCGCTCTCGTGCGGGCTCCCCGAGCTGATCGGGAAAAATCGCCCACGGCCTTGCCCGACGTCCGGGCGAAGCTTTAACTTCTCGGCGTCTCCCAGATGGAGGCTGGGCCGCCGGGAGGGATCCAGAGAGATGCCCCCCGATCGGACCGCGGGTCGATGAGCCCGCCGGCGTTTTGCCCGATGTCGACCCGAAAAAAGGAGGTGATCCCTTGTCTAGCCCCAGTAGCAGTTCCAGCCCGGATCGGGCAAGCGATCGCCGTTTCGGCCTCTGAGCCGGATCGTGCATCAGCTGTCCATGCCGTAGCGGCCATCGCGCCGGGCTGGAACAGCTTTCAGTGACGGGAAAGCCGTCCTCGGGCCTTCGGGTTCGAGGGCGGTTTTTCGTTGGGAGATTGCGCGAGGGCGCGTCCGAACCGCACGAAAAATGCCCGACCCACGGGCAGCGATCCGATCGGAGGGGGAACCGAGCGATATCGCCTCGCTCTCGAAGAGCCAGCCACGTGAACCGGGCTATGAATTATACGCCGTGGTACTCCGGCTCGTTCCCCTGCTTCCATTTGATGTTGCACCCGACCGCCGGAATCTGCTCGCCTTCGGGCTTCCTCCCGGCGAGCACCGCGTCGGCCGCCGCCCTGAGGTCCGTACCGGTGACGGGCACATCGTTTCCGGGTCGGCTGTCGTCGAATTGACCCCTGTATACCAGGCGGAGGTCCCAGTCGAAGAGGAAGAAGTCGGGCGTGCACGCCGCACCGTAGGCAGCCGCCACCTCCTGCGTCTCGTCGAAGAGGTAGGGAAAGACGTAGCCCGCCTCTTTCACTTCGCGCGCAATCGCGTCCGGGCCATCCTCCGGATACTGCTCCGCGTCGTTCGGGGCGATGCCCACGATGCCCATCCCCCGCTCCTGATACTCACGTGCGAAGTCCGCCAGCCCGTCGCGAAGGTGCTTCACGAATGGGCAGTGGTTGCAGAGGAAGATCACGAGGAGCCCAGGCCGGTTCCGAAAGTCGTCGAGCGAGACGAGATTTCCGGTGGCGGGCTCCGGGAGGGTGAACGCGGCAGCGTCCGTACCGAGGGGCACCATCGTCGAGGGGGTCCGAGCCATTACGAGTGTCTCCTTACTTGCTTTCGCACTTTTGTTTCGCCTGCGCGAGGGTTGCCGGGCAGTACACCGCACGTTCGGGCTACGTGCCTACACTGGACGAGGGCCCCGGATCCCGAACCTCGAAGTCGGACAGGGGGTAGGTCGTCATCATGCGCATCGTATCGCTCGCCTGCTCGAATACCGAAATCGTCTGTGCCCTGGGGTGTGAGGACCTCCTCGTCGGGGTGGACGATCACTCCGACCATCCGGTGGAGGTGGTCGCCCCGCTTCCTCGCGTAGGCCCGGACCTCGAGATCGACATCGATCGGGTGGAAGCGTTGAAGCCGGATCTCGTCCTGGCCACGCTCACGGTCCCCGGCCACGAACGGGTCGTCGAGGGGCTCGAGTCGCGCGGCCTCCCCTTCATCGCGCCGGAGCCGACCTCCCTCTCCGACGTCCTCTCCAACATTCGGACGATTGCGAAACATCTCGGGGTTTCGGGGCGAGCCGAGGACCTCTGCGCGGAGTTGAAGGCGACGTGGGGCGACGCAGACGGGCGGGAGTCGGGCCCCGGACCCGCTGCAGACGCCCCTGCCCTGCTCGTCCAGTGGTGGCCGAAGCCGGTGATTTCTCCGGGACGCCTGAGCTGGACCACGGACGTCATCGAGCGAGCCGGCGGCAGCAACCCGATCGGGAGTGAGCCCGTCAAGAGTCGGCCCCTCGAGGATTCCGAGGTCGCAGAGTTGTCTCCCGATGCCATCGTCCTTTCCTGGTGTGGAGTGGATCCGGCGAAGTACCGGCCGGACGTGGTCTACCGGAACCAGGCGTGGCGGGAGCTGCCCGCGATCCGGGACCGGAGGGTGTTCTGCGTGCCGGAGGCGTACCTCGGCCGTCCCGGCCCGCGTCTCGTCGATGGTCTCCGTGAGCTTCGAAGCATTGTGGAGGAGCTGAAAGGCGACGGCCTGGCCTCGCCCTCCGCTCCAGCGACGCCCCCTGCAAGGCAAGCAGACCCATGACGAAACTCGACTTCGAGGCGGTGATCCCGGAAGGCATCCGGGACGGAGCTCCAGTGGTCGTCCTCCTGCACGGTCGAGGAGCCGACCGGCACGACCTGAAGCCGCTCGGGAGGTTTCTGCCGGGGACGACCGCACTGCTCACCCCCCAGGCCCCGTTCCCGGGGGAGCCGTGGGGATACGGCCCCGGGTGGGCATGGTATCGATACGTGGCGGATGACCGGGTGGTGCCGGAGACGCTTGCCCAGAGCCTCGAGTACCTCGACGCATTCATCCTCTCCCTTCCGGACCTGCTCCCATTCGCCCCGGGGCCGCTCGTCCTCGGAGGGTTTTCGCAGGGAGGAACGACGAGCATGGCGTATGCCCTGAAGCATCCGGGCCGGGTTCCCCAGGTGGTGAACCTGAGCGGTTTTCTCGCGGACGCGCCGGTCGTCGAAGTCAGCGCCGAGCGCGTCGCTGGAACCCGCTTCTTCTGGGGCCACGGGGAGGCGGATCCCGCCATCCCCCACCGTCTTGCGGTACGCGGCCGAGCGCGATTGGCCGAGGCGGGGGCGGGCCTGACCGCGCACGACTATGGAGCCGGTCACACGATCACGCCGGAAGAGGTGCAGGACCTTTCCAGGTGGCTGAAGGCCGGATGGAAGGAGGCGCTCGAACGCTCCTGAGATCGCTACGACCGCTCGAGCGCGAAGCGGCCCCCCTCCTCACGGTGAGCGAGCACCGGGCGTATCGGCATACCCGGTCAGCTCCGCGAAGCCCCGGCCGGTCACCGGCCCATCCGGTCCCGTTCCGGAAGCCTCCACCGCTCCTTCCCAGTAGCGGAAGCTCAGGTCCATCTCCTGATCAGCCACACGGGGACGCACGTCCAGATCGAACCCTTCGTCGGGGATCTGGAGACGCCAGCGCGAAGGGTATACCGTCCCATCCACGGGGCTCGCCCAGGTTCCTGTGACCGAGAGCTCCACGTCCGACCCGGAGAGGGTGCGGTACGATCCGTCCCTTTCGACCACGACCCCGTAGTCGAAGGGATCGGGCCGACCATCATCCCGGCGGAGCTCGAACACCATCAGCTCCCGCTCGTCGTCGAGTTGAAGGGAGAACCAGTCCCATCCGAGATGGAAGGGCTCCAGAGCCGAAGTGCTCCATTCGCGGTCCATCCACGCCTCCCCGGCAACCTCCACGGCCTCACCCCCGATCCGGACCCGACCCTGCACCGGCAGCCGCGTGTAGGAATAGTAGTACGAGGCATTACCCGGCTCCTCCCCCTTCGGGGAGAGCCCGCGATCGCCTTGAAGGACCGGTGGTTTTCCGGCGAAGATCTCGAGGTCGACCTCCACGTCCTCCTCGGCAGCCTGCACCCGGAAGGGAAAGAGCTCCTCTTCGCCCCTCCCCTCCATGCGCCAGCCGTCCACCCAGACGCGGAACGGCCGAACCTCGGCGCCCGCGAGACCCACGGCGGCCCTGGCCAGCCGCTCGAACGCCCGGTGCCGTTCCCCCTCGACGTCCGTCACCGCGAAGTGGGCCATGTAGATCTGGTTCGTCCTCCACTCGGACTCTCCTTCCCCGGCGGTCGGCGTAAGCGCATTCCGGAAAAAGGTCACCTGGAAGGCGAACCCCCTCCCCTCCTCGTCATCCAGGTGACCGGTGACGTACCACCACTCCGTTCGGTATGAGGGATGGGGACCATGGTCCGCGGGAAACTCGAACGACCGGGGCTCGAGCGCCCGCTCGAAGCCGTCGGTCGCCTCTCCTACGAGCACATCGACCGGGGAGAGGGACGCTCGGGGCTCCTGCTGGGGGACCAGGACCTCCTGGTAAACACGGTAGCCTCCCCACGCCAGGGCAAGCGCGAGAAGGAGGATCCCCACACCACGCGTCACCATCACTCGTCCCTCAACGCCTCGGAGGGAGGCGTGCGGGACATCTTCCAGGAGGGGTAGAGACCGGCGAGAAGCGCACCCGCGATGGCCAGGAAGACCCCGGACGCGACGACATCTCCGCCGAGCGCGGGCTCCATGCCCCAACCGAAGGAGCGGCGGTTCACCACATAGATCATCACGAGGCCCATCATCACCCCGACCGGCACGGCGAGCACTCCCGCCAGCACGCCCATGATCCCCGTCTGCACCGTCACCATCCGCCATACCTCCCGAGGCGTGAGTCCGGTGGCCCGGAGCACCCCGATCTCACGCGCGCGATCGAGCTGCAGGGCCATCATCGCGCTCAGCACGCCCACGAATGCGACGAGGAACACCAGCGCCTGGAGGACGGATGTGATCCGGAAGGTCCGGTCGAAGACGGCGAGCGTAGCCCGTCGGAGCTCCAGGTTGGATCGCAGCGTCACCCCGGCGCCATCGGGAAGTCGGCCTCGAAGGAGGGAGAGCCCCTCCTCGACACCGAGCCCCGCCTCGAGCTCGATTCCCATCGAAGTGACGGCGGAATCCCCCCACTGTCGCATGTACTCGCTCCGCGGCAGCACGGCCACTCCCCGATCGGATCCGTAGTCGCGGAAGACACCGACGACGGGAAAAGCCCGCTCCCCCTCGGGTGTGAGAAGAACGAGATCCCCACCCGGTGCGAGGTCGCGCCGGAAGGCGAGCGGCTCGGAGACCAGGACGCCCTCTCCCCCCGCGAGGACCCGGTCGGCGGCTTCCCGCCGGCCGGAGACGAGATCGTACCTGGAAGACCGGTCGGAGCTCCCTCCTACGGCGAGCACCCGTACCTCACCCGATGGAGCGAGCAGCTCGACGCTCCGGGTGAGATGAACCGCAGTGACGCGCGGGGCGTCCGCAAGCGCGCGAACGACCTCCGGAGGCAGCTCCCCCTGCGGACGGGCCGCGACTGTCGACGGCACCGAAACGTAGATGTCCGAGGACAAGGTCACATGGAGCCACCGCTCCACGCTCCCCCGAAACGAGGAGACCATCATCGCAAGCCCGAGGGTCACCGCTACGGCCACGACGAGCGAGGCCATCGCGGGTCCGGTCCGGCTGAGCGAGGCCACCACTCCACGCGCGGCCATGGCCCCGAGCAGCCCCCCTGTGCGGCGGCCCGCCCAGGTGATCGGACGGGCCAGGAGCACCAGAACGCTCGGGGCGAAAGCCGCCATCCCGAGCACGAGGAGGAAGAGCCCGACGAAGGCCGGCGCCACCTCCTGCGTCGGCACGAGGAGCACGACGAGCCCGGCGACGAAAAGGAGGCCGCCCACCCGGGCCAACCGTCCCGCGCTTCCCCGGGCCTTCTCCTCCAGGAACGACCGGCCGAGGGCCGCTCGAGGAGGGGAAGAAATCGCTTCCCACGCGGCGGGAAGCGTGGCGAGGAGCGTCACGACGATGCCGAACACCGCAGCCTTCGCCAGCGCGGAGGGCGCAAGGACGACTCCCTCCACGGAGACGACGAAGTAGAGATCCTGGATCGTCCGGGTCACGAGCCGCACGAGGCCTCTCCCGAGGATCGCGCCGAGCATGAGACCGAGCGCCGTTCCGACAGCTCCGAGGAGCACCGCCTCGGTGAGAATGGTGCGCAGCACCTCGCCTCGTGTGGCTCCCACGGCGCGTAGCGTGCCCAGCGTGCGACGACGCTGCACCACGGAAAAGGTCATCGTGTTGTAGATGAGGAAGGCGCCGAACAGCAGGGCCAGGAGTCCGAGGGCGGTGAGGTTCAGATCGAAGGAGCGGATCATCGCCTCCATCTCTCCCTCCCTCGCTCCCGCATCGTCGAGCCGGAGGCCATCCGGGAGAAGCTGCCGGATCCGGGCGATCGTCGCTTCGGGGTCTTCGCCCCCGACCACGAGATCGATCCGGTCCACGACGCCGAAGCGTCCGAGGAGCTTTTGAGCCGTGGAGACGTCCATGACGAGGAGGTCCCGGAGTCCGGCGCGGGCGAGACCCCCGGCCGGTTGCAGCACGCCCTGCACGTGAAGCTCCTCTACCCCGGAGCCGACGCGGACGAGCAACGATCCGCCGGACTCGAGCCCGACCTCGTGCGCGAGGTCGCTCCCCACGACCACCGCGCGCTCCTCGGAGAGAAGCCGCACCATCGAGAGGCCGGCTTGGCGCTCACCCGACCATGGGCGGACCGCCCCCTCCGAGAGCGGGTCGATTCCGAGGATCCTGAGTGCCCGGCCCGGTAGGATGGAAGCCCCCCCGAACCCCTCGACGACCGGTGCCGAAGCGATGACACCGGAGGTGGACCGGAGCACAGCTACCAGATCGGATGGCACCCCGCCGGCGCCACCTTCCACGCGGTGTGTCGCCTCTCCGCCCACCACGGCCACGGAAGCGCGCAGCGCCTCCCGGGAGCTCTCCACGGCAAGGTCGATCGCCAGAATCACCGCCACCCCGAGCGCGATGCCCAGAACGGCGAGAGCCGCCTGCGCCGGCTGGCGTTTCAGGTGGCGAAGGCCGGCCCGAAGGAGCAGCTTCGACATCGTCAGGTAGCGCTTCGGAGGCGCCCCTCCTCGAGGCGGAGGACGCGGTGGGCCCGGGCCGCGACATCGTCCGCGTGGGTGGCGACGAGGAGGGTCCGCCCTTCCATCTCCAGGAGGTTCGTAAGCAAATCGAGGACCCGGACTCCGGTCTCCCGGTCCAGGTTCCCGGTGGGCTCATCGGCCAGAAGGAGGAGAGGCTCGTGGACGAGCCCCCTCGCGAGGGCGACCCGCTGCTGTTCACCGCCGGAGAGCCGGTCCGGAAAAGTATCCCCGCGGCCCCCGAGCCCCACGACCGCGAGAAGGTCCCGGACCCTCTCCCTCTCCCGCGCTCCGCTCCGACCCTTCAGCTCGAGCGGAAGCAGGAGGTTCTCCTCCACCGTGAGGGTAGGCACGAGGTTGAAGAACTGGAAGACGAAGCCGAGGTGCCGCCGGCGGAAGAGGGTACGGTCCCGCTCGGAGAGTGCCGTGAGGTCCGTGCCCCCCACCTCCACCCGCCCCCCGTCGGGCAGGTCGATCCCGCTTACGAGGTTCAGGAGGGTGGATTTCCCGGAGCCGCTTGGACCCACGAGCGCCACGAACTCTCCGGACCGCACCTCGAGGTCCACTTCATCGAGCACGACGTGGAAATGCCCGCCTTCCGAATACCCCTTGTGCAGCCCCGCTACCCGGAGCAGGGGTTCGGCCGGCGACGCCCCGTCGTGTGCCCCGGACCGCGGCCCTACTTCCCGTCCTCCATCCCGAGCTGTTCGGGAAGCGTAACGAGGGATTTCACTCGGTAGCGCCGTTCGCCCCCGGGAAGCTGAACCGTGACCTCCTCCGCTTCTCGCACGCCCAGAAGCCCACTCCCGATCGGAGATTCGAGCGAGACGTGACCGGCGTCAAGGTCCATGAAGTCCCCGGCCACGAGCGTGATCGTCATCTCCTCCTTCTCATCGAGGTCGTAGATCGTCACCTTCGATCCAAATCCCGCCCGGTCCGGAGGCATCGTCCCCACGTCGATCTTCGCGAGCTCGGACAACCTCCGGCTGAGCTGTTCGATCCGGGCCTGTACGAACTCCTGACGCTCGAGCGCAGACTTGTACTCGGCGTTCTCCCTGAGATCCCCCATCTCGACAGCCTTCGAGATGGCCTCGGGGAGAACCACGTTCAGCTCGTGGCTCAGTCGTTCGATCTCGTCTCCGAGTCGTTCCCGGATCTCGTCCAACATTGCATGACCTCCCGGAAGGGTGAAGCCCCCCCTCCACCGCCGCATTCCGGTCGACCCAGGGGGTCGCCGGTTGGGACGGTCGGAGAGCGGGCCGGTTTACATCTTCAAGGTACGAACAACATATGACTCAGGGAAATCCCCGGTTGACGAGTAACCGTGACCAAGTGATACTTGATTATCGGTTATCGACAAGGCCCTTCCGGAAATCAGATGAACGCGTTCCAAAATCCGCCGTGGAGCTGGACTCCCCTCGCCCCGATCCTATGCGCGGTCCACTGTGCGGCCATGCCGCTCCTGGTCGCGTTTGCACCGGCTTTCGCGCTCCTGGAAGCGCTCGAGGTCTGGTTCCTCGGGATCACCGTGATGATCGCGGCCCTCGCGCTCTCCGCGGGCATCCGGAGCCATGGAATGTGGGTCGTGGCAGCCCCGGTCGCCATCGGGCTCGGCCTCTGGTCCGCCTCCCTGGGAGGCGTCTTCGCCCCTGTCCCGGAGGAAGCCACGACCGCAGGATCGACGCTCGTCGTCGCCAGCGGGCTGTTCTGGAACACCCGTGTACATCGCGCGGGTGCGAACCGAGCCTGCCCCTGCCCACGCTGCGACGAGGAACGTGAGAGCGGGAAAGAGGACGTCCGGAGCCGGCTCGCCGGCTCCCCGTGAGGTGCAGCCCCCGCTCGAGACAACCGCAGGAGGCAGTCCCAAGATGCAACGAGACACGCGACAGAGGAAGGCGATCCGCCAGGCGCTGACCGAGGCCGGACATCCGCTCAGCCCGAAGGAGCTGTTGGAGGCGGCGAGAGAGCAGGTGAAGGGCCTTGGAATCGCCACCGTCTACCGGAACCTCAAGGCACTGCACGAGGACGGTTGGATCACGACCGTGGAGTTGCCTGGGGAGCCGCCCCGATACGAACTGTCGGGTAAAGGGCACCACCACCACTTCCACTGTCGGGCCTGCGACCGGGTCTACGAGGTGGAAGGGTGCCCGGGAGACATCAAGGCGATCACTCCGCAGGGATTCGAGCTCGAAGACCACGAGTTCGTGCTCTACGGACGCTGTGACCTCTGCGCTGCCTGACCTCCCTCTCTCCCCCCACGTCACATCGTCCCACGTCACATCGTAACGCCATCCGGCATGACGACCCTGGTCAAAGCCCTCAGTCGCTGCTCCCCTTCCCTGACATCGCTCGCCCGAACATTGACATGGCCGACCTTGCGGCCCTTCCTCGGAGCCTTGTCGTAGAGGTGGAGGTGAGCGCCGGGAACGCGCAGGACGGCGGATGCGCTCGGGACGCGGCCGATGAGATTCACCATTGCGGTCCACCCCACCGCCTCCGTTTCACCGAGAGGGAGGCCCAGGACGGCCCGCAGATGGTTTTCGAACTGGCTGGTCCGGGCCCCTTCCTGGGTCCAGTGGCCGGAATTGTGCACCCGGGGCGCCATCTCGTTCGCCAACAGCTCTTCCCCGACCTGGAAGAGCTCCAGCGCCATGACTCCCACGTAGTCGACCGCTTCGAGCAGCCGTCTCAGATAGCCTTCGGCGAGCTTCTGGAGGCCTGCCGGTACGTCTTCCGCCGGGGCGCGGGTTCGGACCAGGATTCCCTCCTCGTGGTCGTTTTCCACGAGCGGGTAGAACCGGGTCTCGCCGGATCGACCTCTCACTCCCACGATCGAGAGCTCCCGCTCGAAGGGTACCAGTCCTTCGAGGAGGAGCGGCGTCCCGCCGAGGGCTTCCCAGGCCTCCTCCACGTCCGCCGATGTGGCGAGGACGCGCTGGCCTTTGCCGTCATACCCCATACGCCGGGTCTTCAGCACGGCCGGAAGCCTCAGCTCGGTCCGTGCACGGAGGAGGTCCTGCCTCGAATCCACCGCTCGGCAGGGAGCCCGGGGAATTCCGAGTGCCTGGAAGGCCTTCTTCTCGGTGAGACGGTCCTGAGCCTGTTCGAGTGCGGCCGGGCCCGGCCGGACCACGACGCGCTCCGCCAGGAACCGGGCCGTGGAGATCGGCACATTCTCGAACTCCCAGGTGACGACGTCCAGACCCTCGACGAACGCCGCCACAGCGTCCAGATCATCGAAGCGTGCGCGCACGAACTCCCCGAGCGGCCGGGCCGGGGCGTCTCCCTTGGGATCCAGGAAACGGAAGCGCAGGCCGAGCGGGTAGCCCGCGAGCGCGAGCATCCGGCCGAGTTGGCCGCCGCCGAGAATCCCGACCTTCATCGTGCTCGTTCCTCCTCCCCGGCTTTCGAAGGTTCGCGGACCGTGGCTTTCGCTCGCTTCACGGCGTCGGCTTCCTCGGGTCGGGATCTTCCAGCACGCTCCGGGTGCGCACCTCCCGGAAGCTGCGCACCGACTCCCGGACCTCCGGCCGTGCGACGCCTACGATCTTTGCCGCGAGGAGAGCGGCATTCACCGCTCCGGCTCGCCCGATCGCGAGTGTTCCCACCGGAACCCCCGCCGGCATCTGCACGATCGACAGGAGCGAATCCATTCCCTGAAGCGCCCGGGACTGGACCGGCACCCCGAGGACGGGAAGCACGGTCTTCGCCGCGACCATACCCGGGAGATGGGCCGCTCCCCCCGCCCCGGCAACGATGACCTCGAGTCCGCGGGCCTCCGCCGACGTCGCGTACTCGAAGAGAAGGTCAGGGGTCCGGTGTGCCGAGACCACGCGGACCTCGTGCGGCACGCTCAACGCCTCGAGCGTCTCGACCGTGTGGATGAGGGTCTCCCAATCGGACCGGGAGCCCATGATCACACCGACGAGCGGGATCTCCTCTGGCATGGCTCGCTCTTCTCCGGGTGTACGAGATGGACTGCAGAGGGACCATGCTGGCGAGGAGCCGCGGCGGGGTCAAGGGACGCATCGAAACAATCCCCGCCACGGCCGGTACTGTCGATACCCGACTTCCGCGAGCTTCCCCCCATGCGCGACGACGAAACCACGAGCCCGCCCCCCCTCTTCGACCCATCCGTCCTTCTGCGCCACCTCGAAGGCCGCCACGTCGACCTCCGTTCCCAGGTGCTCGAAGCGATGGCGAAGCCCGAGCTGGCGATTCCACGGCCCATCGAGCCGGAGCGGTACCGTGAAGAGGTCCTGAAAGCCGTCGGCCACCTCGCCGAACGGGGCTGGGGAGCGATGGCGTACCCTCCGGAGCTCGGTGGCGGCGGAGACACGGCTGCCGCAGTGAAGATCTTCGAGACCCTCGCATACGGGGACCTGAGCGTCGTCGTGAAGTTCGGGGTTCAATTCGGGCTCTTCGGTGGAAGCGTGCTCCAGCTCGGGTCCGACCTCCACCGGAAGACCCACCTCTCCGAGATCGGGACCCTCGAGCTCCCCGGCTGTTTCGCGATGACCGAGCGAGATCACGGCTCGAACGTGCGGGACATCCGGACCCGCGCGACCTACGACTCGTCGGCGCAGACGTTCGAGATTCACACCCCGGATCCCGGCGCTGTGAAGGACTGGATCGGAAACGCAGCCCTTCACGGGAAGATGGCAACCGTGTTCGCCCGCCTCCACACGCAGGGCGCCGACCAGGGAGTCCACGCATTCCTCGTACCGCTCAGGAACGAGCGAGGTCGGACGCTCGAGGGTGTAGAGATCCGGGACCGGGGCGACAAGGTAGGCCTGAATGGCGTCGACAACGGCACGATCCGCTTCACTCGGGTCCGTGTGCCCAGAAGCGCCCTGTTGGACCGGTTCGCGCAAGTCGCTCCGGACGGAACGTACGAGAGCTCGATCCCGGATCCGGGACGGCGCTTCTTCACGATGCTCGGAACCCTCGTGTCGGGGCGCATCTCCATTGCGGCGGCGTCCGTCAGCGCCTCGAAAACCTCCCTCGCCACCGCCCTTCGGTACGGCTCGCGCAGGACGCAGTTCGGGCCCGCGGGCGAGCCGGAGATCCCGCTCCTCGACTACCGCGCTCACCAGAGGCTCCTCCTCCCCAGGCTGGCCGCGACATACGGGCTGCACTTCGCCGTGTGGAAGGTGGTGGACGACCTGACCCGGAACGGAGCGTCGCCCTCTTCCGAAATCGAGGTTCGTGCGGCGGCACTCAAGGCATACGCATCCCGCCACGCGGTGGAGACGATCCAGTCGTGCCGGGAGGCATGTGGAGGAGAGGGATACTCCGCGATCAA
Source organism: Gemmatimonadota bacterium (assembly GCA_007121455.1). GTDB lineage: Bacteria > Gemmatimonadota > Gemmatimonadetes > Longimicrobiales > Gaopeijiaceae > SKKN01. The sequence goes on along the minus strand of SKKN01000003.1, from coordinate 193,085 downwards.
CCGGTTCGGGGAGCTCCGGGACGACGTGGACATCTTCACCACATTCGAGGGAGCAAATCCCGTACTCCTGCAACTCGTCGCCAAGGGTCTCCTCACCGAGTACCGGGACCAGATGGGAGATCTCCGCTTTTGGGGGGTCGTGCAGCAGATGGTGAGGCTGACCGGATCGAGAATCCAGCAGGCGAACCCGATCGCGAGCCGCCGTACGGAGGAGGCCCACTTGCGGGACGTCTCATTCCACGCGGAGATGTTCCAACTGAGGGAGAAGCGGTTGACCCACTCGCTCGCCCTCCGTTTGAGGGAGCGGATCTCGAATGGGATGAATGCATTCCATGCCGTGAACGAGTGCCAGGATCACCTCCTGACGCTGGGAGAGGCCCATGCGGAACGACTCGTCCTCGACGCCTTCCATGAAGGGGTGGCACGGGCTCCGACGCCGGGCGTATCGGAGGTGCTCGGCGAGTTGGCCCGCTTGCACGCGCTCTCGACGCTCGAGCGCCACGCCGGATGGTACCTGGAGCACGGCGTTATGGAGGGGGGAAAGACGAAGGCGATCCGCGCGCTCGTGAACCGCCTCTGCGGCGAGGTCCGGGAGAAGGTTCCCTTTCTCGTCGACGCCTTTGGAATCCCGGACGACGTCCTTGCTGCGCCAGCCGGGATCGGCGAGCGAGGAGCCGTCAGCTTCCCCCGTGACTGGCGAAGACGGTCGTCCGCCCGTCCTGGCGCATGATGAGGACGTCGTAGGGATCTTCCCGACCCTCCATCTCCATTCCGGGAGAGCCGATGGGCATCGCCGGAACCGTGAGCCCGCGGGCGTCGTCGGGAGCGTCCTGGAGGAAGCTCTTGATGTCCTCTGCCGGGACGTGGCCCTCCACGAGGTAGCCGTTCACGAGCCCCGTATGGCATGACGCCAGCGGACGGGGAATGGAGAAGGACTCCTTCACCGTGAACATGTCTTCGCGAAGCCGGGTTTCGACCTCGAACCCATGCTCCTCGAGGTGGGTTACCCACTCGCCACAGCATCCGCACGTGGGACTCATGTACACGGTGATCTCGAGCGGCTCTCCCTCCGACCACGCAGTCCGTTCCATGGCGACCGCGGGGGAGGACCCGTCCTGGGACAGGACGACCGAGGCTCGATCGAGCTCGGCACCCGAGTCGGGAGAGGCATACCAGACGAACCCGGCCACCACGACGACGAGAGCCAGGAAAAGTCCGCCGAAAAGAACCGTCTTTCGCTCTTGCATCCGTCTCCGCCCTTGAGTTCCGGTGAGGGAGGATGGGCCGGAGCGCCGGGTGCCCTCCTCCGCTCCGTCCATACCGGGCTGGCCGGCGGAGGTTCCCAACTCCCAAAGTGCGCCCCCCTGTTCGGAGCGGTGTCCGCGGCGCATCTTTCGGGGATTGTGCCGGCCTGACACCGAGACACGGAGCTGACGAACATGAAGCGAGCCCTCACTCGAGGGGCCGTTCTTCTTGCGATGGCCCTCCCGGGACTTCCAGAGGCAACGGATGCCCAGGAATCCCCGACGTGGACCGATCGGCCCGACGCTCACGCCCCAGTGGGGGTGACGCTCGATCACCTGCGGGCTCCGGGGGAGCTCCTGCTGGGCTACCGCCTCCTCCACCTCGACCATTCCGGGACGCGGGTCGGGGCCGACACGGTGCCCCACGCCCACCTCCTCATGGATTGGGAGATGATGCCCCTTTCCATGAGCCGACAGATCCATGCGGTGGAGGCTTCGTTCGGCGTGTCGGAGCACTTCACCCTGCAAGGATCGGTACCCTTCGTCGTCACCGATGCGGAGATGAGGACGCAGGAGTTCCTGGAGCACAGTGGAACATCGGGAGTAGGCGACGTCGAGCTTCACGCCCTTGCCTCGTTCTACGACTCGTGGCCCTACCGTGCCCACGCCTCGGCGGGCGTCTCGCTCCCGGTCGGATCGATCCGGCAACGAGACGTGACGCCACTGAGCTTTCCCGATCCGGAGCTCCTCCCCTACCCGATGCAACACGGATCGGGGACGCTCGATCTCTTGCCGGCACTGACCTTCGTGACGGAGAACGTCCATGGCACGGTCGGAGGTCAGGCCCGGGCCGTGATCCGTACCGGGGAGAACGACCGAGAATACCGCCTGGGCCACCGCGTCGAAGCGACGGGTTGGGGCGCCTACCGCTTCTCCGACTTCGTGAGCGGGTCGGTACGGGTGAACTGGGAGCGGTGGGGGAACGTTCGCGGGTCGGATCCCGCGCTTGACCCGGGCGCCGTTCCCATGGCGCACCCCTTCCTCCAATCCGGAAGCCGGATCGACCTGCCCGTCGGGGTGAACGTGTACCTGCGTGAGGGGCGGCTCGAGGGGGGACGCCTCTCTGCGGAGTTGCAGGTCCCGGTGCACCACGACCTCGATGGGCCGCAGCTCGGGAGGGACTGGGGCGTCGGGCTGAGCTGGACCATGCCCTTCGGCCAGAGTGCTGCAGCACCGGAGCACCCACCTGCCCGGCAGCCCGCTCCCCCCCCACCGGACCGAAGCGGACCGGAGCCCCCTGCCGGAGAGCTCCTGACCCTCTGTCTCGCCACCGGCCGGAATGAACAGGTCCTCGTGACACCGCAGGGCGACTCCCTGCTCGCCGATCCGGGGACCCTTTCCATCCGTGCGGAAGGAGCCTCGAGCCCGCTGCCGGGAACCTACGCGGACGGGCGTGCCTGGTTCGCCCAGGACGACCCGATGGAGTTCGACGGGCACGACTACGTGAAGTTCGGCTCGGAGTCCGCCCTCGACTGCGACGAGATCGTGCAGGTCGGCGTCTACGACGACGTGCCCTTCTTTGCGGACGTCCACGCGAGCGAGCCGCTCGACATCCTGTACGTTCCGGTTCAGCCGGGGCTATGGCAGGTCTACCGGGTTCGGCCCGCGGTGCGAGGCTGACGAGAGGCTACGGACCGAGAAGGCGGACGAGGTGGTAGCTCTTCTTGCCCTTCCGGAGGACCAGAAAGCGACCCTCGACAGAGTCGTCCAGGGTCACCCGTCGGTCGGTCGCCGTGACCCGACGGTTGTTCAGATAGATCCCCCCCTGCTCCATCGCCCGGCGAGCCTCGCCCCGTGACCGGGTCACCCCGAGCTCGGCGAGGAGCTCCACCATCCCCCGGCCCTCTCCGGCGAGATCGTCCGACGGGACCGTGCTCGAGGGGACGTCCCGGAACACCTCTTCGATCTCCTCGGCTCCCATTCCCTCGATCTCCCCTCCGAAGAGGACCCCGGTAGCCGCTCGCGCCCGCTCGAGCGCGCCGATGCCGTGCACTCGTTCCGTCACCTCTTCAGCAAGCGCCCGCTGGGCTTCTCGCGCCTGAGGTCGCTCCGCCGCCGACGCCTCGATCGCTTCGATTTCCAGCCGACTCCGCAACGAGAAGTAGCGGAGATATCGACCCGCGTCTTCATCCTCGATGTTCAACCAGAACTGGTAGAACCGAAAAGGAGACGTCCGCTTCGGGTCGAGCCAGACCGTCCCCTCCTCCGTCTTCCCGAATTTCGTCCCGGAACGGGTGGTCACGAGGGGGAAGACCGCGCCGTACACCTTCGCTCCACGGGCCCGACGAACGAGATCGATCCCGCTCGTGATGTTCCCCCACTGGTCGCTTCCTCCGAGTTGGCCCCGGCAGCCCATCCGATCGTAGAGCTCGAGGAAGTCGTACGCCTGGAGAAGGATGTACGAGAACTCGGTGTATGAGATTCCCGCATCCTCGTCTTCGACCCGGCGGCGTACCGTCTCCTTCCGGATCAGGGCATTGACGGAGAAATGCTTTCCGACGTCCCGGAGGAAGTCCAGGGCGCGGAGGTCCCCGAGCCAATCCAGGTTGTTCACGAGACGGGCCGGGTTCGCCGACACGTCGAAGTCGAGAAACTGCTCGAGCTGACGCCGGATCCCGGCCTGGTTCTCTTCGGCCACCTCCCTCGTAAGGAGCTGTCGCTCCTCGGTCTTCCCCGAAGGATCCCCGATCAGCCCGGTCCCGCCGCCCACGAGAGCGATCGGATGGTGTCCGGCTCGCTGGAGGTGCACGAGTCCCATGATGGGAAGAAGGGAGCCGACGTGGAGGCTCGGTGCGGTGGGGTCGAACCCGATGTATGCGGTGAGCGGCTCCCCCGCGAAGGCTTCGGAAGCACCTTCCGTCGCGTCGTGGAGCATTCCGCGCCATCCATATTCTTCGAATAAGTCCATGCTTCAGTGCCGTTTCGGGTCATGAACCCGCCGGAGGCTTCGGCGGGGGATCGGGGAGAGAAGGGCGCTTCCGGGTCCGGTTCCGCCACGGTAGAGAAAGGCTCCGGACCGTGTCAAGGCGCCGGATCGCCCGATGAAGCCGACGCCGCCACCTTCGAGAGTCGCTTCCTGTCCGTCTTCCCGGTTCTCGTCCGCGGAAGCGCCGCTACGACCTTCAGCTCCCGTGGGAGCTTGGGGGAGGAGAGCCGCTCCCGGGCGAACTCCCGGAGTGCGTCGAGACTCGGAGGCCGGCTCAGATCCACCGGCACCACAACCGCCACGAGACGCTCCCCCCACTCCTCGTCCGGCATACCGGTCACCGCCACCTCCTCCACTCCAGGATGGTCATGGAGCACCTCCTCCACCTCCCCCGGCTCGATGGTGACGCCCCCGGAGATGATCCGGGTGGAGATCCGTCCGGTGATCCATAGGTGCGCATCGTGATCGAACCACCCCACGTCCCCGGTCCGGAACCACCCATCTCGATCGGTGAGCGGAGACGGGGGCGCCTCCGGACCACGAAACTCTCCCTCCGTGAGCGTGGGACCTCGGACCCGGAGCTCCCCGGTATCCGGATCGTCCTCGACCTCCATCCCGTCCAGCGGTGGTCCGACCGTACCCGGCTTCTCCCGAACGAGCGGCGGTGGAGCCGTGGCCACCTGAGACGCCGTTTCGGTCATTCCCCAGGTGAGTGCCATCGGTACACGCGCCGCCAGGGCACGCCGGAGAAGCGAGCTGGAGATGGCTGCGCCCCCGACGAGGAGAAGCCGAAAGGACGGCGGAAAGGGGCGATCCTTTCGAACGTCCAATACGCGGCCGAGTTGAGTCGGCACGAGGGAGGCATGAGTGATCTCCTCCCGCTCGATGACCTCGGAGAACACCCCCGGATCGAACGATCCTGCCGCGACGATCCCACTCCCGAGCATGCGCGCGCGAAGGAGCAGAGCGAGTCCCCCTACGTGCGCGAAGGAGAGGGACGCGAGCCAACGATCGGAGGCGCTGAGCCCCAGACGCACGGCCACCGCCTTCGCGGATACCCGAAAGCAGGAGTGATCGAGCACCACGCCCCTGGGAGCTCCGGTCGTGCCGGACGTCCAGAGCAACCAGCGCGCCTCGGGGGCCTTCGCCGAGGCAGAAGGCTGCACTCCGGTTCCGGCATCCCTCAGTTCGCGCGCCTCCCGCTCGAGCGCCGCCGTGCGGAGGACGACTCGACCACTCGAGAGGGGGGGAGAATCGACTCCGGCCCCGACAATGACCAGATGGGGCTCGAGCAGATCGAGCGCGCGGGCCCGTTCCTCGTCTGCCCATCGAGGGCCGATCGGAGAGACGAGCGCCCCGGTCGCTCCCGATCCGAGAAGCGCAGCCACTCCGTCCGCGTCCGGATGCGCCTGTACCGCCACCCGGCGACCCGGACCGACGCCGTAGGACCGAAGCACCGAGGCCACTCGATCCACCCGCCGGGAATGCACGGACCGAGCCAGGGTCATCGAAGCCCTTCCCCCAGCACGAACCCCGCGGTGAGGAGCACGGCATACAGTGTCACTCCGCGGGCGGTGCTCCCGAGCACGGGGTTCAGCTCCCGCGGGTCGGCGTAGGTGAGGATCGTCGTGAGGGCATGGAAAAGAGGGTGGACCGCCCCGAGAGCGAGAAGAGTCCAGGGGCTCCATCCGAAGAGGGCAATCCCGATCGGGGGAACTGAAAATGCGAGGAGGAGGAGCACCCCGTACTCGACTCGGCTTCCGGTCACACCGAGCCGAACCGCGAGCGTTCGCTTTCCGGCACGCGCGTCCGTCTCCCGGTCCCGGAGGTTGTTGACCACCAGGATCGCCGTGATCAGGCTTCCGATGCCGGCCCCGGCGAGGAGAAGCTCGGGATGAAAGTGTCGCGCCTGCACCCAGTACGTTCCTCCCACCGCCGCGAGTCCGAAGAAGAGGAAGACGAAGACGTCGCCGAGGCCGTGGTAAGCGAGTGGGAAGGGGCCCCCCGTGTACGCGACGGCACATGCCAGCGCGAGAAGCCCGATCACGAGGATCGGCAGACCCCCGACCCAGACGAGGTATCCCCCGATCAGCGTCGCGAGCGTCAGGGCGATCCAGGTGCCCCGGAGCACCGATCGGGGGGAGAGGAGCCCCGCCTGAACCACTCTTGTCGGTCCCACCCGATCTTCCCCGTCTCCCCCTTTCACGAAGTCGAAATAGTCGTTCGCGAGGTTCGTGGCGATCTGGATCAGGAGGGCCGCCACGAGTGCCGCTGAGGCCGGAAGCGGATCGGCGACCCCACGGCTCACCGCGATTCCGGTCCCCAGGACGACCGGTGCCACGGCCGCCGGAAGCGTCTGTGGCCGGACGGCGAGCAGCCAGGCGTCGATCCGTGTGACCTCTCGCCCCTGCAGCTCGGTCTCCGAAGGATCAGGATTCACCAGGGCAGCCACGGGTACTTCCGGAAGTCCGGCTTCTCCTTCCGCAGGAAGGCGTTCTTCGCCTCCTGGGCCTGCTCGGTCATGTAGAAGAGAAGCGTGGCATTTCCAGCCAGCTCCTGAAGCCCCGCCTGACCGTCGACCGCGGCATTGAAGGAGCTCTTCATGAGCCGGATCGCGAGCGGACTCTTGTCCAGGATCTCCTGCGCCCAGCGCCACCCTTCCGATTCGAGCTCGTCGACCGGAACCACCTCGTTCACGAGCCCCATCGCCTCCGCTTCCTCCGCGGAGTACTGTCGGCAGAGGTACCAGATCTCCCGGGCCTTCTTCTGACCGACGATGCTGGCGAGGTAGGAGGCGCCGAAGCCTCCGTCGAAGCTGCCCACCTTCGGACCGGTCTGGCCGAAGACCGCGTTGTCGGCAGCGATGGTGAGGTCGCAGATCACATGGAGGACGTGTCCGCCCCCGATCGCGTAGCCCGCGACGAGCGCGATCACGGGCTTCGTCATGCTCCGGATGTAGCGCTGCAGCTCGAGCACGTTGAGGCGCGGAAGGCCGTCGCCCCCGACATACCCCTCGTCTCCCCGGATTCGCTGGTCTCCGCCGGAGCAGAAGGCGTACTTCCCGTCCTTCGCAGGGCCATTCCCCGTGAAGAGGACGACTCCGATCTCGGTGTCCTCCCCCGCATCCTTGAACGCTTCCTGCAACTCGAGGAGCGTTTCCGGGCGGAAGGCGTTTCGCACCTCGGGTCGGTTGAACGCGATCCGAGCGACCCCATCCGCCTTGTGATAGGTGATATCCGTGTACTCTCCGACCTGCCGCCACTCCGGCTGACTCATCGCCTCTCCTCCACTTCGCGCTCCAGTTCGAGTTCATCCCGCACCGCCTCGGCCACGCGCTTCACCACCTCTGCGCGTCTCGAGCGGTTCTCCTCCCGGTCCGCCCGCACCTCCACCACGACGCTCGTCTCCTCACTCAGCGCCCAGCGAAGCGCTTCCGCGAACCGCCCCCGCACCGAATCCTCGCCGGTCGAGCCGCCGGCGTCCACGGAACGCCCCTCCACCCGGCGGAAGGGAAGGCCGTACAGAGCCGCCGCATGCCGGAAATCCAGGCCGTGTGGTGTGGAGAAGTACCGCGTGAACGCGGGCTCGTGCTCCCGGATGGGAAGCATCTGGAAGATGCCGCCTCCATCGTTGTGCACCACGACGAACACGACCCGGACGCCGGCCTCCCGCGCCGCGAGGAGCCCGTTCATGTCGTGGTGGAAGGCCACGTCGCCGACGACCGCGAGCACAGGTGTGCCCCGACCGAGAGAGACTCCGCACGCCGTGGAGACGATTCCGTCGATGCCGCTTGCGCCCCGATTTCCGTAGATGGCACCGCCGGCGGCCGCGTCTCCGCCGAAGGCGTCGAGGTCCCGGACCGGCATGCTGCTCGAAACGAAGAGCGCTCCCTCCGGGGGAAGCGCCTCCGACACCTCTGCGAACAGCGCCCCCTCGAAGAACACTCCCGCCGCCCCCTCCCTCGACACCCGCTCGGCCACGCGTTCCGCTCGCAACCAGAGCGCAGTCCAGTCCGCCGTCCCACCGTCTCCTCCCTGCCTTGCAACTGAGGCGGCGATGCGGAGCAGCGCATCCTCGGGCTCCCCGCGGAAATACCGCGACGCTGTGGAGAGATGATCCTTCCATGCCCCTCCCACATCCACGACGAGCTGCGGAACCGAACCTTCGACCCCGCCAAGGTAGCGGAGGAGCGCGGCAGAGGTGGGCGCACCTCCCACACGAAGGATCAGGTCCGGCGCCAGCCGATCGAGGACGGCATCATCGCGAAGGAAGAGGTCGTAATGCGCGACCAGCGCGCCCTCCTCCTCCCGGCCGGTCCGGGCCCCCGAGAGCGGGTCGGCGAGAAGGGGGAGGCCCCCGGCCCGGGAGAGCCGCCGGAGGAGCCGACCCCGGCGAAGGGGATCCGGGGCGGGGCCCGCCACGACCAGAGGCCGATTGGATCGCCTCAGGGCGCTCGCGATCTCCTCCACCTCCTCATCCGCCAGGCGGGGCCTCCGGGTGCTCACGCGGGTGAACGGCGCGCACCCGGTCCGACCGAAGGCGGCGAGCGGGTGAGCGCGCTCGAAGCCGTCCGGGACATCGTCCGGGACGAGGAGGGGCTCCAGCGGCTTCGCAAAGGGAAAATTGACGTGGACCGGACCTGCCGGGGCCCCAAGACATTCAGCGAACGCGCGGGCCGCCGTCACCCTCAGATGGCGAAGTGCCACGTCGCCGACCTCAGGAGGACCTGCTTCGATGAAGGAACGCACGTACCCGCCGAAGATCCTGACCTGATCGATCGTCTGGTTCGCATCGCCGTCGCGGAGGTGCCGTGGGCGGTCCGCGGTCAGGAGGAGGAGTGGCACCTCGGCGTGTGAGGCCTCGACCACCGCCGGGAAGAGATTCGCGACCGCCGTGCCCGACGTGGTGATCATGGCCACGGGTCGGGTCGAGGCCTTTGCGACTCCGAGAGCGAAGAAGGCGGCGGAGCGCTCGTCCAGAAACGGGTGGACCCGAAGCTCCGGCCGCTCGGCTGCGGCGAGAACCAGCGGTGTCGACCGGGAACCGGGAGCGAGGCAGACGTGCTCCACGCCGTGGCGCACCAGCTCGTCGAAGAAAACCCGCCCCCAGACCTCGTTCCGGTTTCGATCCGTCACCGGACTCCCACCCCCAACGCCCGTAGGACCGGATCGAACTTCATGCCCGTCTCCTCCCATTCGGCGTCCGGTCGGGACCCCTCCACGAGACCCGCGCCCGCGAAGAGGCGCCATCTCCCATCCCCGTGGACCGCAGAGCGGAGGGCCGGCGCGAAGATGCCGTCCCCCTCGAGGTCGAACCAGCCTACCGGGCCCGCATACCATCCGCGCTCGAACGGTTCCACTTCCTGGATGAGCCTCAGGGCCTCCTCTCTGGGAAGCCCGCACACGGCGGGAGTGGGGTGGACGGCGGCGAGGAGCGAGAGCACGTGTTCGCCGGACCGCACCGTGCCGTGGACACGGGTCTCGAGGTGTTGGATGCCCGGCAGACGGAGCACATGGGGCTCCGCGTCCGCCTTCAGCTCCTCCATGAGAGGGCTGAGGCAACGCAGCATTTCCCGGGTCGTGACGGCATGCTCCCGTCGGTCCTTTTCGCTGGCCAGGAGTCGTTGTCCCTGCTCCCGTGCATCCTCCTCGGACGTCCCGGCGGGAGCGGAGCCTGCCACGGCCGTGGCTTCGAAGCTCGAGCCTTCGAGCGTCGCAACCGTCTCCGGCGCGGCACCGAGAAAGGCGGCCCCGGGAACGGGTTCGAAGAGGAAGACGTGGGAAGCATGGTTCTCGAGGTAGAGCCGTTCGAGGACCTGGAGGGGGGATGCCCCGCTTTCGAGAGGAACGTCGAGGGTGCGTGCGAGCACCACCTTGGAAACCTGCCCCTCCGACACGGCGCGGAGGACCGCATCGACCGCCGCCCGCCAAGGACCCCACCCGTTGCCATTGACCGCTTCAGGAGGCCCGAACGGGAATGCGGCGAGAGGCGACCGCTGAACCCCCCCTTCCCTTCCTTCCTCTTCCCCAAGCTCGTGAACGATCCCGGCCAGCCGCGTTTCGAGCGCCTTCCTCCGCTCCGCCGGCGATGCGGATGATTGGGACCGGTACAGCTCTTGAAGGATGATGCGGACCCCTTCCGGCTTCCCACGCACCTCGAGCGCCGGAAGAACGAAACGGGCGGCGGGGAACCCACTCCAGACCCCGGACGGATCGTGGCCATCGCCGAAGGAGAAGCCTCCGAAGAAGCGTGGGGAGGGAAGCTCGCTGTCCTCGAACCCGCCCAGGGTGGGTGAATCGTCACGAAGGGAGAGGGAGGTCCGTCGCACCGACTCGAAGCGATCGTCTCCTCGCTCCCGGGAGCGGAAGGGAGGCTCCAGCGTCAGGACGGAGCCTGAGTGGGCAAGCCAGCGATCCCCTCGTGCCCAGAACCCTCGCGACTCTCCCCCCGCCCAGCGGAGGAACCGCCACGGGGAAAGGCCCGGTACTCGAGCGGAAACCCGAATGAGAGATCCTGCCTCGCTTTCGACGATACGCACGCGTCCCCCGCAGGGATGATCCAGTCAGCTTCGAGCCCCCCGAATATAGGCACCTCATCCGTATCCCCCAACGCAGAGCGATGGCGCGCGGTCGTTGAACGAGATGCCTCACGGGGGTAGATTCGGCCCGACGAGGTCAGGTTGTGGGCCACGCCTACCTTCCCTCCGGGCCGTGGAACGGGCGCTCGGGAGCCAACCCCTCCGACGAAGCGACGCGATGCCGATCACTTTTCCCATCAGTGATCCAGTCCTCATCTTTGCGCTGGCGATGGGAATCTTCCTCCTCGCCCCGGTGGTCTTCGAGCGCTTCAAGATCCCGGGTATCGTCGGGTTGATCCTCGCCGGAATGGTGGTGGGCCCGAACGTCCTCAACCTCCTGGAGCGGGACTTCACGTTCGAGCTGCTGGGCACCGTCGGACTTCTCTACCTCGTCTTCCTCGCGGCGCTCGAGCTCGATCTCAACCGGTTCAAGGAGTACCGGGAGCGAAGCATCGTCTTCGGGCTGCTCTCGTTCTCCGTGCCGATGGGACTCTCGTTGGCGGTCATGCCCCTGTGGGGATACGACCTTTCGGCGGCGCTGCTGATCGGCGCGATCATCGGATCGCACACGCTCCTCGCCTACCCGGTCGTCAGCCGGCTCGGGATCCTCAAGAACCCGGCGATGATTACCGTGGTCGGAGGCACCCTGGTCACGGACACGCTCGCGCTGACGGTGCTCGCCGTCGTCGCCGGGACGATGGCCGGGGAGGTGGACGCTCCCTTTCTCTTCGCGCTCTTCGGTGTGCTCGGGCTGTACGCCGTGGTGGTGCTCTGGACCGTTCCGAAGGTAGGGCGCTGGTTCTTCCGAAACGTACCGGGTCAGGCTCCGGCGGAATTCATCTTTCTGATGGTCGTGCTCTTCGGCACGGCCTGGGCGGCGGACCTGGCAGGAGCGGAGCCGATCATCGGGGCCTTCCTCGCAGGGTTGACCCTGAACCGGCTCATCCCGCTCCACAGCCCGCTCATGACTCGGGTCCGGTTCGTGGGGAACGCGCTGTTCATTCCCTTCTTCCTCCTGAGCGTGGGGATGCTCGTCGACCCCGGCGTGCTCACCGGGAGTTGGCAGGTGTGGGCGGTCGCGGGGACGCTTACGGTGCTGGTCCACGCCGGAAAGTTCGCCGGCGCGTGGGGGACCAAAGCGATCTTCGGCTACAGCCGGGACGAAGGGCTCGCAATGTTCGGGCTCTCCACTCCGCAGGCAGCCGCGACGCTCGCGGTGACGTTCGTCGGGCTGGAGATCGGCCTCTTCGGCGAGACGGTGCTGAATGCGGTGATTCTCATGATCCTCGTGAGCGTCCTGGTGGGCCCCTTCCTCGTGGAACGCTTCGGGCGCGCGATCGCCCTCCACGAGGAGCGGAAGCCGTACGACCCGAGAGAAGCGCCCCGACGGATCCTGATTCCCGTCTCCAATCCGAGCACTGCGGACTCCCTCCTCGATATCGCGTTCCACCTGCGCGAGCGAACCACCGACGAGCCCCTCTATCCGCTCATGGTCGTCCGGGGGACGGAGGATGAATCGGAGGCGCAGGTGGCGGAGGCGGAGAAGATGCTCTCGCACGCGGTCCTGTATTCGGCCGGTGCAGACGTTCCGGTGAGCCCCCTCACGCGAGTGGACGCAAATATCGCGACGGGTGTAGCGCGCGCGGCGACGGAAACCCGGAGCTCGATCCTGGTCGTCGGGTGGGACGGCGAGCGCGGAAGCCGGGGCGCCGTATTCGGCAGCGTCCTGGATCAGCTCCTCGAACAGACGAAGCAGATGGTGATCGTGGCCAAGATGGGTCACCCGCTGAATACCACGCGTCGGCTCGTCGCCGTCTTTCCTCCGGGGAGCGATCATCACCCCGGATTCGGGGGGGCGCTCGCGGCGGTCAAGCACCTGGCTTCGGAGCTCGAAGCGTCCTTCCTGGGGCTCGTGATCGGAGAAGACCCCAAACGGTACGAGGCCATCTACGAGAAGGTGAAGCCTCCGCTCGCGGGCGAGTTCGAAGCGGTCGAAGGATGGGGCCCCCTTCTCTGGGAGTTTCGCAGCCGCCTCGAGCCGGAGGATCTCGTGGTGGTCATGAGCGCCCGCCGGGGTGCCGTCTCATGGCACCGGGAGCTCGACCGTCTGCCGTCCCAGCTCTCCAGCCTCGTACCGGAAAGCTTCCTCCTGGTCCACCCTTCCGAGGCGGATGCCACACACGGAATGGACGGGGTACCGGAAGGCGCCTTCCCGAGCGGCCTTACCGAGAAACGGCTCGTCCTGGACCTGCCCGGGCTCTCCGCCGACGAGGCGCTGAGGCGAGTACTGATGACGGAGTTCCCGGAGGATCGAAGCCGCGTAAAGACGATCGCGGACCAACTGCTGGACGCGGAAAGGGAGTTCCCATCGGAGGTTCGGCCCGGCGTCGCGCTGCCCCATACCTTGGTGCCGGGTCTCGAGAAATGTCTCATGTTCCTGGGCATTTCTCCGGACGGGGTCGATCTCCCCGGTGCTTCGAGCCCGGTCCATACCCTGTTCATCCTCCTCGGGCCGGCCGGCCGGCGCCATGACCACCTCCGCATCCTGACCCGAATGGCACGACTCCTCCGGAAGAGGAACGACATCGAGGAACTGCAGAAGGCGAGCTCCGTCGATGAAGTGGCGCGCTGGTTCGCGGCCGATGGTGAAAGCGTGGAAGGTCCGGGTTAGCGCGACATGGATGCCAACCCACTCCTCGCCGATCTCGGGCTGATCGTCCTGGCAGCACTCATCTTCGTGCTCCTTTCCCGGCTCGCACGGATCCCTTCCATCGTGGCGTACATCCTGGCGGGGCTTGCCCTGGGACCGATCCTGGGCCTCGTCACCGTCACGGAAACCGTCGACCTGATCTCGGAAGCAGGGATCGCACTGCTTCTTTTCCTCGTCGGCCTCGAGCTCTCCCTCGACAAGATCCGCGATGTCGGCAGGGTAGCGATCGTGGCGGGGATCGGTCAGGTGGTCTTCACCGCTGCCGGGGGGTTCGCCTTCTGCCTCCTGTTGGGATTCTCCCTCATCGAGGGCGTCTTCATCGCCACGGCCCTCACCTTCTCCAGCACCGTGGTGGTGGTGAAGCTCCTGGATCAGAAGGGCGAGCTCGACACGGTCTACGGGCGGATCGCCGTCGGGATCTTTCTGGTCCAGGACCTCGTCGTCATCGTGGCGCTCACCTTCCTCGCCGGACTCGGCACCGGCGAAGCTCCGACCGGTATGGAGATGGCTCGCGGCGTGGCCTTCGCCTTCATCGGGATGGGCGCGCTCCTCGTGGTCGCGGCCGTCTCGGCGAAATGGATCCTCCCTACGGTCTTCGGCTGGCTGGCCGACTCTCAGGAGGCGCTCTTCGTATGGAGCCTCTTCTGGTGCTTCCTCCTCGTTCTCGGCGCGGAAGGAATGGGACTCTCGCTCGAGATCGGCGCTTTCCTCGCCGGAATCAGCCTCGCGCAGCTCCCGTACAACCACGACCTGAGGCGAAGAGTTCACCCCCTCATGAACTTCTTCATCGCGGTCTTCTTCGTGTCGCTGGGGATCCGGATGGAGTTCGGTGCCGCGGCGGAGGCGTGGCTGCCGGCCATCGTCCTCTCGCTCTTCGTCCTCGTCGGAAACCCGTTCATCTTCATGTGGATCATCGCGCGCATGGGCTATGGGGAGCGGACGTCGTTCCTCACCAGCGTCACGGTGGCACAGATCAGTGAGTTCTCGTTCATCTTCGCCGCGATGGGCCTTGCGGCCGGCCTGATCGACGAGGGGATCCTTTCTCTCGTCGCCATGGTGGGACTCGTGACGATTGCGGCCTCCTCGTACATGATCCTGTACAACCGGCCCCTGTACGAATTCGTTCGCCGCACGGGCGTCCTCCGAATCTTCGGTGCGAGCGACCGCGATGACGAGGAGGAGGTGGTGGGGCTGGCGAACCACGTGATCGTCGTGGGGATGAACTCGCTCGGCCGGGCAATCGTGATGGAGCTCGGCCGGAAGAGGGAAGACGTCCTCGCCATCGACACGGACCCGCGTAAGCTTCAGGAGCTTCCCTGCGGCACGCTCCTCGGAAACGCGGAGTACCTCTCGGTGCTGGAAGAGGCGGGGCTCGAACGGGCCAAGCTCCTGGTGTCCGCACTCCAGATCGAGGACACGAATCGCCTGCTCGTATACCGGTGCCTCGCCGTGGACGTCCCCTGCGCAGTCCACGCGTTCGACCAGGAGGCGGCTCAGGAGATCAGCCAGCTCGGCCCCACCTTCCTCATCGACTCCCGTCGGGTCGGAATCGAGCGGCTGACCGCTGAGCTCAAACGAGAGGGAATCTTCTCGCCATGACGGCGATCGCCCTCCTCCTCGCCGCAGCCGCAGCCGGATTCGGGATCGCGAAGTGGCTTCAGATCCCCGCGCTTCCGATCCTGGTCCTCATGGGGTTCCTCACCACGTTCACGGGGGCGCTGGACCAGGATCTCGTCACCGACGCTCTCATTCTCGGCCTCACGATCATGGTGTTCGTGGCCGGGATCGAGCTGAACCCCACGAAGGTGGGACGCCAGAAGCGCCTCGCCCTCCAGGTGGGAACCCTCCAGTTCGTCGTGCTTGGAGCGTTGGGCATCGGAATCGCGAGGCTCCTGGGGTTCGACGTCCAGACTGCCGCCTACATCGGGCTGGCACTCACGGCGAGCTCCACCCTCGTCGTGGTGCGGCTCCTCCAGAAGCGGAGACAGCTCTACGAACCGGTGGGACGCTTCCTGATCGGCGTCCTCCTCCTCCAGGACCTCCTGGTGATCATGCTCATCCCCGTGCTCACCCGCATTCCCGAGGGGTGGGGTTCGGTGGCGATCGGGCTTCTCGCGACCTCCGGTCTCGCGCTGCTCGCATGGGTGTGCCTGAAGTGGGCGGCACCCGCGCTCGTCCAGAAGGTCGCGTTCGACGAGGAGAGCCTGCTGCTCGTGGTCCTCGGGCTCCTCTTCATCTTTCTGGGGCTTGCCGACCTCTTCGACCTGCCTCTGATCGCGGGCGCCTTCTTCGCAGGGGTGTCGCTGTCGGGATTTCCCGCAAACAGCGTCGTCAGGGGGCAGCTCAACTCGCTCTCGGACTTCTTTTCCGCCCTCTTCTTCACCGCGCTCGGTGCCTTCCTCCTCCTTCCGACCGCAGCGGAGCTCCTCCAGGCACTCGCGCTCGCGCTCGGCGTGATCGTGCTCACGCCCCCGCTCGTGGCGATCGTGACCGAACGCGCGGGGTTCTCGGCGCGCCCGGCGGTGCTCGGCGGGCTGCTTCTCTCCCAGACGAGCGAATTCTCCCTGGTCGTCGGCCTTCAGGGAGTCGTGCTCGCCCAGATCGCCCCGGAGGCGTTCACGATCATCGTGCTCACCACATTGATCACGATGGTCATTACGCCGGTGATCGCGTCGGACAGCGTGACCTGGGGGCTCATGAAGCTGCACCCTTTTCGTCACGTCCCCACCATCGGAGAGAGGCCCCGGGGGCACGTCCTGCTCATAGGATGCGGCCAGAACGGCATCTCGCTGTTGGAGACGCTCATCGTCGGACCGCATGAAGTGGTCGTGGTGGACGACGACCCTGCACTGATCGAACGGCTCCGGGACGCACGCGTGCGCGCGATCCGAGGGGACGCCTCCGACTTCGAGGTGCTTCGCTCGGCCGGAGCGGATCAGGCCCGAATCGTGATCTCCACGATCCGGAGGACGGAGGATAACGGGCCGCTCCTCGCCTTCACCCACGACGTCCCCGTGCTCGTGAGGGCTTTCAACGTGGAGGATGCCCGCTGGATCGAGGAACGGGGTGGCCGCCCCATCCTCTACTCAGAGGCCGGGGCGGCGGACTTCCTCCGGTGGTTCGAGGCGAGTGACGGAGGTCGAATTTCCCTTACGAGCGACGAGCTCGGGTACGCGCTCGGCCCCGAAGGGAGCAAAGCGAGAGCGCGCCGGAGGAACTAGCTCCGAAGGTTCGGGCCACCCATCGGTTCATCCCTCCACGAGACGCTGGAACTCGACCAGGTCCCGCATCTCGACGAACGCCTCGTCCGCCGCCGCTTCGCGGTTCAGCCGGGGCTGCAGCTCCAGTGCTCGATCGAGCGACCGGAGCGCGTTCAGGTACTCCCCCACCTGCGCGTAGCGCTGGGCGAGCCCGTAGTGCGGACCTTCACGATGCGGGTTCATCTCCGCGACCTTCTTCTGCTCCTCGAGCGCCTCGACGAAGCGCCCCTCCTCCGCGAGCTGGGCGGAGCGCTGCGCATGGCGGCCGCTCAGCCGGACGTTCATGACCCGCCGGAGCTCGGCGTACGGGTCGACCGCATCGTCGACACGGATGTCCATGACCCGCTCGACCGTATCGTCCGGATAGTCCGTCAGCGGCCGCACCACGAGGATCCCTGCCGACTGCATTCCGCGCACGTCGCCCCCCGCGGCCTGAGCGGCCTCGAGCGCGTCCATCAGCCGTTCGGCCATCTCTCCCTCCCCCTCCTCGTACGCGCGGACCATCGCCTCCACGACCTCTTCTCCGGCAAGCGTATTCCCCTGGGCGGAAACGTTCGGCTCGATCAGGTGCCCAGCCCAGGAGGGAAGCATCGCTTCGGGGTCGCTCCCTCGCTCCTGGACGAAGCTTCCGGTGTAGACCGCCGACCGTCCCTCCGCGTCCATGACCGCCACCTGCCGGCGATCCCGGTGCGCGTCATCGTCCGTGATCCGTCGAACGACCTCCTCCGGGCTCAGCCCTTCTTCGAGCAGCTCGATCGCCAAGGGGCCGTACTGTCGGTTGGCCGCCGCCTGGGTGGCGATCGCACCCACTCCCGACTTTGCATACGGTACCGCCGCGCCGGCTCCGAACGCGCGGGACTGAACAGCGACCCCATGTTCTCCCGTGTCGGGATCGTAGACGATGATCGAGAAGGTGGAAAACCACGGATCGGCAAGGCCGCCGTGATCGTCACCCGACGTGCCGGTCGCGGGAACGTCCTGGGCAGAGGCCGTCGTGGCGAGCAGGAAGAATCCGGAAACCGCCAACAGCATGGCGCTTCGGAGGAAAATCCGCATGGGCGACGTCGAGATCATCGAGTCCTCTTCGCTGAGGGTTCACGGTCCAACGCACACCACTCCCACGATCATGCTGCGGGGGTCCGGGGTGGTGGTACCATTCACGTTAGAGTAGCCCGTGATCACGCAGCGGGGAAAGACGGGGAGGATCAGGCGTGCGCCGTCTCCTCTTCCCGCGCCCTATCATCCGGATCGACTCCTGGCTGGATCGCGTTCCCCTTGAGGGCAAGATAGATCAGGACCAGAAGCAAGGTGACCTGGAACTGCATGCCTCCCATCGGATGCGTCTCCGTTGCCATGAAATGCCACTGCCCCCAGTGGACCATCAAGATCGCTCCCACCATCACCGGCATGATGACCAAGGCCCCGACGAGCGTCATCCAGCTCCGCATGAACCCCCCGAGGAAAACCAGCACCGCTCCTGCGATCTCGGCCTGGGCGACGAGCAGGGCCGTCGTAGGGCGCACCCCCGCCATGGCGGCGAAGCCCCCGAGATCGAAGAGCTTGCTCAACCCGTGGTAGAGGAAGACGCTCACGATCGCCAACCGGAGAGCCCAGTGGGCATGGCGGGACATCGAATCGACGCTGGACATGGACTTTCCTCCTGCGGACCATGGTGAACCACGAATTCCTTGCACGATGCGCCTCGCACGAATCGTTCCGCTTCCACTGCGGAACGAGATGTCCCTCCCACGGGTTCGACTGTGAGGCGCGACGTTCCCCCCCCACCAGTGAGAAGGCATCATGCATGGACCTGACCCGGCGGGCACCGAGCCCGTCCTCACTCCGCCGAAGATCCACCTGACCGCCGAGGCCCTCGACCGCGTGCGAGCGATGCTGGAAGAAGAGGAGCTGCTCGCCGAGGGAGGCCTCCGGATCTCGGCTCACCACGGAGGAGGCTGCTCCGCGCCTCTCCAGTTCGATCTGATCCTCGAGCATGAGCCGGAGGCGGACGACGTCGTGCTCTCCGCAGGGGGCATCCGGATCTTCCTGGATCCCGGGAGCACCTGGTCGCTGGATGGACTTCAGATCGATTATGTGGAATCGCCCATCCTGGGGAGCGGATTCGCGTTCCAGCACCCGCGAGGAACCCACAAGCGGTCCTGCTGAGGCCAGGCCGAGGCGCCGCCTTGAACCGTCACATCGAATCGAGCGGGCCCAGGGCCCGAACCTCCTCGCGTCGCGCGATGCAGAGCAGGAGCTCGTCACGAGTCTGCGGTCCAACTTCATCCACGCGCCCCTGAGCGACCTGTTCCTCGTCTATATCGAGCCGTTTACTCTCCCACCTCCATGACCTCACGCAGATTGATCCGCGGCCGCCTCGCCTCGCGGCCGTCGACTACGAACGTCTCCGGCTCCGCCGGCCTCCGACGATGCCAGTCCGTCACCTCCTGGTACGCTGCGGCCAGGGAAAGGAGGCGATCTTCGGCGTACGGCATTCCTCCAAGCATTGCGCCGAGTGGTCGCGGGTATCCCGTCGAGGCTTCCTCGAACCCGATCGGAAAGTTGATCAAGGGAAGTCCGATAATGTCAAAGCGGTATGCATCCGTCTGGACCACGACATCGCAATGGCCGAAGAACTGATCCAGAACTCGCTCGAGAAGGAGGAGCTTCGCACGTTGGCCGCGTAGGTATTCGGTTCCGTCGAGAAGAAGTCCGTTGATCCAGGGGGCGAGGGAGACACCGAACTTCCGAACATCCTCTCTGAGCACCTCCAGAAATGGCTCGGACCGCTCCGGAAGCCGCACGTTGTTGAAGAGACGACCGCTCAAGATCTCCCAGTCCTCGGGGAGGTTCACCTCTACCACTCGCACGCCGAGCTCCTCGAAGACGCGGAGCATCTCCTTTCGGGCATTCACCTCCGCCTCACTTCGACCTCGCCGTGCCACCCTCTCCTCTTCCGTGTCCTCGTCGCCCGCACCGGAGACCTCGAGATCGAGGTAGCCGGGCAGCACCCCCAATGTCGTGGGCCAGCGCACTGCGGGGCGGCCGTTCGTTCGGATGGGTGTAGCTGCCTCCACCAGGTCCGAGACCTCGGGCAGGCCAAGGGTGCGGGGATCCGAGGGATCCGGCCCTGCGATCGCCTGCATGATGATCGCGGCGTCGAGCGCATCGCGGGCGAGTGGGCCGGGGTGGTCGCGGGTATAGGTAAGGGGAATGACCCCGTAGACCGACGCCCTCCCCATCGTGGGCTTGAGACCGGTGAGACCCAGCGCGAGGGAGGGATTGTTGATCGACCCCCCGGTCTGGGTTCCGATGCTCGATGCCGCCATCCGACTGGCCACCGAGGTCGCCGAGCCGCTGGAAGAACCTCCGGGGCTCACCTCCGGAATGTGCGGAGCCCAGGCATTGAGCGTCGTCCAGTCTCCATCCGGAGTCGTGGCGCGACTGGTCGCGAGCGGGCCCATCTCGGTCTTGCCGAGGAGGATCGCCCCGGCACCCTGGAGCCGGCTGACCGCGGTGGCGTCGAAGTCCGGAACGAAATCTTCGAAAATGTGCGAGTTGGCGAGGGTCGGCACGCCTGCAGTGTAAAAGTTGTCCTTCACCGCCAACGGAATCCCATGAAGGGGCCCCCGCCAGGAGGCTCGGGCCAGCTCTTCCGCATCCGCCAGGGCCTCGTCGGCGAGCACGAGCTTGAACGCCCGGTACACGGAGTCATGCGCGTCGATGCGCGCGAGATACGCCTCGACGAGCTCGACCGGGGACAGCCGACCCGCCTCGATGAGCGATGCCAGCTCCGCCAGACTGAGGGCAACCGGATCGTTCAGGGAGATACGCGAAGCTTCCGGCAGGGGCAGCGGGCGCCGAAAAGGATCCCGGCTCCCGGAGGGACGCTTCCGCCTCGAGCCAGGTGCACGCGGAGCAGAGACGGCTCCCGCGGCCGTCCCGGAGCCCGGCAAGGGCGTAATCGGGTACACCGCCGTCCCGGCGGAAACGGCCGCGGTGATTGCCGTCATCCGCTGCAGAAATCCGCGACGGTCGACCTTCCGGTCCGTGGGCAGGCTTTCCCGGGAATCCCGGTTCGGAACCGAAAGCTCCCGGCCTGGTCCTCCCGACTCAATCCCCATGGGGAGCCTCCCGCATCCGGGCCTCCAGGGCTGCCGGGTACATTTCCGGAGGCACCTCCTGCGGGTCCATGAAATACTCGATGATCGCGGGAGGTGTATTCCGGAGAAACTGTCGAGCGGACTCCATGATCCGCTTCTGGTCCGCCGGCGCATCCTCGTCGTCCTTGGGGAGAACCGAGAGATCCACACCCAGAATCTTCAACCGCGTCAGTATGTAGCTGTTCAGCTCTTCATCGGACAAATCGTGCACCGGTCCCCCCTTTGGCCATTGCCGAGAGAGTCGTCGCCTCCACTACCTCGTCACAGCGACCGCGCTCGACCTCGATGGCCGAACGGCCTCCAAGGATCTGGAGCTCCGGATCGACCCAGCGCCCTGATCGTAGGCGGCCGGCCGCCCTCAGCCACCCACGGCGGCGGTCATGAAGCCAGCACCAATGGGACGAGGAAGCTCGCCGCCAGGGTGATCATCGAGATCGCTATGATATTCATCCAGATCCCCGCCTTCACCATCTGGGGGATGGTGAGGTAACCCGATCCGAAGACGATGGCGTTCGGCGGTGTGGCTACGGGGAGCATGAACGCCATCGCCGCGGAGAGCGCGGCCGTCGCCATCAATGTGAGCGGCCCGATCCCCAGGCCGATCGCCACCCCGGCCATGATCGGCATGGCCATGGTGGAAGTGGCCGTGTTCGAGGTGATCTCCGTCAAGAACACGAAGAGCGCAGCGACGCAGGCGAGGATCACGACCGTCGGCACGATGCCCAGCGCGCCCACGCCGGTACCGATCCAGGTCGCGAGGCCCGACTGGTCCATCGCGCGGGCAAGGGAGAGGCCCCCTCCGAAGAGGACGAGAACGCCCCAGGGGATTCTCCGCGCAGTCTCCCAGTCGAGCGCAAAGATCCCTCGCTTTCGGTCGACGGGGATGAGGAAGAGCGCAAGCGCCCCGGCCATCGCGATCGTCCCATCCGTCACGAACGGCATGTACGTCTCGATCCCCGGTATGGTAAGACCGTTCAGCGGCTTCGGGGAGCGGAAGATCCATGCGAGCGCCGTCATCGTGAAGACCGCGCCAACCGCCTTTTCCCCCTGACTCATCCCACCCAGGGAACGCCGCTCCTCCTGGAGGAGCTGCTCGGCATTCCCGGAGAGTTCACCCGGTGGATAGAGAAATCCCACGAGAAGAATCCAGGCGAGCGGAAGCATGACGATGGTCATGGGGAGGCCGACGAGCATCCACTGGCCGAAGCCGACCTCGATGCCGAGCATCTCGTTCGCGGCTCCAGCCATCACGGCATTTGGGGGCGTCCCGATGAGGGTAGCCGACCCACCAATGTTTGCTGCATATGCCGTACCGAGCATCAGTGCAATTCCAAAGGAATACTGCCCCTGGTGATTGTCCGGCCGAAACATCACCCCGAGTGCCAGTCCGATGGGAAACATCATCGCGGTCGCGGCCGTGTTCGAAATCCACATCGAGAGAAAGGCTGTCGCGATCATGAACCCGAGGACGAGCTGTCGGGGTCCGGTGCCAACCGTCGCCACGATCGCGAGGGCGATCCTCCGGTGGAGCTGCCAACGCTCCATGCAGAAGGCGATGAAGAAGCCGCCCATGAAGAGGAAGATGAGCTCGTTCGCGTACGGCGCCGCCGCATCCGGCATCGTCAGGACGCCGAGGGCCGGAAAGAAGACGAGGGGGATGATCGAGGTCGCAGGGATGGGGATCGCCTCCGTCATCCACCACACCGCCATCAGGAACGCGACCGAGGCGGTCCGCCAGCCTTCGATGGGGAGTCCCGGAGGGGGCGGGACGAAGAGGAGGATGATGAACCCGACCGCACCGCCGATCAGACCGAACCACTGGGCGGGGCGCATCTTCGAGGCCTCGTGCTTCGGCTCCCCGTTTCCGGCATTCCCGGAATCCTGGTCCGGCGGTGCGACGGCGGCAGCGCCCTGCCGTTCTTCGGTCCGGCTATCCATCAGGGAGACCCTCCTGTTCGGCTCTACGACCTCATCCTTCCACGCATGAACGGGACGATGTTAGGGAGTGCTCGGGGATGGGGCAACACGGCCTGCCGGGCTGAAACCACAGCCCGGCAGGAAGTGCCTTTGCGGCTACCGGGTCACGAGCCCGAGGAAGTGGAAGCGCTGGACGCGTGCGCCGGGGGCGGCCTCGGCGACGTAGAGGTTCCCCTGGGAGTCCACTTCGAGGTTGTGGGGGCGGCCAAACTGCCCGGGCTCCGTGCCTTCGCTCCCGAACCGGTCGAGCACCTCGAGGTCGCTCCGACGAAGCACCCAGATCTGGTGCTCTTCACCGTCGGCCACGTAGAGAAAGGACTGTTCCGCATCGTGGGACAGGGCCACGTCGAATGCGGCGCCGGTTCCGGACCGCAGAACCCGCTCCTGCACGAAGGTCCCGTCGTGCTCGAAGACCTGAATCCGGCTGTTGTTCCGATCCGCGACATAAATGAAGCCGTCGTCAGCGGCGGTGATGCCATGCACGGTGGAGAACTGTCGAGCAGGTGGATCGCCGTCACCACGGGGGCCGAACTCGTAGTCGTCGTCCGCCGCCTCCCCGTAGGCACCCCAGTGACGCAGGTAGGCACCGGTTTCCGCGTCGAACACGATGACCCGGCGGTTCACATACCCGTCCACGACGAAGAGCTCGTTCGTCCCGGGCGCCACAACCATATCCGAAGGGCGGCCGAGTCGCTCCGTGTCGTCGCTGCCACCCGTCTCGTCCTGGATGCCGATCGTGAGAAGCACCTCGCCGTCGGGGCTGAACTTCTTGAGCTGATGCTGGTCGCGAGCCGAGATCCAGAGGTTGGCATCGTCATCCACGAAGAAGCCGTGGAGCACACCCGGCCACTGGTCGGCTTCCTCGTAGTGCGCCCACGAATGCACGACCTCGCCGGCCCCGTTGAAACGCATCACGACCGGCGCCGGTACGCAGCAGTCCGCGGTCGGGGGATCCTGAGCGGCCCCGAGCTCCTCCTCGGGAAGCAGCTCCGGCCGATGGGAGACCCATACGTGATCCTCGGCATCGACGTACAGGCCGAGCACGGAAGACATCAGCCAGTTGTTCGGAAGCGGCTGAGGCCAATCGAGGTCGACCTCGAAGGACGGCGCCTCCGCCGTCCCTGCTGCAGCAGCCGCTATCGCCTCATCCTCCCCACCCTCCGGGGCACCGTTGCATCCTGCCGTAAGCGCCACGGCCGCCACCACAGCGCCTGCGGTGTACCACCGATTCTGAACCTTCATCGTCCGAAATCTCCTGATCTGTGATGGCACGACCCGCGGCACGCCCTGCGAGATGCCTCGGCGCCGCCCGGATGAGGGTCGGCCCGGCCGCGAAGCAACTCCGCTTCACGACCGGGCCGGGTTCCTGCGCTCCCTCCCACCCCAACCTCGGAGTGAGGGTAGTCGATCTACTGGCTTCCGCTCATCCCTGCCCCGGAGTGTCTCCCGGAGAAGCAAAGTGGATGTCCGTCGGAAGTTCGACGGGAACGTTCGGGTTCGCATTCCGCTCGTTCGTCGGAATCGTGTAGCACCGCGAACGCGGGTTCTGAGCGAAAATCGGGCTCATCGACTCGAAGTCCATCCAGTCGATCGCTCCTGGCGCTCCGGTGTCCTCCCACCGGCGCATGTCACCCATCCGGCGACCCTCGAGCCAGAACTCGATGAAGCGCTCCCGCTTGAGATACTCCCACGCCTCTTCGAGCGAGCTCGCCGACCACGCCTCCATCGGCTGCCCGGTGATGTCACTCACGTTCCGGGTGCGCACCTCGTTGATGAGGTCCATGGCCGGCTCCCAAGTGCCCTCCCGCAGCAACGCCTCGGCCTCGATCAGGCGCATCTCGACGCCCCCCGCCAGGCGCATGTCGCTGTCGCCGTTGGGGTACTTGAGCTGACGGCGGAACGGAACCTGCCCGAAGCCGGAAAGCGCTCCGGTCGAGAAGCCGAGACCCGGATCCACGGAAGGCACCCGGGGATCACCGGTCTCGTTGTAGTACTCATACTGCCACGAATTCCAGGTCGTGATCGTCCGGTACGGCAAGTCGACGGTCGAGAACCAGATCCGATTCCGGGCACCATCGGGGTCGGCGTCCATCACCGCCGAGTGGTTGAAATCCGTGGAGATTTGCTGCGCGTCGCTCACGGCTCCCGCCCAGTCTCCGAGCCACATCCGCACCTGAGCGCGACCTGCGGTCGCGGCGTCACGGCGCTGCGCATCCGGCGCCATCCCGATCGCGGCGGTGAAATGCTCCTCCGCACGCTGGAACCACGCTTCGTTGGACTCCGGTGCTCCCCCGTCGAGAACCGCATCGCACCAGTGCTCACCCATGATTCGGGTGGCGAACGCGGCGGTAATGTGCGCGTCGGTGATCAGCGGGTTGTTCGCCTGCTCCTCAGGCGGGATCGCACCGTCCTCGATGAACCGCTCGAGCGCGTTCTCCGCGATCCACCGCGCCTGCTGGCCGAAGTTCCAACGACCATTCATGTACGTGTCGTTGTCCGGCAGGTGGCCACCCTGGAAGGTGACCGGGTGCCCGTGGGCCCCGATCTGCCCGGTCGGGAAAAGCTCCCGGGACATCAGGGCGCCATCGTACGCGAGGTTCTTGATCAACTGAGCGAGGCGCCGCTCCGCCCCAGCGACGAGCGGGGCGTGTGAGCTTTCGGCGAACAGGAACTCGTCCTGCACCGGCCCCGGGTTGGTGACTTCACACCCTGCGGTGATCATCATCCCCACCGTTGCCGCGCAGACCGCCCCCGTCAGGCGCCAGCGGCGCCCGACGGGTTTGGCATCGGCTACATTTCTAACCTTCATGGGTCCTCCGTTTGTTCGTTGACCTTCATGGCATCCGCTCATGAGACGCGCGCTCCTCAGAACGTGATCCGGAGGGACGCCCGGAGCGTAACCGGCGCCGGGATCCGCTCACTGAACCCAGTGGTCTCGGTGTTGATTCCGTCATTTCCGAGCATCTCCGGATCCATGAAGGGCATCTCCTTCATCCAGAGGTACGAGTTGTTCAGGGCGAGCGTGAGGCTCGCGTTGTTCACCGTCTGCGGGAATGCGAAGTCGACCGGGACCGTCGCGCTCACACTGCGGAGCTTGAAGAAGGACGCATCCCAAGTGTAGCCCTCCGCGATCGCCGGCATGCACCGCGCTCTCCAGATGGCCGGCGTATCCGCTTTCAGCGTCAGGTCGCTGCCGAGGAACGGATCCTCGTAGTGCTCGAAGCAGAGGGGCGACCGAACGGACCGGCCGATCGCGAACACCTCTTCGTTCATGTAGTGTCCACCCCGGTACTCTCCGCGGGCGGAAAGCTGGATCCCGTGCGGCAGCCGTACGGTCGTATGCCCGCTGATGCTCGTCGTCGGGTGGGTCGGCCCCCAGAAGTGATCCGTCTCCAATTCCGGGTCCGCGATCTCGTCCGGGTTGATGACCCGGTCCTGGATCATCGGCCGGATGGGCTGCCCGACGCGAAGCGTGGGCGTCTCCTGCACGGTGCCGAGATCGGTGATCTCGTTCGTGCTGTACCCAAAGTTCAGTCCCGCATCGAGGCCCCAGGCCTGACGCTGTACGAGGCTGCTGTTCAGCGCGATCTCGACTCCGGAGTTCTGAACCTCACCGAGGTTCAGCGCCTGGTCCTGCGTGAAGCCCATCGACGGCGTCTGCGGAACGTCGAGCAGCGCATCCTGGGTGGTCTGATGGAAGTACGTCAGATCGACGTCGAAGCGCCCGCCGGCGGTGGTCCATTCGAATCCGGTCTCGAACTCGGCGGAGACCTCGGGACCGAGGTCCGGGTTTCCGACGTTGAGCGGGATGAACGAGGGGGCCCCCCGGTAGCCGACCGGGTCCCATGTGCGGACCGCGTCGAAGGCTCCAGGAGCCCGTCCCGACTGCCCATAGGCAGCACGGAGGCGGAAGGTACCCCAAGCCGGGTTCCAGAAGTCCTCGTCGGACGTGACCCAGGCGGCGCTCGCCTTCGGATACAACTGGAGCCCGAAGTCGTCACCGAACGCGCTGTTCCCGTCCACGCGCGCGCCGAGCGTGACGAAGTACTTGTCGTTGATGTCGAAGACGTTCTGGAGGAAGAAGCCGGCGTTCCAGACCTTTTCCCGCTCCTCGAAGCCCATGTTGATCGCGGCCGAGTTGATCGTCGGGTTCTCCGCGCCCGGGAAGTCCTCTCCGAAGGCCTCGATCATCTGCGTATCGTCACCGACCGCCTGACCACCCCAGGAGAAGTTGGAGCGGACCGCATCCGAAATCTCGAAGTTGTAGGTCCCCACGTAGTCGAAGGTGAGGAGGCGGTTCTCCCACTGGTTCACGTGCAGAATTCCCTGCGGCGTCATCACGAAGCCGAAGGGACGCAGATGCCGCTGGAGCTTCTGGTTGTAGTCATACCCGATCGTGAGCCGGTTCGTGAGGTTGCTCGTGGGCGAGTAGGTAACCGTTCCGCCCGTGGTGAACCGCTCGATCGTGTCGATGAACTCCTGCACGAGGATCTGGTTCATCAGGTCGAAGTCGCCCGTCCCGAAGTAGTTCCGCTCCTGGCGGAAGACGTTCAGGGTGAGGCCCTGCGCGTTGTTCGCGGACGGGGTGTTCTGCTGCCAGGTGTTCGAGTAGCCGCTGTTCCAGTCGAACTGGAGGCCGTCGATCGGGGTGAAGGTGAAGTTGCTCCGCACCTGCCACCGCTCGAGCGCGTCGGACGGCTGCTGTCCCGTCATGTCCTGCATCTGGCCGGAGACGAAGTAGCGGAGCGCTTCGCCACCACCCTGCACCGAGGCGGAGTACTGCTGTGTCCAGGCAGTACCCCAATCCCCGTCACCGAACCCGAAGGGGTCGCTCCGGAGGAAGGGGGTCATGAAGGCCTGCTCGGCGTGGGGCTCGAAGCGATTCGTGCCGTCGACGCCGAAGTTGCGCGCCCACATCGTTCCCTGCTGCGTCTCCACCGTCCAGAGCGGGGCTCCCGCCGAGCCGCTTCGGGTGAAGATCTGGATGACACCCGCCGAAGCCTCCGTCCCGTAGAGGGTGGTGGCTGCGGAGCCCTTGATGATCTCGATCCGCTCGATGTCGTTCGGGTTGATCTGGTCGAGGGGGCTCTGCGTGACGTTCCCGCTCCGGCCGGCACGCCGGTCGGGCGGTCCCGTAGTGGGAAAGCCCTGGCTCATCATCCGGACACCGTCGATGTAGATGATGGGCTGGTTCGTCATGGAGAGGCTGCTCTGGCCGCGAAGCTGAATCCGCGAGCCCTGCCCGAGCTCACCTCCGGCGCTCATGACCTCGACGCCGGGCGCCGCTGCCTGGAGCGCGTCCGTGGCCTGCTGCGGACGATCGGGGAGATCGGCCACGTTGATCTGGTTGATCGTGTTCCCGATCTCGCGGCGGCGCGCGGCGCCGGCGGTCCCGGTCACGAGGATCTCATCGAGACCGAGCGCTTCCTGCCTCAGTTCGACATCGACCGTGATCTGCTCGCCCGCGGACACCGATACCTCACGCTCCTGAGATCCGAGTCCCACCCGCTGCGCCCGCAGCACGTAGTCGCCGGCCGGGATGTTGGAGAGGTTGAAGCGTCCGCTTGCGTTCGTGAGCGTTCCGTAGTTCGTCCCTTCCAGGTAGACCTGCACCTGCCCAAGGGGCGCCTGCGTCTCAGCCGCGATCACCTGACCGGTGATCGATCCCTGCTCCTGGGCTTGTGCGTCCTCAGCGGTAGCGAGGACACCCATGAGCGCTACGAGGAAAAGACCCACGACCCCGCTCGTAATCTCTCGAGCGAGACCGCCAGTACCGCCTCCTGCGTTCCGTACCATAAATCGCCACATGTCTGGCCCTCCGGAAATGGGAAAGAAAACTGCCCTGATGCCCGGACCGATCATATTGCAAGTCCGAAGCCCCATGTGCTGGGCCCGTCGCGGGGCCTGCCTGTCCAAAACGCCCGGTTGGAGGGCCATCGTCGGCGGAACGAGGGCCACAACCAGGAACTTAGATCTCATCGGCACAGTACGCCGACGACGTTCACCTTGTCAAGCTTATTTGGTTCCGTTCACACGACATCCACTCACCCTGTACCACGGTATTTCCGACCGCAGAGAGGGGCCCTCCGCTCCATCGTGCGATGGCGTCCTTCAGGGCGTGAGCTCACCCTGGAATGTGAACTTCTGGAACCGGCGTCCCGGGTCGGCCTCGGCCACATAGATGTTTCCGTGCGAGTCCGTCGCCATGTTGTGGGGCCGCCCGAACTGGCCGAACTCCGTGCCCTCGCTCCCGAAGGTGTCGAGGATCTCCAGGTCGTCCCGCCGGAGCACCCAGATCTGGTGCTCTGCGCCGTCGGCGACGTAGAGGAACTCCTGATCGGGATCGCTCGAGAAGGCCACATCGAAGGCCGCGCCGGCCCCGGGTCTCAGCACCCGCTCCTGCACGAACGTACCGTCGCGCTCGAAGACCTGAACGCGGCTCCCCGTGCGGTCTCCCACATAGATCAGCCCGTCGTTCGATCCGCCCACGCCGTGCACGAGCGAGAAGACGGATGCGGGGGGATCGTCGCCCTGCCGGGGCGTCCGGCCGATCTCGTCGTCGGGCACCTCGCCGTAGGCACCCCAGTGCCGGAGGTACTCGCCGGTCTCGGCATCGAAGACGATCACGCGGGCATTCTGGTATCCATCCGCCACGAAGAGCTCGTTCGTCTCCGGGTCCACGTGGATGTCCGCGGATCCACCGAGCAGCTCCGTGTCGTTGTTGTGTCCCGCGCGATCGAACTCGCCGATCGTCATGAGGTGCTCGCCGTCACGGGTATACTTCATCACCTGGTGGTGGATCGACGTCGCGACCCAGACGTAGTCGTTGTGGTCGACGAAGACTCCGTGCGGCATCAGCGGCCAATCTTCGGCGGGCTCGACGCTGCCCCAGGCCTGGACCACGTTTCCGTCCGGATCGATTTCGATCAGGGGCGGAGCGGGCTCGCAGCAACCCTCGATCGACGGGTCCTGTGCCGCTTCGATCTCCTCCTCGCTGATCCGCTCGGGACGGTGGAGGACCCAGACATGGTCCCGCGAGTCCACATGGATGCCGGTTCCCGGCCCGATAATCCAGTGGTCCGGATAGGGCTGGGGCCAATTTGCATCGGCCTCGAAGCTCGGGGCCGGAGTCAGATCATCCGCTGCGCCGGGAGCCTCGGCGGGCTCCTGATCGGGAGCGCACGCCACGAAGGCGAAGAGAGCGAGCAGGGGTACTATGGATCTGACGTTCGATGGTTGCCTCATCGGTACACGACTCCCTTATCCTGGTGGGAAGAGTCGTGCAGCGAACCACGCCCCTCCCGAGGTACGAGTTTTTTTCAGACCCTCCGGGACACAGGGCGGACTCTTGCGAAATCGGAGAGATGTTCGAATTACCACCCATCGGGGTAGAAAGCAAGCAGCCCGGTCGACGCCGAAAGGGCCGGGGAGGTGTTGCGACGGCGCGCTCGGCGCCGTACCGTGTCGCCGGTCACGCTGTCCGGCGCGGCCCTCCCGCCCCTCGGCCCCGAATCACTTCATCACTCCTGGAGGATGGACATGGCAATGCGCCGGATCTTCATGGGATTGTTCGTGCTGGTCGCCGTGCCTCTCGGAGGGTGTTACACGTACACCCCACTGAACCTGGAGGAGGTTTCACCTCTGCATGAGGTTCGGGCCCGGGTTTCCCTCGCGGAGGCGGAGCGCCTCGAGGAGCTCGTCGGAAGGGAGCGGAGGAACCCGCGCATGGTCGAGGGGATCGTCGCCGAACGCTCGAACGAGACGCTGTCGATGGACATGAGCGTCGCCTCCGAGCTGGCGGGAGCGAGGGTCCAGACGTTCCGCCAGCGCGTGGAGATCCCGGTCCAGTCGATTCTGGAGGTGGAGCGGAAAGAGCTCGATCGAGGCCGCACCCTCATGCTGACCGGAGCCGTGGGCGCCGTTTTGGCCGCCGCTGTCTTCGCCCTGGTCATCGACGAGGGCGGAGACGCGACCCGGCCCGGCGGGCCGATCGATCTGGAGAGCCGCCTCCCCGCGGGAGGCTGGTGACCCATCTCTTCCCGCGCAGAAGGAGATCCAATGGAGGCGCAGCTTCGCGATGCGGTGCGGGAGCTTTGCTCCCGGTACCCGAACGACTATTGGCAGCGCGTGGATCGCACCCGAAGCTATCCGGACGCGTTCGTAGCCGAGCTCACGGAGGCGGGCTATCTCGCTTGCCTCATCCCCGAGGAGTATGGCGGATCGGGCCTCGGCATCCGTGAAGCGTGCATCATTCTGGAGGAGATCAACCGATCGGGTGGGAACGCGGCGGCCTGCCACGCCCAGATGTACACGATGGGAACTCTCCTCCGGTATGGCTCGGACGACCAGAAGGCACGCTACCTCCCCGGCATCGCGGACGGCACCCTCCGCCTCCAGGCCTTTGCAGTGACCGAGCCCGACGCGGGCTCCGACACCACCGCGATCAGCACCTTTGCGCACAGGCAAGGGGACAAGTACGTCGTGTCGGGGAAGAAGATTTTCATCTCACGAGTCCAGCACTCGGACCTGATGATTCTCCTCGCCCGCACGACGCCCTTGGAGGAGGTCGAGAAAAAGACGAAGGGAATGAGCGTCTTCGTGGTGGACCTCCGCGACGTCCCGGAGAATCGGATGGAGGTCCGGCCGATCGAAGCGATGATCAACCACGAGACGAACGAACTCTTTCTCGACGAGCTGGAGATTCCGGTGGAGAACCGGATTGGAGAGGAAGGGGAGGGCTTCCGCTACATCCTCGGCGGGATGAACGCGGAGCGGATCCTCCTCGCTTCCGAGTCCGTGGGGGACGGCCTCTACTTCACGGATCGTGCGAAGCAGTACGCGGGGGAACGCGTCGTCTTCGGCCGTCCGATCGGTGCGAACCAGGGGGTCCAGTTTCCGATCGCGAAGGCGTATGTGGGGATCCGGGGCGCCGCCGCGATGCGGGACGAAGCCGTCCGAAGGTACGACCGGGGCGAGGCGTGCGGTGCAGAGGCCAACATGGCCAAGCTTCTCGCCGCAGAAGCCGCCTGGGATGCGGCGAACGTTGCCATGGACGCCTTCGGGGGGTACGGCTTCGCGGAAGAATACGGGATCGAGCGGAAGTTCCGCGAGGCTCGGCTGTACATGGTCGCCCCCATTTCGAACAACATGGTGCTCAGCTACATCGGCCAGCACGTGCTCGGGATGCCGCGGTCGTTCTGATGGCTGAAGCGGAGGCCACCTCTCTTCGGACCGCAAGACCCCTCCGCAGCGTCCTCTTTTTTCCGGGGCACCAGGAACGCCTCTTCGCGAAAGCGCTCGCCTCGGAGGCCGATGCCGTCTGCATCGACCTCGAGGACGCCGTCCCCCTGAAGAGCAAGGAGAAGGCTCGCGCCACGACCCTTCGCATGCTCGAGGAGCGGTCGACCGGGGGGCCGGCCGTGCTCGTTCGGGTCAATCCGGCAGCGACGGACGTGGGAACGGCCGACCTCCGGGCCCTCGGAAGCACGCCCATGCCGCCCTCCGCCATCCTCATCCCCAAGGTCGGCGGCCCCGATGACCTTCGGCAGGTGGAGGACGCCCTGGGGCCTGAGCCAGGCGTCCCCCTCGCCCCGTTGATCGAGACTGCGGAAGGGCTCCACCGGGTGTTCGACATCGCCGGGGGCTCTCCCCGGGTCGCCTTCCTCGTATTCGGGGGCATCGACCTCTCAACCGAGCTCGGCTCTTCCACGGAGTGGGACAGCCTCCTCTACGCACGCTCCCGGATCGTGCACGCCGCTGCGCTCCAAACGATACCGGCCGTCGACATGCCCTTCCCCGACTTCCGGGACCTCGACAGCCTGGAGCGGGAGGCAGAACGGTCTCGTGCACTCGGCTTCGTCGGGAAGATCGCCCTTCACCCGGACCAGGTCCTCCCCATCCACCGGGCCTTCACTCCGTCCGCAGAGGAGATCGACCGGGCGCGCCGAATCGTCGAGGAGTGGGATCGACACGGAGGAGGCGCCGTCTCGGTCGGCGGCGGGATGGTGGACGCACCCGTGGTGGCAGCAGCCCGGAGGACGCTGGCGCTCGTCCCTCGACCGAACGATGCATAAAGAGGGGACCGTCACACCCGTCATGCCGGCCCTCGCAGCAGCCGCCTCTCATGAAGGAGCACTCTCAGGAGCCGTACCCTGTGATGGAGGATAGGGGGTGATGGAGAATCGGGTGAACGACAAAAACCTCGGATCGTGGACCGGGAGAGAGCGGGCCCAGGAGGATACCGCGACGCTCTTCCCCGTCCGCGCGATGCACGCCCTGCTCGACCGGGACCCGGACGGGGTCGAAGCGGGGGATCTGCTCCCCTTCGGGTGGCACTGGCTCTACTTCAAGCCCTGCCCGAAGCGCTCCAATGTGGCGGAGGACGGCCATGAGAAGCGGGGAAGCTTCCTTCCTCCCGTTCCCCTCCCCAACCGGATGTGGGCCGGGGGGAGCCTCTCCTTTCTGCGCCCGCTCGTCGTGGGCGAGAAGATCCGGAAGACATCCCGGATCGAGTCCGTGGAGGAGAAGGAAGGGCGGACGGGCCCGCTCGTGTTCGTCGCCGTACACCACCGCATCGAGGACGCCGGCGGGACCGCGGTCGAGGAGGTCCAGAACCTGGTCTACCTTCGGCGGGACCGGAGCGGCACGGCGGCCACCCGGCGGCCCGCCGCACCGGAGGCCTCCGCCTGGGAGGAGCGATTCCTTCCGGACGACGTCAGCCTCTTCCGCTTCTCCGCTCTCACCTTCAACGGCCACCGGATCCACTACGACCGCCGCTATGCGCAGGAGGTCGAGGGCCTGCGGGACACCGTCGTCCACGCCCCCCTCCTGGCGCTTCTCCTGCTCGATGCGGCGAGTCGCCGCGCCAAGCAGCTCGCTTCCGGGACCCTGACGTTCGAGTACCGGGCACGAAGCCCGCTCTACTGCGGCGAGGAGCTGCACCTGCACGGAGGGGCCAGGAGCGCGGACGGCACCGTCCCGCTCTGGGGTGCTTCGAGCGATGGCGGCCTCGTGATGGAGGCCCGGTGGGGGATCGTCCCATGACCTCGAGCCCGTCGAGTCACCCTTCCCTCACCCGGCGCCTCGCGCAAATGATTCGCCGCAAGGAGCCCTCCGATCAGGACCGGCTCCAGGCGGAACGTTTCGTACGGGACTGGCTCGGCTCCTTCGTGGCGGGAGGGCCTACGGAGCCGGGACGCGCCCTCTCCGCCTATGGCAGTGCTGCCCGGGACCTGGAGAGCCGGGTCTTTCTCGCGGCTGCGCTCTCCCACATCACCGAGACGGACGACCTCCATAAGGGCTCGGTGACCCACCCGGCATGCGTGGTGGTGCCAACGGCGCTCCTCCTCGGGCACGAGGAGGGTCTGGAGGGAGTCGCGATCCTGAACGGGGTCCTCGCCGGATACGAGGCGATGATTCGGGTGGGTTCCGCCGTCGGCCCCGCGCACTACCACACCTTCCACACCACGGCCACGGCCGGGGTCTTCGGAGCGGCGGCGACGGCCGCGCAGATGCTCGACCTCGAGGAAGAGGAATGGGTCTGGGCGTTCGGCAACGCGGGTACACAGGCTGCAGGCCTGTGGGAGTTCCGCACCGATGCCTCCATGTCGAAGCACCTTCACCCGGGACATGCCGCTGCCGCCGGGCTTCGTTCCGCGCTGCTCGGCCGCCATGGCTTCACGGGGCCGGAGACCATCCTCGAGGGAGACCACGGCTTCCTCCGGGGCCTCTGCCCCGATCCGAACCCGGAAGCCCTCCTCGAGCCCGCTCCCCGCTGGAAGCTCCTCGACACCTCCCTCAAACCGTATCCGTGCTGCGGCCACATCCACCCGGCGATCGCCGCGGCACTCGAAGTGAAGGGTCGGTTGGACTCGAGGGAGGGGACCGGCGCTGCCGCCAAAGTGGAGAACGTTCACGTGAAGACCTACACGGCCGGGCTTCACATCGTGGACGCCCCCGATCCCAGGACCTCGTACGATGCGAAGTTCAGCATGCAGTTCTGCGTCGCGGCGGCGCTGGTCCTCGGGGAGGTCGATCTGGAGCTGTTCGAGGAGCGCCTCGAAGATCCCCGGGTACGGCGGCTCGCGGCGAAAATCCGGGTGACCGGCTCACCTTCCTTCGACGCCCGGTACCCCGAGCAGTGGGGTGCGGAGGTGACCGTCCAGCCGTCCGGTGGAGGGAAGGCCGTCTCCTCCGTCCGAACGGAGGCCCCGGGGGATCCAGCGGCCCCTCTTTCGGACGAGGACCTCAACGAAAAGGTCGTGCACCTTCTCGAAGCCGGGGGACTCGGGGAGGCCGAAACTGAAGAGCTACTTCGCGACTGTCGGCACCTTCCGGAGAACGCATCCGCGTTCGCTCTCCCCTGGCCCCCTGAGACGTTCTGAGCTTCAGAACGCGGAGAGGCCCGTGAGGGCCTGCCCGAGGATCAGAGAGTGGATGTCGTGCGTGCCCTCATAGGTATAGACGGACTCGAGGTTCGCCATGTGCCGCATCGAGGCGTACTCGACGAGGATCCCGTTCGCTCCCAGTAGCCGCCTCGCCTCCCGAGCCGTATCGCACGCCATGTCCACGTTGGCGCGTTTCGCGAGGGAGACCTGCTGAGGGGTCATCGTGCCCTCGTCCTTCAGACGCCCGAGGCGAAGCGCGAGGAGCTGGCCCTGGGTGAGCTGGGTCAGCATGTCCGCGAGTCGTACCTGCTGAATCTGTTTTCCGCCGATCGGCCCGTCGAACATCTTCCGCTCCTTCGCATACCGGACCGCCTCGTCGAGGCATGCCATTGCGGCGCCCACCGCGCCCCAGGCGATCCCGTAGCGGGCCTGCGTCAGGCACATGAGCGGGCTCTTGAGCCCCCTCGACTCCGGAAGGAGTGCCGCGTCCCCGACCTCCACGTCGGCCAGGTGGAGCTCGCTCGTGTCGGATGCCAGAAGGGAGAGCTTCCCCTTCTGGTCCCGAGCCGAGAAGCCCGGGGTATCCGTCTCGACGAGGAACCCCCGGATGCCCGGCACATCGCCGACTTCTCCCGTCTGGGCCCAGATCACCGCGACATCCGCCATGGATCCGTTCGTGATCCACATCTTCGTCCCGTTCAGCACCCATCCATCGGCCGTTTTCTGTGCGGTCGTGATCATGCCGGCGGGGTTGGATCCGTAGTCGGGCTCGGTCAACCCAAAGCACCCGATCGCATCCCCGGACTGGAGGCGCGGAAGCCAGTCGCGCTTCTGGGCCTCACTTCCGAATGCGTAGATCGGGTACATCACCAGCGCGCCCTGCACCGAGGCGAAGGAGCGGATCCCGGAATCGCCCCGCTCCAGCTCCTGCATGATCAAACCGTACGCGACGTTGTTCAGCCCCGCGCATCCGTACTCTTCCGGGAGGTTCGCGCCGAGCATCCCGAGCGTGCCGAGCTCGGGAACGATCTCGGTCGGAAAGCGTCGTTCGACGTACGCCTCCTCGATGATCGGGAGGAGTCGGTCATCGACCCACTCGCGCACCATGTCCCGGGTCATCCGCTCCTCGTCATCGAGGAGCCCGTCGACGTCGTAGAAGTCGATCCCCTGGAAGGCGCCGGCCATCATCCCGCCTAAGGGGTGCCCCCGCGATTTTCGGCGAGCCACGCCTCTGCGGCCGGATGGAGCGGAATGGGCGCGTCATGGAGCGCATCCAGGTCGATCTGGTTGGCGATCGTCGTAACCCGCTCCAGGCGGTCGCGCTCCTCCGAGAGGATCGTGAGGACGGAACGGACCACATCGTCGGGGAGGTCGGCGCGAGCGACGATCCAGTTCCACTCGGCGATCGTCGGGACGTCCTCCGTCACTCCGCGGTAGGACCCTTCGGGAATGATGCTCTGGAAGTAGAAGGGATGCCGCTCGGTGAGAGTCTCGGACTCGGGCGGGCCGACCGGGAGGAGTCGTCCATCTCCGGTCTCCATTACCTCCATCACCGCGGCAGCGGGATACCCGACGGAGATGATCGCAGCTTCGATCGACCCGTCGCGGAGGGCGGCAGCCGACTCGCTGAAGGTGAGGTACCGGTCCCGAACCGATTCCTGGTCGAGGCCGTACACGTCCAGTACGAACCAGGACACCTGCTCCGTGCCGCTACCCGCCGCACCGACGGATACCCTCTGCCCACGGAGGTCCGCGATGCTGCTCGCATCGGAGTTCCGGGGTACGAGGACGTTCAGCACGTTCGGGTAGAGCGGTGCGACGATTCTCAGGTCCTCGAAACCCTCAGGGAAGTGCCGGTCCCCGTTGTATGCCCCGTAGACCGTGGTGCTGATCGTCATCGCGAGGTCGAGGTCACCGCGTTGGAGCAGGTCCACGTTCTGGACTGAGCCCCCGGTAACCTCGGCCGTGAAGCTGCGCCCCGTCTCGTCGAGGGCGGAAAGGCGGCTGGCCAGCGTCCCGCCGAGAGGATAGTAGAGCCCACCGGTGCCCGCGGTCCCGATGCTCATGTACGAGCGGCCCTCGAGATCACAGCCGCCGAGCAGGGCGACCGTGAAGAGCGCCAGAACACCTGCACCGAACTTCATCCGCAACATCCTGTTTTCCTCCTGAGTTGACCGATTTCGCGGCCGCAGCAGACCTACTCCACCAGGTACTCCACCAGGCACACGTCCGTCCCGTGCGAAGACAGCCTTTGTGGTGGGGAAGGGCGAAGGCTGGGAACCACAGATACTCGCCGACCGCATGGAATCTATACCCTACAATGCATCCACGCGTCAAGCGGGCCAGCCTCCGGAGCCACCAACCGGAAGCGATCCAGCGCCGACTCAGCCGGCGCCTACCGCCGGATCCGCCTCCTGCACACTGGGCGCCGTTCTGCCCGGAGCACCGGTTCCCTTCCGGAAGAAGACGAAGAGGATGAGTCCGAGGCCCACCGCGTCCGTGAATAGGCCCGGGTAAAGCATGATGAGCGCGGAAACTCCGAGAAAGAGCCGTTCCCAGAAGGGAAGATCCCGGTTGAGGTATCCCATTGCCGCGGCCGCGAGCGCCGTCACGCCGATCATCCCGCTGATCACCGCGAAGCCGATCTCG
Source organism: Gemmatimonadota bacterium (assembly GCA_007121455.1). Taxonomy (GTDB): domain Bacteria; phylum Gemmatimonadota; class Gemmatimonadetes; order Longimicrobiales; family Gaopeijiaceae; genus SKKN01. Next base: position 155,133 of record SKKN01000003.1, on the reverse strand, counting down.
AAGACGGTACCGTCGAGCAGGAGAGGCGGACCGTACACGAACATGAAGGGAACGATGAACCCTGCACCCGCCAGGAGCATCGCGGTCACCGCGGTCTGCATCGCCTGCCCTCCGGCCACACCTGATGCCGCGAACGCGGCGAGTGCAACGGGCGGCGTGACGTTCGACATGCATCCGAAGTAGAACACGAACAGGTGTGCCGCGAGGAGTGGCACGCCGAGATCCGTCAGGGCCGGCGCCGCAAGCGCAGCAAGGACCACATAGGCGGCCGTGGTCGGAAGGCCCATCCCCAGGATGATCGAACCGAGTGCCGTGAAGAAGAGCGCGAGGGGGAGCTGACCCATCGAAAGGGTCACGATCAAATCCGACATCCGGAGGCCGATCCCGGTGAGCGAGGCGACCCCAACGACGAGCCCGGCCGCGGCACAGGCAGCCGCCACCTGCACGGTGCTGGCAGCACCTCCGACGATCGCATCCTTCAACTGGTCCCGCGAGAGCCATGTCTGCCGGACGAGGAAGGTGACCGCGATCCCGGACACCACGCCCCAGAAGGCCGCTCGCATCGGCGACCGGCCCATGGCGAGAAAGACGACGATGACCACGACGGGGAGCAGGAGGTGCAGTCGAGGGAGGACCGGCCCGGAATCCTCCACGGCCCCCCTGGCGTCCAGGTCCATCTTCGCCGCCCGGAACTGGATGGCCATCACGAGCGCCGTGTAGTAGAGAAGCGCGGGAATGATGGCCGCCGTCGCGACGGTGATGTACGGGATGTTCGTCCAGGTCGCGAGGATGAAGGCCCCCGCACCCATGACGGGAGGCATGAGCTGCCCCGCCGTGCTCGCTGCCGCCTCGATCCCTCCGGCGTAGTGGGGGCGGAAGCCGGCCTTCTTCATGACCGGAATCGTGAGCGAGCCGGTCGTCACCACGTTGGCCACCGCGCTCCCCGAGAGCGATCCCATGAACGCGCTCGCCACGCTCGCCGTGATCGCAGGTCCTCCCCGGAGTCGACCCGCGACTCGTGCGGCCAGACCGATGAGGAGCAGCCCACCTCCGGCGACCTCCAGGATCGTCCCGAAGAGCACGAACAGGTAGACGAAGTCGGCCGAGACGCCGAGCGGTATTCCCCAGATCCCGTCCATCGAGAGGTAGAGGTGCTCCACGATCCGGCCGGGGGTGTAACCACGGTGGGCGAGGATCCCGGGGAGGTAAGGGCCGACCACCGCATAGATGATGGCTGCGATCGCGATCGAAATCAGCCCCCAACCGGTCGTGCGACGCGTGAGCTCGAGAAGCGTCAGGATGCAGATCACACCGGCAACGATATCGAGCTGCTGCGGGCGGCCGACCTGTTGGACCAGCTCCTCGTGACGAACGGCGAGATGGATGCAGCTCCATACCATCCCCGCGCCGAGCACGAGCGAGATTCCCTTCTCGACCTTGCTCTGCGCATCCCACTTTTTCCCGGCGCCGACCATGACGCCGACTCCGAGAAACCCCAGAGCGGACATGAGCGCGAGGTGGACCGGACGCTGAACGAGCGCGGTGAACGGCTCGACCCCCGCCGCATACAGGTGGAATGCCGCCGCGGTGGCCGCGAGGCCGAAAATGACGTACCGAATCGCCACGAACTGAATCTCCTTAGGGCTCTTGAAGGCAACGTACCGAGGTGGACGCCTCGTGAGGCAGCCCCCCGGCCGCAGTACCGACCGCAGCCGTACTTCAGGGCAGGCAAAGGTAGGCTGGAAAACCCGCCCGTCAAGGCGGGTCGGAGACCAGTGCCCCACGAATCCCGGAGGCGGTCGTTCATGGGAACTTTAAGCTCCGTCGCCTACCATTTAAGCTCCGTCGCCTACCGCGATCGCGCGCGCGCATAGGTGCAAAACCCGAGGCCGGAGGATGCGGGACGGACTGCGCGGGGCGGAACCTGGGCCTCCCTCACCTGTAAGGATAGCCTCGGCCCTCCCCGGAGGGCGGTTCCCGGCACACCCGGGGCCTTGCATGCAGGAGAGGGTTAGCCTTCTCTTCTCGGAGCCGGTTCGGGCTGATCTGGAACCGGGATTCATCAGACCGACTTCAGCGGGAGTACGCGTATGAACAGCGTTGCCCATGCCGGCCACGCGCTGATCTGGAAGCTTACCCTGGCGGGTGCAGCCGTTCTCTTCCTTCTCCTGCACGCCCCCGTGGCAGCGCAGCAGATTCCGGGGCAGGACGTTCCCGGCCAGGAGGGCATCCAGGAGCTCTTCCAGGAGTTCGAGGAGAAGCAGCAGCAGTTGCAGACGCTCCAGGCCCAGGCGATGCAGGAGAATCCGGAGCTTCAGACGCAGCAGGCCGAGCTCCAGGAGATGATGGAGGTGGCCATGCACGAAGCCGACCCCGAGTTCGAGCAGGGAGTCGAGCGGCTCGGGGAACTCCAGGGTGAGATGATGCAGGCGCAGGCCGAGGAGGATGAAGCCGCAGCCCAGCAGATCTTCCAGGAGGCCCAGCAGATCGAAGTCCGACTTCAGCAGGCCCAGGCCCAGGCAATGGAGCAGCCCGAGGTCCGGGAAGGAATCGAGTCCTTCCAGGACAGACTCATGGCGGAGATCACGAGCCTCGACCCCGAGGCGGATGAGCTCCTCGAGCGTCTGGAGGAGCTCGCGGAGATTCTCGGGGCCCACGCCGGTCCGCCTCCGGGCAACTGATCAGACGCTGATCGGGCGTCGCTCCGCGCGACGGTGGCTCAGCCGGCCCCGGCAGGGAAGGAGGACTTCCCTGCCGGGGCTTTCTCATTCAGGAGTCATGCGTCCCCCGGACTACCGTTATCCACCCGCTTCGCCTCGGTGCCGTCGCGGTCCCACCGAATCCAGGTGCCCACCTTCCTTCCGTCCCTCACCTCGCCCTGCGACTCCTTCTGACCATTGTCATACCACTGGACCCACGCCCCCTCGCGCCTTCCGTCCACGTACGCGATCTCCGACTCCTTCACGCCGCTCTCGTACCAATGGGTGACGGTCCCATGGGGTTTGCCTTGCCGATACGTACCCTCCGACTGCTTCTCCCCATTCGGGTGCCAATGCGTGACGACCCCCTCCTGGCGGCCATCGACGAGCGTGAACTCCCACTTCTTGTGGCCGCTCTCATCCCACAGAACCTGGATACCGTCCGGCGTACCACGGTCGTAATGCGCGACCCGGTGGGGAGATCCATCCTGGAACCAGCGTTCGAAGCGACCGTGCCACCGGCCCTGTTCGAGTTGGCCCCTCCACGCCATTGCTCCACCGGGATGGCGGCCCTCGACCGGTCCCGTGAAGGGCTCTCCGGTGGCGGGGTCGCACCACAGGCCGCCGCGGACTTCCAGAGTGTCGGCATCACGTGTCATCGTACTCCTCGTCGTGGCTCACCACCGGCTCCGGAGGCTCGAGCCGGCACGGTGGTAGATGGAGCCTCCGAACGTCACCCGTTGACGCGCCACGAGAAAATGGCGATTTCATAGAGGCTGCATCGATCGAAGCTCCGGGCCTCCGGACCCGCTCACGCCGCGAAACCCACGGGCCGTCTCCATGTCCTCGGCTCCCTTTCAAACGACGCTGGAGCTCCGGCCTTCCTCTCGGCTGGAAGTGGTTGATGTCAACCGTCACCTGAAGGATCAGGTCGGGGACCGCCTCCACGCATATCCGAAGGCCCTCTACCTCTCCTATCACACCACCGCGGGATATGTGGACACCCGTCTCGCCGGACGCCTCAATCACGACCAGGACAGCATCCGGCAATTTCTCTCTGCCTTCCAACGCGTCTTCCCCCCGGACGCCGGATACCGGCACGACGAGCTCGATCTTCGCTCCGAGCTGAGCGAGGAGCAGCGGGCCACGGAGCCGCGAAACGCGGACTCCCACCTGACGTTCATTGCCGCCGGACTGGCCAACTGCGTGAGCGTGGAGCAGACCGGCGACACCCGCACCTGGTTCGTCGACCTCGACGGGACGAACGGCCCCGTGCGTCGAACGAGGAAGACCACGGTCGTGGGGTACCACGGAGAGGAGGTCACCGGGACCACGCGGATGAAGATCCCGGTCTCCCGGCATGCGGTCGATTCGGTCAACCTCAAGGATCCCCGGATCGGGCTCTTCGCCCGCATCGAGGAGGAGGTGCGCCGACAGGGGATCGACCGGGGCCGCGTCGACATCGCGCTCCTTCCCGAGGAGCAGCACGCCGGGCTCACCGTAAACGAATACGAGACCCTCCTCATGAGCCATGATCTCCCGGAGGTGCTCTCGAATCCCCTCCGGTTCATGCTCGAGAAGGGGAAGGGAGCGATCCGGGATCCGCGTGCCATACCCGGCAAGACGATGAATTACGCTCGTTACGACGTCGTGAAGATCATCAATGAGCTCATGGACGTCCTCGGAATGAGCGAATCCGTCGTGGAGCGGATCGTGAATCGATTCATGGCCGTTCCTGCCTCCCGGTTCCTCCGGGTGAAAAAGGCGATCAGCCTTCCCATCCTCGCGCTCGACGGAAATGGCGCGGGCCGCATCGCCGAAGGGACCTACCAGAGTCCCATCCTCGTGCATTGGCGGAGCGCTCCTTCCGCACTTCGTGAAGTAGAGCTCACGTTCGTCCGCCTCCACTGAGGCACGCTCCCCGGAGCCGACGCCGCCTCGACTCGTGGGGCCTCAGATCAGCGACTTGCCCTGACTCCCATCCGCCGGGATGCACGCCCCGGTCAGCAGCCCCGCCCTCGGCGAAGCGAGAAACGTGACCAGATTCGCGACCTCCTCCGCGGTTCCGAACCGCCCGAGCGGAAGGTTCGCCTCGACGAATGCGTCCATCCCCTCCGGATCCTCCTTTACCCGGCGGTCCCAGCTTCCCCCCGGAAACCGGATGGAGCCCGGCGCTACGCTGTTTACACGGATCCCGTCCCCGGCGACCTCCAGCGCCATGATCTTTGCAGCGCTGATCATGGCGGTCTTCGTCACGTTGTAGAGGGAGAGGCCGGGCCCGCCGGCCTCCCGGCCGAAGACGGAGGAGATGAAGACGATCGACCCGCCCTCGCGCTTCCGCATTTCGGGAATGGCGAGGCGGGAGAACCTCAGGGCGGAGAGGAGGTTCAGCTCGAGAAGATCGTCCCAATCCTCGTCCGTCGTCTCCTCGAAGGGCTTGCGGCGGTTTCCACCCACATTGTTCACGAGGACGTCGACGCCGCCGAGCTCACGAACCGCCTCGGCCACGAACGGAGCCGCTTCGCTCCGCTCCGTCACGTCCAGCGGCCGAGCGAACACATGCGGCGCTCCAGCTTCCCGCAAGCTCTCCGCAGCCGCCTCCAGCGCCTTCCCATCCCGAGCACAGATCGCCAGCGAGCAGCCTTCCCGTGCCAGGGAGTGAGCGATTGCCGCTCCGATCCCCCGACTCCCCCCGGTGACCAGCGCCACCTTCCCGTTCAAACCGAACTCCATGGACCGTCCCCTTCGAAGCTGCATCGAATATCGGTTCCGCGGCCGTCCACACGGCGCGGGCAATGACTTCGGAAAGTGTGTAGGGGACGCGGCTCGAGGGCAAGCCATGCGACCCTGCCCCCGCTGATCTCAATCGATTGACCCTGCTCCGGATCCAAGGGTATGTTGGAGCGAGAGCGGGGGCAGCGACGGCACGGCGGTGATCCGCATCGATCGTACCGCGAGACCCGGCCCCGGAGAGCCTGTGGCCAACATCATCGTCCCACCCGGGTGGAGGATTCCGGAGCGGGAAGCGACACCCGAGCCGGTCTTCTGGAATCGGAAGGCGTTCCTTCGCACGCTGGGTCTCGGGGCCGCCGCGGTGGCCACATCGGGATGCGGCTCCTCGTTCACCCCGCTCGAGCCCCCGACCGGCGGGCCGGGGGACGGCTGCAACGCCCATCCTCCGAGCCACCCGCTCCAGACGATCTGCCCCACCGCAAACGAGGACCTCTACCCGCCCGCCAGAGACGATCGATTCGAGCTGGATCGCCCTCTCACCGACCGGATCGAAGCCGCGACGTACAACAATTTCTACGAATTCATCGGAAGGATGAACGAGCCGAACCGTATCTGGGATCTCACGGGGCCCTTCCGCGTGCGGCCGTGGAGTGTGGAGATCGCCGGCGAGGTGGAGAATCCGGGCCATTTCGACGTGGAAGACCTGGAGAGGGAGTTCGGGCTCGAAGAACGGCTCTACCGGCTCCGCTGCGTCGAGGCATGGGCGATCGCCGTGCCCTGGGCCGGCTTCCCGTTGTCGAAGCTGATCGAGAAGGTGAAGCCGCTCTCCACCGCGCAGTACGTCCGGTTCGTGAGCTTCGACCGCCCGGAGCAGGCCGTGGGCCAGGCCATCGAGGGGTGGTACCCGTGGCCATACTACGAAGCGCTCCGCATGGACGAGGCGATGAACGAGTTGACGATGGTCGCGACCGGAGTCTACGGAGAGCCACTCCCGAAGCAGCACGGAGCGCCCCTCCGGATCGTGGCTCCATGGAAGTACGGGTTCAAGAGCCCGAAGTCGGTCCACCGGATCGAGTTCCTCGTCGACCGCCCGTCCATCTTCTGGAGCGATGTAGAGCCAGACGAGTACGGCTTCTACTCCATCGTGAACCCGGACGTCCCGCACCCGAGGTGGTCCCAGGGGATGGAGGAGATGCTCGGCACGGGAGAGCGGAGGCAAACGCTGCTCTTCAACGGATATGGAGAGTGGGTCGCGGATCTCTACAACCCGGAATTGCTCACCTTCCGGAGCTGACGCGAGACGAACCCCACCGTCCGGCCACCATCAGGAACCCCACCTCATGAAGTAACCGGCCGTCCACGCGTGCCCTGCAGGAAGGTTCTTTCCCGCGACCGGGACCCGCAGACCAAGCTCCACAGCACCAGGACCGAGGGAAACCCCGAGGGAGGGATTCACCACCGCGAGCTCGCGCCTGGGTCCATACGCAGGACCTCCCGACGTCCCGGCCCCATCTCCACGCAGTCCCTCGAGGATCAACTTGTACTCCATTACTCCCAGCGTCCCCCCCACCTGAACGAAGTAGAACCACTCGTCCCCGAAGCTCCGCCCCGTTTCCCGATTCGCTGCTCGCCAGCGGTGTCCCACCCAGCCCATGAGATAGAGAGGCTTCGGATGAAAGGAACGGCCCGCCTCCACGAGAAGCTCGTAATCCGTCTGCCCGTCCCCGAGGGGAAGGAGGGAGGAGCCGACATCAAGATCGCCCACAGGCAACTTGACCCCGGCTCGCAGGGCGAACGGTAGCGGCTCTCCGATCCAGTGGAGGGGGTTGGCGCGGAGGTAGAGGCGAGCGTCCCCCGGGCCCGTGGAGACCCGGCGGGCGGCTGAATCGTCGAACCGGAACCGGTGGAAGGAAAGCTGGGCCCAGGCGTCGATCCCCGTGACGAGACCGGCGGCCGCGGTAAGATAGCCCGAGGTGGAGACGGCCCTGCCGTCGAGCACGAAGTCATAGCGGGCGCCGTGCATGTCGAACGCCGTGCGGGTGTCGTGGTGGTGGACCGAGCCGGAGATCCACCCCCTTCCCGGCTCCTCGGCCCATTGGGCGGCGCAAGGCGTGCCGAAGAGCATCAGGAGTACGACGCCGGAGAGGGCCGGCCAGCCCCACCCCCCCTGACCCTCGAGGCCGGGAATCAATGCACCCTCGTCGTCTCCTCGCGGTCGTCCGGTACGAATCGGCCGTATGCGGGCATGACCACTCGTGGGAGGGTCTCCGCGTTCATTTCGTCCTCTTCCCCGATCAGCTCGTTCAGGAAGAGAAGGTATGCGGTGACGGCGTATACCTCGTCATCGGAGAGGCTCCCGGGGCGGTCCCAGGGCATGGCCCGTCGGGTGTAGTCGAACACGGTGGTCGCGTGAGGCCAGAAGCTCCCGATCGTGCGCGGCCCCTGCATCCCATCGCCCCAATCGAACGGGTCACCGGGAATCCGTCCCACGAGCTGGCCTCCCCCCCCGCCCTCCCCCTCGGGACCGTGGCACGCGGCGCACTGCGCGGCGTAGATCTCCGCGCCCTCTCCGGGAGTTCCGCCTCCGGGGGGAAGTCCGCGGCCGTCCGGCATCACTGCAATCGCAAGCGTGTCGATCTCCTCGTCCGTGGCGGTCCGGCCCAGCTCGAAGCTCTCCGGAATCGGCTCGGAGCTGGCTACGCCCTGGAGGGAGGACTCCCCATTGCCGCCCGACTGTGCGTCACCCCCGCCGCATCCGAAGCCGGCGAAGGCAGCAAGGACGGCGAGGCTCCCGGCCGTCCTCATGCCCATTCCTCCGTCCTGTAGACGACGGAGCCGTCGGTGCGGATCCGCCATCCGGTGATCGGGTTCAGGTGGTAGCGCGTCCCGACCCCGCGTGCCTCGATCAGCTCCTGCTGCGTAGGCTGAACGTAGCCGGTCTCGTCCGTCGTTCGGCTGAGGACGGTGGCCTCCCTCCCATCCCACTTCCACATGTACCGGAAGCGGACGTGGGCCTTCGGGAGGACCGGCTCCTGCAGGTCGGCCGCGTGCCACGTCGCTCCCTCATCGAAGCTGATCTCCGCCGATCGGATTCGTCCGCGTCCGCTCCACGCGATCCCCCGGAGCTCGAGCCAACCGGGCTCCACCCGGTCCGGATAGCAGGGGGAGGTGATGATGGAACGCGCGTCCATCACGAAGCTGAACTGCCGCACCTTTCCGTCCTTCAGCGGGTCGGTGTAGCGGCTCGTCTCCTCCCGGGTCTGGAAGGGTCCGTCCGAGAGTTCGATCCGGCGAAGCCACTTCACGCTTGCATTCCCCTCCCAGCCCGGAAGGAAGAGTCGCGCCGGATATCCGTTCTCCGGCCGCAGCGCCTCCCCGTTCTGGCCGTACGCGATCATCGCGTCGTCCCATGCCTTCTCCACCGGAATACTCCGCGTCATGACGGCCGCGTCCTGCCCCTCCGCGAGGAACCAGGTGGCCTCGGGCAGAACCCCCACCTCCCGGAAGAGCGTGGAGAGCGGGATTCCGGTCCACTCACTCTGGCTCGTGAGGCCGCAGATCTGCTGCGGAAGCGTGTCCTCGGAGGCGTTTCTCGGGAAGTTGCCCGAGCACTCCATGAAGTAGACCGTCGACTGGGAAGGGAATCGCTTCAGATCCCGGAGGGTGAACACCATCGGCCGTTCGACCAGGCCATGGACGAGGAGCGAGTACTTGTCGGGATCGATGTGCGCCACTCCACCGTGGTGCCGCTCGAAGTGCAGGTCGGAGGGAGTGATCGTGCCGTGGAGCTCCTGCAGCGGAGTGCGCGAAGACGTCAACTGGGGGTGAAGAAACCGTTCGGGCTGCTCGAACGGAGAGCGTCCTCCCACGAGGCTTGCAGTCGGTCCCTGGACCTTCGTGGGGTCATCCGGGACGATGACCTGCGCCTCCTGGGCGTGAGCCGGATCCGCGAGCCCCTTCAGCACCCCGGCCCCGAGGATTCCAGCCGCTCCGACGACGAAGGTGCGGCGGCCCATTCGGCCGGAGCCCGGCCGCTTCTCCGGCACCTCAGTCGCCTCCGGCGAAGGCGTCCCACCCGGCTGCGCGTCATCGGTAGAGCGGAGCGGCTTACGGCCCATGATCCCCTCCTTTGATTCGTCCTGTCCCACCTTGACCCGTCCACGGGGAACGGACATTCGGGACCCTGGATTCAACATGGAAGCCGAGAGATGAACCCGCAACGATCCATGTGGCAGTGACCCTCCGTTGCCTTCACCTGCCATTCCGTCCTACCGTGCGGGGAACCGGAGCGGCCACGAGCCATCCGATTGCGTCGAGCAACAAACCCGAGCCGAAGGAGTCCAGCAGTGATCGAAGTCGGTGCACGTCTCTACGGTCCTGCCCTGTTCATCCTCCTCTTCCTGGCAGTGCCGGCCGCGGCTCAGGAACCCATGGCGTGGGAGGAGGAGCCCCTGTTCCACACATTCTCCATCGCAGCCGTCGATCCCGCGACAGGCGAATCCGGAGTGGCGGTGACGACGCGGAACGTGTGCGTCGGCAACGGAGTCCCCTGGGTTCGTGCGGGTGTCGGTGCAGTCGCCACGCAGGCCTCCACCCGAACCGAATACGGACACGAGTTGCTGGACCTGCTCGAGGAGGGCGTCGATCCTGCGGAAGCGCTCTCGGCGAGGATTGCGGAGGACGACCGGCCGGATCGCCGCCAGGTGGGCGTCATCGGTCTCGACGGCCGGTCCGCTCAGCACACGGGCGACAGCACGAGCACGTGGAACGGCCATCTTGCCGGCACGAACTACGTGGCACAGGGCAACACGCTCGTCGGACCTGAGGTCCTGGAGGCCGTCGCCCGGAACTTCGAGGCGAGCGAAGGCTCCCCCCGCCACCTTGCGGACCGTCTCATCGACGCGCTCTCTGCTGGGCAGGAGCTGGGAGGGGACTCCCGACGGGGGAGGCTGCAGTCTGCCGCCGTGATCGTCGCCGACCCGCGGCCCGGCATGGCTCGTCGGACGGACGGGATGACCGTCCAGATCCACGCCTGTGAGCATCCGACGCCCGTCCAGGAGATCCGGAGGGTATACAACACGGTCTCCCAGACCCTGGGCTACCGCACGCTCGAGCAGGAGAGCGGGGGGGACGTCCTGCAGCTCAAGGTGATCCTGCATGCGCTCGGGATCTTCCGTCCGGATGAGGAGGATTTCGATCCGGACGAGGACGATGCGCTGCTCTACACGACGGAGGCGATCCACGCGGTGGACGACTTCCGCGCCCGTGCGGGACTCGCGAGTGCCGGGCAGGGCGCACCTCTCGGCCTCGTCGATGACGAGCTGGTGGATCTGCTCTGGAGAGAACTCGAGGAACGGGGGCTGGCCGAAGAGGTGCGGGAGAAGCTTCTCGAGGTCGTGATGGTCCGAAGGTGACCGCTGTGGAGCTCACCCGGCCGGGGGGGGCTTTCAACGCCCCTCCAGGCCGCTTGCCGAACGCCGCCGTGAGGTCTAGCGTCTCTCCCCCGGGAGAGGGGGGCGCGAACCACGGCACATACTGGAGGAAAGGCATGACTCGTCTACACTGGGCAATCCGAATGCTTCCGGCACTCGCCCTGATCTTGTTCCTCGCGGCCCCCGCCAACGCTCAAGAGCAGGTGCCACGCGTCACCATCGTCGCGACCGGAGGCACGATTGCGGGAACCTCGGAGACCCGCACGAGCTTTCAGAGCTACCGCGCGGGACAGTTGCCGATCGAGGAGATGCTGGCGGATCTCCAGCCGGAGATCGGCGAGGTCGCCGACGTCAGCACCGTTCAGTTCGACAATCGGGGCTCAGGGGGATACGAGGTCGCAGACTACTACGACCTGACCTTCGCGGTCGAGGAGGCGCTGGAGACCGCAGACGCCGTGGTCGTCACCGTGGGTACCACGACGATGGAGGAGTTCGCCTACTGGCTCGACCTCACGGTGCAGAGCCCGAAGCCGGTCGTCCTCACGGGCGCCATGAGACCCTGGACGGTGATCGGAACGGACGCCCACGCGAACCTCTTCAACGCGATCACGCTGGCGGCGAGCGGCAGGACCACGTGCTTCGGCACCGTGATCCTGATGAACGACGAGATCCACGCTGCGAAGGAAGCGTGGAAGTCGGATGACTATCGCATGAACACGTTCATCTCCCGGCTCCAGGGTACCCTCGGCTACGTCGACGAGCGTGATGTCCGGGTTTTTCGCGCTCCTCCCCGCATTCAGCGCTGCGATGACCCCGCGCAGTGGCGGACGCCCTTCGACCTGAGCCGGGTCGCGAAAGAAGAACTTCCTCGCGCGGAGATCGTGGTCGGATACCAGGGAGCGGGACCGGAGGCGATCACGGCGTTCCACGAGGCCGGTGTGGAAGGGATCGTCCTCGCCGGAGGGAGTCCGTATTTCCGGGAGGCGCGGGAGGCCGCGGAGGCGGACGGGGTCATATTTCGGACCCAGAGCCGCTTCCGGTCCGGCCGCGACAACCTGATGCCGCAAAAGACGCGGTTGCTTCTGCTCCTCTCGCTCGCCTTCACGGACGACCCCGACCAAGTCGACGAATGGTTCGCGCTCTACGGAGCCCCCGAGTTCGACCTGGCGGACCCTCCCCTCACCTCGAACCCCTGATCGCCCGCTCATGACGCAATGAAAAAACCGGCGTCGGCACCCGAATGATCGGGAGCCGACGCCGGTGAAGGGTCCAGCCGATGAACGATCCGAGTCAGCGCGAGCCGCCCGGATTCTCGTCGAATTCCGAGAAGTGGATCTGCTGGAGCCCCCCGGCAGCGCTCGGGAGATCCTCCTCACCGGCCGGATAGCCGTTGAGCTTGAGGATGTAGGCCATCACGTCGACGTAGTTACGCCGGGAGAGGGAGCCAGGGGAATCCTGCGGCATGTTGAACCGCACGTAGTCGAAGAATCGGTCGACCGAATCCCCACCCACCTGCCGCTGGAAGTGATCTCCGTGGAATTCGGACTCCGTGTGGCATGTGGCGCAGAAGGCGCGGAAGGTGCGTTCGCCCCGCTCCGCCTGCTCCTCGCTGTACACTCCCTCGAGCGCGGAGCGGCTCTCCTGGGCCTCGACCGAGACCGGAGCATGGAGAAATCCGGCGAAAAGAAGCAGACACGCCAACGACGCACCGCCACGGGACCGCCACGCTCCCGTCGCTTGCGCCACGCGCCGGATCGCCCGAACGACGGTCCTGCCTTCGCTGCTATTCGCTCCCTTCAACATGATCGCTTGCCTCTGCATACGTTTTCGATGCCGGTCTACCCATAGTCGTACCAAGAAGGAGCTCTCTTGGTTTCAATCCGCGAGGACACATCGGAGCCGAAGTAAAAATATTCGTTCTGGCATTTTGTTCAATGCCCGCGATTTCCAAGATGGACGGAGGGGAGAAGCGAGCACGCCGGAATGACTCCAGACACGCGACGGAAAGCGACGCGCACGGTGTCTCTATGGGGCCCTGAACGGCTCAGGGGCCGGCCCGGGGGTTTTTCACCCCCGACCGGCCCCTTCATCGTCGCCCTGCGCCCTCCTGACACGTAAGCCCCGCGATCGCCGTCGCGCGACTTCCCCGCGATGATGGGATCAGCAGGACTGACAGTTGTCGTTGTTCACGGCCCCAAGGCCCTCGAGCAGCCTAACAGTGCTCAGGAACGGGGGAACCCGCTGGACGGGGCCGTTCGCCATGTCGGCAGTAGTCTGGCCCCGTCGCCCCACGGCCGTGACATCCGCTCCTTCGGCGACGAGATACTCGATCAGTTCGTTGTCTCCTCGAGCAGCGGCATGATGAATCGGGTTGAAGCCGTTGTGATCCCGCATGTTCACATCGGCGCCGTGCTCCTCCACCAGGTACCGGACGGCCGGCAGCCAACCATCTTCCCTATGGCGGTGATCGTTCCCGACGAAGTCCTGGCCGTAACCGACACCTGCCGCAGCATGGATCGGATACGCCCCTGGCCCACCCGGCTCCATCGGCGGCAGCCCGGAATGGTCCGTGTCATCCTCCTGCCCGTATCCGCCCCCTCGCGCGGGCGGTGCCTTCGTGGGGATATTCGGGTCGGCACCGTACTCGACAAGGAGCTTCATGGCATCGAGGTCGACTGCATGAGCGGCCCGCCAGAAGGGTGTGGCTCCCATGCGATCGACACCGAGGTGGTCTCGTCCGAAGGTGGTGTACCAGAGAGACGTCTTCAGCCGGACATTCGGATCCGCTCCCGCCTTCAGCAACTCCTCCATCAATGTCAGGTATGAAGTGTCTTGATAGAGGTAGTGGGTCGGCTGCGGGTGCCGAGTCGCAGGAATCCACTGCTTGTTCAAAGTGGTGTACAGCGGTGTCGCCCCAGCCTCGCTCGCAAGGGTCGGATCCGCTCCACCCTGGAGGAGTTCCAGCGCCAGGTCGAAGTGGCCGTTGATCGTGGCGATGAGGAGCGCACTCGTGCCGTCCCCCGCGCTGACCTCGTTCAGATCGGCGCCACCCTCCAGCAGGGTTCGCACAGCGGCCTTATGTCCGTCTCGAGCGGCCATCAGAAGCGGCGTGAGCCCCCCGTACGTTCCCACCATCTGGGTATAAGACACCGGTGTGTTCGGGTCGTCATCGTCCTCTTCGGGGTCCTCCGCGACCGCCCGCCGGGCCGCCTCGAAGTCCTCTCCGGCGCGGACCATGGAGACGATTCGGTCCCATTCCCGTATGTCGAGTACACGGGCGGGAATGCTCGGATCAGCGCCGTGCTCGAGCAGCAATTCGATCGCGGAGGTTCGATTCTGCACGGCTGCGAACATGAGAGGGGTCTGGCCCCACTGCGACTCCTGTGCGTTTGGATCCGCGCCGTGGGCCAGGAGCGCCCGCACGGCCACCGTGCTACCACCGCGAGCCGCGAAGTGGAGCGCGGTCACGTCCCCGGTCTGGGTCACCGCGTTCGCATCGCCTCCGGCTGCCACCAGGAGCTCGACGACCGATCCATGGCCGCTCTTGCTCGCCAGATGCAGCGGCGTGTACGCGCCGAGGCGGGTGACGCGATCAACCTCGGCGCCGGCGCCGATCAGGATTTCCGCGACGTCCGCGTCCCCTCGCTCCGCCGCCCAGTGAAGCGCAGTCATTCCATCGCCCTGCGCTTCGTTGACATCGGCGCCCTGTGCAAGCAGAGCGCGGACGGCGTCCTTGTCGCCCTGCATCACGGCATCGGCAACCGGAGATGTCGAGGAGGGAGCAGCCGCGACGAACAGTACGAGCATCGACAGCATACCGAGCACTTTTCCGTACCGGCTGCCTCTCATGGTCTCCTCCCGATGGTGCGTGTCAACCGTAAACGACCCTTCCGTGGCCCTACCGTACGTCTGCCAGCGACCGCGACGGAGTCGGCGCGAGCGAAAAGGTGCCGGTGCTGTCCCCGAAGCTGCTCATGTCGTCGACGCCGAGCGAATGCAGGAGGCTCAGCATCACGTTCGCCATCGGCGTCCCGGCAGGGGCCCGCAGGTGGAGATTTCCTTCGAGCTGGCCGTTCGCTCCACCCATCAGGAGAAGCGGGCAGCGACGATGGTTATGGAGATTGCCGTCCGCCATCGGAGAGCCGTAGACGACTGCGGTCTTGTCGAGGAGCGTGCTATCTCCCTCCACAACCTCATTGAGCCTCTCGAGGAGGTAGGGCAGCATCGCCACATGGTACCGATTGATCATGTTGAACTCCATCAACTGCTGCTCCCGGCCCCCATGGTGCGAGGCGGGGTGGAACGGCCGGTCCGTGCCGCTCTCGGGGTACACCCGGGCGGACGCATCCCGACCCATCTTGAAGGAGAACACGCGAGTCATGTCCGACTCGAATCCAAGAACCTGCAGGTCGAACATGAGCTTCACATGATCCGCGAACGAATCCGGAACACCGGCAGGCGCCTCTGGAATCTCGCGAACCTCACCGCTCGCGTTCCGCGCCTCGATCCTCTGGATCCGCTGTTCGACCTCGCGCACGTTCTGGAGATATCCATCCAGACGGTTTCGGTCGGCTGCACCGAGCTCCCTCTGAAGCTGCCCGATCTCGTTGCCGATCCAGTCGAGCATGCTGCCCCGGGTCCTCATCCGATTCGCCCGCTCCTCGGCCGTACCACCCGCTCCGAAGAGCTGCTCGAATGCGATTCTCGGGTCACGAATCATCGGAAGCGGCGTATTGGGTGCGGACCAACTGATCGAGTCGGTATAGACACAGCTATATCCGTACGCACAGCCTCCCGACTGGTCGATGTTCTCGATACAGAGCTGCATCGACGGGATCGGTGTGTCCTGGAGGCTGGCGTAGATCTGGTCCAGGGACGTTCCCACATACACGTCCGAACTTTCAGTCTGCCTTGGATGGGACTGGGTCAGGAAGACCGCACTCGAACGGAAGTGGTCTCCGCCGACCTCTCCCGGCTGATACGCCTCCGCCATGCGACAGTCGGTATCGCTGATGATCGTCAGGTACTCGCGCCAGTCCTCGAGCGGCTTCAGGGCGCTGTCCGAGTTGAGCGTGAAGTTCCGGCCCACCTCCGCCGGAGACCAGAGGTTCATGGGAGCCCCGAGCCCGGTTTCCGCACCCGCGGCCCCGTGCACCATCTCGATCGCCAGCAGGCGCGGACGGTCGATCTTGTCGATCATGCGGCTCCAGCCGAAACCTGCCGGGACCATCGCGTCCAGGAACGGAAGGGCAACCGTTGCACCCATGCCGCGGAGGAACGTACGGCGGGGGACGTGCTTTCCGGTGATGAATTTCATGTTCGGGCCTTCCTCAACCTAAGGGTCAACTGTCGGCTTCCAACTTCCTGAACTTCCGCGGCCCCGCACCCGGAGCCCTGCCTCACCGAGTGTTCGCGGAGGGGTGCTACCGGTCGTCCGCGATCCCCGTCGCTCTCTTCATCCTGAACTCGTCGCTCTGCACGATACCGAGGATGAAGTTGGACATTCTGTAGTCATCGGCGGCGGCCTGGGCGGAGACCGCACGCACCGTCGGCTTGTCGTACCATTCGATCCGGCGCCCCAACGCGTAGGCCATCATGTTCTCCGTGAAAGTCCTGACGAAGGGGATGGGACGCTCGAGGAGTGCATCGATCAACTCACCCGCGCTGGAGACCTGGGTCCCGTCGTAGAGCTGGCCGCGCGTATCGAGTGGCAAACCGTAGTCCGTCGTGCGATAGCGGCCCGTCACATCGAAATTGTCCAGGGCGATCCCGATCGGGTCCATGAACTGGTGGCAGGCGTTGCACGCCGGGTTCTCGGCGTGGATCGCCATCCGCTCACGGGTCGTCAACTGCCGCCCTTCCTCGGAGCTTGAGGTCTCCTCCAGCGCAGGCACGGGCGGCGGAGGCGGGGGCGGCGTGCCCAGCAACACCTCCATCACCCACTTGCCGCGATCCGTCGGCGAGGTCCGTCCGGCATGGGACGTGGACATCAGGATCGCCCCGTGGCCGAGGATGCCCCGCCTCCGATCGTCTGGATACTCGACCCTTCGGAACTGGTCGCCCGCCACGTCGTCGAAGCCATAGTGACGAGCGAGGCGCTCGTTCACGAAGGTGTAATCCGCCGTGAGCAGCTCCAGGACACTCCGATCCTCCACCACCAGATTGTGGAAGAAGGTCTCCGTCTCCTGCCGCATCGCCCGACTCAGCTGTTCATGGAACTCGGGGTGACGGCGGACGTCCGGCTGCATCCCGTCGAGGTCGTGCAAGCGAAGCCACTGCGCCGCGAATCGAGAGGCCAGCGCCTCGGAGCGCGGGTCTTCGAGCATCCTCCACACCTGTTCTTCGAGCACCTCGTCGCTCGAGAGGGCGCCCTCTCGTGCGAGACCCAGGAGCTCCTCGTCCGGGGGCAGACCCCAGAGGAAGAAGGAAATCCTGGATGCGAGGTCCAGGTCGCTGATCGGATAGAACTCGCCGGCTTGGAGCCCCATCGGTTCCCGCTCGAGACGGAAGACGAAGTGAGGGCTGGCGAGGATCGCTTCCAGAGCCGTGCGAACCCCGATCTCGAAGTCCCCATCGTCGGCCCCCAGCTCATAGAAGGACATGAGGTTGTCGAGTTCGTCATCGTGAAGGGGGCGACGGTAGGCCTGGGTCGCGAGCTCGTTCACGATCTGCTCGGCGCAGGGGCGCGCTTCGTCCGGGGAGTCCGGACGGCAGGAGAAGATTCGCTCCCGGACGGGCGTTTCCGAGATCCCAGTCACCTTGTCGGGGCCGATGATGGTGAGATCACGGAGGTGGGGAAGCGACATAACCCCGTAGCGGCCTGCAATCGCGGTGCTGGCAAGCGACCATTCATGCGGCGCCACGATGTCCTGAACGGGCCCCTCGAGTCTGCGAATGAAGGCTGCGGATACGCGCTGCGAACCCGCGGGGACGAAGATCGGCTCGGTGCGAAGCGTGACACCTTCGTTCGCCACGTGCATCCAAGGATCGACGTCGAGCACGGCGACGGGCTCACCGTTGACCGAGACCTCCATCTGCTCCGGGGACTCCACGCTGTGGAGGGCGGATTGAGCATTACCGACCAGGGATCCTGTCGTCTCGTGATGGAATGAAAGCTGGAACACGTACTCCCCGTCCGCGAGGAAAGTGTGCTCCACCGAGGTCCCGCCACGCGTACCGTAGGGCGCGCCGTCGACCCGCTCCGTCTGAGTCACCCAGCGAGGTACACGGTACTCGGCCTCCCGCGGGGAAGCGCTGGCGTCTCCCACTGCCATCCGGCTGATTTCGGCGGCGGCGTTCAAGTACGACTCGAGAAGGGTCGTCGACAGGACCTGCGCGTCGGAAATATTGTCGAAGTTCGCCATCCGCATATCGAGCGGCAGCCAATTCCCGGCATCGACCTCGAGTCCGAGCAGGTCACGAACGGAGCGCTCGTACTCGGCCCGGTTCAGGCGCTGGAAGGATCGCTCCCCCCCGGCCGTCGTCGATGCTGCTGCGTCGTCGATCTTCTGCTCGAGCGTTTCGACGAGGAGCGTCAGCGTATCACCGCCGGGACGGGGCATACCCGGAGGAGGCATCATCTCCGCCCGCAGCTTGGCGATGATCTTCTCCGTCGTCTCCGGCCGGTCGACTGCCGCCTCGACCTCGTACCCCTGAAGCGACAGGGTCCCCGTCTCCAACTGGTCGTTGTGGCAGGCCACGCAAAGACGCTGAACGACCCGCGTCAACGCTTCGTCCGAGGCGCTCGCATCGGGAGGCACGTCATTGGACCGGTCCACCAACAAAAAGGCGTCGAGTTCCGAAGAACCCGATGCCGAAGGCCGATCACCGTCTGGGGCGGAAGAAGATCCCTCCATCGCGGCCACGTGCGTATTGACCCGCTCGTCCTGGGCTTGCTCGCCCATCACCACGAGAGCCATGCCCAACACGGCGACGACCGCCGCTACGCCGACCGGCGTCTTCAACTTCGGGCCTTGTGCCTGCGCCATTATGTTGTCCTCCGCTCCGTACCCGGTGATCCCACGCGTACCGATCTGCGAATGCTGCTTCCTACATATCTATCAATCTCCCACGACTAAAAAGTCACCATCAAGCGGATCCGTCCGGTATGATCCGAACGGGAACCGGATTGCATGGACGGTAATCAGAATTCGTTGCCGATGTCAAGCCATCCACGCCGGGATGGAACCCAGTCTGATTCCCCGTATGCTTCGAGGTCAGCCGCCGCTCGAATGACAAAAAAAACCGCTCCAACTCGGGACCCTCCTCTGCCTCACGGAAGCAGGATCGTGGCTGCCCCCGGCGGTCCTCCCAGCCGGCAGATCGGCACGAACCGGTCCTCCTCATCGTCCGATCCGCGAGTTGGGATGGAATGGTCCAGAAAATTCCAGCGAACCACGGAATCGACGGCATCCGGCTCCAACAACTGAGGAATCAGACGTCCTTCGTGCTGCCGGGTCCTCACCAGGTAGCTCCCTGCTGGAAAAGTGACGCCGCAAGAATTGCGCCGCTTCATTCGGTCACTCCTCCCGCCAGCCCAGCCTCTGCCAGGACGAGGAGCAGGGTACGCTGGATCGCAATGTGCCCATCCTCGTTCAGCCACCACTCGTTCAAGGAGTGGCCGTTCCCGCCCGCGCCTCCCCGTCCCACGGTGGCGGAGGGCACACCGAGGGAGATCGGTACGTTGGAGTCGGTGGAGGAGCGAGCGAGCTCGGGTTCGAAACCGAAGTACTGAACCGAAGCCATTGCACGCTGGACGAACGGCTCCGAGGGAGGAATTTCGCCCGAGGGCCGATCCCCTACCAGCTCGAGGTCCACCTCGAGGGGCTCCCCCTCCAGCCGGAGCTCGTTCTGCTCGGCCAGAGCGCGCTCCATGGTTTCGACGAAAAGGGCGTCGATTCCCGCAAGGCGATCGGGGTCGACGGAACGCATATCCACTTCCATCCACGCCTCGAACGGGATGGAGTTCACCGAGGTACCTCCGCCGATCCGCCCCACGTTGTAGCTCGTCCGTGGGCCCTCGGAGACGTACTCCGCCGCGGCTTCGTCGAACATGCGGACGGCGCGGGAGAGCGCGTGGGCGGGGTTTCCGAGGCCGAACGCCCCCCAGGAATGGCCGCCAGGCCCCTCGAACGTCACCCGATACCGCCGGGAGCCGAGCCCCGCGTTCACCACCCGGGAATCCCCTCCCCCATCCACCGAGATGAAGGCGTCGATCTCAGGACCGCCTTCCCGGAAGAGGTGCTTCACGCCGCGCAGGTCCCCGAGCCCCTCCTCTCCGACGGTACCGACGAACCAGACGTCGGCGTCCGTCTGGATCTCTGCCTGGTTCATCGCGCGAAGGACGGTGAGGACCATAGTGACCCCACGGGAATCATCTCCGACGCCAGGAGCGTAGAGAGTGTCGCCACGGAACTGGACCGTGACGTCCGTGCCCTCGGGAAAGACCGTATCGAGATGCCCCGAAAGCACGAGCGTCCTCTCCCCGGTGGTACCGCGACGGACCCCGATCACATTGCCTTCCTCATCCCGGTAGACCTCGTCGATCCCGGCTTCCCGGATCATCTCGACGTACGCCTCCGCTCGCTCGTCCTCCATGAAGGGGGGTGCAGGGATCTCGGTGATCGTGATGAGATCCTCCATCGTCTGGGGCTCGAGCTCTTCGATGATTCGGAAGGCGTCCACGACCCTCGGATCGGCCGCGAGCGCCTCCATCTCCTGGAGGTACTCCTCGCCGATCGACACCTCTTGAACCTCCTGGCCCGCGGTTCCTCCGAGGGCTTCGGCATCGGGCGGTTCGCCACATCCCACCGCGAGCCCGAGAACGGCGGGGCCGACTGCGGTGAGCGCAAGCGTGCGGAAACGGAGGTGGCCGAGACTCATGGGACTCCTTCCTGCATGAGGTTTCGGAGCGCGCCCGAGGGGCGCCAGCGTACCCTTCACAGAGTACGTCACGCGGGCACCCCCGTCCACTCCGCCGCCTCTTGCCAGATCCCGAAAGAGAGCCTTTATTCCTTCTTGATCCCTTCCCGCATCAGGTTTCCACGGAGGTCCTTCCATGCGGCGCTCAGCACTCCCCCTTGTCTTGGTCCTCGCCCTGCTCGTGTTGCCGCTGGGTGGATGCCTCGACGATTCCGTGGGCGCCCACCGGGCGCTCGACCTCGAGCTCACCGTCGAGAATGGCACGGTTCAGGTGGGTGATTCCGTCGTTGTCCGAGTAGAGGGTGAGGGACAGTCCCTCGGTGAGTTGACGGTTTCCTGGGGTGACGGCGCATTCGACATGGTCGAGCTCATGAACGCCGTAGAGTTCGGACGTCGCAAGGCGCACCTGTACGAAGCCGCCGGCTCCTATCAGATCGAAGCATCGCTGACGACGTTCGGCGGCGAGACCGTGATCGAGTCCGCGAGCATTGACGTCGTCGAGGGCGGCTCCTGACTCCAACACCGGCGAGACTGGAGCCGGATCAGCCCTCCTCCGCGCCCCCGCCCGAGTTCCCCCATTCGTTGTTCTGCACCACCGGGAGCTGGAGTGCACGCTCCCGGTCCAGGTCGAGAGGGCCCACGTGCAGGGCGAGCGGTGCCTGAACCCATTTGAAGATCGAGGCGCTGAAGAGCCGGGCAAACCGGTGCGCCTGCTTCACGAGCTCCTCGCGTTCACGCTCGGGGAAGATGGAGGGGAGCGCCTCCGCCACCTCATCCGGCGAAAGCTTCTCTCCTGCATAGAGGTGGAGACACGCGTCGAGGACGTCGAAGGGCATGAGCTCGTCCTCCGCCTCCTGCTCCTCCGACAGCTCGGGTCCCGGAGAGGTCTCCAGCGTCAATCGGATGCCCTCGAAACCGAATCGGGCGTGCAACCGCTCCAGCAGGGCGATCACCACGGTCTTCGGCACATTGGCGATCACGGAGAGGGCGCCCTCCAGATCCCCGCCGACGGTGGTGTATCCCACGGCCTTCTCGCTCATGTCGCTCGTCTGAAGGAAGAGCCCCCCCGTGGCGTTCGCCCAGTTCCACATGCGCGCTCCCCTGATTCGTGCCTGGATGTTCTCGAGCGTCACCGCATTCAACTCCTCACCATCGTGCAGCATCTTTCGGGCGGCCGTCGCCTCACGCTCGAAGGCCTCGTCGATCGGATCCACAGTGAGCCCAACGCCGAGCTCTCGGCATATCGTCTCGGCAGCGGTACGGGTCAGCCCGGTCGAGAAACGGCTCGGCATGTAGAAGACGCGCAGAAGCGCCTCGCCGCCGTTCGCCAGGGCCTCCGCTTCTCCGACCCCCTCCCCTCCACCGCCCAACCCGCGCGCGGCATGCCATGCCACGAGCAGGGTCAGAAGGGAATCCCGCCCCCCGGAAAGCCCCACGCCGAAGTGCCGGAAGACGCCCGTCTTCCGGTAGTAGTCCCGGACGCCCAACGCGAGGACCTCGAAGAGCTCGTCGAGCGTGAGGTCTCTGGGCGAACGAGCGGGGGGTCCATCTTGCGGGAGGAAGAAGCTCCCCCCGACGGGAGCCGGGTACCGGAGCGAGGATCGATCCGCCGTCTCGGCCCTGACGGACACCTCGTGGACCGGAGAGCCCAACCCTCGAAATGCTTCGCAGTCCGAGCGCCATGTGGTGTTCTCGATCCGAAGCCTCCGAGTCCGATCGAGATCCAGGACGCTGGAAGCAAACCCCTCGCGAAAACGGGGGGCATCCAGAAGCAATCGCCCGTTCTGGAACACGAAGCCACCTCCATCGAAGACGAGGGCGTCCTGTCCCCCTACCAGATTCGCGTAGACGAGGGTGGCCTCATTGTCCCCGGAGCGGGTGGCGAGGATTTCCTTCCGCATGTCGTGGACGCCGATCCGATAGGGCGACGACGAGACGTTCACCACAATCTCGGCCCCGGAGTGGCACCGACGACGCATCGGCCCGTCCGGGGACCAGACGTCTTCGCAGACCTCGACTGCCAGGGTGCCGAAATCGAAGCGGAAGACGAGATCGCCGAGAGGCACCCCCTCCCAATCGAGATGCAGGCCGGGGCTTCCCCTGGAGAACGTTCTCCCTTCGTAGAAAATGTCGTACGTAGGCAGCTTCTCCTTCGGGACCAGCCCGAGAATCGCCCCCCGGTGGACTGCAGCGGCGCAGTTGAAGAGCTGGGATCCGACCGAGGCGGTCGTGCCGAGTACGAAGACGGTCCCGAGATCGGCGGTTTCGGCTGCAAAGGACTCGAGCTCCCGACGCTGGGACTCGACGAAGGCTCGCCACTGGACGAGGTCTTCGGGTGGATATCCGCCGAGCGCCTGTTCCGGAAAGGAAGCGACCGTGATCCCATCTGCCGCCATTTCGTGCGCCAGCGCTACCAGCCGCCGGCGGTTCGAACGGACGGCTCCGACCGTGGTGCTGACACTTCCTACACCCACCTTGACCAACCGCATCGCTACTCCCCTCCGGGTTCGTCGGACGGTCCGGATGCCTCGAGCCTTCCCAGGAGCAACCGCTTTGCCAACTCGGGGTCCGCCTTTCCCTGGGAATGGGACATGACCTGCCCCATGAAGAACCCGATCAACCCCCGCCGGCCCGACCGATACTCCTCTACCTTTTCGGGGTTTGCCTCGATCACCTCGTCGATCAAGGCGACCAGCGCTCCAGGATCACGCACCTGAGCGAGGTCGAGCCGCTCCACGATCTCCTCCGGGCTTCCCCCCTCCCGTCCGAGAACCTCGAGCACCTGCTTGGCCCCCCGACTCGACACGACCTCCGTGCCCACGAGCTCCACCAGGCGGGCCAGCTCGGTGGGACCGAAAGGAAGGTCGCCGAGAGCACGCTCCCCCTGCACGGGTGGAAGCTCGTGAATGATCCAGTTCGCCACCGCTCCCTCGTACCCGCTTCCCTCCGGCGAGCCGACTGCACGGCGGTAGAACCGTTCCGTCTCCGGCTCCCGAGCCAGGATCTCCGCATCGACCTCGCCGAGTCCGAAGTCCCGGCTGAGCGAGTCGGCCCGTAGCTTCACCTCCTTCGGAACCTCGGGCCTCCGACCCGGCGGAGAGGGGGAGGTTTTCCGGGCGAGCCTCCTTCCGGCGCCCCCGTCCTCGCCGCGGCGGGCCTCTTTCCGTGCCCAGCCATCCCGCAAGGTGACCGTCCGGTTGAAGACCATCCCGTCCTCGAGACGGTCCTGCGGGTCCGGCCAGAAGTACCCCACCCGTTCAAACTGGTATCGCGTCTCGGGGGGATGATCCCGCACGGCAGGTTCGATCCAGCCATGGTGAACGACGAGGGAATCGGGGTTGAGATAAGCCCGAAAATCGCTCTCCCCTTCTTCGTCCTCCTCCGGCGGCCGTAGGTCCGGTTCCGGAACCCGGAAGAGCCGGTCATAGAGCCGAAGCTCCACCGGGATCGCGTGTTCCAACGAAACCCAGTGGATCGTACCCTTCACCTTCCTCCTGTCGGCTGCGGTGCCGCCCCGGCTCTCGGGGTCGTGCGAGCAACGAAGCTCCACGATCTCGCCCCGCTCATCCTTCACCGCCTCTTCGCACCGGATGATATAGCCGTACCGGAGCCGCACCTCTCCACCGGTCACGAGCCGATGAAACCCTGCGACCGGCTCCTCCATGAAATCCTCTCGCTCGATGTAGAGCGTGCGGGAGAAGGGGAGCTCCCTGCCCCCTTCTTTGGGGACGTCCCGAGGGTAGTAGGGAGCTTCGAGCCAATCCACCTCGCCCTCCGGCCAACTCGTGATCACCACCTTTAGTGGCTTCGCGACACAGAGGACGCGGGGTACGCGTAGATTCAGGTCGTCACGGATCGCAAATTCGAGCTTCGCCATGTCGACGCGCGAATCGGACCTCGCGACGCCGATCATCTCACAGAAGTTCCGGATCGCCTCGGGCGTGACCCCTCTTCTCCGAAGGCCCGCGATCGTAGGCATCCGTGGATCATCCCACCCTCGCACATCCCCTTCCCGGACCAACCTCCCCAACTTCCGCTTGCTCATCACCATGTATTCGAGGTTCAGGCGAGCAAACTCGTACTGGTGCGGACGGCATTCGACGCTCGTGCTCTCCACGACCCAGTCGTAGAGCTCCCGGTTGTTCTCGAACTCCAGCGTACAGAGGGAGTGCGTGACGCACTCCAGGGCATCTTCCAGCGGGTGGGCGAAGTCGTACATCGGGTAGATGCACCATTCCCCTCCCGTTCGGTAATGCTCCGCGTGCCGGATCCGGTAGAGGACCGGATCGCGCATGAGCATGTTCGGGGACGACATGTCGATCTTCCCCCGGAGCACGTGGGCACCATCGGAAAAGACGCCCTCCCGCATCTTCCTGAAGAGCTCGAGGTTCTCGCTCACCGAGCGGCTCCGGTACGGGCTCTCGCTCCCGGGCTCCGTCACCGTCCCGCGGCTCTTTCGACTCTCCTCCTCGCTCTGGCTGTCGACGTAGGCCAGCCCCTTCCGGATCAGCTCCTCCGCGAATTCGTACATTCTCCCGAAGTATTCGGACGCGAAGTAGAGGTGCTCTCCCCAATCGAATCCGAGCCAGCGTAGATCCTCCTGGATCGCCTCGACGTAGTGGAGATCCTCGGTGGTCGGGTTCGTGTCGTCGAAGCGGAGGTGGCACCGGCCGCCCGGGTGCTCCCCCGCAATCCCGAAGTTGAGCACCACCGATTTGGCGTGACCGATGTGGAGATAGCCGTTCGGCTCCGGTGGAAACCGGGTCACGACCCGCCCCCCGTTCCTCCCCGCTTCAAGGTCCTGTGCGACGATCTGCCGGATGAAGTCACGACCACCCGCTGTGGGCCCCGGCGGCTCCGAGGAGCGGGGGCTTTCGGGCGGCGCAGCCCTGCTCGGTACCTGTCCTTCCGATTCGGTCATGGGCTTCGATCCAGATTCCTTTCTTCGAGGGCCTTCAAACCTAGGCATCGCGGCGTCCTACAGGAAGGTCGGACCGGATCAGCGCCCTCGCCCCCGGAAACCGCGCCGAGATTCGGTGTAGCGTCCGGCAGGTCGGTCCAGCTCGGCTGTGGTGAATCCACGCTGCGGTACGGGGAAAAGTGGACTGGAGCACACGGTCGTCCGTCCAGGAAGGCTGAGCGACGAGCCGCGTACCGGCCTGATCCACCTCGCCGCAGAGCTCGAGGTCCGAGGAACCATCACGCGCGACGACGTCGCCTCGGTTCTCGTGGCCTGCATCGACCAACCGGCCACGATCGGGAAGATCTTCGAGATCCTGAACGGCGCCACACCCATCGACGAGGCCCTCTCCGGCCTCCGAGCCGGGTCGGGCGCGTTCTTGACGGATCGAACGAGTCTCGGGTAACGTGCTGCCAGGATCCCGCCTGCTCCGGTCGCTCTCTGGGGGGCGGAGGTCAGAACTCGATCCACCGACGAACGGAGAGGGGGTTCCGCATGCGAATCGATTTCCGGGCTCGGGTCCGCCCACCCTCTCCTGGCTTCGTCGGACCTCTCGCTGCAGCTCTCGTCCTCGCGGCGTCAGCCGCTCCGGCTGAACCGCAGGACCCCGGGTCCCAGCGCTCCGTACTCCATGGCGTCTACACGGAAGCGCAAGCAGACCGTGGAAAGGAAACCTTCGAGGCGGAGTGCTCGACGTGTCATTTCCACGACGAGTTCCAGGGCACGATCTGGACGGCGCGTTGGAGTGGACGCTCCGCCGGTGACGCCCTGGAGCATATCCGCGCCACCATGCCGGTCGACCGACCGGCGAGCCTCACCAGGCAGCAGTACACCGACCTCATCGCATACATTTTCAGGCTGAATGAGTATCCGGTCGGCGATGACGACCTGTCCCCGGAACCGGAGGAGCTCGGCCGGATCCTGATCGAGCGACCTGAAGGTCCGCGGAGATGAATCGATGAGGAATCCCGCCGCCCACCGTCCCCATTCCTCGTCCGTCCGGTGGGGAACCTCGTTGCTCTTCAGCACCCTCCTCCTGGGATTCACCTCCCTTTCCGCACAGGAGGATGCTCAGGGCGAGTGGCGCTACTGGGGAGGGGACGCCGGGAGCACGCGCTATTCGGCTCTCGATCAGATCCACGCCGGGAACTTCACCGATCTCGATGTGGCGTGGCGCTGGCAGGCGGAAAACTACGGGCCTGAACCCGACTTCGTCTACCGGGCCACCCCGATCTACGCCGACGGCCGGCTCTTCACGGTGGCGGGGGCCCGCCGTGCGGTGGTCGCGATCGAGCCGGCCACCGGGGAAACCCTCTGGATGTGGCGGATGCCCGACAAGCCGAGATGGGAGAAGTCGGTCCGGAAGAATTACGGCAAGGGCGTGGCCTACGAGGAGGTCGATGGCCGGGGGATCGTGTACACCATCACCCCGGGGTTCTGGCTCGTCGCGCTCGAAGCCGAAACCGGACTTCCGGTCGAGGGCTGGGGACCGGACGGGGACGGAATGGTCGACCTCAAGGCGGACCTCGGCGTCGGGGAGCCGGACCCATGGGAAGGGTTTGCGCCGGAGGAGGGGCACATCACCAGCTCATCCCCACCCATCGTCGTCGACGGGGTCGTGGTCGTCGGGAATTCCGGGGAGCAGGGCTACTACCAGACCCGACGCGAGGACATCCCCGGCCACATTCTCGCGTACGACGCGGCCAGCGGTGAGTTCCTCTGGCGCTTCCACGTCATCCCCCGGCCCGGTGAATACGGGAACGACACCTGGGAGGACGGATCCTGGGAGTATACCGGCAATGTGGGGTCGTGGGCCCCGCTCTCCGCCGACCGGGAGCGGGGGATCGTTTTCATTCCGACGAAGCCGGGAACGAACGACTACTACGGTGGACATCGTCGGGGCGACAACCTCTTCGGAACCAGCCTCCTCGCGCTGGACGCTCGATCGGGAGAACGGATCTGGCACTACCAGATCGTCCGCCACGACGTCTGGAACTACGACGTGCCGCACGCTCCTCAGCTGCTCGACGTCACGGTGAACGGGGAACGGGTTCCGGCCGTGGCGCAGGTGACGAAACAGAGCTTCGCCTATGTATTCAATCGAGAGACCGGCGAACCCATCTGGCCCTTCGAATACCTGGAAGTACCGCAGTCGGACGTCCCCGGGGAAGAGCTGTCCCCCGTTCAGCCCTTTCCCACCCGGCCGGCAGCCTTCGAGATGCAGGGACTCGGCGAGGACGACCTGATCGACTTCACACCGGAACTCCGTGAGCAGGCCCTCGAAATCATCGAAAACTACCGGATCGGCCCCCTCTTCAATCCCCCGTCCATTCGCAACGCAGAGGACGGCACGCTGGCTTCGATCCACTGTCCCGGAGCCTTCGGAGGCGCAAACATCCCAGGTGGAGCGGCTGTCGATCCGGAACGCGGGGTCCTCTACGTGGCATCGATCAAGGGATGCAGCGCACCGCAACTCGTGCCTGGAGAGGGTGTGGACCCGGACTCGAACATGCGCTACGTCACACGAGGCCCCGGTGGAGTCGGCGGACCTCAGGGCCTTCCCCTCTTCAAGCCCCCGTGGGGACGAATCACGGCGATCGATCTGAACACGGGCGAACACCTTTGGTGGATTCCGAACGGGGACACACCGCACGACGTCCTGGAGCACCCAGCCCTCGAGGACGTGGACGTGGGGCGGACCGGGCATCGATCGCACGCGACCGTGCTCGCCACCTCGACCCTCCTGATGTACGGTGAAGGCCGGTCCGGAGAACCCAATTTCCGCGCCGTCGACAAGGAAACGGGCGAGGAAGTGGCGCGCGTGGGAATCCCGGCGCCCACGACCACGGCGCCGATGACGTTCCGGCACGAAGGAAAGCAGTACATCGTCCTCTCAGTCGCCGCCCCCGACCACCCGGCCGAGCTGGTCGCACTGACCCTTCCCTGAGCCTGTGGGGGGCATGACCGGCTCGTTCCCGCGTCCACTCGGCCGAGATGCCGCCGGATCCTTCTGCGTGTTGCGCCTATCGGCGATCGGGGATGTGGTGCAAGTGGTCCCGACGATCCGGGCGCTTCAGCGGAAGTGGCCGGACGCCTCTTTCACCTGGCTGATGGGCTCGGGGGAGGCACACCTGCTCGGAGACCTGGACGACGTCGAGATCGTGCCCTTTCGGAAAAAGGATGGGTGGAAGGCAATCCGGGCGCTCGCGCGCCATCTGCGCTCCCGGCGGTTCGACACGCTCCTTCACATGCAGCCCTCCCTGAGGGCAAACCTCCTGAGTCGGGTCGTCGCCGCTCCGATCCGTCTCGGCTTCGACGCAGAGCGATCCCGGGAGCTCCACGGGCTCTTCGTGAACGAGCGCATTGCACCCGGCCCGGAAGACCACGTCCTCGAGAGCTTCTTCTCCTTCGCCCGGAGTCTCGGTGTGGACAGCCCGGTGCTGCGCTGGGAGATCCCCCTCTCCGAGGAGGACCGCCGCTTTGCCCGCGCGCACCTGCCGGACGGGGAGCGGTGCATGGTGATCAGCCCCTGCTCGAGTCATACCCTCCGGAACTGGAGTCCCGAGCGGTACGCACGAGTGGCAGCGCACGCGGTGGACCAGCACCGGATGCGGATCGTGATCTGCGGAAGCCCGACCGAAACCGAGAGGGCGATGGCAGACGCGATCTCGCGGGCAATCGATCGTCCTGTGACCAACCTCGTGGGACGAGATACCCTGAAGAGGCTACTCGCCGTGCTCGAGCGTGCCACGGTGGTGCTGTCGCCCGATTCCGGGCCCGCCCACATGGCGAGCGCGGTCGGGACCCCCGTGATCGGGTTGCACGCCGCGACCCGATCGGCTCGAAGTGGACCGTACCGCAGCCTTCAATGGTGTGTGGATGTCTTTTCCGAAGCAGCCGGGGGGTTCCGCGGGAGGCCGGAGCACGAGTTGCCGTGGGCCGAGAAGATCGAAGAACCGGGGGTCATGGACCTGATCGAGGTCGCACCCGTGGTCGAGACGCTCGATCGGCTTGTAGAGGAAATGGAGGAGGGGCGAGAGGTCGTTTCTCCACCGCGGATCCGTGAGACCCGATGGCCTCAATCTCCCGCAGGACGATAGTCGGAGTAGGACTTCTCCTCGACCAACTCGGAACCCAGGCGGAGGTTGAGCCTCTTCTTGAGGTCGGCCCTCCGGTCGTTCGTCAGGTACACGCTCCGCGCCAGCTCGACGAATGTGGGGCCGAACGTTCCCGCGAATTCCTGCTCCCGAATCGCGTCCTCGATCTCCCAGAGTTCCTCGTTCACTTCCTTGAGCTCTTCCCGAAGCCGGTCCACCTGGGGATCGCCGTCCGGAGCGACCTCTGTCCAGACCTCGTGGAGGAGGTCGAGCTCCCTTCGTATATTCACGAGCTTGCCCGCGTCATCGATCCGCTCGGACTTGATCTCGAGGATCGAGATCTTGTCGAGGAGCTCACCTGCGGATACCGGTACACGCAACTGCATCACGCAGGCATCCAGGAGGAAGGGCACCGCATTTCCAGGTCTCGGTAGAAGCAGCGCACGGGGGCCTCGGGCTTCAACGGTTGACGGGGATCCGGAAATCGACGCGATCTCCCGGGGAGACGATCGCGGGATCGCTCAGAAACCCGCGCCCCGCGAGGAAATCCACCTCGATCCTCAGGTCACTCGCCCTCCACGGTGTGCGGAAGGTCGCCGAACTCTTCGCAGTCACCGAACCCAACCGGCGACGGTCGCCGTTCCACCGCACGTAGACACGCGCGTCGTTCGCGTTGTCGTTGCGGATGTCGAGGATCACCTCGGTGCTGTTCTCGTTCCCGGCCGTCCAACCTCGGGGCTCACGGCTCGAGAGCAACCCGCAACCGGAGAGCGCCGCGAGCCATACCGTCAAGAAGAGGACGGGGAGAACTCGGCCGAGTGTGAAGGACTGCATCTTCGACGCCGGCATATCCAGCTCCTTGCTGGAAGTGGTGTACGTACACCTGCTCGCGGTGTTGGGGCGAGCATCCGGATGATATAACCCTACGATACCCCACGGGTCCGCTCACCGCCAGCGGCTCGTACCGCCGTGATCCGAACCGACCCCGAGGGAGGCTCACTCCGGGAACATCCTCCCGCCGTGTCGGTTAGGAATTAACAAGGATTTGCGTATCGAAGGGCATCCCTTCGTTGGGATTGATCCCGACTGACCTCCCCGACCCACCCACCGGGTCACCGGACGCCTCATCTTTTCCGAGGCCGCGGGGAGCCGAGGACCGGGGGTTCGGCTCATCCGGCAGGAATTCTTCAGCCAGCCCCAATCACTCCGGTCCCGTCAGAGGACGAGGGGATGGTGGCGGCTCCATGAGAGATCTCGATCCGTGGACTCGCGCGTACCGTGCCGGCGTTCAGCCGCACGCCCACATCAAACAAGGTCGGACTGACAGGAGCGGAAAGGGATGATGTCCGAGAAGAAGACTCGCATCGAACAGTTGATCGCGGCGGACCGGGAGGTTCGTCGGGACCACGGGTGGGAAGGGACGTTTCTCGAGTACCTGGAGCGCGTCCGGACAGACCCGACCATTCCCCGCCTCGCGCATGAGCGACTCCATGGGGTGATCGCCGAAGCGGGACACACTCACATCCGCGACTCCGAAGATCCCTCGGCTCGACGCGTCTTCGGTGAGGAGTCGACCCGGGTCCACAACTTCTTCAAGGACGAGTTCTTCGGGATCGAGAAGGCCCTCGACCAGATCGCTCGCTATTTCCATGCGGCGGCTCGTCGGGGGGAGGAGAGCCGGCAGGTCCTCTGCTTCATCGGCCCCGTCGGTGCGGGAAAGAGTTCCCTGGTCGAGAAGCTTCAACGCGGCCTCGAGACCTCGGCGCCCATGTACTCGATCGAGGGATGCCCGATGGCCGAAGAGCCACTCCACCTCATCCCCAAGCATCTCCGCGAAGAGTTCGAGAGCATGCTCGACGTACGGATCGAAGGGGAGCTCTGCCCGATCTGTCGCTACCGACTCAAGGAGGAGTTCGACGGGCGGTACGAGGAGGTCCCGGTGATGACCGTCCCCTTCTCACGCCACGAGCGAAGGGGCATTGGCGTGGTTCCCCCGGTCGACCCGAACAACCAGGACACCTCCGTGCTGATCGGGTCGGAGGACATCTCCAAGCTCGACCGGTTTTCCGAAGGAGATCCACGGATCCTCGAGCTCAGCGGCGCTTTCAACGTGGGCAACCGGGGGATGACCGAGTTCATCGAGGTCTTCAAGAACGAAACGGAGTACCTCCATACGATCCTGACCGCGACGCAGGAGAAGTTCATCCCGGCACCGGGGCGTCACGGCACCGTCTATGTCGATACGGTGATCGTGGCCCACTCCAACGAAGCGGAATGGCGCCGGTTCAAGGGCGACCACACGAACGAGGCGATCCTGGACCGACTCGTCGTCGTGAAGGTCCCGTACAACCTCCGGCTCTCGGAGGAGGTGAAGATCTACGAAAAGCTTCTCGGTCGCTCGAACTTCCAGTCGGCGATCGCGCCACACACGCTCGAGATCGCCTCGATGTTCGCCGTCCTCAGCCGTCTGGAACCGACGAACAAGTGCGACATCATGACGAAGCTCCGCCTCTACAACGGAGAGCAGGTGGTCGAGAAGGGCAAGACGGTGAAGCTGGACCCCCGAGAGCTTCAGGAAGCGGCTCCGCGGGAGGGCATGGAAGGTATCAGCACCCGATTCATCATGAAGGCGCTGGACAGCACGCTTTCCGACCACCCGAAGGGGATCCATCCGATCAACATCCGGGAAACCCTGGTGCAGATGGTCAAGGCGGCCGACATCCCGGACGACAGGAAGAAGACGTACCTCGAGCTCCTTCAGGATACGATCCATAAGGAATACCTGAGCATCCTCGAGAAGGAAATCACCAAGGCGTTCGTCTACTCCTTCGAGGAACAGGCGGAGACCCTCTTCCAGAACTACCTCGATCACGCCGAGGCGTACGTCAACAAGAGCAAGGTGAAGGATTCTAACACGGGGGAGGATCTCCAGCCGGACGAGGATTTCTTGAAGTCCGTCGAGGAACAGATCGCGATCGTGGGATCGGCCGCCGACGGCTTCCGGCAGGAGGTGATGGCATATCTGTGGGCTGCAAGCCGTCGAGGGGATTCGGTGAGTTACCGGTCCTATGAGCCGCTCCGTGAAGCGATCGAAAAGAGGCTGATGAGCTCGGCACGAGAGATGAGCCGCGTCATCACGAAGGCCCGGACCCGAGATGAAGAGCAGGGGAAGAAGTACGATGACCTGATCGCAGCGCTCATCGAGCGCGGATACAACGAGGACTCCGCCGAGATGGTGCTCCGATACGCTGCGAACAACCTCTGGAAGGATTGAGTGGGGGCCGTCGAGGGGAGAGCGAGATGAGCGACACTATTTTTCGCCCATACTCCGAGTCTGACGCCCTGCGCTCCGACCGGAGCGCAGGGGACCGGCAACGGCACCGACAGAAGGTCCGCGAGGCGATCCGGGAGAACATCGCTGACGTGATCGCCGAGGAGGCGATCATCGGCCGGAGCGGGGACCGCATCGTGAAGGTGCCGATCCGCGGCATCCGGGAATACCGCTTCGTCTACGGCGACCAGCAACCCGGTGTAGGAACGGGCGATGGAGGCACCGAGCCCGGCCAGGTCGTCGGCAAGGCCGGGGAGCCGGGACAGGGGCAGCGGCCGGGACCCGCCGGAGACCAGCCCGGAGCCGACTACTACGAGACCGAGATCTCCCTCGAGGAACTCGTGGACATCATGTTCGAAGACCTCGAACTCCCGGAGATGGAGCGAAAGCGGCTCCGTGAGATCCCGGTGGAGTCCGAGCGGCGCAGGAAGGGGTTCCGGCGGGCGGGGGTGCGAGCGCACCTGGACCGGAAACGCACCGCTCGCTCCCGGATCCGGAGAAAGATCGCGCGTGGTCAGGGAAATGGCGGTGATGCCGACTCGGACAGGAGGGACGAGGGCGACGAGCCGAATCGGTTCCCGTTCCATCCGGAGGACCTCACCTACAAGCGCCTGGTCCGGGATGAGGTACCCCATTCAAACGCCGTCGTGGTATGCATCATGGACACCTCCGGCTCGATGGACACGCTCAAGAAATACCTCGCCCGGAGCTTCTTCTTCCTCCTCCATCAATTCGTTCGGACGCGCTACCAGAACGTCGAGGTGGCCTTCGTGGCACACGACGCCCGCGCCCGCGAGGTCTCGGAGGAGGAGTTCTTTCAAAAGGGGCAGGCGGGAGGTACGCTCATTTCCTCCGGGTACGAAAAGGCCCTGGAGATCATCGACGAACGGTATCACCCCTCTCTGTGGAACATCTACGCCTTCCACTGCTCCGATGGCGACAACTGGCCTTCTGATCATGACCGGGCCATCGAAACGGCAGGGGAGCTGTGCACGGTAGCGAACCTGTTCGGATACGGGGAGATCAAGCCCCTGAATTCCCGGCACTACGGCAGCAGCATGCTCGAGGTCTTCAAAGGTCTCGACGCACCCAACTTCCAGACCGTGAAGGTCGAGAGAAAGGAGGACCTGTGGCCTGGCTTCCGTGCTCTTCTGTCCAAGGAAGGCACTGAAGCCTCCAGGTCCTGAGGAGAGAGGGAGGATGGCGACGGACTGGTCGATCGAGGACCTGAAAAGGTGGGACGAACGCATCCGGGAGGTCGCGGATGGCTTCGGACTCGTTCTCCGAGGACAGGAGTTCGAGGTTTGCGGCCAGAGCCAGATGCTCGGCTACATGGCCTACACGGGTATGCCGGCCCACTACCCACATTGGTCGTTCGGGAAACGCTACGAGAAGCTGAAGACGCTCCACCATTACGGCCTCACCGGGCTCCCGTACGAGATGGTGATCAACAGCGATCCGGCGCTCGCCTACCTCATGCGCGACAACACGCTCTGCCAGCAGATCCTCACCATTGCCCATGTCTATGGGCACAACGATTTCTTCGAGAACAACTTCCACTTTCGCCAAGTCCCCATGGACCTGACGGTGAGTCGATTCAAGCTCCGAGCGGAACGAATTCGGCGCTATGTCGAGGATCCGTCCATCGGATTGGAGCAGGTGGAAGAGGTGCTCGACGCAGCCCATGCGCTTTCGCTTCATCTGCGGAGGAATCCGGCGAGCCGAAAGCTCACCCGCGCCGAACAGGAGGTGCGGGCCGTCGAGCAGGCGACCCCCCGTCGGGACCCACACCGTTCGATTCGGACACCCGAGGAACGACAGGACGTGGACCTCACACGCGTTCCCCTCGAGCCGGAGGAGGACATCCTCCTCTTCATTCGGGATCACAACCCGTACCTCTCGGAGTGGGAGAAGGACGTCCTCACGATCGTTCATGAGCAGGCGCGATACTTTCTTCCGCAGATCGAAACGAAGATCATGAACGAGGGGTGGGCCACGTACTGGCACCACCGGATCCTCAACGCGTTGCGACTACCCGAAGACCTCCACATGGAGTTTCTGGTCCATCACAACCAGGTGATCCGTCGGGATCCCCACGGCGTGAACCCATACCACCTCGGATTCGTCCTCTGGCACGAGATCCGAAGAGAGGCTGCGGAGGAGCCGGGGCAGCCAGGAATGGTCGACTCCCCGAGACTTGCGGAAGCCGGTGGCGATCGCCTTCCCGGAGAAGAGAAGATCTTCGAGGTCCGCGAAGTGGATCGAGACGTTTCGTTCCTCCGTCGATTTCTCGATGAGGAACGGATGCGCGCGCTCGACCTGTTCGAGTACGAGCGCAAAGGAAAGGAGTTGATCGCGTCCCGCGTTGCCGACCCCGACCAGTGGAAGGCGGTCAAGGAGACGCTGCTTCGCCAGACCGGGATGGGTTCGGTACCCGTCATCCGGATCCATGACGCCGACCTGGGGCGGAGCGGCACGCTCCACCTGCGCCACGAACACGATGGTCGAGACCTCGACCCGGACTACGCCCGCGAAAGCCTCAAACGCCTCCAACGACTGTGGGGCAGGCCGGTGGTACTGGACACCAAGGTGAAGGGCGAGCCGTTGCGGATGTCGTTCGACGAAGAACAAGGTTTTGCGAAAGCGGCTTCTTGACCGACGTTCTGATCCCTGCCTACGACCCTCGCGGCGATTTCCGCCGGGTTGTTGCCCCTCCAGAATGAAGAGGCTCCCGGCCGGACCGAGCGGAGCTATCCCAGCGTCACTCCCAACTCGGCGGCAACGCGACGCAGGTTCTCCACCCCCTCCACGTCCTTCGCAAACAGCGGAACCTGGACCCGAGGAAGATCCCCGAAGAGTCCATCGATCCGCTTCAGGTACGCCGCCTCCTGAGCCCGTCGGCTCTCCAGAAAGTCTCCGAGTGGGCCCTCGGGAAGCACGCGGTTCACAACCAGTCCGGCCAGAGGCACCCGGTGGTGCCTCAGGACCCGGACAGCTTTTTCGCTCTCCAGAATGGGAAGCTTCTCCGGCACCAGAACGAGGAGGAACGCCGTGTCGTTCCGATCCAGGAGAAGCCGCCTCGCCCGTGAGAACTTGCGCCGGCGTTCGAGGAGTACCTCCCGGATCTTTCGAGTGCGGGAATCCTGACGCTCCTCCTTCGGGTCGTCGAACCACGAGAGATCGTCGCCCCCTGGTTCGTCAACGGATGGCGGGCTTTCCTCCTCGCCCGGGGCGGGGGTCCCGGCACCTTTGCTTCCGGATCCCCCGGCGCCCGAACTCCCCCCCGTCAGGCGGTCGAGCGCGCGCCCCATCGAATCGGATCGGTCGCGGCTCCGCAGCAGGCCATCCGTCCACGCGGCCATGACCTCCGGGAGGGACAGGAGTCGAAGCGTATGCCCGGTGGGAGCGGTGTCGAAGACGACCCGGTCATGGACCTTGCCCGCTTCACCCATCAACTCGGCGAGTCGATCCATGAGCGCGGCCTCGACGGCACCGGGGGAGTGCCGCGTGAGCTCGATCTGACGCTCGATCTCGGAGTACATCGCCGGGCGCACGAACTGGCGCATGTTCGCCTGGACGCGCCCGAGGTAGCGGTCCACCTCCGCCTCCGGATCGATCTCGAGGGCCTGGAGTCCAGGCTGGATCTCCCTCTTCCGGTCCCCGATCCTGAGATCGAAGAGATCTCCCAGGGAATGCGCGGGGTCCGTCGAAACGAGAAGCACCCGTTCCCCTGCATCCGCAGCCCGGAGGGCAAGGGCGGCCGCGGTGGTCGTCTTTCCCACTCCACCTTTTCCGCCCACGAAGACGAGCTTCCTCCCCTTCAGTCGAAGTGGGCCGGGATCGCGTCTCAGCAACACCGAAAGTGATCCAACGGCGAATGCTCCATCCCCATCCGGATGTGCCAGTCGTGGAAGCCCTCGTAGAGGACCGGGAGGAGCTCCAGGGTATAATAGCTTGCGGGGTTGGGGATCCCCATCATCTCGGAGAAGACCAGAAGCATGAAGAGGTCGTCCTCATCCCTCATTTCGCGCGCCAGGGCCCCGCGATGCCGGCTCTCGTAAAACTCACGCAGCAGATCGAGGAAGCGGTCGAGGCGCTCGGAGAACCCCGAGCCGCTCACGGGGAAGCCTCCAGCCTCGCGAGGAGGTCGGACACCTGCCAGCGCCCTCGGGCAACCAGCCGTCCATCCAGCACGACGGAATTCACCCCGAGCCCGAAGATCGTCCTCACCGCCTCCCGACCCGAAACGCGGTACCTCCGAATGTCCCGGATCAGGGTGGGAAGGAGCGCAAGGAAGTTCCGGGGGTCCACGACGCGGATTTCGGCGGACGCACCGAGTCGTTCCCGGAAAGCACGGTAGACCGATCCCGCCTCCTCCATGTGTCTCCTCCGTTCCGGAAAGCAGCGCGTTCCTCCCCACTCCAGGAGATCGCCCTCGAGCCGCCCACAACATCCGCTCGACGACATCTGCTGCTCCCACTCCCGGATCAGGATGAGGCTGTGCTCGGGAACCCGGGCCTCGGACACGGTGCCCACTCCGGCCTGCTCACTATACACCCACTTCAACCTCCTCCTCCGGCTCGGACATCCGGGCGCGTCGAAGCGTCGAAAGGGCCTCGAGCGCGACCCAGATCGCGGCCGCGAGGATGAACAGGTCCATGACGAGGAGGAAATACTGCTCCTGGCGCCAGAATCCAGCGAGCTGCACCAGAAGAGCAAGCACGGTCATGACGAGCACGAAGACCATCGGCACGAGCGTATAGATCGTCGGCCTCCCGAGCTTCATGAGAATCACGCTCAGAATCAGAAGAGTGAGGCCGGCGAGGAGCTGGTTCGTCGTCCCGAACAGCGGCCAGATCATCAGTCCGCCCGTTCCAGCGCCTCCTCCCGCTCCGAACGCGAGGGCGATGCACAGCCCCACCGCGATGATCGTCGCCGCTACCCTCCCCGTGAGGATCGGCAGGTCGTAAATCACACCCCACTCCTGCACGATGTAGCGTTGAAGCCGAACTCCGGTATCCATGGTCGTCGCCGCGAACAGCACCGCCATCACGGCGAGCAACGTCTCCGCGAAGTGAACCGGCAGCCGCAGCCCCTCCGATATGATCGCCCCACCGCCTTGGACGAACGCCGGAATTCCGCCCGCCGCAAACGTCGAATAGAACGAATCCCACTCTCCGAGCGTCGCAAACCCGGCAGTACACGCGATGATCGCTGCCAGGGCAAGCGCACCCTCCCCCACCGATCCCAGATACCCCACGAACCGCACGTCCGATTCCTTGTCGAGCTGCTTCGACGTCGTACCCGATGAGACGAGCCCGTGGAAACCGGAGATCGCACCACAGGCGATCGTCACGAAGAGAAGTGGCAGGAGTGGAGGCACATCGTCCGGAAGGCCGGTGTTGAACGCGGGAGCCACGACGGTCGGGTTCGCGAGGAGCACGGCCATGAAGAAGATCGCCAAGCCGACGAAGAGCTGAATCCCGTTGATGTAGTCCCTCGGTTGAAGGAGCACCCACACCGGGAGGAGCGACGCGATCGCCGCGTATACGAAGAGGATCAGCACCCACTGCGCCGGCTCTTGCAAGCCCAGCACTTCTTCGGGAAGGCTCACGGGGAAGACGGCCCCGACGAACATCGACGCGTAAAGGAGGCCCAGAGCAATCAGCGAGGGCCAGAGAAGCGGCACGCCGCGCCGATAAAGGAGCCACCCGATTCCCAGGGCGACGGCGATCACGAACCACGCCGGGATGACACTGCTCCGGACGTCCACGAAGAGCTGCGCGATGATGATCGCGAAGACGGCATTTACCATCAGGAGGAGGAGGAAGATCACGACCATGAAGAGGCTTCGCGCACGCTTTCCGACTACCGACTCCGTCAGCGCTCCGATGGACTCTCCGCGGTTCCTCACGCTCGCCCAGAGAGCCCCCGCGTCGTGAACCCCGGCGAAGAAGACCGTCCCCACCGTCACCCAGAGGAACGCCGGCAGCCATCCCCAGATCACCCCGATCGCGGGGCCGACGATCGGCGCCGCACCGGCGATCGACGTGAAATGGTGCCCCCAGAGAACCCATCGGTTCGTCGGCACGAAGTCCACCCCGTCCTCCTGGGCATGTGCCGGCGTCTCGAAGTCCGGGTCGAGCTGGAAGATGCGGTCGGCGATGAAGCGGGAGTAGAATACGTAGCCGAGGGCGAAGCCCCCCAGGCCCAGTGCTGCCAGGACGATCGCGCTCATGCCCTTCCCTCTCTTTTCCTCGGGTCATCGGGTGCGAAGGCGGACAATTCCACACCTCCGGCACGTGCGGCAAAGTACGCCCCCGCCCCCCGTATGCTCAAGCTACTCCCACGATCGTGCCGCGCCAGACACGGGTCTGAGCGAAGCCGGAACGATCCAGGAACGCCGGAGCCTGGTCGATTCGGGAAGACGATATCCCTCACGCGGCGAAAAAAAAAACGGGGAGGGAGCATCGATCATGCTCCCTCCCCGTATCGGCCGGTCCGCCCGCGGGTCAGCTCATGGCATTACCGCCTCAGCAGGACACGCAGTTGTCGTTGTTCTTCGACCCGAGGCTCTCCAGAAGCCGCACCGTCTCGACATAGGGTGTGACCCTCTGGACCGGACCATTTGCCATGTCGGCGGTCGTCTGACCCGTCCGGGCAACAGCGGTGACGTCTGCGCCCTCGCCCACGAGATAGAGCACCAACTCGTCGTCCCCACGAGCCGCCGCATGATGGAGGGCCGTGAATCCATTGTAATCCCGCTGGTTGACGTCTGCTCCGATCTCCTCGACGAGGAACTGCACGGCGGGGACCCACCCTCGAGGTGCATGGCTGTGGGCGTTTCCGGCGAAACCCTGGCCATACCCGACCCCGGACGCGGCATGAATGGGAAAGACCCCCGGTCCGCCGAGCTCGATCGGCGGAAGACCGGACGGATCGACCTCCTCCTCTTCATCCTCGTCGTCGCTATAGCTGCTCCCCCGCTCAGGAGGACGCCTGTTCGGGATGTTCGGGTCCGCGCCGTACGCCACGAGGAGACGCATCGCAGGCACGTCGAGTCCATACGCAGCTCGCCAGAACGGAGTAGCTCCCCAAGCGATTTCGAGGCCGCAGTTGAAGTTGCCGCAGCTGATGTGAGACATGTACCAGAGGTGCCGGTTCAGGCGCACGTTCGGGTCAGCGCCGGCTTCGAGCAGAGCCTCCATGACATCGATATGGTCCGCGTCCTGATACTCGTGCTCCCGCACCTGCGGATATCGCGACCGCGGCGTCCACTGCCGCTCGATGGCGGCATAAAGCGGCGTCGCGCCCGAGTGGCTCGCCAGGTTCGGGTTGGCGCCCCGCTCGACCAACCGAAGCGCCAGATCGAATTGCCCATTGATGGCTGCGATCAGAAGCGGACTCGTCTCGTCCCCCGCGCTCACCTGGTTGATGTCGGCTCCGCCGTCGAGAAGCTCCATCGCTGCCTCGGTGTGACCCTGCCGTGCCGCGTGGAGGAGCGCCGTCAGGCCACCCCAGCTTCCCACCAGTTCGTTCTGATTCGTCGAGCCCGGATCCGGCTCAGTGTCCACCGCCGAATACACCTCGGTCCGTCCGTCGCGAAGCACCTCACGCGCTGCTTTCGCGGCGCTCTCGAGTTGCTTTGTGGTCGGCGTCCAGGAAGAGTCTTCCTCCGCATCCGCCTCCTCCCGGTACTCGTCCAGAACCTCCTGCCAGCGCTCCCGGGCGTCCGAGTGCAGATCCACGAGATCCGGAACGTGGATCGCACGTGTGGTCACCGAAGGGTCGGCTCCCGCTTCGAGGAGTACGCGGATTGCGTGGGGCCGGTTCGCCGACGCCGCGAAGATGAGGGGAGTCTGGCCCCACTGGGCCTCTTCTACATTCACGTCCGCACCGCGCTCGACCAGAGCCGCCACCGCGTCGGCATCGCCGGCTGCAGCAGCGAGATGCAGAGGAGCAGCGTCTCCCTGCGTTGTGGTGCGATGCGGGTCGCTACCCGCATCCAGGAGGAGCCGGACGATGGCACCGCTCCCGGACCTGCTCGCAAGGTGGAGGGGGGTGTAGCTACCGAGGCGAGTCTCCTTCGTCACGTCGGCGCCCCGCTCGAGCAGCGCCTCCGCGACATCGGCATCACCGCGGTACGCCGCCCAATGGAGTGCGGTCATGCCATCCGGCTGCGCCTCGTTCACATCGGCGGACTCGTCCGCGATCAGAGCCCACACGGCATCCTGGTCGCCGCGCATCACCGCGTCGGCGAGGGGTGAGTTCGTCTCCATCATCATGCCGGAGAAAAGCAACACCATGGATAGAATGCCCACCATACGGACACCACTTCTCATCGATCTCTCCCCATTGCTCTGCATCGGGAACTACGCGTCAACTCGCCGCTACCCTCCGGCGAATCGCTCCGAGCCGCCGAAGGACCCCTTTCTTCGTCAGCTCGCGTCGTTCGCCGCGGCCATCGGGCTCGTGCTCGGGGCGCTGAACGAAAGGACGGACGTGCTGTCGCCGAAGCTGTTCATCTCGTCGAGGCCAAGCTTGTGCAAGAGGCCAAGCATCGCGTTCGCCATCGGGGTGCCGTCCGGCGCCTTCAGGTGAACGTTCCCTTCGAGCTCTCCGTTGGCTCCACCGATCGCCACCAGCGGGCATCGGCGATGGTTGTGGAGGTTCCCGTCCGCCATGGGCGAGCCCCAGATGACCATTGTCTTGTCCAGGAGGTGGGAATCTCCCTCCATGGTGTTTTCGAGCTTCTCCAGGAAGTACGGAAGCGTGTTCATCCGCCACTGGTGAAGCTTGTTCCACTCCAGAATCCGCTCCTCGTTCTCCCCGTGGTGGGACGCGGGGTGGATCGGGCGGTCGATTCCGCTCTCCGGGAAGGTGCGGTTCGACCCGTCCCGGCCCCACTTGAACGAGAAGACCCGGGTGACATCGGACTCGAAGGCGAGAAGCTGAAGGTCGAACATGATGTGCATGTGCTCCTCGAATGAATCCGGTACGCCGACCGGCGCCTCGGGAAGCTGACGGTCCTCCCCGCTCAGATTCCTCGCTTCCACGAGCTCGATCCTCCGCTCCAACTCCCGGACATCGTTCAGGTACTGATCCATCCGTCGCTGGTCCGCTGCCCCCAGCTCCCGCTTCAGCCCGGCGACCTCACCCGTGATCCAATCCAGGATGCTCCGGTTTTCCCGACGGCGCACGATCCGCTCCGCCTCGGTGCCCCCGACCCCGAAGAGCATCTCGAAGACCACCCGCGGATCCCGAACCAGGGGAAGAGGTTGGGTCGGAGAAGCCCAGCTGATCGAGTCAGTGTAGGCGCAGGCGTAGTTGTAGTGACACCCTCCCGACTGGTCGGTGTTGTCGATGCAGAGCTGCATCGAGGGAATTGGCGTCTCCTGGCCGAACCGGTTCGCATACAACTGGTCAAGAGACACCCCAGCGTAGAGATCCGACCCCTGGGTCTGCTTCGGATGGGATTGGGTAAGGAACACGGCGCTCGAGCGGAAGTGGTCCCCTCCGATCTCGGCCGGGTCCCACGCTTCCGCCATGCGGACGTCCGTGTTGCTGACAATCGTCATGTAGTCCTGGAACGGCTCGAGCGGCTTCAGCACGTTTTCGGGGTTCATCGAGAAG
The DNA here is from genome assembly GCA_007121455.1 of Gemmatimonadota bacterium. Classification (GTDB taxonomy): domain Bacteria; phylum Gemmatimonadota; class Gemmatimonadetes; order Longimicrobiales; family Gaopeijiaceae; genus SKKN01. The sequence continues at coordinate 112,327 of SKKN01000003.1, read as the reverse complement.
TTGCGCCCGACCGTTTCCGGAGCGAAGAGGTGCTGCTTGGCACCCCAATCGTTCGATCCGGCCACTCCGTGCGGCTCCTCCATGCAAACGAGGCGCATCGCTCCCTGCTCTCGCATGGCATCGGACCAGAGGCGCCCAGCGGGAACCATCGCGTCCAGGAACGGAAGCGCGACCGTCGCACCCATGCCGCGGAGGAACGTGCGACGGGCGATGTGCTTTCCAGTGATGAATTCCATGGGTCTCCTCTCTCCTCTTCCTACGGGGTCGATTGATCTTATGCTGCTGTTCGGCCTCTACTCGTGCTGCTGGTCTTCGAATCGAACCTCGAGCTCGGCATCGTTATCGGCGATCGCCTCCGCCCTCCGCAAGCGGAACGGATCGCTCATGACGACTCCGAGAATGAGCGATGACATCCGGTAGTCATCCGCCTCGGCCTGCCGCGCGATCTCCCGGATCGCCGGCTGGTCATGATCCTCCACCGGACGCGCGATCGCATACGACATCAGGTAGGAGGTGAAAGTCCTCACGATGGGGACCGGGTGCTCGAGGAGCGCGCCGGACAGCTCGAGCGGCGAGTCCACCGGAGTTCCGTCCCACAACTCACCACGGGTGTCGAGCGGAGCTGCCCGTTCACGCACGCGCCACTGGCCGACCACGTCGTAGTTGTCCAGGGCGATGCCGATCGGATCGATCATCTGGTGACACGACATGCAGGCGGGGTTGTCCCGATGCATCTCCATCCGCTGTCGTGTGGTCATGACCTCCCCGGCCGTAACGGGCGCCGTTTCCTCGAGCGCCGGGACCGGAGGCGGCGGGGGTGGCGGCGTTCCAAGCAGGACCTCCATCACCCATTTCCCACGCAGAACCGGTGATGTGCGGGTTCCCATCGAGGTCAGGAGCAGGACACTCCCATGGCTGAGCACGCCCCGTCGGCTGGTGCCGGCCGGGTACTCCACCCGTCGGAAATCGTCCCCGATCACGTCCGAAAAACCATAGTGGCGAGCCAGGCGCTCGTTCACGAAGGTGTAGTCGGCACTCAGCACCTCGAGGAAACTCCGGTCCTCCTGCACGAGATGCTCGAAGAAGAGCTCCGTCTCCCGCCGCAGGTCCGACCTCAGGTTATGGCTGAAGTTCGGGAACCAGTACATGTCGGGGTCGATGTTCTCCATGTCCTGCAAGCGCAGCCACTGGGCGGCGAAGCGCGTTGCCAGGGCCTCGGCACGAGGGTCCTCGAGCATCCTCCGAGCCTGGGCTTCGAGCACGTCCGGATCGGAGAGCTGGTTTTCGGTCGCGAGCCCGATGAGTTCGCTGTCCGGGGGGGTGCCCCAGAGGAAGAACGACAACCGGGACGCGAGATCGAGGTCGTTCAGCGCGTAGATCTCACCCGGTGCGACGTCCGAAGGCTCCCGCTCCATACGGAAGATGAAATGCGGGCTTGCGAGGATCGCCTGAAGCGCCAGCCGAACCCCGTTCTCGAAACCGCCTTCCTCCGCTCCCTGGTCATAGAAGGACATCAGCCCCTCGAAGTCCTGCTCCGTGAGCGGCCGACGATACGCCTCATCCCCCATCCGGGAGATGATCGATTCCGCGCAGGGTCGCTCCTCCGCGGCCGAGGTCGGCCGGCAGGTGAAGATCCTCTGACGGGTCGGCGAGTCCGAGACCTCGCTCGGATTGTGAGGACCGGTGATCGACATCACCCAGAGGTGCGGCAGCACGGTCACACCGTATCCCGCGCTCTCCCCTTCCCCGGCGAGGGACCAATCGTGGGGACGGAGCAGATCCTCGTACGGGCCGGCGAACTGCCGTACGAACGCGGCGGAGACCTTGTGCTGGCCGGCAGGAACGAAGACCGGCTCGGTCCGGACGGGGATCCCTCCGCCCCGATTTCCGCTGGAGACTCCGGGCTCCACGGGAAGAAGTGCCACCTGCTCTCCGTTGATGGAGAGGTCGAGGTCCTCGAACTCCGCCCGGTTGCCCGCGCGAACCTCCAGGTCGAACACGTACTCCCCGTCGACGGGGAAGACGTGCTCCACGACCATCCCACCCCGCGTCCCGAAGGGAGCGCCTTCGACGTGGTCCCACTGGTGCTGGGACATCCGTCCGGAGATGCTGTACGTCTCGCGGGCAAGGCTCGCTTCCGGATCCCCGACCGCGAGGCGGCTGATCACCCCGGCCGCCGTCAGGTACGCGTCGAGCAACTGCGGGGAGAGCGGCTGGGCGTCGGCCATATGATCGAACCCAGCCAGATAGCTGTCGAGCGGCAGCCAGGCCCCGGCATCCACCTCGAGCCCGAGCAGGCTCTTGACGGCGGTGGCGTATTCGACGCGGTTGAGCCTCTGAAACGCCCGCGTCCCGGGGTTCGGCTCGACGGCAGCCCGCTCGTCCAGGGTCTCCTCGAGCGTCTCGACGAGCGCGAGGAGCGTTTCCTCATCCGGACGTGGCATCCCCGGCGGCGGCATCATCTCGGGCCGGAGCTTGCGGACCATCTTCTCGGCCTTGTCGGCCATTTCGGCGGCGGACGCCACGTCGAAGCTCTGGAGCGAGAGGTTCGCGGTCTCCATCTGGTCGTTGTGACAGGCGACGCAGTACTGCCGCACCACCTGGGTCAACTCCTCGGGAGTGGGGCGGCGGTCGTCCTCGTCCGACGGTGATGAAAGCGGAACTGCGGCGGGGGGCGCGGGCATCGTGGACGCGGCGGCGGTGCTGACCGCCTCCGGGCCACTGACGAGCGAAAGCGGTGCTTCCGCCCGATGCTCCATGGATAGCTCGACGGAGGCCTCGGGGGCCTGACCGAAGAGCACCAGTGCAATGCCGGCTGCCGCGGCTGCGACGGCAACTCCCTTCATTCCCGGCCTCCCGTGGGTCGACACGATGGTTCTGGCAAGTTCATAACTATGAACCAATCATGGCCGATTGCACAAGGTTTTCTCGAGAGAAGGCCACTGCCGACGTGCAAGGAAATGCCGCCGGTCAGCGTACCACGCCCTCCTCGATATCTTCCCGAAGGGAACCGCTCCCTCCATCCGTTCGTCCCAACTCCTCCGACCCGAGCCGAAACTCCTCCTCCAACTCCGGGTGAAGGCCGCCGCCCAGGACCCGGCTCGCGATGAATTCTCCCAGAACCGGTCCGAACTTGAAGCCCTCGGCGCTGCCGCCGCCGGCGAGCCAGACGTTCTCCCACTGGGGGTGCCGATCGATGAACCAGTCGCGGGTCACGCTCGACTCGTAGTGACACGCCCGTGTCTCCAGAACCGGTTGGGAGAGGAGGTCCGGGAATCGCTCCGCCAGGACCTCCCGCGGACGCTCCAGGAACTCCTCCGGGATCCATCGATCCGACGTGTCGGGGTCGTCGCCGGGCCTGCCGCCGGTCCGGACGCGAAATCCCCTGTGGTCGGGCGGGTACGTCGGCCAACCGGTAACGCCCGGAATGCTCCAGCTCGGCAGACGAGGATGTGAGAATCGATCGTCTCCGGGAGGTGTGCCCCAGTAGAAGACGTGCCCCATCGGAATCCTCATCCGCTCGGCCATCAACTCCGGGAAGGCGGTGGGAAACCACGGCCCCAGGGCGAAGACGAAGAGGTTGGCACCGAGCGGGAAACCGGGCTCGAGGTCGACCTCGAAGAGCCGGCCGCCCGAACCGCTCCCGAGCGTCGCTCGCCCCGTCCTGATCTCCCCTCCTTTCCTTCGGAAGATCTCCGCGACCCTCAGGCACGCAGCCCGTGACCTGGCCACCCCGGCATCCGGCTCGAAGACCGCCGCCTCCAGACCGTCGGCGCGGAGCTGCGGCCAGCGGTAGGCCACCTCCCCGGGATCGAGGGATTCGTACCGAACACCCGCCCGGTCCCACGTCTCCCGCGTCTCCTCCAGCTCCCCTTCCCAGGAAGGACGAAGCACCAGATTTCCGGCGCTGAAGAAGATCCTTCCTCCGAGAACCGGCGCCCATTCATCGTCGAACTCTCTCCAGCGCTCGATCGCCCTCCTGGCCCAGGAGGTCCAGAGGTCCCGACCGGCATAGCCCGTCCGGATCCCCCGGGTCTCGTCCCCGGAAGTGGATCGGGAATTCCCCGGCCCGTAGAGGTCGACGAGCGTCACGCTCGCACCCATCTCGACGAGATTGAGCGCAGTCCACCCCCCAAACGCGCCGGCGCCGATCACCACGACGTCCGTCCCCGCTCCTCCTCGGAGCGCAGCTGGCGCCGCGCATGCGGACAGGGCTCCCGCGATGGAACCGGAGAGCGCGACGGTTCCGGCGCCGATCCCTCCTCTGCGAAGAAAGGTGCGCCGGTCGATGCCCCCCTCCTTCTCTCCCGACTCTCCGAGCGGGGCCCGATCGTTCACACGCCGTCCTCCGGTCCGTGGGGCAGCTCTTCCATTTCGTCCGTACTCTCGGAGCGCAAGCTCCAGCGCGCCGAAGCCGGTCGAATGGCAACATATCGCATGGGCACGATGGCACTCAAGCAGCGGCTTCGACCAGGATGCCTTCCCGCGAATGGCGCCTATCCGATCCGAACTCTACCTTTCGCGGCGCAGGGCCGTCCCCCACGACACGATCCACCGAGCGCATGGCACCGGACTCCCGGTGTCCGCAGAACGACGTCCACGAGACCCAGGAGCCCACCGATGAATCGAGCTTCCTCCGTCCTCACGATCGTACTCGCTTTAGCGTTCGCCCCCTTCCCGACGAGCGACCTCCGCGCCCAGGCATCCCCCTCCGTTCAGGAGCGGGTCGACCAGATCTTCGAGCGATGGGATTCGGAGGAGACGCCGGGGTGCGCTGTCGGGGTGAAGGAGGGGGGAGCCACCGTGCTCGAGTCGGCGTACGGGATGGCCGATCTCGAACACGGCGTGCCGAACACACCCGAGACGATCTTCGAGGCCGGATCGGTTTCGAAGCAGTTCACTGCTGCCGCCGTCGTGCTCCTCGCGGAAGATGGGGTGCTCTCCCTCGATGACGATGTGCGAGCACACATTCCCGAGCTGCCCGACTACGGACCCACGATCACGATCCGCCACCTCCTGACGCATACGAGCGGCCTGAGAGACTGGGGAAGCGTGGCCGCGATCACCGGCTGGGGACGGGAGGCGAGGGTGCACGACCACGACCACGTCCTCGACATCCTCGTGCGACAAAGCGCCCTCAACTTTCCTCCGGGAGACCGCTATTCCTACAGCAACTCCGGATACAATCTCCTCGCGATGATCGTGGAACGAGCCGGGGGAAGTCGTTTTGCCGACTTCTCGCAGGAGCGGATCTTCGAGACGCTTTCCTTGAACAATACGGAGTGGCGAAACGACTACACGCGCATCGTCCCCGGGAGAGCGAGCGCATATGCGCCTCGTTCCGGCGGAGGGTTCTCCATCGCGCGTCCCAATGAGAACGTTCATGGAAACGGAGGCCTGCTCACCACGGTCGAAGACCTCCTCGCCTGGAGCGCCGCAATCCGTTCCGGAGACCTCGGAGGACCCACCTTCTCGGAAACGATGCACTCCCAGGCCGTGCTGAACGACGGTCGCACGATCACCTACGCCGCCGGACTTCAGGTGGATCAGCATCGCGGAGTGCCCGAGGTCGCACACACCGGCTCGACGCGAGGATATCGCGCATTCCTCGGCCACTATCCCGAGCAGGACCTCCATGTGGCGCTCCTGTGCAACATCAGCTCCCAGAACCCGGGACAGGCCGGACGTGCGGTCGTCGACCTCTTCCTCGGCGATGTTGCCGTAACGGCGGAAGCACCCTCGGGAATCGAGCTGGCGCCGGAGGTGCTCCGCGAAACGGAAGGGCTCTACAGGAACGAATTCACCGGAGAGCCGATGCGCCTCGCGGTCCAGGAGGGACGACTCGTGATGGACGGTGGGAACCACCTCATCCCGCGTTCCGCGACGGAATTCCAGGTCGGCACGACCGATCAGGTATTCCGTTTCGTGCCATCGCAGAATGGGGGGCCGACACGAATCCGCACGCTCGTGGGTACGTTCGAGGGGGATGAGTACCTGGCGCTCGCGGAATTCGACCCATCCGCGGAGGAACTGAGCAACTATGCAGGTCGGTATCACTCGGAGGATGCGGAGATGACCGTCGAGGTCGAGGCTCGGGGGAAGGAGCTCTTTTTCCACCGGCGGCCAGCCGACGAGATTCGGCTGGAGCCGCTGTACGCCGACGCCTTCCGAATGGCGGGAACCGGGCTCCTGGTCCGCTTCATTCGGAATGATGAGGGTGAGGTGACGGAGGTGAGCCTCCGTCAGGCTCGCGTCTACGACCTCCGCTTCGGCCGCCTCGACTGAGAGGTGCTCCGCTCGAATGACCGACGTCCGCAGATGCATACGAGGTCGTGTGATGACGCGAGATCTCCTAGCGATACGGCCATTGCCGCTGATCGCATCGGTCGCCCTGGCGCTCGTCCTCCTGGGCTGCGGCGATGAGGGCGATCCTGCCGGGCCAGGAACGGGTCCAGGCAGCGACCTGCCCCCGACCGCGAGCTTCACCACGGATGTGAACCGCGGCTCCGCTCCGCTCGAAGTCCGCTTCGACGCGACGCAGTCGTCGGCCCCCGCAGGGGAGATCGTCGCCTACCGCTGGAACTTCGGCGACGGAGAGGAGGGGGAGGGGGCGACCGTCACCCATACCTACGAAGACCCCGGGCACTTCCGGCCCACGCTCGAGGTGCGAGACGACGCCGGAGCACGTGATCATGCAGCAGGCTCCGCGATCACGGCCACGTCCGCGCCAGGGGAAGGAGAGGGCACGATCCAGGGCACGGTCTGGCACGACCGCGAGGGCGACGGTGCAGCGCGCGGGGACGAGCGTGGGGTGCCCGGCGCGATCGTCTTCCTCGACGAGAACGAAAATGGGACCCTGGACCCGGGGGAGACCTTCACGTTCACCGACGAGGACGGAAGCTACACGTTCGAGGGTGTCGACACGACGCGCCCTCACACCGTGACGCAGCAGCTCGGAATCGGCTGGACGAACACGTTCGCGGGGAGAGCCGCGCCGGCGCCTCCGGCCCGGATCATCGGGGGGTCGGAGGCGGAGGAGGGCGAATTTCCCTTCATGGTGGCGCTCCGGGTGGCGGGTGGCGGGCCGAATCAGGACCGGTTCTTCTGCGGCGGCACCTTCATCGCGGCATCCTGGGTCCTCACTGCGGCGCACTGCGTGGAAACGGAGGCCGTGCGGAGGAATCCGGACAACCTCGAGGTGGTGGTGGGGACGCGGAGCCTCACCTCCGGAGGAGAGCGGGTCGGGGTGCGCCGCATCCACGTGTTTCCTGCCTACGGGGCGCACTCCTTCGTCGGAAACGACATCGCGCTCGTCGAGCTCGAGGAGTCGTTCATGATCCCACGGACGGAGCTCCAGACCCGGGCCCGCCCCGCCCACTCCCTTCCGGGAACCCCGGCAGTGGCGACCGGATGGGGCCGAACTTCCCGGACCGGCTCGATCTCCACGACACTCCGAAAGGTCGAGATGGACCTCATCTCCAACGGGGAATGCCAGCAGATGCTGAGTGAGAACATCGTCGCAAGCACGATCTGCGCCGGGGCGATCGGAGGCCTGGAGAGCATCTGCAGGGGGGACAGCGGCGGCCCCTTGATGGTGCAGGAAGGCGACCTGTGGATCCAGGTGGGCATCAGCAGCTTCGGCGCCTTCACCTGTCAGCCCCCGATGGCATTCGCACGGGTCGCCGAGCTGGTGGACTGGGTCGAGGGGCACGTGCTGCGGGAGTCCTCGGGAAGCGTCGAGGTGGACTGGGCGGACGATCCCACGGCCGAGGTGGACTTCGGAAACTTCAAGTGACGGACCTCTCGATGATCGAGCGGCTCCGGGAGCTCGAGCACCTCAGCCGGAGGCTCGAGCCGGACCCCCACGCGCGCGCCCGTCTTCGGGAACCGATCGTCGAGTACGCGGAGCGTTTCCTCGATGAGCTTGGACGGACACCCGCGTACCGGTCCGACACGACGGCGGCACGAGATCTCCGGGACGTCCGGATCCCTGAGGAGCCGGTTCCGCCGGAACACGTCGTGGCGCTCCTCGACCGGTGCGTCGACACCCCGGGCCTCAAGCCTTCCTCGGCGGGGCACCTCGCGTACATCCCGGGCGGGGGCCTCTACCCCTCCTCCCTCGGCGACTACATCGCCGCGATCACGAACCACTACGCCGGCATCGCGTACGCAGGACCGGGCGCCGTGGAGATGGAGAACCTCCTGATTCGCTGGATGGCGGAAGTCGTCGGATTCCCCGAAGGATCAGGAGGCAACCTCGCCTCGGGGGGAAGCGTCGCGAACCTCATCGCGGTCGTTACGGCGCGGGAGGCGCGGGGGCTGCGAGCGGCGGAATATTCCCGGGCGGTGGTCTACGGCACGGAACAGATGCACCACTGTCTGGAAAAGGCGCTTCATATCGCGGGCCTCGGGGAGTGCCAAGTTCGGCACGTGCCGATGGATGACGGAGGGCGGATGCGCCCAACCGAGCTCGCCGCCGCCGTGGCCGAGGATCGTCGGGCGGGGAGGAGGAATCCCTGGATGGTCATCGCATCGGCAGGGACGACGGACGTGGGGGCGGTGGACCCGCTCGACGAGATCGGAGAAGTGGCCCGGGAGGAAGGACTCTGGTACCACGTGGACGCGGCGTACGGGGGCTTCTTTGCCCTCTGCCCCGAGTTCCGCCCGAAGCTGAGAGGAATGGCCCAGGCGGACTCTCTCGTCCTCGACCCTCACAAAGGACTCTTCCTGCCCTACGGCCTGGGAGCCGTCCTCGTGCGGGACGACGAGACGCTTCGCGGGGCCCACACTCGGCACGCCCATTACCTCCAGGACACGCACCGCGAAGACGGAGGAGCGCCCTCTCCTGCCGACCGCTCCCCCGAGCTCACCAAGCACTGGCGAGCCCCGCGCATGTGGCTTCCCCTGATGCTCTTCGGGACCCGCCCCTTTCGAGCGGCCCTCGAGGAAAAGGCTCTACTCGCCCGCTACTTCCGCGAACGGGCCCTCGAGATGGGCTTCGAAGTCGGGCCGGAGCCCGACCTTTCGGTGGTCCATTACCGCTGGGTGCCGGCAGAGGGCGACGCGGACGCCTTCAATCGTGCACTCCTCCGCGCGATTCTCGAGGACGGGCACACCTTCATCTCGTCCACGACGTTGAACGGCACCTTCGTCCTGCGCCTCGCCGCCCTCTGCTTTCGTACCCACCTCTACACGGTTGACCGCTACCTGGCGTTCCTTCGGCAGACGCTCGAGGACCTGGGGGAGACCCCCCTCACTTCACGAGCCGCGCCGGAAGCGAAGTCGGTGCCATGAGTTTGTAGATCGGAACCAGCGCAGGCCCCTCCGCCGAATCGTCGTTGAGCTGCGCGAGAGGGAGCCAGGCATCCATGGTGTTCCAGTAGACGAGATTGTCGCGGGTCTCAGGCTCCAGAAGGTGTGATGCCACCCGTCCCATCATCTGTCCCGTGGGAACGACATACGTCCCTGCGGGGAAGTTCTCCTCGATCGTGACCACCTCCCCCACCTCCACCTTGGTTGCGGCCTGGTGGTTGTACGCCGTCTCGTAGCTCACTCCCGTGAGGGTGTAGGCATCCACCTCGAGCGTCGTGCTCTTTCGGAGAACTTCGACGGTGATGTTGTGCCGCTGGAGGAGATCGACGGCCGCCACTGCATCCCGGGGCAACACGTAGGCGTAGGGGCGAGGACGGGTGAGCGTCGCCACCGGCTTCTTGTAGATCGGAGCGTCCCGGACCTCCCTCCGCTCGCGATCCTCTCCCTCACCTTCTCCGATGAAGTAGGTGACGAGCTCGTCCTCCGGCTCCACATCCATCTGGACGACTACATCTCCACGCGCCTCGCTGCCGAGCAGGACCGCTTCCCGTCGAGCCCGGTTCACGGTCTCCATGACCCGCTCCGGGTTGTCCCGCACGTACTCCACGACCGACAGGTACCCGAGGATCCCCGCTTCCACGCCATCCTCCATCTCCTGCCAGCCCGGAGATTCGAAGAGGATCCCGATCGAGTTCACGAACCCGGCATAGTTCCGCGAGATGCGCGCGTCCGTCTGACCGCCGCTCCAACGCTCCTCGTTCCCGCTCGACCAGAAGAACGACTCGAAGCCCTCCGCGGCGAGCCGGGCATCCACACCGGGAAAGATCTCATCGTCGCAGAGCTGGGTGATCCCCTGGTCCGGGTCCGCGTGGCCGGGGCACTGGTAGAGAAGGTTGTAGGGGAACTGGCCTCCATTATGGCCATCGACGAAGACGTGCGGATTCCACTCCTGGAAGACGTTCCGAACCCAGTTCGTGACGGCCGGCTGCTCGAGCTTCATATAGTCCCGGTTCATGTCGATGCCCCACGCGTTCCCCCGTGTCGCCGAGGGGGTCGCCTCGAAGCCGTCCGGGTTGATCTGGGGAGACACGACGATGACCAGGTCATCGAGAAGGGCGTTCTCCGGCGTGCCCGCCGTCGCGAGCTTCCGAACGAGGATGAGGAGCGACTCCCTGAGCGTCCGCTCGCCCCCGTGGACGTTCGCATGGAGCTCGACGACCGGCCGACCCAGCGCAGCGGCCTCCCACCCCCGGGTCACCCCCGGGCGGCTGAAGACGAGGTACGGAAGCTCACGGCCCTCGAAGGTCGTCCCGTAAATGCCCATGCGTACATCCGTCGAAGCCGCACGGACGTCCTCCAGGTACTCCATCATCTCCGCGTACGAGGTGTACCGGGTGAACCCGGATTCTTCCGCTCCCGTGCGCAGATCCTCCTGACCGTGCAACGGCAGCACGGCGAGCAGGAGCATCAGCCCGCCCAGCGCCGTCACACGAACGTGCCTGAACATCGAATCGATCATCGTATCTCCTGAAGGGCATGGAACGTACGCAGCCGGACACTCCGGCTTCCGTCATACGGCCGGGGATGCCTGAGCTTCCTCGGGCTCGAGGCCCAGAAGCCGCCGGACCCTCTCCCCACTGATCTCCTCATCCTCGAGGAGCGCTTCCGCGACTCGGTCCAGCCCGGCCCGGTGGTGCTGGAGTGTCGAGCGGGCGCGTTCGTACGCGGCCTCGACGATCCTGCGGATCTCCTGGTCGACTTCCCGGGCGGTCGAGTCGCTGTACTCGCGTTTCTGCGCGATGTCCTGGCCCAGGAAGACCTCCTCTTGCTCTCCCACCGGCGCGACGCGACCGAACCGTTCGCTCATGCCCCACGAGAGGACCATCCGACGAGCGAGCTTGGACGCCTGGCGCAGGTCGTCCTCTGCACCGCTCGTCATGGTGTCGAGCACGAGTTCTTCCGAGGCCCGCCCACCCATCAGCACTGCGAGGCGGTCTTCCAGCAAGTCCCGGGAGAAGACGTACCGGTCCCGCTCCGGAAGCTGCTGTGTGACTCCCATCGCGCGCCCCCTCGGCACGATCGTCACTTTGTGGAGGGGATCGGCGTGCGGCAAGACCGCAGCGAGCACGGCGTGCCCGCCTTCATGGTACGCCAGAAGCTGCCGCTCATCCTCGGTCAACGCCAGCCCCTCTCGTTCGAGGCCGAGCAGAACCTTGTCCCGGGCTTCCTCGATCTCGGCCGAGCCGATCTCCGTGCGCTCCTTGCGGGCGGCGAGGAGAGCAGCCTCGTTCAGCAGATTCCGCAGATCGGCACCGCTGAAGCCCGGGGTTCCTCCAGCGAACTTGTCCAGGTCGACATCCGGGGCAAGGGGCTTCCGCTTCGCATGGATCCGGAGGATCGCCTCCCGGTCCTCCCGGGTGGGCAGCCCCATGGTCACCTGTCGATCGAACCGGCCGGGGCGGAGGAGGGCGGGATCGAGGATGTCCGGACGGTTCGTCGCCGCCATCACGACCACCCCTTCGTTCGGCTCGAACCCATCCATCTCGGAGAGGAGTTGATTCAGCGTCTGCTCGCGCTCGTCGTGGCCGCCCCCCAATCCGGCCCCACGCTTCCGGCCCACTGAGTCCAACTCGTCGATGAAGACGATCCCCGGAGCCTCCTTCTTCGCCTCCTCGAAGAGCTTCCTCACCCGGGCGGCGCCTACGCCCACGAGCATCTCCATGAAGTCGGAGCCGGACATGTGGAAGAAGGGGACCCCCGCCTCACCCGCCACCGCTCGGGCCATGAGCGTCTTGCCCGTTCCGGGTGGACCCACGAGGAGGAAGCCCCGCGGAATTTCTCCGCCCAGCTCCTCGAACCGAGACGGCTCCTTCAGGAAGGCAACGAGCTCCTCGAGCTCCTGTTTCGCCCCGCGCTGCCCGGCCACGTCCGCGAACGTCGTCTGCTGCTTGCTGCGATCGTAGGGACGAGCACGATTTTCGCCGATCGACATCATCCGCTGACCCTGGGCCTGGCCTCCGCGGACGATGAGGAAGAAGAGGAGGAGCAGGAGGAGGAAGGGAACGAGGTAGAAGAGGATCATCCACCACGAGAAGAGCGACTCGGGCCGGGTCTCGACTTCGACCCCGTGCGCTTCCAGCAGCTCGAGCAGCCCCTCGTCCCCGAACCCGGGGACATGCGTGACGAAGCGTTCGTAGGTGACCGGATCCTCTTCGTCCAGGACCCGCGTCTGCACGGGCTCCACGAGCTCTCCCCGGATCCGATCACCTTCCACCTCGACACGTTCGATCCGGTTCTCGACGAGGTGCGTCCGGAAGGTCGTATAGCTGATCGAGGCCCACGGGTCCCGTTCCGCGACGACACTCCACACCCACATTGCCAGAAAGACGGCGAGGAAGATCCAGAGGAGGTGGCGGAGGGGACGGAGAGCCGGGGGAGGAGGGCGGTGGGGGGATTTCCTCTCCACGCGCTTCTCTCCCGCGTCGTGCCTCTCGCCCCCCTTCGAGCGGCCTCTGTCCGATGCCTCTTCCGTCATGCGCGACCTCCTCCCTGACATTCCGGGCCCCCTGTGCCTCGAGCTCGGCCCCCGATCCGGAACGCCCGGTCGTCCTTCGGCTCGTGGCGGGCCCGGCCGCCGAACGCTACGGCCGCCTCGGAACGCTGAGGCTGTTGAACAACAGTGGCCAGGTTGCCATGGAATGTCCTCGGTAGTTCGGCTGGAAGCCGAAGAGGACCACCGAGCCCTCGCCGACGGACGCCTCCACGAGCGCGGGTTGGTCCGCAACGTGCTCGGGGCCGAGGGCCCAGCCGGACAACACCTCCCCATACCGGGCAGCCACGGTGATGCCGGGGTCGTCGATGCGGAATGCGCGACTGAGCTCACGGGCCTCTGCACTCCAGAACCATGCCACACCTTCGCTGTCCATCCCTTCGCCGAGGTCGCTCCCCTGATCGAAGGTCAACTCCAGAATCGACCCGGGGATGTAGAAGTCCTCCGGATCGAGCCCGGCGAGGACGTTGGAAACCCCCAGGTCGAAGGTCTCCACGACGAAGTCCGTAGCCTGCTCGACGGCGACCACTCGTCCTCCCCCCTCGACGAACGTGCGGAGGGCCGCCATCCCCTCCTCCCCGATCCCGCCGTGATACGGCTCCGGCATCACGTCCTCCGGCCACCCATCCATCAGGTGGTCCCCCGGCTGATCCTGGAAGAGGATCACGTCGTACCGCTCGTCGAGCCCACCGGCACGTACGTCGTGGTGATGGAGCGTGTCGTACTCGATCCCCGTCTGGTCGAAGAGCCACCGGGTCCACCCCGCTTCCCGAAGCTCCCGGTACCCCTTGTAGTATGCGATCCTCGGCGCCTCGGGTCCGAGGAGCGCTTCGGGGGCCTCGTACTGGGACTCGGTGACGGGGAGCGGATCGGAAAGAGCCACGTCCACCGGCTCCTCCGCCCGATGCGCTTCCACGTCGAGCAGGAGGGGAAGGTTCCACGAAGTGGCATCGTAGGGGCGCTGGGGAGGACCGCCGGGATACTCCCTCAGATCCGGGTACTCGGGCTGCTCGAGCAGCGTATGGGCGAAGGAGCCGTGCGGCTGATTCATCGGGATCACATAACTTCCAGCCGGGAAGTCGACTCCGGCCGTGAAGGAAGACTCCGCCCGGTGCACCTCCACATCGCCCATGGTCAGAATCCGCAGGAGCTCCGCGAGCCCCATCTCGTTCTCCTGTTCCGCGGGGATGACCCACGCCGCCGGCCATTCCTCCCAACCGCCCACGGCCCGCCCCATCACTGCGTGGGCATTCTCCAGCCAGAACCTCCGATTCTTCGCGGCGTTGCGGAGGAGCGCCATCACCCCGGCATCCATGTAGTCCACGGCATCCTCGAGGCTCCACTCCCCTCCCGGCCAGGGATCGGGAAACTTCCAGCTCCGCTCGCCGGCGTGGTACTCTCTTCCCGGGCCGAGTTCATCGGGGTCGACGACCCGCGTGTTCGCCCAATCGGCCTGTGCGGTCTCCGAGAGGATGCGCACTCCTCCATGATAGTGCTGATACGCTCGAGCCGGGGTGTAGAGATCGAAGATCGCGTTCACGACGATCCCCTGTTTCCCTTCGGCCGTCATCTCCGCGGCCATGTACGCCCCCAGCTGATTCAGCGCCGTCACCAGCTTCGGGTCCGTATTCGGATCGATCGGATCGATGTAGGGAGGGACGAAATACCTCGCGCCCGTGGGGCCCATCTGGTGGATGTCGTGGACGATGTGTGGCCTCCACGCGTTGTGTGCGTGCTCCACCGCCAGACGGGTCTCCTGCTGGATCAGCGGATACCAATCCCGGTTGTTGTTGTGGCCGACGTAGTAGTGATAGAGGAAGGGTAGCGGAGCGCCCTCGTACTCCGTGCCGCGCCACTCCCGCCACCAGTCCGATGTCCATTGGGTTCCGTCCGGGTTCAGGGAAGGGACCATGAGCACGATGACCTCGTCGAGTATCTCGAGCACCGCCGGGTCATTGGACGTAGCGAGACGATAGGCGGTGCGGGGCGGCATCTGTCCGCTCGCAACCTCGGTGGAGTGGATGTGGTTCGTCACGAGCACGACGGTCCGACCTTCGTGGAGCCGGGACTCCAGCTCGTCCGCCCCGGAAATGGTGCGCGGGTCCTGGATCCTGAGGTTCGTCTCCCGGAGACGTTCCAGGTCGCGATGATTCTCCTGGCTCGTGATCGTCATCATCACGAAGGGCTGCCCACGGGTCGACGTTCCCACCGTGTCCACGGTTACCCGGCCACTCGTCTCCGCCAGTCGGTCATAATAGGCGGTGAGCTCATCCCAGTTCGCCAACTCCCCCTCTGCCCCGGGAGCATACCCGAAGTGGTCCTCGGGGCTGGGAATGTCAGGATTTGGAGCGGCTCCGCACCCGGCACCAAAGAACGCGATGGCAGCGAAAAAAAGAAATGGGCGATTCATGACGAGCTCCTGATCCGCATGGGAACTGCTTCGAGTCCAGGAATGGCGCGGCCCGGCCCTGGTGACGCGAGAAAGGCGAATCGTGGTCCGGGAAAGCTTCCCCCAGTAGGGGGACTGTACCAGCAAGCTCCGGGGGAAACAAGGCAGATCACCCGGTCCAGGGGCGGAATCCGACGAGCCCGTGCGCTCCGAGATAGATGAGGACGAGGAGGTTCGCACCGGAGACGAGGAGGGCATGGAGTCGAACGCCCCGGGAACCCCAGGCCTCCCGTGCACGCACCGCCTCGACGAGCGCCGCAAGGGTGGAGAGGCTGAAGAGCAGGACGAGCACGAAGATCCCCACGGACCAGAAGGTAGGCAGGCCAAGCCGGCGAGCCTCCTCGTCCCCGGTCGCCGCGAGCAGAAGGAGGAGGGAGAGGAGGAGGCACCAGGACGCTGCCGCGGGCAGCACCCGGAGGGTCCACCGCTCACCTGCCGGGACGCCGTGCTTGAACCAGCGGGGAGCCCACCAGAGGGAGAGGAGGAGCGCGCTCGCAATCAGCACGGCCACCCCCGAGGCGACCGTCCATCGGGTCCATGCGCCCCACGCGGGTACCGGAACGTACCCACCGCGGAGGGCGCTTCCGGTGCCGCTCAGCACGAGTCGATTTCGTTCGTCCGTCAGGAAGGCGACCGTCGCGACCGGCTCATCCTCCAGTCGAAGCTGACTCGGCCCCACCGGTACGAGCTCCAGGTCGTCCCCAAGAAGGCGCCGAACCCTCAGGCTCCCATCCTCCGTGGGTGTCACGCGGGTGATCGAGAAGAGGCGGTCGAGGAATCGTGCCGTCTCGTGCTCGGGGGTGACCTGTTCGTAGTACCCGGTCCACGCTCGGATGCGCTCCGGAGACACCTGTGCCCTCGGAGGTCGGGGGGGCGGCCCGAGCTCGCGGACCAGGTGGGATCGGACCACACCCCGGAGATCGTCGAAGCCGGGGCCGCTGCTGTTGGTCATGAGCACATAACCGAGCCCCTCGTTCGGAAGGTACCCGAAATCGGCTGCAAAGCCGTCGATCGAGCCTGCTCGGCCCAGAAACACGAAGCCTTCCCCCACGGAGGTGGCGAGGCCGAACCCATATCCGGCGTCCAGGCCTGCGCGTGCCGCCGGGCCGGTGGCCGGCCGCTCCATCCATGAGACGAGCTCCTCCGGGAGGAGCTCCACGCCGTCGACGCTCCCTCTTCCCAGAAGTAGACGGACGAACGCACCCAACTCCCGCGGGCTCGCATTGAGCCCGGCGGACGGAGGAAGGACCGGCGGGCCGTACGGCACCGGGGTCCTTCCGGCTCCGCGGTGCCCCTGGGCGAGGCTCCGCTCCACCGAAGAGGTGAGTCGGAAGTCGGCAACCTCCATCCCGAGCGGCACGAAGACGCGGCGGGCGGCGAGCTCTTCGAAAGGCTCCTCGGAAACCTCCTCGAGCAGGTACGCGCCGACCGACGGTCCCACCGGCGATGGCAGATGGAAGGAGCCGGGGGGCCAGCGCACACCCCCGAGAACCCGCTCGAGACCGTCGCGCAGCGAAAGGTCCGGATCCCGAAGGCCCCAGGACCAGAGAGGGAGTGCGCCGAACCCGGCGGTATGCTCGAAAAGGTGGACGATCCGGACGGGTTGCCCGGGGGCCCAGGCATTGTCGATCCCGAAGTCTGGTATCCGCTCGACGACCGGGTCGTCGAGCGCGATTCGACCTTCCCGTGCGAGTATGAGGGCCACGACGGCCGTGACGCTTTCCGATATCTCCCCCGCTCGGAACACGGTCGTGGCATCCACCGCCTGCCCGGTGTTCCGGTCCGCGACGCCCCAGCTGCCCACCCAGATCAGGGAGTCCCGGGAGACGAGCGCGAGCCCCACTCCCGGTATTCGATGCTCCGCCATGAGCTCGACCACCGCTCGGCTCAAATCCAGCGTATCGACCGGGGCCGGCGCGGGCCCACGGACCGATCGGGCCTCCCCCGCATGACCAGAGCCACTCCCGGTGGGCTCGCTCACCGAGCGGGCCTTTTCCGGGCCGGCGGCGGACAGCTCCGGGAGAGGCCAGGTGAGCATTCCCACCCATAGAACGAGAGCGAGGAGCCAGCACGTGAACCCCCTCGTGGAGGTCCCGGAGGGAGACACCATGGGTTCCGTCGCGGAGTGGCGAAGGTGCGGCGCGAGAACCGGGGAGCGGAGACTCATCACCGAGGCTCGGAGCGGGGCGGTCAGCCCAGGCGACGTCCGGCCGCCGAAAGCTCGTCGGGAACGGAGATGGCGAGGCGCTCTCCGATGGTGCGGAACGCCTGGAGCCAGCGCTTCGCCTCCTCGTCCCCCCGAGAAGCCTTCTCGATGAAGCCCGGCACCACCTCGTCCAGGGTTCCAAAGTAGTGGTTCTGGGCCCACCACAACTCCGCCGAGAAGGGGAGGAGCTCGAGGAAGCCCGTCGTCCGAAGAAGGGCGTCGATGCACTCCCGGTCGTTCGGGTCCCGGTCGAGTCGGTCGAAAAGGGCATGCAACGCCTCTCCCATCCTGTACGCCATCGCCTCCCCGTCGAGCTCCAGGCGGTTCTTCCGGGCCTCGGCGATGAGCCCTTCCGCCCCCTCCAGGTCGGGCGGATCCGCCGCGAGCGCTCGCTCGAGCCGTGTATTGATGACGAACTCCCCCGCCGTTCGGAAGGGCCGAGGCTGCGAGATCGACAGCTCGGCGAGGAATCGCATCAGCGGAGCCCGGCTCTCGTAGAGGCCCGTGAGCACCCCCTCCGCATCGGCGAGGGAGCCTTCGAGGATGCGATCGACGACCCACTCCTGCTCGTCCCGGAAGAGGGAGTGGAGGGAATAGGTCGCCGCGTGAAACTCCTGGTCGAGGGTCCGGATGACGTCGGGAAATCTCGTGTTTTCGAACTCGTCGGTGAGCTTCCGCATGAGGCTGCGGTAGGACTCCGGATCGCGAAAGGGCCGGACGCCTCCCACGAGGTTATGGTCACCCATGTGGAGCACTGCATAGCTGAACTCGTTCGTGCTCCCGGTGATCCGCGAGGTCACGTGCAGCCGCCCGAGTGCCAGCCGTGCGCGCCCGGAACGCATGCGGTCGTCGTCTCGTGATACGACCGAGTAGCAGTAGACCGGGCGCTCTTCTCCGACTCCGTTGTGGAAGAGGGTCGAGACGGCGTGGTGCGCGGCGACCTTGGGAAGACCCACCCGCACGGTCCGGACTTTGCGCTCGTACAGATCCCGGCCGCTTCCCTGGTCGAGGACGTTGCTCTTCGCACTCGCCAGTCGATCCTTGAACTCCTCCTCCAGCCGGTCGGAAAAGAGGATCTCGGAGAGGTGAAGCGCGCGCGCCGCATACTTGAGGACCTGAAGACTCTCCAGGCCGGAGATGTCATTGAAGAACCATCCGCAGCTCGTGTACATGAGCATCGCATGCCGCTGAAGCTCCAGGAGCTTGAGGACCCGGGTACGATCTGCCGCGGACAGCGCCCGAGCGCCTTCCTCCTCGAGGAACCGCTCCACGTTTTCCGGAGCGCGGTCCAGGACCAGATCGACGTACCGGTCGCGAGCCCCCCACGGATCTCGCAGCAGCTCGCCGGCCTCCTCCTCGAACCTCGGCTCCAGGGAGTCCCGAAGCCAATCCAGAGCCTCGCGGAGCGGAGCCCGCCAGCGCTGGTTCCATTCCGTAGGTCCCCCGGTGGAACACCCGCAGTCCGCACGCCAGCGCTCGACGCCGTGAGCGCAGCTCCAGGAGCTCCCCTCGCGGATCCGGGCCTCGCGAACCGGTGGATGCTCCTCGAGATGCTCCATGTAGTTCGTGAGCCCGACGCCTTCCTCCTCGATCCGCTGGAGTGCGAAGGAGAGAGCCATCTCACCGTGCCGGTGGTGATGTCCGTAGGTCTCCCCGTCGGTCGCGATATGCGCCAGCGTCCCGGCCCCATGGCCGGAACGCCCCGCCCCGAGAAGCCGGTCCGCGAACTGATCCCCGCTCGAGAGCAGTCTCTCGAATGCCACGGCCCGCGAAAGCTCGCCGTTGTAGAAGAAGACGACGATCTCCCGCCCAGACGGAAGCGACACCCGGTACGGCTGTGTCGTATCGACCTCGTCTCCTTCGAGCCACCGCCACTCGCCGCCGGGATCCCGCACGGCTTCCGCTTGTCGAGGGGCGAGAATCGTGAACTGGATCCCCGCCTCTGCCATGTGTTCCAGGGTATCGGTGTCCACAGCCGTCTCCGGAAGCCACATCCCCTTCGGGTCTCTCCCGAAGCGATGCACGAAGTCCCGGATTCCCCAGAGGACCTGCGTCCGCCGGTCGCGGGGGCCGGAGAGGGGAAGGATCGAGTGGCTGTAGGCCTGCGCAAGGGCGGATCCGTGCCCGGAGAAGCGCTCCTGACTGAGCCGATCCGCATGGAGGATCGCGGTATACGCCTCCGGCGCCTTCCGCTCCATCCATGCGAGGAGCGTGGGACCGAAGTTGAAGCTGATGCGACTGTAGTTGTTGACGATCCTCGAGATCCGTCCGCTCCCATCGAGAATCCTGGAAAAGGCGTTCGGCGCGTAGGCCTCGTGGGTGATCCGCTCGTTCCAGTCGTGAAAAGGGCGTGCCGATTCTTCCCGCTCGATCGCCTCGAGCCACGGGTTCTCCCGCGGGGGCTGATAGAAGTGCCCGTGGATGCAGATCCGTCGCTCGCTCATTCGGCCGCCCCGACCGGCGCCTTGAGCACGACCGCGGAGAGCGGCGGGACGGACAGTACGAGCGAGTGGTAGCGTCCGTGTGCCGGAATGGGGTTGGAATCCACACCTCCGAAATTCCCCCAGCCGCTTCCCCCGTACTCCTCGGAGTCCGTGTTCAACACCTCGGTCCAACGGCCTCCTATCGAGACGCCGAGCCGGTAGTTCTCCCTCGGGACCGGGGTGAAGTTGAAAACCGCTGCGAGCGAGGGCGCCCGCGCTTCACTCGGATCCTTCCTCAGGAAGCTCATGGTGCTCTGAGAGCTGTCGTTCGCATCGATCCACTCGAATCCCTCGTGCCGGAAATCCCCCGTGTGGAGGGCAGGCTCATCCTGGTAGAGACGATTCAAGTCACCGATGACACGCGGGATTCCTCGATGCGCGGGGTCATCGAGAAGGTGCCACTCCAGTCCTCCGTCGTGGTTCCATTCCGACCACTGGCCCAGCTCGCATCCCATGAAGAGGAGCTTTTTCCCGGGTTGGAGGAATTGACAGGCGAACAGCAACCGGAGGTTCGCCCGCTTCTGCCACTCGTCGCCGGGCATCCTCCCGATCAGTGAACCCTTTCCGTGCACCACCTCGTCGTGCGAGAGCGGAAGCATGAAGTTCTCGGTGAACTGGTAGACCGCTCGGAACGTGAGCTCATTGTGATGATGGCCGCGATACACGGGATCCCGCTTGAAATACTCGAGGGAATCGTGCATCCAACCCATATCCCACTTCATCCCGAATCCGAGCCCGCCCAGATAGGTCGGTCGGGACACCATCGGCCATGCCGTCGACTCCTCCGCGATCGTCTGCACATCGGGATAGTTGCTGTAGACCTCCTCATTCAACCGACGCAGAAATCCGATCGCCTCCAGGTTCTCCCGCCCCCCGTGTTCGTTGGGAATCCATTCACCCCCCTCCCGCGAGTAGTCGAGGTAGAGCATGGAGGCTACCGCATCGACCCGAATCCCGTCGATGTGGTAATGGTCGAGCCAGAAGTGGGCGCTGCTGACCAGAAAGCTCCGCACCTCGTTTCGGCCGAAGTTGAAGATCAAGCTGTCCCAGTCCGGATGGAAGCCCTGCCGCGGATCCTCATGCTCGAATAGATGGGTCCCATCGAAGTAGCCGAGGCCGTGCTCATCCGACGGGAAATGCGAAGGCACCCAATCGAGGATCACGCCGAAGCCGTTCTGATGGAGCTGGTCGATGAGGTACATGAAGTCCTTCGGCCCCCCATGGCGCGCAGTCGGGGCGAAGTAGCCCGTCGTCTGATATCCCCACGAACCGTAGAACGGGTGCTCCATCACCGGCAGGAGCTCGATGTGGGTGAACGCCGTCTCGCGGAGGTGCTCGATCAGGAGAGGAGCGATCTCACGGTACGAGAGATACCTGGTGGGATCGTTCGGGTCCCGCCTCCATGATCCGAGATGCACTTCGTACACGGACATGGGCGCGTCCGCGGAATTCCTCTCCGCCCGCGTGGCCATCCACTCCTGGTCGTTCCAGTCGTATTCGAGGTCCACCACCACGGAAGCGGTCCGGGGGGGCATCTCATGACGAAAGCCGAATGGATCGGCCTTCTGCACGCGGTAGCTCCGGTGCCGGGACCGGATATCGTACTTGTACACCGCCCCTTCCTCCGCCTCCGGAACGAACGCCTGCCAGATCCCGGAAGCCCCCTTCGCGTCGAGTGGATGAGCTTCGGCGTCCCATCCGTTGAAGTCACCCACGACGGACACACGCTCGGCATTCGGAGCCCAAACCCCGAACCGGGTACCCGGAGTGTTCGGGTCCGTCGACACATGGGCTCCCAGCTTCCTGTAGAGGCGGCTGTGGGTCCCCTCGTTGAAGAGATGGAGATCGTCGTCCGTCAGGCGAGAGTAGGCCGCTGCTTCGTCCGTTCGCTTCCCCTCCGGCTTCCCGCTTCTGTTTGCCTTCATCACGATGCTCCCCTCCTCGCGCGGTCCAATGCGTCCAACAGCCTTACGATCACCGGCTCCTCGATCAGCTTCTCGAGAGTGAGCCGCGTCCTGCGCCGCCAGTTGTATGGATCCGGGACGCCGGGTCGGTTCTGGGGCTTCTCCTCGAGCCAGAGGTCCTCCAGGTTCACGAGAACCAGACCGGCCCGGCTTCTGCCGAGCCTTTCGAGAAGGCCTTCGAGGACCTCCAGGAGGCCGGCCTCCCCCTCTCTACGCACACCAGAGGCGCGGGAAAGGGCCTCGCGGCACTTCTCGCGCCACTCTGCCTCCTCGGTCTCCGATTCCTCGAGGTCCTCCCCGCTTCCCCGCTCCGTCAAATCCAGGCCTCTCCAATAGGAGGCGAAGGGCGGGAGGTCGTGCGTGTTGAGGGAAGCCACCGCCCCTTCGGAAACCGGGGTGAGCCCCTCTCGGTCGTCCGGCCGCACCTCGAAGGGGACCACATAGCTCTTGCCGAGCCCGACCCCCTCCATCGCCTTGCGGACCTCCGGCGGGACCGTGCCCAGGTCCTCGCCCGCCACCGCCGTTCCGTGGCGATGCGACTCCAACGCGAGGATGGCGTAGAGCTCCTCGGCCGGATAGCGCACGTACGCCCCGTCTCGTGCGCCCATTCCCTCCGGAACCCAGTAGAGACGATGGAGACCCATTACATGATCGATTCGGAGGTGGGCGGAATGGCTCATGAGAGTCCCGAGCACTCTCCGGAAATGGTCGTGGCCCTCCCGGCGCGACGCCCCCGGGTCGAGAGGCGGAAGGCCCCAGTCCTGCCCGGCCGTCTGAAATCCGTCGGGCGGAGCGCCGAGGGTCATCCCCCCGACGAAGAGGTCGGGGTGCGCCCAGACGTCGAAGCCATCACCGTGCGCGCCGAGCGGAAGGTCGAGATAGAGTCCCACGTTCCTTCCCCCCTCGGATCCGCGGACCGCGCGGAGCTGGTCCGGAAATCGAAGCTGTGCGTAGAGGTGCCTCAGACGGGACCCCGGCGCCTGAGCCTCGTTCGGGATGCCCGACGCGTTCCACGTCTCCGGCCACCGCCCTCGCGGTAGGCCCACATGGTCGACCCCGGCCCGGAACTCGGCGTACCGATGGACCTCCGGGGAGGCGGACGCGAAGGAGCGGAGCTCCGCGCTGTCCTCCCCTCCCCCCTCCTGCCACCTCCGCGCGAGCAAATCCAGGACCGCGTGCCGAAGCCGCGCGGCTTCCCGGTACTCCACGTGGGGCTGCTCCCTGAGATCGACGAGCGCCGACTCGAAGCGGGACGACCCGACCAGCGCCCGCGCCTCCTCCGACGCGTCCCATTCGGGCAGCGCGCGGGGGTCCAGATAGAGCTCGTTCCAGAAGAGACGGCTGACGGGGGAGTACGGACTCGGTTCGAGGGGATCGTCGAGATAGGCGGCGAAGAGAGGAAGCGTACCCACGACCTCGCCCCCCCGCTCCCCCGTCCACTCGAGCAGCCGCCCGAGCGCGTCCAGATCTCCCACCCCCCAATCCCGGGAGTGGCGGAGTGCGTAGAGGGGAAGGAACAGGCCCCACTTCCGGGAATTGCGGCGACCTTCCGCAGGCTCTTCCGGTGCCCCGAACGCTCGCGAGGGTGCTGAGACGACGAGCCCCGTATATGTCCCGGAGTCCGCCTGGACCGCAATTTCGTGATATCCGTGCGGAAGTTCGCGGGGAAGCGGGATCTCGAGGCCCGGCTCACCCTCTGCGGAAGTCCACGCTCCATCGGCCGGAAACGAAGGCCGCCGTCGGACGGTCCCCCTCCATTCGATCCCCCCCCCCTCCGCGGACAGGCGCGCGTCCACCTCCGCCCCTTCGACGAGCCCGGGTCCGACCCGGATCGATCTCGGCCCCTCGGTCCAGACCACGCTCACAGGCTCGAGAACGAGCTTCGCTCTGCGGGCCTGGGCGGCCGCGAGGGCTTCGGGAACGTCCCGGAGCCCGGAGACCGGGACGCCACGCGCCCGAAGCACCGCGAGCAGGGCCTCCGGCGACGGCTTCACATCCTCCCTGAACCCGTCCTGATGGGAGGTCTGGACGCCACTCAGGCGCGCAAGCGCTTCGAGCTCCCCGAGCTCCTTCGTCACATCCGTCCCCGACCGGTCTCGCTCAACCACTTCCCTCCTCTCCCGCTTCCATCAGTGAAAGAATCCCCTCCAGGGGCAAACGTGCCCATGCCGGGCGATTGTTCAACTCGTAGCCCAACTCGTAGAGCGCCTTTTCGAGCAGGAAGAGATCCAACAAGAGCCGGCGCCCCGCCGGGTCCTCCGGCAGAAGCCTCGTCCCTTCCACCACCCCGAGGTACCCGGCGAGAAACTCCACCGAGACCCATTCCGTCCAGAGCCTGCGCCAGCATGCGACTGCCGGCTCTGCGCGCGTATCCGTCGTGAGGCCAAGCTCCGGAAGGGAGCGGTGTACCGTTCGCGACGCGTAGTCGAACGACCGGAGCATTCCCGCCACGTCTCTCAGCGGAGACCGCTTGAGCCTCCGCTCACTGAGCGGCCGGTCCGGCTCACCTTCGAAGTCGATGATCTGGAAGTCCTTTCCCGTGAAGAGGACCTGGCCGAGGTGATAATCGCCGTGGCACCGGATCCGGCGCCCCTCGAGCTTTCCGTGGAGGAGTGCCCGAAAACGATCCAGAATGCCTGGGCGCAGCTCCAGAACCCGCCGCGCGATCCCCCTCTCCTCCTCCTCGAGCCGGTAGGCACGGCGGCCCAGCCGGTCCAGACTCGTGCCGAGGAGGTTCCGCATGGATTGGTACAACGAGCGTTGATAGAGCGTGCTGAACGCTTCCGGCCGGAAGGCCTCCACCTCGGGGCGGGCGGCGAGGGTGCGATGCAGATCCCCGGTCCGCTCACCGAGGGTGCGGGCCGATCCCAGATACGGACCCACGACACGTCGAACGGATTGGGGGAGCTCCTCCGCACGGTCGACATGCCGCATCGCCGTCTCGAGAAACCCGTCGGTCGGCATCGGGAGGGTCTCCGGATAATCTTCGGAGGCGAGTGCGCTTTCGAAGAACTGGCCCAGCGAGTCGAGCGAGTGCTCCCAGGCGTCCCCCTGGTTCGGGACGAACTCGTGCAGGACCGCCGCCGTCGCGGTCACCCGCTCATCCCTCCGGAACTCCAGAACGCCGACGAGCTCCGGAGTGTGTGGGAACTTGGATTGTCGGAGGAACTCCCCGACCTCCACGTCCTGGCTCACGCCCGCCTCTACCCGGCGGAAAAGCTTGAGGATCCAGCGCGTACCGAAGCGAACGGAGGAGTTGCTCTGCTCCGCCCTCCCCAGAGTCGGCTCCAGCGCCGCTGGATCGTCTCCGAGGAGCTCCTTCCGAGATCGGTGGGAGGAGCCCGCCAGCACCCGGAGCTCCCCGGCGAGCTCCGACCCGCGGGCGATCACCTCCAGGAGTGCGCGGGGAAAGCGAGCATCCGCCAGGGAATCGTAGAGGATCCCGTGCTCCGTCCCCACCGAGACGCGGCAGATGACCATTTCGGGGTGTTCCTCCCAGATCGCCTCTGCGGCTTCGCCAGCGGAGTACGCAACGGGAACGAGGTAGCGGCTCGGATCGTGGTCCACATAGTCCATGAGGACGACGATGATCCGAGCCTCGCTCCCGTTCAGGGAAACCGGGACCACCTCCTCTACGCGACCTCCCTTGATCTCGCGGCCCTTTCCGGCGAACCACCGCTGCCTGCGAATGTACTCGACCAGTCGCTCCTCGAGCCGCTTTCGGCGCCGGCCCTCCAGAACCTCCGTCCACCGCTGCCGGGGGCGGAGCTCCGGCATCTCATCCGGTCCCCTTCCGGCACCCGTCCGGATCTCGAGTCGCGCTTCCGCCTCCTCCTCGGGCTCGAGGACGAACCAGAAGAAACCGTGCGGAGCCAGCGTCATCGGGTACGCGGTGTCCGTGACCTCGGGAAAGTGGCTTCGCCCGAAGAGTTCGAGCGGCAAATGACCCGTGAAGTCGGAGAGGTCGAGTGCAACCGGCTGCGAGAAGCGGGAGAGGTTGGCGACGACGAGCACCGCGTCTCCCTCGTGCCGCCGGATGAACGCAACCACCTTCGGGGTGTCGTGCTCCACCCATTCGAAGGTACCGCGTCCGAAGGCCGGATGCTGTTTGCGAAGCGCGATGAGGCGCCGCATCCACCAGAGCAGCGAGCTCGCGTTTCGATGCTGCGCTTCGACATTCACCGATTCCGAATGGTATTCCGGGTCGATGATCACCGGAAGGAAGAGCTTCTGCGGATTCGCCGCCGAGAAGCCCGCATTCCGGTCCCCACTCCATTGCATCGGCGTCCGCACACCATTCCGGTCGCCGAGATAGAAGTTGTCGCCCATCCCGATCTCGTCCCCGTAGTACAGAACCGGCGTGCCGGGCAGCGACATGAGGAGGGAGTTCAGCAGCTCGATCTTCCGCCGATTGTTGTTCAGGAGTGGAGCGAGCCGGCGGCGGATGCCGAGGTTAATCCGGGCCGTCGGATCGTCGGCATAGACCCGGTACATGTAGTCCCGCTCTTCATCGGTGACCATCTCGAGCGTGAGCTCGTCGTGATTCCTGAGGAAGAGTCCCCACTGACAGGAGTCGGGGATCTGCGGCGTCTGTTCGAGGATGTCGACGATCGGGAAGCGATCTTCCATCCGGACCGCCATGAAGAGGCGGGGCATGAGAGGGAAGTGAAAATTCATGTGGCACTCGTCCCCGTCCCCGAAGTACTGCGCGGCATCCTCCGGCCACTGATTCGCCTCCGCCAGGAGCATACGGTTGGAGAACTTCCGGTCCACGTGCGCTCGGAGCTTCTTCAGAAACTCGTGTGTCTCCGGGAGGTTCTCGCAGTTCGTCCCCTCCCGCTGGTACAGATAGGGGATCGCGTCGAGGCGCATGCCGTCCACGCCCATCTCCAGCCAGAAGTCCATGATCCGGAGCAGCTCCTGGTGCACCGCCGGGCTGTCGAAATTCAGGTCGGGCTGGTGGTGGTAGAAGCGGTGCCAGTAGTACGCCTCCGCGACCGGATCCCAGGTCCAGTTGGACGGCTCGAAATCCTTGAAGATGATGCGCGTGTCGGCGTACCGCTCGGGGTCGTCGCTCCAGACGTAGTAGTCGCGGTGGACGCTGCCGGGCTTCGCTCTGCGCGCGCGCTGGAACCACGGATGCTGATCCGAGGTGTGGTTGATGACGAGCTCCGTGATGACCCTCAGTCCCCTGCGATGCGCCTCTCGAAGAAACGTGCGGAACTGCCTGAGCGTCCCGTAGTCCGGGTTGACCGTCCGGTAGTCCGCGATGTCGTATCCGTCATCCCTCAAGGGGGATGGATAGAAGGGAAGGATCCAGATCGCGGTGACCCCCAACTCCTCGAGGTAGTCGAGCTTCTTGGTGAGTCCCCGGAAGTCTCCGATCCCGTCCTCGTTGGAATCATAGAAGGAGCGGACGTGGAGCTCGTAGATGACCGCATCCTTGTACCAGAGCGGGTCGTCGTCGAGCGGGAGGTCGAGGGAGTCGGTCGGGAGCATGCGCGGTCCTCAGGGAGTCTCGATTTCGGGGTGGGGGCGAAGCTCGCGACCCAGCCGGAAGACGTGCGCCGGACAGATCTCCGGATTCAGGTCGACGAAGTTCCGAGCGCCCTGCCAGACGAACCTCCCACCGGCGAGACAGTCCTCCACGGTGAACCGCTCATCGATTTCCATTCCCAGCGCCGAGAGGTCCAGGTTCACCCAGCCGCTCTGCGTATGATCGGGATCGAGACTCACCACGGTGAGGATGCGGTTTCCGACGTCGGGATCGTGCTTGGAATAGGCGACGATCGCTTCATTGTCGACCGGATGGAAGCGGATCGTGTCGTTTCGCTGGAGAGCCGGATTCCCACGCCGGATGCGGTTCACCCGTGCGATCAGGTCCTTCAGGCTGTCCGGCCGCGCGAGGTCCCAGTGCCGGATCTGGTACTTCTCCGAATCCAGATACTCCTCGCTCCCAGGCTCGCGCGGCAGGTGTTCCATGAGCTCGAAGGCCGGCCCGTAGATCCCATAGTTCGATGACATCGTCGCCGCGAGAACGAGCCGGGTAACGAAGGTCGGGCGCTTTCCGGACTGCAGGGCCTCGGTGAGGATGTCCGGCGTATTCGGCCAGAAATTGGGGCGGAAGTAATCGCACGCCGGGCCGTGCGCGAGCTCCTCCATGTACTCCGTGAGCTCCCACTTCGTATTTCGCCAGGCGAAATAGGTGTACGACTGCGTGAAGCCGAGCTTTGCGAGCCGGTACATCATCTTCGGCCGGGTAAACGCCTCCGAAAGGAAGATGAGGTCGGGGTACTCCCGCTTGAGTTGAGCGATCGCCCACTCCCAGAAGGCAAGCGCTTTGGTATGCGGATTGTCGACCCGGAAGACGCGAACCCCCTCCGATGCCCAGAAGGAAAAAACCCCTTTGAGCTCCTCCCAGAGGGCCGGCCAATCGTCCGTCTGGAAGTCGACTGGATAGATGTCCTCATATTTCTTCGGAGGATTCTCCGCGTACCGGATCGAGCCATCCGGGAGGTGTCGGAACCACTCGGGGTGCTCCTTCACCCACGGATGGTCGGGCGAGCATTGGTAGGCCACGTCGAGCGCCACCTCCAACCCTTCCTTCTCCGCAGCCTTCCGAAAGGATCGAAAGTCGTCGAGGGACCCGAGCTCGGGATGGACCGCCGTGTGCCCGCCCCGGTCGGAGCCGATGGCCCAGGGGCTACCCGGCTCTCCCGGCTCTGCCGTGCGCTTGTTGTTGCGCCCCTTCCGGTTCGTGTCTCCGACGGGATGGATCGGCGGGAGGTAGACCACATCGAACCCCATCTCCCGGACGTACGGAAGCATTCGCTTTGCATCGCCGAAGGTCCCGTGGCGCGTGGGATCATCCCCCGTGGAACGGGGAAAGAACTCGTACCACGCGCTGAAGCGCGCGAGGGGTCGATCGACGACGACCTCGAGCTCCCGGGGATAGCGCGTCTCGAACTCCCGGTCCGGGAATCGGTTGGCCAGTGCGGCCAAAGCACCGTCCAGCGGCCCGCCCTTTTCCGCGAGGCGGTGCGGCTCCTTCCGGAGCCCGGGATCCTCGGATCCCTCCCGGAGGCGCCGCGACCAGTCCAGGAGCTTGTCGGCGAAACGTGCTTCGGACTTGGATCCCCGCCGGGCCCGTTCGGCGGTGGCCTCCACGAGGTCGACTCCGGCCAGGAGCTCGACGACCACCTCCTCCCCCCTGCCTGCCGCCACCCATTTCTCCAGATCCCGGATCCAGGTGAGCAAGGGGTCGACCCAGGCGAGGACCGTAAATCGGTAGCGTCCGAGCTCTTCCAGAGGGAAGGACGCGGACCAGCGGTCGTTCGGCCCCGACTCCATGGCGACCTCCCGCCAACGCCGCGCACCCACCTTCTGATAGGCGAGCACCGCCGCCACCCGGTCGTGTCCATCGGCGAAGACGTCGGCCTCCACACGAAGCTCGTCCCCCACGATTCCCTTGGACGGGAACCGGCCGGCATCGACCTCTGGGGTCACCGCTTCAATCTGCGCGCGCCTTCGGCCTTCATCCGGCAATGTCCGGGATTTTCTCTTACGACGTGGCGGGCGGGTGGAGGTCTTCGCTTCGTCTGATCGTGGAGTGGTGCTCAACCTGTTCTCCATGGTTCCGGACGGCAGCCGGAGTGCGAGGATCGGGGAGAACCCGCCGCGGGCACGGTCACGGCGGGCCCTGACATGGGCACACGACGACGCGACTCAGCGGCGGGGCTACTAAGTTGAAAGAGTCCTCGGGGGGGCGCAAACCCCCCATCGCCGCCGGCAACACGGTATTCTCCCTGATAACTCCTTGCGAGGGCTGTGTGAGGATGGACGTCGGGACCAGAACATGCGAAGCTATTCGCCTTCGCTTTCCGGACTCGAGCTCGTGCCTCTTTTCGAACCATTTGGAGTGGACAATGAGCACCACGGCCCCGAACCACCTCGATCTGCGCACCGCATACTTCTCCATGGAGGTCGGACTTCGCTCCGACCTTCCGACGTACAGCGGTGGACTCGGCGTCCTCGCCGGAGACACGATCCGCTCCGCGGCAG
The DNA here is from genome assembly GCA_007121455.1 of Gemmatimonadota bacterium. GTDB lineage: Bacteria > Gemmatimonadota > Gemmatimonadetes > Longimicrobiales > Gaopeijiaceae > SKKN01. The sequence continues at coordinate 82,302 of SKKN01000003.1, read as the reverse complement.
ACCTGGAGCTTCCCTTCGTTGCCGTCTCCCTGGTGCATCGTAAGGGGTACTTCCGGCAGTCGCTCGGGGAAGACGGAGTTCAGCGGGAGCAGGCGGACCCATGGGATCCCGCAGAGGAACTTCTCGAGGTGGGGCCGCGAGTCCGCATCACGATCGAGGGGCGCCCGGTTCTGATCCGGGCCTGGGAATTTCGGGTGGAGGGGGTCACCGGACATGAAGTGCCCGTTCTGCTCCTCGACACCGACCTCGAAGAGAATACCGAGGAGGACCGCAGGATCACCGACTCCCTCTACGGGGGAGACCAGCGGTACCGCCTCATGCAGGAGACGGTGCTGGGCCTGGGGGGTGTGGAGCTCCTGAACGCCCTCCAGGCCGATGGTCTGGAGACGTATCACATGAACGAGGGGCATTCGGCGCTCCTCTCACTCGCCCTGATGGAGGATGAGCTCGAGGGAATCGCGGGGGAGCCGGCCGCCGTCGACATCGCCGAAGGGCTGGCGGCCGTTCGGGCGCGGACCGTCTTCACCACGCACACCCCGGTCCCCGCCGGGCACGATCAGTTCGAGCTCGACCTCGTCCGAACGGTGCTCGGTGAGCGGCGCGCCGCGCTGCTCGAAGCAGCCGAGTGCGTCATGGACGACGGTGTGAACCTCACCCATGTCGCGCTACAGTTCTCCCGTTTCACGAATGGGGTCGCAGCTCGCCATGGCGCGGTCTCCCGGAAGCTCTTCCCCGGAGCGGAGATCCATGCGATCACGAACGGGGTGCACGCTGCGACGTGGACGGGTGATGGGTTCCGGGCCCTGTTCGACCGACACCTTCCCGGGTGGCGAAACGATCCCTTTCTCCTCCGGCAGGCCATCACGATCCCTCTCGAGGAGTTCCGGTCGGCCCATCGACTCTCCAAGGAGGCACTTCTGGAGCATGTGCAGCGACGGACGGGAGTGGAGCTCTCTGCAGACCGTTTTACGATCGCCTTCGCGAGGCGGGCGACCCCATACAAGCGGGCAGATCTTCTGATGGCGGACCCGGGCCGGCTCGCCGCCATGTCGCGGGAGGTGGGCGGGCTCCAGATCCTCTACGCCGGGAAGGCGCACCCACGGGACGCGAAGGGAAAGGAGATGATCCAGCGGATTATTTTGGCGGGGGCCGAGGCGGGTGCTGGAGTCGAGGTGGTGTACCTCGAAAACTACGACATGGAGCTCGGGCGACTCCTGACCTCGGGAGCAGACCTCTGGCTCAACAACCCGAGAAAGCCGCTCGAGGCCTCAGGAACGAGTGGGATGAAGGCGGCCCTGAACGGAGTCCCCTGCCTCAGCGTCCTGGATGGCTGGTGGATCGAAGGGCACGCGGAAGGTCTCACCGGTTGGTCGATCGACGAGGACTGGCGGGACGAGTCCGATTCCGACCAGGAGGCCGAGGCGCTTCTCGAGAAGCTGGAGAGCGTAGTGCTTCCCCTCTTCCATGACGACCCGGAAGGTTGGGCCCGCGTGATGCGTGGAGCGGTCGCCTTCAATGGCTCCCACTTCCATACCCGACGGATGATGCTGGAGTATCTCGCGCTGGCGTACCCCCACCGTGCCGTGCCGGAGGAGTCCGAGCTCGCAGGAGCCGCGGGCTGACACCGGTCGGTCGTCAGTCGCCCCCCACCCGACCCTGGTCACCCCCTTCGAGGAGCCGAACCCGGACGTCCTGCGGCCACGGGGCCGGGGTGCCGCCCGGCTGATCCGTCACGTGCACCACGACCAGCCGCCCCTCCGCCGCCTCCTCCTCTTCCGCCTCGCGGTGGAGAGTGAACGCATAGGTCAGTGACGTACGTCCGACGGCCGAAACCCGGAAACGGACCTCCACGGCGTCGTAGAACCGGAGCTCCCTCTGGAACGATGTTTCGACGTGGACTCTGGGGGTGCGCCCGAACATCAGCGACCGGATCCCGAGTCGCTCGTGGAGGGCCGCCTCCGCAGCTTCGACGAGTCGGAAGACCGTGGTCCAGTGGTAGACGCCCGCCGCATCCGTATCGATCCAGTCGATCCGTCGAATCAAGGTGATTCGCGCCGCCGATTCGTCTGCCATCCGTTCCTCCTAGAAGGCTGTTGAAGAAGGGGAGCAGGGCCCGTTGGGAGCGCCACGGGTGCGGAGGCAAGGCGGCGCGACGACGCGATGCCTTGCGCATCGGGGAGGAGTGGCAACGACGCATACGGGCCCGTGCCGCCCCAACCCGAAGGGCGCAGGGGGATTGCATGGTTGATCCATCGTCTCTCCTCCTCGCCGTAGCTCTGCTACGACTCGTTGTCGTTCCTCGCCTGAACACACGCAAGCCCCCTGCGCGGGCCCTACTCCCCTTCTTCAACAGCCTTCGAGGCTCGCCGTCCTGGGCAGGTTCTTCGCTGCCACCCTCGCCTGCACGAGGAGCTGCCGCAAGCTTCACGATCCAGGCCCCCTCCCCGTGGAGCGCTCCGATCCGGTATTGTGTGGAGGGGAGCTTCCCGATCGCACCGATCGCGAACCCGCACCGTGGGGTGGAGATATGCCGGTCACCTACTCGAGCTATCTAAGACTCGACGAGCTGCTCGCCCTTCAGCAACCGCGATCGGACGGGCCCGAGCACGACGAGATGCTCTTCATCGTCATCCACCAGGTCTACGAACTCTGGTTCAAGCAGCTTCTCCACGAACTGGATCACCTCAAGGTGCTCCTCGAGCAGGACGAGACGAGCAGGTCCCAGCACACCTTGAAGCGCATCTTGACGATCCTGAAGGTCCTCGTGGCGCAGATCGACGTGCTGGAGACGATGACCCCCCTCGAGTTCATGTCCTTTCGAGACCGGCTGGAATCCGGGAGCGGGTTCCAGTCCTTCCAGTTCCGTGAGCTCGAGTTCGTCCTCGGGCATAAACGGAGAGCGGCAGTGGACCATTATCCGGTCGGGCAACAGGCACGGGACCGGCTGGAAAGACGGTACCTGGAGCCGTCCGTGTGGGACAGCTTTCTCCGTTACCTCGCGGGTCGGGGCTACCCGGTTCCTCGGGACGTGCTCGAACGGGACGTGGCCGCCCCGGTCGAGCCCTCCTCCCCGCTCCAGACACTCCTGGTCCGGATCTACCGTGCGGACCCGACCGTCACCTCCGTCTGTGAACGCCTGGTCGACCTCGATGAGGGTCTCCAGGAGTGGCGATACCGGCACGTGAAGATGGTGGAGCGAACGATCGGGAGAAAACGAGGCACGGGGGGCAGCGCGGGGGCGGAGTATCTGATGGCCACCGTCTCCCGGCCGCTCTTCCCGGACCTGTGGGAAATCCGGACCGAACTGTGAAGCGTCGGAGGCGGCGGCTTCCGGCCCTGCGGGAATCCCCATCGTGAGGAGGGGCACGAAAGGGGTGCGCCCACTGGACCTCTACCGCACCCCGAACGCACTTGCCGGCCACTACTCCCGGTTTCGGGTGAGGGAACGGCATCTGCTCACCGGACACTCGCATCAGGCGTGGCCCGACCGTGCTCGCGACGCTCAAATTCGAGCGTGGGACGATGCGGCAGAGCAGGTGGATGAGAAATGGGAGCGGGCCTTCGAAGAGGCCGACCGGGTGCGTCGAGGCTTCGGGCGGCTCCTGGGCGAGGCACCCGAGCACCTCGCCCTCGGCCAGAACACACACGAGCTGGTCGTGCGCTTTCTCTCGGCCCTTCCCCTCCGGACGCGACCTCGGCTCGTGACCACCCACGGCGAGTTCCACACCGTGCGTCGGCAACTCGAGCGACTGGAGGAGGAGGGTCTCGAGATCGTGCGCGTGCCCGTCGATCCGGTGGACGCGATCCCGACCCGGATCGAAGCAGCCCTCGATGACCGGACCGCCGCGGCGATCGTCTCCTCCGTCCTCTTCGAGAACGCCCGGATCGTGCCCGGATTCGATCGGATGGCCGCACGTTGCCGACGCGTCGGCGCTCGCCTCCTGGTCGACGCATACCACCACCTGAACATCGTGCCCTTCTCGATCGAGGCAATGGACCTCGGCGACGCCTTCGTCGTGGGGGGAGGATACAAGTACTGCCAGTTGGGGGAGGGGAACTGTTTCCTCCGCGTCCCTCCCGACCCCTCTCTTCGTCCCGTCATCACCGGCTGGTTCGCGGAGTTCGGGGCGGTGTTGGACGAGGGGAGAGCGGAAGCGGACCCGACCGGACCGACGAGCAGCGATCGCCGCGATCCGGACGGAGCCGGCGTCACCTATGGGCCCGGTCCTGCCCGGTTCGCCGGAGCCACGTACGATCCAACGAGCCACTACCGTGGAGCGGCCGTCTTCGACTTTTTCGAGGAGATGGGGCTCGCCGCTCCCCTTCTGCGCGAAGTCAGCAGACACCAGGTGGAGCTCCTCGCCCGCCGGTTCGATGAGCTGGACGCGGACCCCCACGTCATCTCGCGGAATCATGGTTGGCCCCTGGAGCGTACCGCCGGATTCCTCCCTCTCCGGGCTTCGCGAGCGGACGTTCTGGTGAGGCTGCTCCGGGAAGAGGGAGTCTTCGCGGACCAACGGGGAGGAATTCTGCGCCTTGGACCCGCCCCCTACCTCTCCGACCGGCAGATCGAGGAGGCGGTAGCGGCTCTTGGGACGGTCCTGCTCCGTCTCGACTCCTGATCCCTTGGGCCTGAGGCCGGGGATGCGGCCTCGACACCGGAACGACTTCGCGTTCAGCTCGAGCGCAGTCCCCGTAGAAGCTCCGCGGTCGCTCGCGCCCGCTCCTGCCAGAACCGGGCCGTTCTCCCCCCCGATACCTCCCACTCGCGGTGCCGCTCGGCCCATCCCTCCGCCTCCTCGGATAGCCACGCCAGGGATTCCTCCTGCTCCGCCGCGAGCATCGCACGCAGCGCGAACCGTCGCTCGCCGATGCGCAGGGGGAGCCCCCGGGTCCGGGAGGCACGGAGGAGATCCGAACGGGTGAGAATCAGGCCGCTTCGCACGGGGGTGAGCAGCCCGGCGACGAGGTCGTGCGATCCCCGGCTCGCCCCCTCGCCTTCGGGCGCCGCCGCGTCCTCCGCCGCCGGTGCGGCGGCCACTGTTCCCTCATCCCATTCCGGCGCCTCGTCCAGATGGACGGGAAGCCGTTCTCCGGAGCCCAGAAGCCCCGCCTCCTCCTCGAGCGTCTCCCGAAGCAGCTCGGACCAGCCGCGGTAGAATGGAGCGGCGATCTCCTCCACTTTGAGGAGGTAGGGGAAGAGCCAGCAGGCGAGGTGCTCATGGAAGTGGGCGTGCCGGGCGTGGCGGGCGAGACGCCCCTTCGAGTCATCCGAGGCCGGTCGCGGATCGGACTCCGCCGCGGGCCCTCCGGCGGAGATCTCCGCCTCCTCCTCGAGCAACGAGGCATGGAGGCCGAGCAGGAATCCAATGTGGTCGCACTCTGCGGGGGGAGTGCGACCCACTGCACGCCAGAAGCCGCTCACCCGTCCCCGCGCTTCACCGCCGAGCATGCCTTCGGGCCCAAGGTACACGGAGGCGTAGGGAGGGAGTTGTAGGAGGAAGAGCTCCGTATGCTCCTCCGGACCGGGAAGACGACCGAGCCCCAGGGCATCCGCCACCGCCGCCCGCTCCGCCGTGGGGGGCCCCAACAGGGATCCCAGTGCACGCCAGATTTCCGCTCTCGGCCGGGACAGGTCAGCCTCCCGCCCGGCTGGGGCGAGCCGAAGTTGCGTGTCCGCGGACTGTAAGAAGGGACCGTGCGGTCATTCCACTGGCGGAGGGCTTCCCCCACCGTCGAGTCGGTACGCCTTCCGCGTCGGCCTGACCGGGCGCAGAAGCCAGTACGGTCTCCGCGTGCCGTCCGGCGACACGTCGTCCGCCTTTCGGGTGAGCTTCAACCACTCGCGGTAGGCCGCCCGAGACCGCGCGAGATCAGCGTGGACGTCTCCAGGCCGGTCGCCCGCTTCCGCCTTCCGGACTCGAACGCCCTGATGCCAGCAGTGCATGCCCGATATCGGATCCGGGTGGACGGAAAAGGTGAGGTTCTGATGGACCCCCACATCCGTCCACCAGATCCTCAGCGTGTCGGAATCCGTGGACTCGAACGGCTTCACCCCGCTTCGAGCCCGAATCCCCCATCCCTCAGCCGCACCATTCCCCCGCCCCTCCCGCTCGAGGTCCACCGTGGCCATGATCGCGCGCTGCCCCTCGTGCCCGGGGAGCTTCCAGCGGCCCATGTGATGACTACAGGCCACGACTCCAGGACGGATTCCCTCGGTGACCCACGCCTTCACCACGAAGTGGCCGATCTCCGTCTCCACGCGTACCGGCTCACCGGTCTCGACCCCGATCCGGCTCGCGTCCCGAGGATGGAGCCAGAGGGGGTTCGAGTGACCGATCTCGTCCAACCACTTCGAGTTCCCGCTCCGCGTGTGGATCTGTACGGGGAGGCGGAAGGTGGAGATGAGCACCATTCCGTCTTCCCCGAGACGGTCGGGATGAACATGGCTCGGTATATAGGTGGGAAGCGCGTACTCTGGCCAACCCCAATCGACGAGGGTCCGGGAGTAGAACTCGAGCTTTCCGGACGGGGTCGGGAAGCCCCGGAGGATCCGACCGTCGACCTCGACACCGGCCATCCTCCGCCCCTCGGCATCCGCATCCTGCGGGGGAAGCGGAACCACGTTCGGGGAGTCGGGCTTCGGTGTCCGGGTGAACGCCCGGGATGCATCGTCGACTCGAAGATCCTGCCGCTCCTCCTCCGGAACCTCCTCCTCGTAGAGGGCCCCCACGCCCTTTCTCACCTCGAAGGCGCCGTAGCGCCGCATGTACTCCAGCGGCGTGACGCCCTCCTCCTGCGCCCTCTCGGGAAGCCCGGGAACGGAGTTCTCGAACATCCATCCATAGTACTCGTCGACGGTAAGCTTCGTCCCGGGCTCCTTCTTCGACTCGAAGTTGCGCCGAATCCCCATCGCTCCGTCGGGGTCGATCCTCCAGGAGAGGTCGATCCAGAACTCGTTCTCCTCCCATACCTCGCCAGGATTCACCTGGCGAGTATCGGTCAGTTCCTCACCCAGCCGCTGCCGCAAAGTCCGTAGTACCGGCTGCCGGAAGCCGATCCACTGGCCGTCGTACTGCTCGTACGAGTGGACGTCGTGCCGCTCGGAGCTGTGCCCCATCGGGAGGACGTAGTCCGCGAAGTAGGCCGTCTCGTTCCAGGTCGGCGTGAGGGCGATGTGGAGGCCCACCTTCTCTTCGTTCAGGAGCGCCTTGATCCAGGCGAAGCCGTCGGGATTCGTCCAGACCGGGTTGTAGACGCGGGTGAAATACACATCCACACGCCCCCTTCCCTCCTCCAGGAAGTGTGGAAGAAGGAAGGAAAGTTCATGTAGCGACAGCGGGTACTCACGCGGCCAGGTGAGCTCGTTCCAGTGCTGCGGGTGGTCGGGGGAGTGGATCGGACGGGGGACGAACTTGTTCCAGGCGTTGGGAAACGTTCCCCCCTTCGTCGCCACCGCACCCATCAAGGCGTTCAGCAGGAAGAGCGTCCGTGAAACCTGCCATCCGCCCAAGTTTCCGGCTGCGGCCGAGCGCCAGTTGTGGGTGGAGAGCCGGGTCCCGGCCCGAGCGACCGTCTCCGCCATCGCCTCGAGGTCCTTTGCTGAGACTCCCGACTCCTTCGCCGCGAATTCGAAAGTGTACTCCGCGTAGAGGCCCCGGAGAACCTCCTCGAAGTGCTCGAAGGTGCACTCCTCATCCGCATGTTCCCGCCTGAGGTACTCCTCCCAGTTCCACCACCGTCGCACGAACTCGCGGTTGTAACTTCCGGTCTGGATGAGGTGGTTCGCGGCTGCGAGGAGGATCGCTGCCTCCGAACCAGGCACCGGTGCGATCCAATGGTCCGCATGGGTCGCCGTGTTCGAAAGGCGCACATCGAAGACGATCAGCTTGGCCCCGCGTCCCTTGCCGTCCATGATCCGCTGGGCATGTGGATTGAAATAGTGCCCGGACTCGAGGTGACTGCTCACCAACAGGATCACCTCCGCATTCGCGTGGTCCGGGCTGGGACGGTCGATGCCCATCCAGAAGTGGTAGCCTGCACGGGCCCCGCTCGAGCAGATGTTCGTGTGCGAGTTGTGTCCATCGATTCCCCACGCGGCCATCACCCGTTCGGTGAACCCGTCCTCGCCCGGCCGGCCCACATGGTACATGACCTCGTCCCGCCGCTCCTCCTCGATCGCCCGGCGAATCCGTCCCGCGATCTCGTCCAGCACCTCGTCCCACTCGACCCGCACCCACTTCCCCTCCCCTCGCTCGCCCGTGCGCTTCAGCGGATGGAGGATTCGATCGGGATCCGTGATCTGGGTCTGAGTTGCGGGACCTTTGGCACAGTTCCGCCCCCGCGAGCCCGGATGCTCGGGGTTTCCTTCGAACTTCCGAAGCTCGAGGGTTTCCCGGTCCACATACGCAAGAAGGCCGCACGCGGATTCGCAGTTGAAGCAGGTGGTGGGGACGAGGGCGTACCGGCGTTCCTTCCGCTCCGGCCATGCCTTCGCGTCGAGCTCAACCCAGTCGTCCCACCGCTCACGGGGGGGATAAGCTGCCAGATTCACTCCGCTCGGCCCGGGATAGAAGGTCTCTCCCCGGCCCTCCACCTCCTCCCTTCGCGCCGAGAGGCGGTCGTTCAGATCGTCCAGGCTCGCTCGGCGCTTTCGCTTCATCGTGCCCCCGCATGAGGAGGGCTTACGCCCTCGACAAACCGCTCGCTCTCAGCACCTCGGTCCTTCCGGGCCGTTCGACGCCAGCACCTCATGCGAGTGGCACCGATTGTCCCGCCTGCACATAGGCGTGCTCGTAGAGGACGAGCCCCACGAGTGCAGGAAGCCCGGCCCAGACGCCGATCCAGGGAGCCAGCAGACCGACAATCCCCAAAGCCGTCCCTGCCCAGAATGTCTTTCGATGTCGGCCTCGAACCATTTCCGACACTGCGAGACGAACGTGGGCCGTTCCGTGGGTGAGCGTCACCTCCCCCGCCACGAGGAGCAGGTGAGCTGCTGAAGCACCCGCCAGAACGAGGAGGAGAGGAGCGGCGAGGTCACTGCCGGAGGACACGCCGAGGAGGCCCGCGCCGGCACCCTGACCGGGCACCGCCCAGCCGGTTCCCGCTCCGAGAAGGAGGAGGATCGCTGCTCCTGCCAGAACCGCCTGCACGAGAAAGTGGCCGGGCAACATCGGGTTCTGCCACAGATCTCGTGCTCGGGCCTGGGCGAAGAGGTATGCAGTATAGATCGCGGTGAGCACCGCGAACGGCACGCCGGCCCATGCCAGCGCCGCGGTGAGACCCTCGTGTCCGAGTACCCCGGCACCGAAGTGGAGCGCGAGGAGGAGGCCGAACAGAGTCAGGATCACCCCCCCACGCACGAGCCAGCTTCGCCACTGCGGCCGAAGGAAGATGTATAGGAATCGCTTCGGGTGCTCGAGGTCCCACACCAGAAGGGCCGAGGTAGCCACCATGAACAACCCCGCCACGACCGGAACGCCAACCAGCCACAGGGGGTCGGACGCGGTGAGAAAGCCCGCCAGAAGCAGGCCGACGGCCACCAGATAGATCCCGGACGCCATCCCCTTCGTCCACGTGTAGAGGCTTACGCGGAAGTCCCAGGGGACCTTGTGCGCGACATCGTAGGTGAGGAGTGCGGCGGCCGAGCTGTTCCATGGTCCCTGCCCTTCCGGATGGCCGGATGGAACCGCGTCCGCTCCGTTCGGCTGCTCGCTGTACGCAAAGAGGCCTCCTCCGGGACGCCGAGCCGCAAGAGGGTCCAGCGTCGCCTGGTGCGCCCCCTTGTAGAAGAGGGTGGGCCGCGTCTCCTTCTCCGGCCTGCGGACCTGCACCGCGTCGCCATGGATGAGGCGAGCGACACGCGAATCGGGGTCGTGCAAATTACCTACCAGGATCGCCTCGGTGGGACAGACGACGACGCATGCCGGCTCCAGTCCCATGTCGATCCTGTGAGCGCAGAAGTTGCACTTCTCCGCGGAGTGGTCCTCCGGGTTGACGAAGATGGCATCGTAGGGACAGGCGGCGATGCATGCCTTGCAGCCGATGCACGCTTCCTTGTCGAAGTCGACGATGCCATCCGACCTCTTGAACATCGCGGAGGTGGGACAGGCCGTGACGCACGGCGCATCCGCACACTGATTGCACCGGGTGACCTGGTACGCCCGCCGGACCCGGGGGAAGGAGCCCACCTCCACATGCTTCACATACGTTCGCGTGACGGAAAGCGGGACCTCGTTCTCCGACTTGCACGCAACCGTACAGGCGTGGCACGCGATGCAGCGGGTGTGATCGATGACCTTGGCCCACTGGACCAGGTCGGGGGTCGCCGTCTCCGCCCCTGGGAAAGCATGGTCAGGGGGCGGCGATGCGTCCGAGCCTCGAGACACGAATGAGCCTTCTCCAAGGGGACCGGAGTCGGCCCCGTTAACGAAGCCGTCAGAACGATCGGAAACTTACGGCCGCAGGGGAATGCCATCAAATCGCACCGATGTTCCGGCTCGAGCCGGGGGAGCCTGGAGGTCCGCCACCGCTCCGGAATCAGAGCTCCCTCGCAGCCCCCAGCATATAGGACGAAGCCGAAGCGGGCTCCCGCTCCCTTTCGAGGGTGCCGAACGCCCGGTTCGCTCCGATCCGGTAGCCGAATCCAAGCCCGAACCCGCGCAGGACTCCGTCGGAATCCATCTCCGCGGACACCCGAACGTCCGCCGCCGCGTGGTGCACCCGAAGGAGCGCCCGATACCCGACCAGCGAGCCACCCTGGAGCGTGCTCTCGGCCGAAATGGCGATCCTCTCGTTCAGGGAATGGACCGTCACCCCGCCGACCACGCTCTGTTCGCGATCCTGGGAAATGACCACCGGAGAGGCGACATCCCTCCATGCCGCTCCGACCCAGACCCGGTTTGAAGCTCGCCACATCCCCCCGATGTCCCAGCGTGAGCTGGTGATGCCCCGTCGGTACTGATCGTTCGACACGCCTGCAGCGAATCGGTCCGTTCCGAAGCCGACGGAGATGGTGAGTCCCGTGCCCATGACCGGATCGAGTCCAGCATCCGGCTGGAAGCGTTCCCGTCGCACTCCAACCCCGACTCCACCCATCCGCGCGCCCAGGAGCGCCTGACCGAACCCGGCATCCGTTTCGCCGGGCTCCGGGATGAACGAAACCAGCCCGAGGAGAGCCGTGTCGTCACCGAACCCGAGAGCGGCCGGATTCGACCAGAGCACCTCCGCCCCTCCCATTTCGGACACCAACGTATTGCGGAGGGGCTGAGGGTCCAGCATCTGGGCCTCTGCTCCCACAGCGGGAAACAGCGCGGCGGAGAGAAGAATCCAGCAGCCCCCGCGGGGCAGCGCGTACCGAGCGACGTGCATCGAACGCCCTTGAGCACGAGGAGACGGAAACATGCAATTCCAAAGATAGCGAACGACGGATCAACCTACCGGGTGTGATCCACGAACGGAACGGTCGGGGCTGGTCGTCTGTATCGGGAAGACCTCACGCACTCACGGTGATCCGAGACCGAAGGCATTCTCGGCCGCGACAGGGCTTGGCCAGAGAGCTTTCCGTGACCCTCTCCTTGCGTCGCACAGACGGCTCGGGGATCTTGTCGGACCCGAACACCCCGAACCGGCGGTCTTCCATGCGACGTCATTTCCCCTTCGCCCTTCTCCTCCTCGTCGCGGCAGCGTGCGCCCCAGCGCCGGCGCCCGAAGCTCCGGCTCCGGTCGATGCCGCGACGCCGGCATCGGTCGCCGAAGCCCGCATCACCGCGGATGCCGCGTTCGAGCATATCGACTACCTCGCTGCGGACGAGATGCGAGGCAGGGACACTCCGAGCCCGGAGTTGGAACGGGCGGCAGAGTACCTGGCGGATCGGTTCGAACAGATGGGTCTGGACGGAGCGGGCGACGACGGCGGGTTCATCCAGCGCTGGCCCTTCCAGCGCGTGGTGCTCGACCAGACCGCGAGCGAGGTCACGGCCCGGATCGGCGAGACGGAGCGGACGTGGGAGTATGCAACCGAGTATTTTGCCATCCCCACGCCGGGAGACCCCGTCGAGGGAGCTCCCCTGTTCGTGCCCGACCCGTCCATGGTCATGGACCTGCCGGAAGAAGCACGGGGAAGGCCCCTCCTCGTCTTTCTTCCCGAAGGTCTCGGAGCCGACTTCGGGCTCGTGATTCAGTCCGGGATGCAGCATGGCGCGACCGGGATCGTCCTGATCATGGACGAGGAGACGGCCGAGTCGGACATCCACCAGATCTCGGAGGCCCTGGAAGCGGGAGCAGCCGGGCAGCTTCCGTTCGCGGTATTGGGGATTCGCCACGACATCGGAGAAGCGCTGCTCAGAGACGCTGGGATCGAGCTTGCGAGCGCCCGGGATCCGCCTTCCGTCCTGGAAAACGTACAGCTTTCCTTCCGGATCGCCTTCGACCCGGCGGTGGACGAGGTCCCGAACGTCGTGGCAAAGATCCGCGGATCGGACCCCGCTCTGGCAGACTCCTACATCGTGCTCACCGCACACTTCGATCACGTGGGCGTGGGTCCCCCCGACGAGACCGGCGACTCCATCTACAACGGAGCGGACGACAATGCTTCGGGCACCGCCGCGCTCCTCAAGGTCGCCGGGGCCTTTGCAGACCTTCCGGAGCCTCCCGCTCGGTCGCTGATCTTCCTCGCCGTGAGCGGAGAGGAGAAGGGTCTTCTCGGTTCGCAGCACTACGCACAGTCCCCCACGGTCCCCCTCGAGGAAATCGTGGCGAATCTGAACATGGACATGGTCGGGCGGAACCACCCGGACACCATCTATGCGATCGGCGAGGAATACACCACGGTCGGCGCGCTGATCGAGGAGGTAGCAGCGGAACACCCGGAGCTCGGCCTCGTCGTCGCCCCGGACCCCGAGCCGGAGGAGCAGGCGTTCCTCCGAAGCGATCACTACAGCTTCGTCCAGCAGGGCATTCCCGCGCTGATGCTCACGAGCTGGCTACACGACGACTACCACCTGCCTTCGGACACCGTCGAAAAGATCGACGCGGACAAGGTCGCGCGTGTAGCTCGCCTCACCTTCCTCCTGGCCCATCGTCTCGCCTCGGATCCGGAAGCGCCGAGTTGGACGGCGGAAGGAGAGCAGCTTCTCCAGGGGCTCCCGAGCCCCTGATCCGAGACAGGGAAGTACCACGCCCCGCCCGATCCCGTCGACCTCACCGCTCGCCCGAAGGTCCAGGTCGTCAGGGGCCTCCTCTTCGGTCGTCGGGCCCCTCCCCCCACCACCAGAACGGTGTCAGTTCTCGCTCCTCCGGCCAGAGCTGATCCATCGACTCTCCGTCGAAGAGCTCACCGTTCTTCATCACCCAGCGAATGTCGGTGGTATTCCGGATGTCCTCGAGGGGGTTCGATTCCAGCACGACCAGGTCGGCGAGCTTCCCTTCCTCCAAGCTTCCCAGATCGTCCGCGAACCCGATGATTCGCGCTCCGTCGATGGTCGCCGCCTCGAGCACCTCCCTCGCTTCCATCCCGCCCATCGCGAGCGCCCACATCTCCCAGTGATACCCGAGCCCCTGAAGCTCCCCGTGCCCTCCCACTCCGACGAGGCCTCCGGCCCGCTTGATCTTTGCGGCCTGCGCCGCGGCCTCCTCGATCCGGAATTCATCGTCCCTCACCCAGAGGGAGCGACGACGGGCCATTTCGGACAGTCGATTTCTCGGGTTGAACCGGTTGACCTTCGGGTCATCCAACACCTCCGTACGGGTGAAGAACCATTCCCGGGCCGATGGTCCCCCGTATTGCACGAGTAGCGTGGGCGTGTACGCCGTCCGGGTACGGGCGAAAAGCTCCGTCACGTCCCTGAAGAGAGGAAAGACCGGCAGCGTGTGCTCGTTTCCGTGCATGCCGTCGAGAGCGTGGGTCATGTTGAGCCTCAGATCCCGGCCGCCTTCGGTCGTGGGCATGAGCCCCAACTCCTCGGCCGCCATGACGACCCACTGCCGCTGCTCCCGATTGCCGACCATGTAAGACTTTATGTTCACGGTCCGGTAGTGGTCACGGTAGCGCTGCAGATATGCCAGGACTTCGTCGTAGGAGCGAAAATCCTGATTCGAGAAGACCCCCGGCCCGGTCATGAAAGCGCGCTGCCCGAGCGCTTGGCCTGTTTCCACCAGATCCCGGTAGGCGAAGTAGTCGTTCGTGGATGTCTGCACGTCCAACCCGGCCGTCACGCCGTAGGCGAGGTTCGCGATGAGACTCCAGTTGTGTGGCTCGAGAACGTCGTGGGTTCGGAATTCCCAGTGTGCATGCGTGTCGATGAAGCCCGGTACGATATACGTTCCGGAGACGTCGAAGATGCGCGCGTCCTCGGGGGTGTCCACCTCCTCGATCGGCCCCACGTATGTGATTCGGTTGTCCGTGATGACCACGTCGGCGGAGGGAATCACCTCGTCCCCGTTCATCGTGATCGCGGTCCCGCCACGAAGCACCACCGTCCCGCGCGGAATCGCACGCGGAAACTCCATCACGATCTCCAGGGCGTCGACTGCCTCGTGGAGGTCCCGCGGCCCCTCGACACCGTTCTCCTCGTCGCCGTCATCCTCGCCTTCGGCCCCTTCTGCGCCCAGTTCGACGCTTTCGAGGGAGCGACGGTAGAATGTGGAGCCGACCGCCCAGGTGATCGTCCCTCCCTCGTCGGCCCATCCGAAATAGTCGGCACCGATGTCGGTGAGCCGGTAGGCGGGTAACGATGGGCTTCGCACGTTCACCGTCGCTGCCGAGCCGGTGAAGGGCGGAACAGCCACGACCCAGATCTGGTTGTTCACGGCTGCGAGGGCGGTTCCACCGTCGGGATGCATGACGACGCTGGAAGCCGCCGGTGGTCGAGTGACGCCGAAACGGCCGGGGCCCCTGACCTCGAGGTGGGTCTTCCGGTCCGTTCCGTCGAATCGCAGCGAAATCAGACCTTCGCTGGAGTAGACGAAGATGCGCTCTCGATCACCTGTGAAATGAGGCGCCCCGAGGCCCCGTGCCGGTGCGACCAACTCCACATCCCCGCCCGTGGCCGGAAGCCACACGAGATCCAGCGGGATCCGAAGGCCACCGAACTCGCTGAAGGTCTGCTGCCTCAGGTATGCGTTTCCTCTGAGTCCGACGATCCTGTCGCCATCCGGAGCATAGACGAGGTCCGTATAGAACGCGGAGACGGAGGTCAGTCGCTCCGGAGTACCGCTGCCATCCGCCGGGACCCTCCAGACATGGCCATCGGATCCGTCCCACGTCACATAGGCGATCCAGCGCCCATCGGGTGACCAGGTCGGCTTGAACTCCCAGTCCTGGCTCGATGTGAGCCTTTGCGGCGTCCCCTCGGGCTCGCCTTCGGGGCCGAGTTCCAGGGTGTAGATGTGCGTGAGGAGTGAAAAAACGAGATGCTGACCATTCGGGGAGAGCTGCGGGTCCTGCAGGAGCGTCGCCCGAACAGGCCCATCATCCAACCGGTAGGGCGCCTCCAGATCGGGGCCGACCGGGACCGAGACCCGGGCCTCGAAGGGGATCGGAGACGCTTCACCGGTCTCCACATCCACCCGGTGAATGCCGCCATCGAACGTCACCACCACTTCACGGCCGTCCGGCGTGAACGCATATCCGGGAAAGAGGTCTCTGCTCGGGCTTCCCCCTGACTCGATCTCGTCCGGCTGCACGGGCCAGACCAGCCAGCGGTCTTCCCCGGTCTCGAGGTTCCTCAACCGCAGCCCCGTTTCCGTCTCGTGCCGTGTCGCGTAGACCAGAAGACGCCCGTCCGGCGAAAGGGCGGGACGGACCGCACCGAACTCCGCCTGGGTCAGGAGGTCCACCGCCCCGGTCGCCATCTCCATCCGCCCGATTTGCCAGCGGGGGAAGGGCTGCGAGGAGCCCGTGGGCGCCTGCGAAAAGAAGAGGTACCGACCGTCCGGGGACACCACCGGCCCCATCCGGGTCGGAGTGCTCGTCGAGGTCGAGCCGCCGCCCTCCTCTCCATCGCCTCCCTCCAGCGGAAAGCCCGAACCACCCTCTCGGTGGTACATCCGAAGCTCGATTCCCCCTCGCTCGCCCCTCTGGGAAACCACCAGGTACCGTCCGTCCGGAGTCCAGCTCGGCGAAAAGACCGCTCCCCGCCGTTCAGAGGAGAGCTTGCGCGCGTCCGATCCATCGATTCGAGCGACCCAGAGGTTATCGTTCCCGTCCCGGTCCGACACGAAGGCCACCCACTCGCCATCCGGAGAAATCTGCGGCTGGCTGTCGAAGCCCATTCCCTCGGTCACACGGGTCGCTTCGCCGCCCTCGAGGGCCACTCGGTAGAGGTCCCCCATCAACTCGAAGAGGATGGTTTGGCCGTCCGGAGTCACGTCGAGCGAGATCCAGGTGCCCTCGTCCGTGGTGAATTCGAGAACGCCGGAAGCGTCGAGGGGGAGCTCGCCCTGCTCCTGCGATTGGGCATGGAGCGGAACGCCCAGCGTCCACAGGAAGGGGAGGAGAAAAACGGTTCGCGACATGCAACTCATTCGCTGCGACTCCAATCGACGGGCCCTGTGCGGGCAACATGGGGGTGATCGGCCCGGTAAGGCGGATGATCGAGGCCGGGTAAATCAACTTGCCTCTTTTAAAAAAAACGGCCACCCCGGATGACCGGGGTGGCCGTTTTTTCCTCACACTCCGAAACCGATCGGAGCGATCCGAACGTCAGGGTCTCGTCAGCTGACCTTTACGACGTTCTCGGCTGCCGGGCCCTTTTGGCCCTGGACGACGTCGAACTCGACCTTGTCGCCCTCGTTCAGGCTCTTGAACCCGCTGCCCTGGATCGCGCTGTGATGGACGAAGCAGTCCTTGGCGCCGTCCTCAGGCGTGATGAATCCGAAGCCCTTGGCGTCGTTGAACCACTTGACCGTTCCTGTGCTGCGCATACCGCCTCCGTGCTTGTACTGGTGTCTCGAGGTCCGGTATGTCCGCACCGATCGATCACCTGTGAGTCCCGGGGGAAGACGCCCCCGTACGCTGTCGGTGAAGCACAAAAAAAGAGGACCGGACGGTAAGAGTCCAGGTCCTCACACCTTGGACTTCGGCTAAGATGCCGAAGAACGCTCACCGACAACGGAAAACGTAACCGGGCGACTGTCGAGGGTCAACCTGCACGTTCCTGGCGACTGGCGACCTCTCTCCCCCAGCTGGCCCCCGGAGGCACGACGAACGCCGAGGAGGGAGCCTCCAGATCGGATGACCCCATCAGCCATGCGTCGATCTCGTAAGCAGCACCGCGCCCCTCGGCCATGGCCCAGACCACGAGCGAAGCACCGCGTCGCATATCCCCAGCCACGAAGACCCCCTCGACCTCGGTGTGGTAGTGGCTCCGTGCGGGGGGGACGAGTCCCCGGCTCTCCGGCACGCTCAGATCTTGAAGAAGCGAAGGAGTGTCGTGGCCGACGAAGCCAATGGCGAGGAAGACCAGGTCCGCGTCGAGAACCGTCACGTCTCCTGTTCGGATCATCTGCTTCTGTCCGGAGGAGTCAGCCTCCCACCGAATCCGCTCGATTCGGACTCCGCCGAGGCGGCCGTCTCCATCATCCACGAACTCGAGGGGGAGAACACCGTACTCGCGGGGGTCTCGGCCCAGGACTTCCGCACCTTCCACGTGAGCGTAGTCGAGAAAGTACGTCCCCTTCGGCCCCGGCCATGGATGCCGCTCGTCCCGCTGCCCGGGTTCCCGATCGCGGCGAGTGATGTTGAGAAGGCTCCGGCACTCCTGCCTGAAGGCCGTCGCGATGCAGTCCGCTCCCGTGTCCCCTCCTCCGATCACTACCACGTCCTTGCCGCGCGCGTCGATGTAGTGCCCATCCTCGAAGCCCGAGTCGAGGAAACTCTTCGTCACGCCCTTCAAGTAGTCCATCGCGAAGTGCACGCCCTCGAGCTCCCGCCCGGGGAGGCCGAGATCCCGATGCTGGAGTGCTCCGCATGCGAGGAGACAAGCATCGAACTCGCGGTGGATTTCCTCCGCGGAGACATCGACTCCCACCTCGGTGTTGAGAACGAACTCTATGCCTTCCTCCGCGAGCACGTCCACGCGCTCCTCCACCAGCCCCTTTTCCAGCTTCGGGTTGGGGACACCATACATGAGAAGCCCGCCGATGCGGTCGTCACGCTCGAATACGGTGACGGAGTGACCAGCCTGGTTCAACTGATCTGCCGCGGTGAGACCGGCCGGGCCGCTACCGATGATCGCAACGCGCTTCCCAGTGCGGGTCGACGGCGGATTCGGAACGATCCAGCCCTGTCGGAACGCTTCGTCCGCGATCGCATGCTCGATCCGCTTGATCGTCACCGGAGGGCTGGTGATGCCCAGCACACAAGCGTCCTCACAGGGAGCGGGGCAGATCCTCCCCGTCCACTCGGGGAAGTTGTTCGTGCGCGACAATCGCTCGAAGGCATCCCTCCATCGTCCCTGATGAACCTGATCGTTCCACTCGGGAATCAGGTTCTCGATCGGGCATCCCGCGTCGGCCTGGCAGAAGGGCACTCCGCAATCCATGCAACGGCCGCCCTGTGCGCGAAGCTCTCCCTGGTCCTCCTCCGCGTAGATTTCGAGGAAGTCGGTAAGCCGCTGACGCGCATCCCGCTCCGGAACCTCCGTGCGCCGATGCTTGAGAAAGCCTCTCGGATCTCCCATCAGTCGTCTCCTGCACGCGGCGAGAGAGCCTTGTCCTTTCGGTCGACGGACGTCTGTGCGCCGTTCGCCTCGCCGCCACGCACGGCACCCGACCGGTGCGATCCCGGCCCGCCACTCCCCATGTCCGTCAGCACGACCTTCTCCCCTTCTTCCATCTGGGCCTGCTCCTTCCGCCGTTCGAGCGCCCTCCGGTACTCGGCGGGAATCACCTTCACGAACCGCCGGACCTCCGCCTCCCACTCCGCGAGAAGCCGGCGCGCCACATTCGACCCCGTGTACCGGAGGTGCGCCTCCACCAGAGAGCGGAGCTCCTTCTGGTCCGCTTCGTGCACTCCCCCCAGCTCCACGAGCTCCATGTTGCACCGGCTCGCCAACCTCCCGTCGACGTCCCAAACGTACGCCACTCCTCCGCTCATGCCGGCGGCGAAGTTCCGTCCGGTGGCACCCAGGATGACGGCCCGCCCTCCGGTCATGTACTCACAGCCATGATCTCCGACTCCTTCCACCACGGCCACGGCCCCCGAGTTGCGGACGCAGAACCGCTCGCCCGCTTTGCCCCTGAAGTAGGCTTGGCCTCGAATCGCCCCGTAGAGCGCCACGTTTCCGAGCACGACGTGTTCCTCCGCCACGAAGGGAGATTCCGCCGGAGGCCGGATGATGATCCGTCCACCGGACAGGCCCTTTCCGACGTAGTCGTTCGCGTCGCCCTCCAGCTCGAGCGTGACGCCTTCGACGAGCCATGCTCCGAAGCTCTGGCCGGCAGAGCCCGCGAGCTCCACCGCTACGGCTCCGTCGGGGATTCCGCCTGGCCCATACCTCCGGACGATCTCCTGGCTGAGAAGCGTGCCCACGGTTCGGTCCACATTCCGGATTGCGGTCTTCACCCGCACCGGCCGCCCATGCTCGAGGGCTTCGCGGGCTTCCGAGATCAGCTTGCGATCCAGGACCTGGTCCAACCCGCGCGACTGGCTTCTCACTCGATGCACCGCCACACCGGGTCGCGGAGCCACCGCCGAAGTGGTGATCGGCGTGAGGTCGAGGCCGGCAGCCCGCTCTTCCGCATGATCCAGGTTCGCCTCCAGCAGGTCGGCGCGGCCGATCAGCTCATCCATCGTGCGGATACCGAGCCCCGCCATGAGCTCGCGCGCCTCCTCCGCCACCAGAAACAGGTAGTTGATCACGTGCTCCGGCTGTCCCGAAAACCGAGCCCTCAGCTCCGGGTCCTGGGTGCAGACGCCCACCGGGCACGTATTGAGATGGCACTTTCGCATCATGATGCACCCGATGCTGATCAAGGGCGCAGTGGAGAACCCGAACTCCTCGGCCCCGAGCAGCGCCGCGATCACCACATCGCGGCCGGTTTTCATCTGTCCATCCGTCTCGAGGCGGACCCGGCCTCGAAGATCGTTCATCACGAGCGTCTGGTGGACCTCGGAGATCCCGAGCTCCCAGGGGAGGCCGGCATGTTTGATGCTCGTCAGCGGCGAAGCCCCCGTCCCTCCATCGTGTCCCGAGATCAGGATGTGATCGGCCCCAGCCTTCGCGACTCCGGCGGCCACCGCCCCGACGCCCATCGCCGCGACGAGCTTGACGCTCACATCAGCCCGCGTGTTCGCGTTCCGCAGATCGTAGATGAGCTGCGCCAGGTCCTCGATCGAATAGATGTCGTGATGGGGAGGAGGCGAGATGAGGGTCACCCCGGGCGTAGTGTGGCGCACCCGGGCGATCTCATCGCTCACCTTCGATCCAGGGAGCTCTCCCCCGACCCCGGGCTTCGCTCCCTGCGCCATCTTGATCTGGAGCTGGTCCGCGTTCACGAGGTATTCCAGGGTCACTCCAAAGCGCCCGGAGGCCACCTGCTTGATCGCGGATCGGCGCGAATCGCCGTTCGCCATCGGAGAGAAGCGCACCGGGTCCTCCCCGCCTTCCCCGCTGTTCGACTTGCCCCCAATCCGGTTCATGGCGACGGCGAGCGTTTCGTGTGCTTCCTTGGAGAGTGCTCCGAAGCTCATCGCGCCGGTCGAGAACCGCTTCACGATTTCGGCAGCGGGCTCGACCTCCTCGACCGGGATCGCAGGCTGCGTGCGGAGCCCGAGGAGACTTCGAATCGTGCAACGTCCGCGTGCATCGTCGTTCGAGAGCCGTGCGAACTCCTCGTACGACTGTCGGTCTCCGCCTTGAGCGGAGCGGCGCACCGCCGAGATCGCCTCCGGATTCCACATGTGCTTCTCGCCCCGGGGCCGCCAGTGATACTGGCCGGGATTCGAGAGAGCGGGGAGCCGGCCGGTCGTCCGGACCGGCCAGGCGGCGTGGTGCCGCCGAACCGCGTCTCGCGCCAGCTCCCGAAACCCGACGCCCTTCAGCCGACTCGGGGTGCCTGCGAACGAGCGCTCCACCACTTCAGGCGCGAGTCCAACGGCCTCGAAGATCTGAGCTCCCTTGTACCCGGTCAGCGTGGAGATGCCCATCTTCGCCATCACCTTCAGGATTCCGCTTCCGATCGCGTCGCGATACCGGCTCCGCGCCTCATCGGCCGAGACTCCGGGGAGGTGGCCATCGGTGCGAAGCTTGTCGAGCGCCTCATAGGCGAGGTACGGGTTGATCCCATCCGCTCCGTAGCCGAGAAGCGTGCAAAAATGATGGACCTCACGGGCTTCGCCGGTCTCCACGAGAAGCCCGGCGGTGGTCCGCTCCTCCGAGCCTACGAGGTGTTGGTGGACCGCCCCGACGGCGAGAAGCGCACTCAGCGGAATGCGGTCCATGCCTGCGGCCCGATCGGAGAGGATGATGAAGCGATAGCCTTCCCGGATCGCCCTGGATGCTTCGGCGCAGATCCTGTCGAGCGCTGGCTGAAGCCCTTCCTCTCCGGCATCCCGTGGATAGGTGATGTCGATGACGGAGCTCTTCCATCCCCCGTGATCGAGCTCCTTGAGGCGCGCCAGACCCTGATCCGTGAGGACCGGATGTTTGATCCACACACGCTCGGCATCGGCTTCCACCGACTCCAGGATGTTCCCCTCCGGGCCCGTGGGCGCGAGAAGGGACATCATCACCGCCTCCCGCGTGGAGTCGATGGGGGGATTGGTCACCTGTGCGAAGAGTTGCTTGAAGTACTCGGGCAGCAGGCGTCCGTCATGGGACAGGAAGGCAAGCGGCGCGTCGTTGCCCATCGAACCCGTGGGATCCTTCCCCTTCTGGACCATCGGTCGCATGACGAAATCCAGATGCTCGCTGGTATACCCGAACATCCTCAGGCGAGGAAGAAGCGTCTCGGGGTCTCCGCCCGGCGGGGCCGCTTCGGGCAGATCCTCGAGTCGGATTCGCTGCCGATCGTTCCACTGCCGGTAAGGCCGGCGACCCGCGATCACCTCCTTGATCTCCTTGTCCGCAACGAGGCGTCCCTTCTCGAAGTCGACCAGGAACATCCATCCGGAGCGTAGCCGGCCTTTCGCGGTGATCCGCTCCGCCGGCAGGTCGAGCACCCCAACCTCGCTCGCGAGGACGACCCGGTCGTCATCCGTGACCCAGAACCGACTCGGCCTGAGGCCGTTTCTGTCGAGCACGCCGCCGGCGAATCGGCCATCCGTGAAGACGATCGAAGCCGGGCCATCCCACGGCTCCATGAGGCACGCGTGATACTCGTAGAACGCTTTCCGGTCCGGCGACATCGCCTCGTCGTTCTCCCACGCCTCCGGCACCATCATCATGACGGCCTCCGGCAGGCTTCTCCCTGCCAGCGCAAGCAGCTCGAGGACGTTGTCGAAGATGCCGGAATCCGAAGTCTCCGGATCGATGACGGGGTAGATCTTCTTGAGCTCCGGACCGAAATGGGAGCTCTTGAGCACGCCCTGGCGGGCGCGCATCCGGTTCACGTTGCCGCGGAGGGTATTGATCTCCCCATTGTGACCCATGAAGCGCATCGGCTGCGCACGCGACCAGCTCGGGAACGTATTCGTGCTGAATCGCGCGTGTACGAGCGCGACATGGCTGCTGAAATCGGGCGCACGAAGGTCGGAGTAATAGGAGGAAAGCTGCTCGGGGGTGAGCTGTCCTTTGTAGACGACGGTGCGGCTCGAGAGACTGCAGACGTAGTACGCATCCACTTCCCGGAGGTCGCTCTCCCGGATCGTGTGGTACGCCTGCTTGCGGATGAGGAGGAGTTGTCGCTCGAAGGCGTCCTGGTCGATCTCTCCGACCGCCTCGATGAACACCTGCTCCACGACCGGCTCGGAAGTCCGGGCATCCCTCCCGATTCCGTCATTGGCGGTGGGGACACGGCGCCAGCCCAGCACACGTTGACCCTGGGCCGCGATGAATCCCTCGAGAAGCTGCTTGCACAACCCTCGCTCCTCCGGATCACGAGGGAGGAAGATCATGCCGACCCCATAGCGGCCTGATTCGGGCAGATCCACGTCCAGTTCGCCCCCGACCACCCTCCGGAAAAATGCGTGAGGGAGCGCCACCAGAATCCCCGCTCCATCTCCGGTCTCGTCGTCGCATCCCCGACCGGCTCGATGAGACATGCGTTCCAGCATCGAGAGGCCATCCCTCACGATCCCGTGAGACCGCTCCCCTTTCGCATGGGCAACGAGTCCAATTCCGCAATTGTCCTTTTCTTGAAGAGGGTCGTACAGACCCTGAGCCTCCGGAAATCGAAACCGGTCCATCGAATTCTCCTCGAACTGAGTCTATCGCGCGGGGACGCCGTCCGATGTGGTGCGGCGCGCGCAAGAGCCCGGCCGGATCCGCCTCGCAGGTGCGACGGCGACCCCGGGGCCAGGCCCTTCAATCAATCGTCTTGTGTAGAGCCGACGCCTAGACCGCAGCGCGACGCCGTTCCTCGGACTCCAGCCCTTCCGACCGGAAGAGCTCGTCGAGGAATGCTTGAACGACCGGAGGAAACTCCCGGTCGCGTCTGTGAACCACGGCCAGTGGCCGGGTCAAGGTGGGGCGGAGCGTAACCGTACCGACCATGCCCCGCCCTACTTCCGAGCGAACCGTCCGCTCCGGAAGGATCGCGACCGCGCCCGTATCGGCGACTGCCGCCTTGATGGTGTCGACGTTGTCGAAGGAAACCGCCAGCTTTGGCCGTACGCCGTGATGCCGGAGGTAGGAACGGATCTCCTTCGATATCGGGAGCTCCCCGTCGAAACCGGCCAGCTTCTCCTCCGCCAGGTCGGCAGGTGAGATGCTTGCGCGCTTCGAGAAGCGATGGCCGGGCGGGAAGACTGCGACCATTCCCTCGTCCCGAAGGGGGATGGATGCGAGCGCGGGCCACCTCTCCGGATAGGAAAGGATCCCGAAATCACACTGCTCATCCTTCACCCAATCGTTGATCGCCGCAGGTTGAAGGTAATGGATCTGCACGCGAGACCCCGGGTGGCTCTCGTGAAAGCGTTCTCTGACGCGCTCCAGGTGGGCAACGTCGGCAGAGTAGATCGAAACGATTTCCACATGCCCCCGGAGCGGGCGCGCCTTCCCTTCGATCTCCAGGATCAGGCGTTGGTACTGATCGAGGATGTCCCGGCATCCGCGGAAATAGGACCGGCCCTGCGCGGTCAAGCGGCAGGGGCGGGTCGAGCGGTCGATCAGCTGGACGCCGAGCTCCTCCTCGAGCGTACGAACACGCTGGGACGCGGCAGACTGGGTAATCCCATTCAGCTTCGCGCCCTCCGAGAAGCTCCGTTGCTGAGCCACGTCACAGAAAACCTTGATCGCATCAAATGACATGGCTACAAGAATAGGGTGAATTTTTGTTATGTCAACCCGCAGATACATTAGGCAGGCTAATGTCGGAGGAGACGGAAGGTCCTCGTTCCCGGGAATATCGAACCGGTGCGTCCCGATCCACCGGAACCCCATGATGACCAACCGGTATCCGGTGCCATGGACGAGTCTTTACGGAGCATACGAGACGACGTCGTGCAATGTCGCGCCTGTCCACGCCTCGTGGCCTGGCGGGAAAAAGTGGCTCGGGAGAAGCGGGCGGCCTATCGGGACGAGGCCTACTGGGGACGACCGGTCCCCGGTTTCGGAGATCCGGCGGCACGACTGCTCATCATGGGACTCGCGCCTGCAGCACACGGAGCGAACCGCACCGGTCGCATGTTCACCGGAGACCGCTCCGGGAACTGGCTCTTTCGAGCTCTTCACCGCGCCGGCTTCGCTACTCAGGCCGAGGCGACCCACCCGGAGGATGGTCTCGAGCTCGTCGACGCGTACCTGACGGCCGCAGTGCACTGCGCGCCTCCGGAGAACCGGCCCCGACCGGAGGAGCGTCGGAACTGCCGCCCCTTCGTGGAACGGGAAATCGACTGCCTCCTTCCCCGCCTCCGGTGCATCGTCGCGCTCGGGAGCTTCGCGTGGGACCACAGCCTGCGCATTCTCCGGGACCGCGAGCTCCCCGTCCCGAGTCCGAAGCCGCTCTTCGGCCACGGCGCGGAGGTTCGATTGAACGACGGCCTCCTCCTCCTCGGATCCTACCATCCGAGCCAGCAGAATACCTTCACCGGAAGATTGACGGAAGACGCCTTCGACCGTGTGTGGAGGCGGGCACGGGACGTGCTGCAGTACTCTGTCGAGCCCGGACCGGAGCACCTCCCGGCCACGGGCTCCTGAATGTCCGCGGCTGGATGAGCAGATTCCGCCCCGACGTGCGCAAACGCACCGAACCTTGCACCTTCTCAGACTGAAGTTGTTCTACACACGCCACAATCACGGATGAACATGTCGAACGAGTCGCCTCGCGCCCAACGCGGAAATGGATCGAACGGCCATTCAAGAGGCCACAATCTCCTCGTCTTCGGTCGGACCTTCCTCAAGGACCCGGCGATGTTGGGGTCGCTCATCCCCAGCTCCCGGTACCTGGTGCGGAGGGCGTTGCGCCAGGTCGATTGGGAGCGGGCAGACCTGATCGTGGAATACGGCCCGGGCCTGGGGACGTTCACGGAGGAGATCCTCAAACGCATGCGGCCGGACGGACGCCTGCTCGTCTTCGAGACGCAATCGGACTTCGTGCGCCACCTCGAAGAGATCCAGGATCCACGCCTCGAAGTGATCCACGGCTCTGCGGAGGAGGTCGCAGCGGCTTTGGAGGAACGAGGCGCCGGACGAGCCGATTATGTCCTGTCGGGGATCCCCTTCAGCCTGATGCCGGAGGCGTTGCGGGACTCGATTCTCGAACACACGAGGTCGATTCTCGACCCCGAAGGGGCGATGCTGGTCTACCAGTTCTCCCCTACGATACGGCGGCCCCTCGAAAGGGTCTTCAGGCAGGTCGAATCGGAGTTCGAGCCCAGGAATGTGCTCCCGGCGACGGTGTACCTCTGTCATCCATGAGGTCGCGTTCCATCCCACCGGGATGCTCGCGTCTCACGCTCGGAGGAATCGCCCCGCCCACCATCCGTCGTCCACCGCCTCCTCCACGAGCATCATCCCGGTGACCTCGGCCGACTCGACCACGACCGCCCGCTCCCCTTTCGGAGCACCGGAGAGGATGAACCAACCGTCCTCGGAGAGCACCCGCTCGAGGCCCGGAAGGCACTCGAGGAGCGCATCGCTTTCGAGGTTCGCGAGGATCCCGTCGTAGGAATCCGCTTCCGTCAGGACCTCCGCAGTGAGGTCCAGGCGACGCACCTGAACCTGCTCGGCCACCCCATTCAGCTCCGCATTACGCCGGGCCGACGCCAAAGCATAGGGATCTACGTCGGCCGCGGTCACGCTGTGGGCGCCCAATCGTGCGCACGCCACGGACAGGATGCCGGACCCCGCCCCGGCATCGAGCACCCGGTCGCCGCGCCGCACGGAAAGGGCCAGAAGCCGAAGGGCCGCACGAGTCGACCCATGCTCCCCACTCCCGAACGCGATTCCCGAATCGATCTGAAGGAAAATGTCCCTTCCTTCCGGGGGCGGCACCGGAGAGTCGGGACCAGGAGAAACGATCACGAGTCGGGGGCCTACGCGTCGAGCCCGCGCCCCCCTTGATGCTCCATGCGGGGCCCTCCCGGTCAGGTCCCACTGCCACTCCAACCCAAGATTCATGACGGTCGTCCGGGAACGCAGGACCGACTCGAGCTCCAGAGCGAACGCATCCGGGTCGGGCGCCGGAGGGAAGTATGCCCTGATCCTGCCCTCTCGGCGCTCCACGGCCCGCCCGCCCATCCGAACGAAGGCGTCCGCGACCAGGAACTCTTCTCCGAGCGGGGGCCGCCGGATCGAGAACACCAGCCATTGGCGGGGAACGAGGGGGGCCATCCCCAGATCACCTTCGGTCCCTTCCATCTACCGCGACCTCAGTTCGATGAAGGTGCCGACGGAAGCGATCACTCCGGCTGAGCCGAGCTGGATGCCAAAGCGCCGGAAGCGAAGAGACAGGGTAACCTCGGCCGCCGGAATCACGGGCCACCGACCGGCCAGATCGGTCAACCTCTCGTCATAACCGGCTACGCCTCCCACACGGTACCCGAGCGAGATGCCCGCATCCCTCCGGTCCAACGCGGCAACGGTGCGACTGATCCCTCCCGCCCACGAGCGATTTCCATGGGAGTTGACGAAGGTGGCGGCGTAGAAGCCGGACCGGCTCAAGCCGAGCAACGGATGCACACTGAGGCCATCGTGCATGCGCCGAAAGTGAAGCGCCCAGGCTCCGGCGTAGAGGCGATCCGCTGCCGCGACACCCCGCAGGCCGTGCCAATACTCCTGAGCGACCCCGACCTCGCGTGCTTCCCTGCCCCCTGAGTGAGGGGTAGCCTCCGGCAGTTCGAGAGGGTTGGCGACCGGAGCGAAGCCGGACCCGACCAGGGCCCCCTTGAACTCGTCGCCACCCGGATCCGACGCTGCGGCCGGAGTGGCTACCAGAACGAGGCCGAACAGGAGGGCAAAGCACCGAGCCCCGCACCGGATCCTCCGCGGCGGACTCGTCCCCCTCATCCCACTTGCTCTTCGGGAGGACGGTATACGAGCACCGGCATCCGCGACGCACGGATCACCTTGTCTGCAACGCTTCCGAGCAGCAGGCGCGCGACTCCGCCTCTCCCTCGGGTGCTCATCGCGATCACATCTACACCTCCTTCCTCCGCGACGCTGAAGATCCCGGGCACCGGCTCGCTTGGGGCGACCACCTTCACGTCGACCGAGATTCCCTTTCCGCGAATCCCTGCAGCCAACGATTCCAGTTCCTCCTCCGCCGTGCGAACCAGCTCCTCCGCCGATTCATCTTCCCTTGCGGGCAGCGTCATGTACGGATATGCCCCGGCGGGGACGGGTGGTACGACGTGCAGGAGCGTCACCTTCGCACCCCCTCGAGCGACACCCACCGCATGCCGTACCAGATCGGCGGAGTCGGGAGAACGATCGACCGGTACCAACACATGCCTGAAGGGGCCTGCCGCAGGTTCGGACAATGGGTCCGGATACTCTTCGGAGTCGGCACCCTCCCCTTCCGGCCGAACCAGCAGAACCGGAACGGGCGAGCTCCGGATGAGGCCGTCGGCCACGCTTCCCAACCAGGCCCGGCGAACCCCTCCGCGCCCGTGCGTCGACATCACCACGAGATCCAGGGACTCCTCTTCGATCTCCCGCCGGAGCGAATGAGCCACGTTTCCCGGTGGAAGTGCCCTTCGACTCACCTGCGCTTCCGGGGCCAATGCCCCGAGACGCTCCTCGACGCCTTCGAGGTACCGATCCGCGGCGTGGATGGCGCGGGTGCGATCCTCCGCCTCCGCGGGAGCCCGAACGGCGGTTCGAGCTTCCGTTCCGATGCTCGAGCCGGCGACGGCAACCAGATGGACCCGCGAAGGCTCCTCACCTCCGATGGCCAGTGCCCGCGGTATGGCGTTTTCCGAAAAGCGGGAACCATCCAGGGGAACGAGAATCCTTCGGTACACGGAGCACCTCCTTGCGGTTTGGGCTGGACCTTCCTCTGTCGATCCTTCGTGAAGATTGGAAGATCACCACTCCGGTGCCAGCCCTCGCCACCTGGACGGCCCCCAAACCCGTCTCTCCATTCGACCGTGAGGACGAGGAGAGGTGCTGAGGCACCGGAGAGACGGGCCCGGGGTAGAAGGCGAGCCGATGAGCTCCCTCCTCGGCGAGGCCAACCCTTTCCGACAGGAATGATGAAACCCTTCTCCCGGAGGTCCGTTCGCAGGGACTCCAGGACCACCCCCGGACCGTCGCCTCGTCCATCCGCCGAGGAGGAGGATGCCACGACCGGACACGGGCCATCCGCCCCCCTCCCTCGACGGATTATACGCAGGCTCCTTCATCCGTTCACCCTCTCGACGCTCCTTGCCGGCGCGATCGTTGCCCTGGTCGGGTTCGAAGGCGTCACCTCCCGCATGCAAGCCCACGTTCTGGGCACGTATGTGGCCCCGACCCTCAGCTACCAGGTCGAGCCGGGGCCGAGCTCGTCCATCGTATTTCCGACCTCGGGCCCGTACAACGAGCGTCTCGGGTATCCGCGGATTCCGGAATGGACTTCCCGCCTCGACGAGCGGGGGTTTCGGATCGATCACCAGGCGCAGGTCTCGCCGCCCTTCCACCGATTGGCTCGATGGGGTCTCATCCCCGTGTACCGTGAAAAGGTGCAGGCCGGCCTCGAGGTGCTCGACAGGAACGACCAGCCACTCTTTCGCGCGACTCAGCCAGAGCGGGTATATCCCACTTTCGAATCGGTTCCCCCTCTGATCGTGGAGACTCTCCTCTTCATCGAGAACCGAACCCTCCTCGATTCCCGCTATCCTCACCGGAACCCGGCGGTGGAGTGGCGCCGCCTCGCTCGCGCCTCCATCGAGTTCACGGTCATGGCTCCCCTGACCGACGGCTCCGTTCCGGGTGCGAGCACCCTGGCCACTCAGATGGAGAAGTTCCGGCATTCTCCCGAAGGAATCACTCCCGGCCCCGGGGAGAAGCTCAGGCAAATGGCCTCCGCCTCCCTCCGTACATACCTGGACGGAGACAACAGCATGGGGGCCCGGCGGCGTGTCGCCGTCGACTACTTGAACTCGGTGCCGTTCGCGGCCATCGCAGGGCATGGGGAGGTGACCGGCCTCAAGGACGGGCTGTGGGCGTGGTACGGAGTCGATGCGGATCGGGTGTCCGAGCTGCTCACGGCTGACGTGGGAGACGGCGGACGGGTAGCCGAGGAACTCGCCGAGCAGGCCGTCGCGTACCGTCAGGTCCTCAGCCTTCTTCTGGCGCAGCGGAGACCCTCGTGGCACCTCGTGAGACCAGAAGGTCGGAAAGGTCTGGACCGGATGGTCGATGTATACCTCGACCTTCTCGTCGGGCGGAACATCATTTCGGCCGAGTTGGGGGAAGCGGCCCGACAGGCCGAGACCACCCTCCGGACACGAGCGCCGGAGCGGGGGCGGCCGGAGTTCGTCGACCGGAAGGCAGCGAACGCAGTGCGGTCCTCGCTCACGCAGACCCTGGGGCTGACCGACCTGTACGAGCTCGACCGGCTGGACCTTACGGTACGGAGCACCTTCGACCATTCCGTTCAGAGGGATGTCGCAGCCCTCCTCGCACGACTCCACGACGAGGATTTCGTGCAGACCGAGGGACTCCGGGCCGCACGCCTCCTCCAAACAGGGGGCCCGGCAGGGGTACAGTACGCCTTCACCCTCTATGAAAGGGGGGAGAACGCGAATTTCATCCGAGTGGACACGGACAACTTCGAGGGACCGTTCAACCTGAACCGCGGGACGAAGCTCGACCTCGGGTCTACGGCGAAGCTTCGGACCTTCGTCCATTACCTGGAGGTGATGGAGCAGCTTCACCAGCGATTCTCGGCCCTCCCCCCCGAGGAACTGCAGGCCGTGGCCATCCACCCGGAGCACCGGCTCGCGCAATGGACGGTCGACTTCCTCCGACGACGTCCCGACGCGGAGGTGGTGGAGCTCCTCGAGGCAGCGATGGATCGTCGCTACTCCGCAAGCCCGGCCGAGCGATTCTTCACGGGTGGAGGCGTCCACACCTTCCGGAACTTCGATCGGATCCACGACAGCCAGGTGGTCTCGGTGCGGGATGCATTTGCCCATTCCATCAATCTCCCCTTCATCCGGCTCATGCGTGACCTGGTCCGTCACCACATCGACGCCTCCACCTGGGACGTGCTCCAGGATCCCCAGGACCCACGCAGAGAGTGGTACCTCGAGCGTTTCGCGCATGTAGAGGGCAGCCAGTTCATGTCCGGCTTCTACCGGCGCTATCCCGCGGGGGCCGAGGACCGAACATCGGAGCGGATTCTCGAAGTGCTGGCCGACGGTGGGGCCGTCACGCCGGTTCGTCTCGCCTGGGCGTTTCGCGCGGTCCTTCCCGCCGCCAGGCTCGACGAGATGGCGAAGTTCCTCCGGTCCCGCCCACAAGGAGCGTCGCTGACGGCCGAGCGGACCGAGGACCTCTTCCGGCGAGCCAACCCCTCGGCATGGGGGCTTGCCGATCTCGGCTATCTCGCCGGCATCCACCCCCTCGAGCTTCAGGTGGCCCGCCATCTCCTCGCCCGCCCGGAGGCGACCCTTTCCGAGGTCCTCGATGCCGGCGTGGAGGCACGCCTCGAGAGCTATGGATGGCTCGTTCGCACCCGGCATCGATCCGCGCAAGACCAGCGGATCCGGATCCTGATCGAGGAGGACGCCTTCAAGGAGGTTCACCGGGCATGGAGGCGCCTCGGCTACCCCTTCGATGCCCTGGTGCCCTCCTATGCAACCGCGATCGGAAGCTCGGCCGACCGACCGGATGCCCTTACCGAACTCGTGGGCATCCTGCTGAACGATGGCGTCCGACAACCGGTCGAGCGCGTGACCGAGCTCCACTTCGCGGAGAACACCCCGTACGAGACGATCTTCCGGTCCTCGCCCGAGGGAGGCGAGGCCGTGCTCTCACCGGCGGCCGCCGCGGTCGGGCGTGCGGCACTCGCCTCGGTGGTGAGCGAGGGTACTGGGCGAAGGCTTGCAGGAGGGATCCCACTGCCGGGGGGAGGCACAGTCTCCGTGGCGGGAAAGACAGGCACCGGGAACCATACGTTCAAGGTCTTCGCTCCCGGAGGACGGCTCGTCGACGAACGGCCCGTCAACCGGACTGCGACCTTCGTGTTCATCCTGGGCGACCGGTTCTTTGGCACACTCACCGTGTTCGTCTCCGGCGAAGCCTCCGGCGGCTACACCTTCACGAGTTCGCTCCCGGCCCAGGTGCTCCGGATGCTCGGGCCGGCGCTCTCGCCCCTGTTCGAATCGGACGCGGCCGGGCTTGCCGATTCGCGGGAGATCGCCCAGAGCGACTGAGCGCCGGAGCAGGTTTACGCCGGCGCCATGGATTCCGGACGAGCAAAAAAGGGGGGACAGCCCTGGAGCGGGCTGCCCCCCCTTCGGGAAGGCGCGGGGAAGGAGTTGGAAACCTTCTGCGACCCGGCGTCGGACCGATGGCGAATCAGAGGTGGCCGTCAGTTCCCGCCGGTAACGGTGATCCGACCCTCGCAGAGTTTGCCTGCCTCATCTTCGAACGTCACCCGCCAGGTGCCCTCCTGCGCGCCGACGGCACTTACGCGGACCCGAGCGGCAGTTGCGAGGTCATCGTCGTCGTCGTGCGTCCACAGGACGTTCAGACCACTTTCCTCGTCCACTTCCACATCCTCCACATGCTGGATGGGCTCCGTGAACGTCACGTGCACCTCTTCGTGAACCGTCCCGGCCTCGATCGACTCGGGTTGGAAGGTGGCCTGGCACTCTTGTTCCTCCTGGGCTCCAGGCACCTGTTGTGGATCGTGCTGCTCCGGCTGCTCGGGAATCGTGTCCGCGAACTGCTGAGCAAACTGCGACTCCGCGGCCGTGTCAGGTGCGTCCACTGGGCCAAAGGCCCAGACACCAGCCACGAGGACGATCAGCACTCCCGTTGCGGAGTAGGGATTGGGCGATCTCCGGTACATGGAACCCTCCTTTAGATGACGTTGTCGAGTGGTGCATTCGATCAGCCCCCGGAAGGCATCCGATGGCTGGTGCACGAGGCAAAGAGCAAGTCGTGTGCCATGAGCAGATCAAACCACCATGGAGACGTGTAAGTCACTTATAGGACGCATGTTACATGGTGTCCCGAGGCCGGCCGCACCGAGCAAATGCACCCACCGCTCGACGACTGGCACAGACGTTAAAGCGGGAGCTAAGCCGACGGGGCAGGGATTTTTTTCCTTCGGTCGCGACAGCTCCCTCGATCGCAGGCTGCGAGCGGGCGCGGAAGCTCCTCCTACCGGCAAACCTTGAGACAAGAGCGGGGAAGGTCCTCAAGGACCTTCCCCGCTTCGTGCGGCGCCTCGAGATACAGCGCCGGATGTTACCCAGTGGATCGTGGCGACCCTTATCGCCGCCGCTCCGGATCAGGACCGGGACCGGGGCCCTCGATGTCCCGCTCCCCCCGCCGCTCGGCCTCACTCATGCCACGGCCGTGTCCGACGCTCCGCTCGCCGGTCCGCATCTCCCGAGACCGGCCCTCGCCGGCACGCCTTCCCTCGGTGTCCTCATCCACATCCTCGACTCCGCCGGTCGATATGTCCTCCGCTCCGACTTCCTCGAAGATCGATTTCGCCACACGGCTCTGTTCCTGATTCTCCGCATGCGCTGAGATCAGGATGTTGCCTTCCTTCACCTTCCCTTCGTACCGTTTGGCTTCAATCTCCGGCATCCCCATCCCGACCAGCGCCCCGGTTACACCTCCCACAGCCCCACCGACCGCCGCGCCACTCAGGGCTGCCATGATCGGCCCGGCCGCGACGAGCGGCCCGATGCCGGGAATGGCAATCGCTCCAATGCCGGCCAGGTACCCGAGGGCACCGCCCGCGACCCCGCCTGCTCCAGCCCCTGTCAGACCGCCCTCGGGAGCCTTCGTCGCCTTCTCGTGGGCGAAGTCCTTCGTTCCCGACTTATCGGGAAGCAGCACCGAGATGTCGTCGCCGGTGAATCCTGCCACGCGGAGCCGATCGACGATGGTCTCCGCCTGATCTCTCGTATTCGCTATGCAAAAGACTGCCTTGGCCATGGTACCTCCTGGGGATTGAATTGCTATCTGGTTCTGGCCGTCAGTCGCACACGGCAACCCGGGCGGGTGGTTTCCCCTCGGATCGGGGAAACCTCGCCGCCCGGGATTCATGCCGGCCTCTGCAGCTCGCGATGTTGCTACCAGCCCATTCCGCGGTCGAGGTCCGCGCAGGAGACGATCTGTCCAGCCTCGTCCTCCACGATCAGCACATGGTTCCCGTCGACGAGCTGATTCATCGGCATCTCGAGGACAGTCGAGCTCACTCCGTACCCATCCGGATTTGTTTGGATGGTTTCGAGCTCCTGCTGCTGATCCATCATCTGCTCGCCCGGCTGTTGTCCCGGCTCCTCATCCGGCTGCTCTCCGCGGTCGATTTCATCGATCCGGTCGCAGCTGCCCATCGCCACCCGGGCCGAAAGCGTAGCGTTCGGCTGGGCACCTTCGACCTCCAGCATCACCTGGGTCCGGTTCATGTCCTCGACCAACCGAATTTCCCCAGTCACACCAGAGTCATCGACGTCACCGAGACTCACCGTCTCCTCCTCGAAGTCCCGGTCCTCCTCCATCACGGGCTGATCGTCATCGGGTACGGCGGGCTCCTCTGGATCGGGCGGCTCACATCCCACCAGCATGACGGAAACGAACGCCAGAGTCGTCAGGTGCATGATCTTCATCGGTATGGCTCCACATTGAGGATGGTCGAAACGCACACCCTGCTGCGGGTGCTCGGCATCCCCAATGAGTTGCAAACTCCGTTCCACTCGCGCCGGTGCCATCCCCTGCTCCTCCTTCGAACGGGCCTGTCACTTGCATCCCTGCGCGTTCGCGACGCCGACCGGACCCTGGGCACCAGGGTCTCACCGCCCTTCACAAAGAGGCAACGAGCGGGCCGATGCGGGTACTTGTCATCCTCGGCCACCCTAGGAGCGGCAGCCTGAACGGCGCCATCGCGTCGGCCTATGCGGACGGCGCACGCGAAGCGGGGTGCGAGGTGGTCGAGGTCCAGATCGGCAGCCTTAGGTTCGACCCCGACGTTTTGGCGACATCTCCGGCGGAGCAGCCCCTCGAACCCGATCTCGCAGAGGCGAGAGCGCTCATCGAATGGGCGGAGCATCTCGTCTTCGTCTATCCGAACTGGTGGGGAACGATGCCTGCACGGATGAAAGGGTTCCTCGACCGGGTACTCCTGCCCGGGTTCGCCTTTCGCGAGCGGAACGGTCACTACTACGGCCTGCTCCACGGCCGCACCGCCGAGCTGATCACCACGATGGACGTCCCACCGCTCGTCTACCGCTGGATCCAGGCCGCTCCTGGAACGCGGGCGATGCGTCGCGCGACCCTGGCGCTCTGTGGCATCGAGACCGTGAAGGCCACGGCATTCGCCCGGCCGAGCCACAGCGAGGAGCAAGCGCGCCGTGCCTGGCTGACTGCTGCGCGGGACCTCGGTCTCCTCCTCGCCCGGGGGCCTCGGAGCACACGGCAGCGGGTCACCTGCGCAATCAGGATGTGGGTGGGCGCGGTACGACCACAGTTCTACCCAATGAGCATTCTCGGCTACCTGATTGGAGCGCTCGTAGCGGGTGCAGGCATCACGCTCTTCGCCTTCGCGCTCGGGCTCGTAGCGATGATCAGCCTGAAGATCGCGACCGTCATCACGAACGACCTCTACGACCGCGAAAGCGATGCGCAGAATCGGAACTGGAGCCCGTTCACAGGGGGGAGCCGGAGTCTTCACGAACGCGGGATGAAGCCGACGGAGCTGTGGCGAGGAGCCCAGCTCTCCCTCTGCGTCTTCGCTATCTCCTCGGCAACTCTCCTCGCGACCGTTCCGTCGCCCGGCCCCGTCTTCGCGATTTTGGCCGTCCTCGCCGTGATCGCACTCGGCTACACCATCCCACCCCTCCAATTCAGCCACCGGGGCCTGGGGGAGATCGATGTGGCTCTCACACACGGTCCCGGCGTCGTCCTGCTCGGACATGTCGTTCAGGGAGGGAGCCTCCTGGACCCGCTTCCATGGATTTTCGGGCTCACCATCGGACTCGCCGTGTCGCCCGCGATCATTCTCGCCGGGATCCCCGATCGGAGCGCAGACTCCGCTGCAGGAAAGCGGACGCTCGCCGTGTCGTTTGGAACCGGGCCCGCCGCCCGTGCCGCGCTCCTGCTCATCGCGGTTTCGGCGGCGCTCACGCTCGGCCTGTCCGGGGTTCCCGCCTTCCAGGGTCTTTCGTGGATTGCGGTGCCCCATGCCGGCGCCTTGATCTTCCTCCTCGCTCGCTACCTGCGTGCGGGGGCTCCCGAGCGTCGAATCGACTTCCTCATGGCTTCCTCCCTGCTGTACATCGGCTGGTTCGTGATCGTCCCGGCGGTGCGCCTCGTGTGACCGGCACACCACACCTCCCCCCGGTGTGGAGCAGGTCTGGTTTTTGCACTCGGAGGTGGGCTCAGTGCGGCCCTTCGCGAACCACTCAATCCTTCGCGGGGGATCCTTCGACGGTACCGCAGGAGGTGCAGATGCAATTGAAGGAGCGGGTGGCGGTGGTGACCGGAGCTGGGTCGGGAATCGGAGCGGCCGCGGCGCGACGGCTCGCCCGGGAAGGCGCGCGGGTCGCTCTGCTGGGCCGAACGGAGGAGGACCTGAACGGGGTTGCAGCGGGGATTCGGGGTCAGGGGCATGAGGCGCTCCCCCTCGCTGTGGACATCGTCGAGGCGGAGGCCCTCGAAGGTGGCTACGGGCAGGTCATCGACCGCTGGGGCCGCCTCGACATCGTCTTCGCGAACGCCGGCGTAAACGGAGTCTGGGCTCCGATCGAGGAGCTATCCCCGGAGGAGTGGCGGAGCACGGTCGACATCAACCTCAACGGTACGTTTCTCACTCTCAAGTATGCCGTTCCGTACCTGCGGGAGCGCGGCGGCTCGATCATCGTCACCTCCTCAGTGAACGGGACGCGGATGTTCAGCAACACGGGAGCCACGGCGTACGCCTGCACCAAGGGCGCACAGGTGGTCCTGGGCAGGATGCTCGCGCTCGAGCTCGCCAAGCACCGGATCCGCGTGAACGTCGTGTGTCCTGGTGCAGTGGAGACGGACCTCGACGAGCATACGGACGACCGCGATACGTCCCTCATGCGCGACCCACGAGCGGTTCCCGACGACGCCATTCCCCTCACGGATGACCGTCCGGCATCGGCCGAGGACGTGGCGGAACTCGTCCTGTTCCTCGCATCCGACGCTTCGGGCCACGTCACGGGCACCGAGATATGGATCGACGGCGGCCAGTCGCTCCTGAAGGGCTGAAGAATCGTGTCGCAGCGGCACCGGGCGATTTGCACTCGCTCAGCTACGGACATCCACGCCGCGTCTTTATCCGTAGATGGAGGACCGAGATGAAGCAGCAGGGAGATACTCCCCCGCCCCAGCACGCTATCTCTTTCTCGCATCGAGCGATTCCACCTACTTCACGGGTCAGACCCTGCATCCGAATGGCGGGGAACTGGTAGGAGGATGATACTCGGAGCACCTGCACCCACTGCCCATCGGCCCTGGCCGGTCCCGCGGGGGCCCTGGGTCCTCTTCATGCGCTGGGAGCATCTTGCCTTCCTCCATTGGCCGGTCGACCCGGATCACCTGAGGCGACTGCTTCCCCCGGGCCTGAGCCTGGACACCTTTGGCGACACCGCATGGCTGGGGCTCACGCCCTTCCTGATGAGCGGCGTACGGGCGCGTCTCACCCCTCCACTGCCTGGCATCTCCTCGTTTCCGGAAATGAACCTCCGCACCTACGTCTCCGCGGAGGGGAAGCCGGGCATCTGGTTCTTCAGCCTCGATGCCGCCAACTCCTTGGCCGTGCGGGGCGCTCGCTGGACGTATCACCTTCCCTACTATCCGGCAAAGATGGCATTGGAGGTGCAGGAGGATGGCGAAGTGAGGTATGAGAGCGAGCGACTCGATGAGGAGGACGACCCGGTTCGCTTCCGGGCGTCCTACAAGGCCACGGGCCCTGTCTACCATGCCGATCCAGGCACGCTCGAGCATTGGTTGACGGAGCGGTACTGTCTGTACAGCCACGATGGGGACTGCCTCTACCGAGGGGAGGTCCACCACGCGCCCTGGCCTCTCCAGGTGGGCGAACCGCACATCCACACGAACACGATGGCGGCTCCGCTGGACTTGAGCCTCGAGCCTGAGCCGATGCTCACCCATGTGGCCCGCCAACTGGATGTGGTGGCGTGGCCTCCGAAGAAGGTAGGGCCCGGCTCCCGCGTGTGAACGAGCCGGAGAGTAGCCGGCTCGTCAGTCCGTGCCGGCCGCACGTGCACCCAGAAGGGGACCGACCGGAAGATCCCTGCCTTCTTTCATTCCCAGGTAGAGGGTCGAGTTGATCAACCCCAGGTGGGAGTAGGCCTGCGGGAAGTTTCCCAGGAACTCACCGGAATACGGATCGATCTGCTCCGATAGGAGCCCGAGATGGTTCACCCGGCCGAGGAGTGACTCGAAGACCCGGTTCGCTTCATCCAACCGATCGGATAGCGCCAGGGCATCGACCAGCCAGAAGGTGGCGAGGACGAAGCATCCCTCCTCGCCGGGAAGGCCGTCGTAGGTTCGATACCTGTAGACCAGATCGTTCACCGTGAGACGCTCAAGAGTACGATCGATCGTACTCTGCACGCGGGGATCGTCGGGAGGAAGAAACTCCATCATCGGGAGGAGGAGGTTGGCCGCATCGAGATCCTGCGCGCCATACCGCTGAACGAAGCTCCCCAACTCCTCGTCATACCCGAACCGGAGGACTTCCTCCCTGATCCGCTCCATCGTCGACCGCCACGTCTCGACGGCCCCCTGGAGGTACCCCTCCTCCTCCAACCAGAGGGCGCGGTGGAGCGCGGTCCAGACCATCGCCTTCGAGTAGACCTGGTGGGAGGGCCCGTTCTTCATCTCCCAGATTCCGAAGTCCGGGAGCCGCCACTTCCGGCACGCTGCATCCGCGATTTCCGATAGGAACGGCCCTGCCTGCGGATCGAACTTCTCACTGAGTCGGACGCGTTCGGAAACGGCGTTCAGGAGCTCGCCATACACGTCGAGTTGCACCTGGTCGGCGGCTGCATTGCCGACCCGGACCGGCCGGGACCCGCGATAGCCCTCCAGGTGATCCAGCTTCACCTCGCCCACCCGGGCATCGGGCCGTAGCGGATGGAGAATCGGAATCGCTGAGCCTGAAGTGACGTCGCTCATGCTTGCGACCTTCTCCGCCCAGCGGATGAAGGCATCCACATGCTCCGGATGGCCGACCGCGAAGAACGCCTGGGCGATCTGGGCCGAGTCACGGATCCAGGCGAAGCGGTAGTCCCAGTTGCGAACTCCTCCGATCGTCTCGGGAAGGGACGTGGTGGGCGCTGCGGCGAGGGCCCCGGAGCGGGGCTGCGTCATGAGCTTGAGGAGAAGCTCGGAGCGCACCACCTCTTTCTGCCACGCTCCTGCCCACGCCCGGCCCTCCTCCAACTCGGCCCGCTCAACCCAGGAGCGCCACTCACGAATCGTCGACTCCAGTCGTACACGGGCTTCCTTCGGGTTTGCCTGCGGATGTCGGTCATCCCAGGTCGTGCGCAGAACCCGCTCCTCCCCCGCCTCGAGGTGGAAGCGCTCGACCACGACCGGCCCCGAGTCCGAATCGGAGCTCTGGACGGAGCCACCTTCCAATCCGGCGATCCCGAGGACCCCTCCGTACCCGTGCGCGAGGAACCCATCCGCTGACCGCTCGACGTGCGTCTTGCCGCGGCCGTAATCGAGCCGTGGAACCCACACGGTCTCGACCTCGACCCGACCACCCGCGCAGCGGACGTGCCGGTAGATCGAGGGCTCGGCCGGTGCCGGATCCGCCTGGGCGACCCGCCCTCCAGCGGGCATGTAATCCCACACCTCGAGCCGCCCTCCGTCCGTCTCGAAGACCGTCACCAGGACGTTCGTGTCGTCCACATATCTCTGCGACCGGTCCGTGGCGGGGGTAGTCGGGTGCACCAGGAAATAGCCGCCGCGGCGAGCATCGAGGAGGGCACCGAAGACCGAGGGGCTGTCCAGGAAGGGGAGGCAGCACCAGTCGATGCTTCCATCGATCCGAACCAGCGCCGCGGAGCACTCGTTTCCCACGACCCCGTAATCCGCAATGGGGCGATAGGCGGGCGTGCGACGTGGACCTTCGCTCACAGGAAGAGAACCATCGCGGGCACCGTCAATCCGTTCCGTACGGCGTCACGGAGAGAAGGGCATTTTCTGCCTGCCGTGAATCGAGGCGGGTGTGCTGCACCACGATGGGCACGTTCGCTTCGATCACGCTCGCGTAGTCGGTGGCCAGGGGAATGGGTGCCGGGTCGTCGAGGTCGTTGAACCGCAGATGCAGGGTCCGCCGCGGCGGTACGACGACCCGGTACGGCCCGACCGGATCTTGGTCCTCGAAGTACACCATGATCGAGATACGCGCCTCGTCCGGACCGGTGTTCAGGATGCACGCCGTCTCGTGGCTGAGCATCTCGGGCTCGGGACCGTGGCTCTG
The DNA here is from genome assembly GCA_007121455.1 of Gemmatimonadota bacterium. Lineage (GTDB taxonomy): Bacteria > Gemmatimonadota > Gemmatimonadetes > Longimicrobiales > Gaopeijiaceae > SKKN01. The sequence goes on along the minus strand of SKKN01000003.1, from coordinate 42,051 downwards.
CGCCGGGATGTAGCCCTCGGGGATCGCCCAGCGGCGATGGCCGATCGCTTCGGTCATGCATACACTTTCCGATCGAGATCGGAGTGGGAGGCCAAGCCCGTAGCGGAACCCACCGTCATCCACCCCCTCCATTTCGAATCATCAGGCCGGTCACCCCGGCGGCCACCCCTGCACCGAGGATTCCCAGCTTCCGGCGGTGACGGCTTGCCCAAAACTGTAGACTTCGTCCGGAGGCCACATCATCGAAGGTTCCGTGCACCCCGTGATCCTCGTTCTCGTCGACCGGCTCCCAGAGGTTGTGGGGTCGCTCCCCCTCCGGTTCATCGGTCTGCTGCCCCTCGTATCCCTCGCGGGAGAGGAACCGGTCGACGTACTCCGGTACGATCGCGTTGCCCGCAACCGTTCGGAGGGTGGACCACCCGACCCACACATGCCGTCGGCCGCTGTCTACCGCGAATTTGACCGCTTCGGCGGCGATCTCCGGCTGAAAGATCGGTGGCACCGGCTGCGACCGACGGGGAAGCCTGCTCTTGACCCAGCTGAACTGGGGGGTGTTCAACGCCGGAAGGTGGACTTCGGTGACGCGCACCCGACTTTCGTCATGCAGGAGCTCCGAGCGAAGCGATTCGGTGAGCCCCTGAATCGCATGCTTCGCCGCGCAGTAGGCAGACTGCAGGGGGATGCCGCGGAAGCCGAGGGCGGACCCGACGTTCACGATCACCCCTCTGTCCCGCGGCTGCATGCGCCGGAGCGCGGACAGCACCCCGTGGACATATCCGAGATACGTCACCTCGGTCACTCGCCGGAACTCCTCCGCCTGCATCTCCCGGATGGGTGAGAACACCGATGTCATTGCGTTGTTGACCCAAACGTCGATGGGGCCGAACTCCTCTTCGACCTGTCCGGCGGCCGCTTCCACGGCCTCCGCGTCCGCCACGTCCGTCGGGATCACGAGAGCCTCGCCACCTCGCTCTTCCACGTCCCGGCGAGCACCCTCGAGGCCGGCTCGACCGCGCGCCAACAAGCCGATACGAGCCCCGCGGCGTGCGAACTCCATCGCCGTGGCGCGTCCCACGCCGGCAGAAGCCCCCGTGATCACGACTACTTCCGATCGGTCCATCGAACGCATCACGCCTCCCCTGGGCTTCTCGAGTCCCCGCGGATCCGATCAGGACACTGCCGCCTTCGAGTTTCCCGAAGCGCACTCCCCTGGTCGGACCCGCCCCCCCGGTCGGGGCGCCGGAACCAGTTCCCGGCACCTTACTTCGATCAGCGCGCGTGCCGCGAATTCGCTACGCCTGCGCCCTCTTGTTGACGTTCTCCTCCGCTAGGCGGGTGAGCCGTTCGTCCGTCTGCTTTTCTTCGTCCAGGCTCTGCCGGAGCAGGTCGGCGGCCTTCCCGTGCTTGAGCATCTGCGCCCACGTACACACGGTTCCGTAGCTCGCGATCTCGTAGTGCTCGACCTTCTGGGCGGACGCGATCAGGATCGCATTCAGCACGTCCGGATCCACGTCGTCGTTCATCAACTCCTCGCCTTCCTTGAGGATGCCCTGGATCCCTTCGCACGTTTTCGCCTTCGCCTCGGCGCCGATCTCCCGAAACGCCTGCTCCAGCCGCTCGATGTGACCCTCGGTCTGCTTGATGTGCTCTTCGAAGGCGTTCCTGAGTTGGTCGTTCGACGCCTTCTCGGCCATCCTGGGCAAGGCTGCTTTGATCTGTCGCTCGGCGTGGAGGAGGTCCTGCATTTCCTCGACAAGAGCATCCTGCAGATTTCTCATCGGCATCGTTCGTCCTCCCGTTTTACTTTCCGGAGATGAATGCACTGCAGCGGGTCGTACCGGCCGTCCGGAAACCCCCGCTCCGTGCCGGGGGAGAAAATGCACAATCCGTGCCGACCCCCGGATCAAGGCCGTGCCCCAGCCGTGTGCTTCACACGCGGGCAACTTACGGGCGGCTCCGGGGAAAAAAGGGTGCTCACGCTCGCCCGGATCCCGGCCGATCAATCCGCTGCCGACCGGGCCGTGTGCCTCGGAGGCCGCCGGCCGGAGGATATGACGGAGCAGCGTCAGGGAAGCGTGATCGATCCGGGAACCGCATGGAAGGCGCCCGCGAGATCTACGCTGATGTCCTCCTCCGCTTCGCCTGTGAACTCGACCCTGCGGCCATCCCCCTGGATGGCGAACTCCCCTTCGAGGCCTCCTGCGTCCGTCCACCGGAATGTGATCTCTCCATCGCTCGAAAGAACGATCGAGGCCCACACCCCTTCCTCACTGAAGAAGCCGAGGTAGCCGACGCCCTCGGTGAGTGCTTCGGGTACCCAGCCCGCTTCCGCTTCTTCCCAATCCTCCTCGGTGACCCTCACCACCGGATAGGTGCCTTCCTCGAGCTCCGGCTCGCTCCCCGCGAACATGAACCAACTTGGCTCGCCGGGAAATTGGTTCTCCGGGACGAGTTGGATCGCATGGAGGTAGAGACCGTTCACCGTCGATGTGGAGGCCTGATACGCGGCCGTGCCTTCGAGCGATGCGCTCAGGTCGCCAGATATCGTCGCTTCAAAGGTGCCCGGGTCGAGACCGGTCTCACCCGGTGCCGTTGGGTCGTCGTCATTGCACGCCGCGACGGTCATGAGGCCGCCTACGACGAGCAGGATGTTCGGCCGTTTCATCGATGCGCGGAACCGTCCGCGTCGCCTCGAGCGCTGGAGGCGGCCGCCTTTTAGTCCTTCCATGATTGCTCCCTTTCGGAGTGTGGGTCGAATCCCATGTTCCAGAGAGGAATGGCGCAAGGGATATACCACCCAACCGCACGGCCGGCCTTCGATCCGCCAAGGGGGACGTGGGAAAGGAACTCACCGACTCCGCGGCACGAACCTTCCAGAAGGTTTCGGAAGGCGCATCGAGGTGAACCTTCCCCGAGGACGGGAGGCATGTCGACACGAGCAATCTGGAGAGGAACGATCGTCTACGACGACGAGCGTATACCGGTCAAGATCTTCTCGGCGATCGAAGACCGCAGCATCCGCTTTCGGCTCCTTCACGAGGAGGACGCCGTTCCACTCCGCCAGGCGATGGTGAATCCGTCCACGGGAAAGGTCGTCGAGTACTCGGATGCCCTACGTGGCCTCGAGATCGAGCCCGGCCGTTTCGTTCGAATTTCGGGGGAGGAACTTTCCGGTCTGGAGCCGGAGCCTTCGCGGGAGATCGAGGTCCTCCGTTTCGTCCCACCCAATGCGATCAACCACCAGTGGTACGATCGCCCCTACTTCCTGGGACCGGACGGGAGCCGTTCGACGTTCTCCGCATTCGTGCGAGCACTCGGCCGTGCCGAACGGGAGGGGGTCGTGCGGTGGACCATGAGGAAGAAGGGTTACGCGGGGGCGTTGCGCGCCGAGGGGCCTCATCTTGCGCTCCTCACCTTGCGTCGGACCGGTGAGGTGATCTCCACATCGGACCTGGAGCCTCCGGAGGGGCGGGAGCTCGAACGACGGGAGCGGGAGATGGCCGAAAAGTTCATCCAGGCCCTGGAGGAGCGCTTCGACCCGAAGGCCTTCCACGATGAATATCGGGCTCGCGTGCTGGAGCTCATCGAGCGGAAGCGCCGAGGTGAGGAAGTGTCCGCTCCTCCCCAGGAGGATGAATCGGCACAGGAGCCCGACGACCTCGCGAGGCTCCTCGAGGAAAGCATCGCACACCTGGGGTGAGCAGGCAGCACCACGTATCGGGGCTGGGGATCGGAGGAATTCGATGCCGCAAGCGAAATCCGCAAACGAGGGACGGAAAGCCGAGCCAGGGCGCCCGACGCCGCATGCCTTCTGGACAGGGACGATCACGTTCGGGTTGATCAGCGTGCCTGTGCAGCTCTTCCCGGCGATCCGTCGCCGCGCCGTCTCGCTCCGGATGCTGGACCAGGACGGCACGCCTCTTCGCCGCCGCTACTTTTGTCCTTTACACGAACGCGCAGTGGAGCCCGACGAGATCGTGCGAGGGTTCGAGGTGGAACCCGACCAGTACGTCGTCGTTTCCGATGAGGAGCTGGAGACCGTCGAGCCGAAGAAGAGCCGGGAGATCGACCTCAAGGTCTTTGTGCCCCGTTCCGACATCCCCCCTCTCTTCTTCCAACGCTCCTACTTCCTCACCCCGACCGGGGATTCGAACAAGGCCTACCGCCTCCTCGCTGAGGCCATGGAGCGATCGCAGCGTGCAGGGATCGCGAGCTTCGTGATGAGAAACAAGGAATACCTGGTCGCCATCCTGGCCGAGGACGGGATCCTATGCGCGGAGACGCTCCGCTTTCAAGAAGAGCTCCGAAATCCCGACGAGATGGGGCTCACGGCCGCGGAGAAGGTAGGCGAAGCGGAGGTAAGGCGCCTTGAAGCGTCGATTGCGCGCTCGAGCCGGGACGCCCTCGACCCGGGAGAGCTGCGGGACGACTACTCGGAGGATCTCCGTCGATTGGCGTCCCGGAAGCACGAAGCCGGAAGGGACGTCATCGAGGTGGAGGAGGGCGATGCCCGTCCGGACCCGACACCCGAGCCATCCGAGGACTTCGAGGAGGTCGACCTCCTCGAGACGATACGCCTCAGGCTGGAGGGAGAGGACGGATCCACCGGAAACGGAAGTGGAAATGGAAGCGGCCACTCCCCGGAGGACGAGAGCCTGGACAAGCTGCCGAAAACGAGGCTCTACGAGCGCGCGAAGGCCCTGGACGTCCCTGGCCGAAGCACGATGGGCCGAAAGGATTTGATCAACGCCCTACGTCGTCGGCGGCGTCCTTCATCGACTTCGTGAGGGACTGCCGGAGCGCAAAGAACCCATCCCATGGGTCCCGCTCGACCCGGGACAGTCGTTCGGGCACGGTCCTGACCGTATAGACGTGCGGGTCCGCGAGGGCGGACAGCTCCTCCCAGCGCAGGGGAGTCGCGACCGGAGCGCCCCGTCGTGCCCGGGTGGAGTAGGAGGCCACTGCCGTGGCCCCCCGTCCGTTTCTGAGATAGTCCACAAAGATCTTACCGGCCCGCTTCGCCTTGGCCGAGGTGGCCACGAACCGATCCGGTTCACTCCGCGCGAGACTCCTGGCGATGCCCCGCGCGAAGGCCTTGACCTCCTCCCAGCCCGATCGCCGAACCAGGGGAGCCACGATGTGAAGACCCTTCCCTCCCGTGGTCCGGACGAAGCTTTCGAGACCGATCCGGGAGATACGATCCCTCAGGAGCACGGCCGCGCGGACGAGTTCCTTCCATCGGACTCCCTCGCCCGGATCCAGATCGAACACGAGCCGGTCGGGACGGTCGAGCCGATCTCCTCGACTTCCCCACGGGTGAAGCTCGAGGACGCCGAACTGGACGAGGGTGATCAAGCCCGCCAGGTCAGCGACCGTCACATACACGTCCGGCTCACCACCTTCCCCTACCTGAATGCCTCGGACCGGCTCTGGGATCCCTTCCGTCAAGTGTTTCTGATAGAAGCACTTGCCCTCCGTTCCACGCGGACAGCGGACCATCGTGAGGGGTCGGCTCCGCAGGTGGGGGAGGATCCACTCTCCCACAGCTTCGTAGTATCGGGCCAGGTCCCGTTTTGTCACCCCCTGCTCCGGATAGAGGACGCGGTCGGGACTCGTCACTCGGACCCCTGCCACACGGACCGGGCCGCGGGTTCGGGGCTCGCGCTGCGGAGCTTCCGCGTCCGCCTTCTTCATCCTCGTGCCCTCCGTCTTCCGCTCCACCGGCATCTCTCGGGTCACCTCCTTCGCGACCTTGTCCTCACGAAGCCCCCGGAACGAAGCGTGCCGAAGGATTCCCGCCTCCGTCCAGCTCCCGTACTCCACCTCGACCACAAGAACCGGGGCCACCCAGTGCACCCCGCGGGCTGCACTCCCGGTCGGCGGTCCATGGAAAGGTGGTGATTCGGCGCGATGCTGGGCCAGTAGCCGTTCCAGCCGGTCGAGCATGGAGCCTGTGAAGCCTGTTCCGATCCGACCCGCGTAGATGAGTCGGCTTTTTTCGTCGTACCATCCCACGAGGAGCGCGCCGAGGCCCGACCGAGAACCCTTCGGCTCTGTCCACCCTCCGACAACGAACTCCTGCCGGTTCATACATTTCACCTTCACCCAACTCCGGTGGCGCCCGGGCCGGTATCGGCTGTGGATTCGCTTCGCCACAATTCCTTCGAGTGCATGCGTACAGGCATGCCGTACCACCTCGGGTCCGTGGCCCACGATGTGGTCGCAGTACTTGAGCACCCCACCGCCCGAATGACCGGCGAGCGCCTTCCGCAAGAGCTCCTTCCGCTCCTCGAGAGGCAGATCCGAGAGGTCGTATCCGCGGTAGTGCATGAGATCGAACGCGACATATGCGAGCCTGCCCGGCCCTTCGCCTTTGAGGATGTTCTGGAGAGCCTGGAAGTCCGTGGTGCCATCCGGCGCGACGACTACTACTTCGCCGTCCACGAGCGCCGACCCCCAGGGCACTTCGGCGATCGAACGGGCCACTGCGGGAAACCGGTCCGTCCAGTCGTGCCCCCGCCTGGTGATGAGCCGGACCTCGGTCCCGTCGATCCGGGCCATGATCCGGTATCCATCCAACTTGAGCTCGTGCAGCCAACCCTCTCCTCGCGGGGCGTCGCGAACGAGCGTGGGTAGTTGGGGACGAGGATCTCTGGGAAGCGACGCTGGTGTGGCTCTCAACGGAGGTGCGGGAAGCTCCGTGGTGGGAAGGGAATGAATCGGACCCTCTCCTGTTCCGCCCGGATCTCCATCCTCTGCCGACTCCCTGATTTCCCCGAGAGTGCGACGGCTCTTCACGCTTCGGACTTCCTGGTCGTCGAATCGAACTCCACCCCTTGGCCCTTCCGCCGCATTGTCGTGTTTCACCTTCCGTAGCAGCCAGTTCCTGCCCTTGTCCGCCGCTCCGTCGTCCATACGCACGAGGATCCAACCGCCTCGAAGCCGTTCGCCGTGGAGCCGGAACTTCAGTCGGCCACGGGCCAGGCCTCGATCCACGTCCTCGAGCGGGATCCAACTTCCCCGATCCCACACCATCACCGTGCCGCCGCCGTACTCGCCCTCCGGAATGACACCTTCGAAGTCCGCGTACTCCAGAGGGTGGTCCTCCACATGTACCGCGAGTGAACGGACATCCGGATCCGGGCTCGGCCCCTTCGGCACCGCCCAACTCTTGAGCGTGCCTCTCCACTCCAGTCGCAGGTCATAGTGGAGGCGCCGAGCCGCGTGCTTCTGAACTACGAAGCGGAGCTCGTCAGCCCCCCTCGCTTCCGCTCCTGGGCCAGAGGAGTCCTCCGTTTCCGAGCCCGTGGGCTCAGGGGTGCGAGCAAAGTCGCGTTTCTGGCGATAACGGTCCAAACCCTCGTGACGCTCGGTCATATCTTTACAAAAGGCGCAGGTTGGTGAAGGGGACGCGACCGGAGAGCCGGAACGCGCAGCGCCCACGCATCCGTTTGTGAGTGAGATCTCAAGTTCCGTGCCTGGGGGCCTGTCCGAGGATTGGGGTGCGACCGCGCGATAGGTAAGGGAACACCCCACACCCCGGACCTGTACGAATCCATAGTTCGCTGCACCGTGAAGCCCTGCCCGGCGTTCGACCGAACGTCCTGCTGGCTCTTCCAGCATAGAAGTAGAGGAACCATGGCCGGTCGGGCCGTGCGCAGCACCTTTTCAGTGCTCGTCCAGGTCGCACTCGTTCACGCCGTGTCCGCGGCATCCATGAGCGCCCTGCAATCGACCGGGGCCGAAGGGCTTTCCGTCGAGCTGGCCGGGGTCGATGGAGCTGTTCGGGAAAACGTCCAAGCCTCCCTGACGATCTTCCAGCAGCGGGACCGGGAGCTGTCGAGGGGGGACATCCGTCGAATGCACGAGCGCGCTGCCGGTGAAATCCAGCAGGCGCTGCGACCCTTTGGGTACTACCATCCCGACCTCACCCAGGAACTGGTCCATGAGAATGGTCAATGGACCGCGCAGTACCGGATCGACCCCGGCCCGCCGGTCGTTGTGGAGGAACTCGACATCCAGCTTTCGGGACCGGGAGAGGCCGATCCGTTCTTCCGGGAGGCAGTGGCCGCCTTCCCTCTGAGTCAAGGCGATGCCCTCCATCACGGCGCTCACGAGGAGGGGAGGATGCGCCTCGAGCGCGTCGCCCAGGAGCGTGGGTATTTCGCCTCCAGCTTTGCCGCCCGCACGGTCCCGGTGGACCTGGAGGCGAACACCGCTCGGGTCATCCTCCACCTGGAGACCGGGGAACGACATCGTTTCGGAGCCGTTCGTTTCGAGCAGGAGGATTTCTCGGAGGAGCTACTCGAGGGGTTCGTTCCCTTCGAGCAGGGCGACGTCTTCCATCTCCGCGAGCTGCTCGAGTTCCAGAACGCGCTCGCCGGGTCGGGCCTCTTCCAGATCGTGAATGTGGACGCGCGCGAAGCCGAGGCGGAAAACCTCGAGGTTCCGATCGTGGTCATCCTCGAGCCTCTTCCTCGCCTCGAGTACGCGATAGGGCTCGGCTATGGCACGGATACGGGCACGCGTGGCTCCCTCGCATGGGAGATCCGCCGGCTGAATCGTCGGGGCCATCAGCTCCGAGGGGACATCCGAGCGTCGTTCGTGCGCAGGGCCATTCAGACCCGTTATACCATTCCCTACGGAGGAGCCGGGGAAGAATGGCTGTTCACGGCATCCTTCCGTGACGACGATGTGGCGACCTATCGTGGGCAAACGCTCAGCCTCGGTACATCCCTGAGCCAGGAACGGTGGGGCTGGAGAGAAACCCTCTATCTGAACATCATCCGGGCCTGGTTCGAGGTCGGAGCGGTCGAAGGCGTGACGACCCTTGTCCTCCCTGGCGCGGAGTGGTCGCGAACGCGGTACAACGATCGCATATACCCCACCCGCGGGGACCGGATCGCGTTCGAGACCCGTGGCACCGACCCCGTGCTCGGATCCCATGTCTCCTTCGTCCAGGGCACCCTCAGAGGAAACCTGATCCGCCCGGCCGGAGCATCGGGCCGTCTCCTGGGACGAACGGAGTTGGGCGCCACCTGGGTTGATGATTTCGCGCGACTCCCCGGGACCTACCGCTACTTCGCCGGAGGTGACCGAAGCATCCGGGGGTTCGGCTTCCAGGCCCTCGGGCCTCCTACCGAGGATGAGCATACGACGGTGGGCGGCCGCCACCTCCTCACCGCCAGCGTCGAGTACGAACACCTCTTCGGTGACACGTGGGGCGCAGCCGTCTTCTACGATGTGGGGAATGCCGTCAACCGGCTCGACGATCGCCTGGAGCAGGGGACCGGCGTGGGTGCGCGCTGGATCTCACCTATCGGGATGGTTCGGGTCGACGTCGCCACCCAGCTCAGCCGATCCGGAATCCCACTCCGGCTCCACGTCACGTTGGGGCCGGACCTGTGAAAACGCTTGGCCGGGCTCTCGTCACCGTGCTGATCGCGGTCGGGGTCCTCCTCGTCGCTGTCGGCGCCTTCACCTACTGGCTCGTCGCGACCGGAGCGGGGGCCGATTGGGCGACTGCACGATTTCTGCCCGATGACGCCTCGGTGGAGCGGGTCGAAGGTAGCTTCCTGGGTCCGCTCACCCTTCACGGGGTCGAGCTGCGCGCGGAGGGTGGAGTTACCTCGATCGACCGGATTCGCCTCGATTGGCGCCCCCGACGGCTCCTGCGGCGGACCCTCCATATCGAGGCGGTCGAAGTGGAAGGGGTGACGCACCAGGTCCGAGAGGTCGACCCTCCACCGGAGCCGGTGGAGACCGAGCTTCCGGACCTCCGACTCCCGGTCGTCGTCATTCTCGACCGGGCACGAATCCATGGAGTGCGCTTCTTTCCCGTCGAGGCCGAGGCACCGATCGAGCTCGACGAGGTCGTGGTCGCGGCCTCTCTGCGGGATGGGGAGCTCGCTCTCTCCGAGCTGCGGATCGAAGGCGCGGCGTACGTGGCGCGAATGACCGGAAGGGTGCACGCCTGGGACGACTATCCCCTCGATCTTGCCTTCGACTGGGACGCCCGGCCTCCGGAGCTGCCCGATTTCCAGGGGACGGGAAGTCTGGACGGGTCACTCGATGCCCTCCACGTCCGACACCGACTGAGCGAACCCACCGAAGTGGAGTTCACCGCCTCGATCATCCAGCTGCTGGAAGTGGAGGACCTTCGCTGGAATGCTCACCTTGTCGTCCCACGGTTCGAGCTCGTGACGATGCTGCAGGATCTCGAGCCCCACGAGATCGGGCTCGAGCTCACGGCCTCGGGGGACGCTGATCACGCCACCGCACGTGCGGATCTCGTCGGCCGGGTGGAGGAGGTCGGCGAGCTCGTCGCCGAGTTGGAGCTACGGTATGCGGCGGACTCGGTGTCACTCGACGCATTCTCGCTGGACATGCCGGAAACCGGCGGCTCCCTCGTTGCCACGGGGGAACTGCACCTGGGCGAAGAGCAGCGTTTCGCGTTGGAGGGGACGTGGAGGGATCTCTCATGGCCTCCGCACCCAAAGGCACCGGCTCGAAGCCCGATGGGCACCTTTGCCGCGAGCGGGACGATGGACGCCTACGACTTCCGCTTGGAATCGGCGGTGGAAGACGATCTGGTGGGGGAAAGCCAATGGCTTCTGACCGGCTCCGGGGACTCGAACGCTCTCGACGCGCTGCTCGCCGGCGAGGCTCTGGACGGCACCATCGACGGCGAGCTCTTCCTCTCGTGGGCGCAGGAGCTGTCGTGGGACTTTGCGGCTCGAGCGGAGAACCTGAATCCATGGATTCTCCAGCCCGAACTACCCGGCCAGCTGGAGCTGGCGATGACATCCCGCGGGGTGATGAGGGAGGAAGGGCTCGTGGCGGAGCTTCACTTCGAGCAGGTCGGAGGCACGCTCCTGGACCTCGCCCTCGAGGGGGAGGCTCATTTTCGGGTCGCCGGGGAGCGGTACGAGGTTCGCACCTTCGACTTCTCCGCGGGTGTGATCGGAGTGACGGCCGAAGGAATCGTGGACGAAGAGTGGGCCCTGCGGTGGGAAATCGATATCGCGGACCTGGCCGTGCTCGAGCCGATCGTGGAGGCGCTGGCGGGAAGCCTGAACGCGCACGGCCTCGTGGGGGGAGCCCGAGCGGAGCCTTCGATCGCAGCGACGGTCGCCGTCCGAAACGCATCCCTCCTCGACTACGAAATCGCGACCCTCGATTTCTCGGCGGACCTGGACCTCTCCGACGCGCGTTCATCGTTCCTGAACCTGCACACAGAGGACATCGTCGTCGGTCAGACCGAGCTGTCGGAGATCGTGATCGATGGAGAGGGTACCTCTACCGAGCACGAAGTCACGGTCATCGCCCGAGCCGCTCAAGCGGGCGCCGTTCTTCTGGCATTCGCTGGAGGACTCGAAGATGACGAGCGGTGGCGAGGATCGTTGCACGAGCTCTCCATCGACGACGTGAGACCGGGAGCGCTCCCCGGCGATCTGATCGAAGAGGAGGAGCTGGAGGAAGAGGCTCCCGGGCCGCTCCTCGGCCAGTGGATCCTTCGGGAATCCGTACCCCTCGCAGTTGGCCCGGACGCGGCACGGCTGGATACGGCGTGCCTCGTCCGACAGGAAGGTGGGGAGGTCTGTCTGGGCATGGTCTGGAGCCGGGAGGATGGTGCGGAGGGCCACCTTGCCGCAGCGGAGCTCCCCCTCGAGATCGCCTCTCCATGGATTCCCGGTGTCGAAGTCGAGGGGTCGCTCGATGCTGTGGGTCAGGCAGCGGTCGGAGCCGACGGGTCGCTTCTCCGGGCAGAAGGAACTCTGTCCACCGGCCCCGGGGCCCTTCGCTACGTGCCCGGACCGGACCGCGAGGCGGTCGAGCGAGCCTTCGACCAGCTTTTCGTCGAGGTCCGTGGGGACGCCCAGGAGGTCGTGGCAAACCTCCTCTTCCCGCTCATGGACGGCGACGGCCTCGAGGGGGAGCTTCGCCTGGTCCGCAGCCCCTCTCCTGAAGATGCGTCGCTGAGTGGCCGCCTGACGGGCGAGCTCCAGGACCGGGGGCTCGCGGGAATCCTGCTGCCCGACCTCTCCGATACCGAAGGAATGCTGACCGTCGACCTGGCCGTGGGCGGCACGCCGACTGCGCCCGAGGTGATGGGGGTACTCGAGCTCACCGACGGGCGGGCCGACATCCTGCCCGCGGGGATCCGTATCGAAGAGATCCGCTTCGATGCGTCGAGCGAGAATGCGACGCGCTGGGCCTTCCGTGGGGAAGGGGCATCCGGGGAGGGCCAGATCGCGCTCGAAGGCTCTCTCTCGCCATCGAACGGGCCGGAAGGTGAGTGGAGCGCGGAGCTCACGGCCGCCGGAGAGCAGTTCGAAGCGTACAACACGACCCTCGCCCGAGTGGTGGTGTCTCCGGATTTGAACGCGAGGGCGATACCCGGACGGGTCGATGTTGGCGGGACCGTGCGGATCCCCGAAGGGCGGATCAGCCCACGGGACTTCGAGGTGACGGTGAACATCTCCCCGGACGTCCGGATCGTGAGGGGAGAGGACCCGGCAGAGGAGGAGATCGAGAAATCCGACGGCCCGTGGGACGTCTACGCGGAGGTCCGTGTCGTTCTGGGCGACGACGTTCACCTCGACGCCTTCGGGCTCACAGGCAGGCTATCCGGAAGCCTCGTGGTGGACGAGGCCCCGGATCGTGAGACGACGGGCAGGGGGGAGTTGGAGATCGTTGACGGTGAGTACACCGCGTTCCGCCAGACGCTCGCCATCGACCATGGTCGCCTCGCCTTCGCCGATGGGCCCGTGACCGACCCCGGGCTCGATGTTCGGGTGACGCGGGAAGCCAACGGGGTGGTCGCCGGGATGGACCTCGGAGGAACCGCCACTCAACCAGAAGCCGAGCTCTTTTCCGAACCCTCGATGGCCGATGCCGAGGTGCTTGCATACCTGACCCTTGGCCGGCCGATGACGTTCGCGAGCCCGGAGGAAGGAGAGCTTTTGCAACAAGCCGCGACCCGGGCGGGGGTAGCAGGAGCACAACAGATCGCGGACCGGATCGGTCGTGGCGTCTTCGGGCTGGATGAAGCGCACCTGGAGACGGGAGAGGGTGAAGGCTTCGAAGAGGCTCTCCTCGTGGTGGGTGCTCAGCTCTCCCCCAGCCTCCACGTCAGCTACGGGATCGGGCTCTTCGAAGCCACGAGTGTCATCCGAATCCGCTATGACCTCGGAGAGCGCTGGTTGCTCCAGACCGAGAGCGGAGCGCAATCGGCGGTGGACCTCCTGTACCGCGTCGAGCGATGAACCCGACCGAATGATCGCAGGGTGAGAGAGAGGTCAGGGGGAAGCGGACTCTCCCTCCCGGGCCAGCCTCGGCTCAGACTGCGCCTCGTCCGCTGCCCCCTGGTCCCGTGACTCGATCACGCCACAGGCTACTGGATCGCCTGCGTCTCCATCCGGCTGGGTCTCGAGGTCGTCCCGCTCCGCATGCACAATGATTGCACGGCCAAGGACGTCATCCGGACCCGGGCCGAGCTCGATCACCTCGTCGACGAGGTCGATCTCCACCATTCCCTCCGCGTCGATCTCCACGTTCCCCAGATCTCCGATATGCCGCTCGGTGGGTGGATCGTCGCGGTCCCCATGCGGATGGTCGTGGGGATCGAAGTGCGGTCCCGCAGATTCGAAGTCGGGGGGTTCGCATTCCCCCACCTCATGGACATGGAATCCCTTTTCTCCGGGAGGCACCCCGGGGATGTGCAGCTGTCCCTGAACCCGAACACCTTCCTCGACCGATGTGAGCGTGAGGGTCCCTGCGCTCTCACCCGTGTGATCGACCATCTCCGCCCGCGCTTCCCCCCCCGGAGCATCCTCCAAAGCAGGCTCCCACCGTTCGCCCTCCTGGCCTGGACGCTCCTCCACCGGCTCGTCCGGAGGCGGGCAACCCCACAGACCGAGGAGCAGCACAGCGGCCAGGCCCCGGAACGTCCTTCGCATTTTCCTGCCCATCGAATCCTCACTCCTTCCGGACCGACAGACCCTGCGCCGGCCTTCCGATCCGCGACGTTGGAAGTGTTCGTGGAGCCAATTCGAGGCAGCGCGCCACGCCCCCCCAGCCCCCTTCAGGCGCGAGATCTAGCAAGGAGCACGCCATCCATCCGCCATGACGGCGCGGCCGCTTCGCGGTCCTCCTACGGGCACATCTCTTGCCCCATCCTGTAGTGGATCGAGAGAACCCAGCGGAGAGGCCAGGTAACTCAGCGTCGTTCGGGTGGCGATGCTTCCGGGGGGCCGATCCATCTCCGCGGGCGCATGGAGAGGAGGATTCATGCTAGGATACATCGTGGTGCTCGTCTTGTTGGTGGTCATCGTCGGCGCGGTGCTCGCCACCCGCGGCGGCCGGTAGTGGACGAGTCGATTCGACGGCGCAGTCCAGAATTCTGTTCCACGATCGCTGGAGGTACCGGTGTCGCGAGAGAAGGAAGAGAGGCGGGGGAAAAAAGCTCCCGAGAAACCAGAGGAGACGGAACGGGGAGAGAAGCGGGAGCTCGGTCCGCAGGATCTCGACCCGAAGCCGGACCAGGACAAAGGGGAGCTTACCCGGGAGGCAATCGAGGAGGCAGAAGAGAATGGAGAGGAGGGCGAGCCGGGTCCGGAGGAGGAGTGAGCTGACGGCGAACGCTCGACCTATCCTCCTCTCAGCGCCACCATCCAGATCCAGTTCACCCCCAGGTGCGTCAGCGCGGACACAGTGATCTTTCGCGTCGTGATCCAAACCCACCCGTAGGCCGTCCCCGCCAACGTCGCCATCAGCACGTACCGGTAGTTCGGGGCGGGCGGATTGTTGAGGTGAGCAAGGCCGAACACAATCGCGCCGACGAGGAGCCCTCCCCATACCGGATTGGGCCCGGGCCACCACTTCTCGGCGACGTTCTGGAGGAGACCGCGAAACAGGAACTCCTCGTGGAGCGTGGTTGTGAGATAGAGCGTGACCGCCATCACCGCCCATTCCGCCGGGCTGACGGGCATGACCCCGATTTCGAGGAAGTCGATCGTGAGGCCGAGGGGAACGAGCACCACCGCGAGAACGACGAGGGCCCCGCCCGCGGCGAGAAGCTCCCGGGCGCGGATCCGAAAGGTAAATCCGAGTCCCCGCACCGGCGCCGTCACGGTGAACAGGAGCACGGCGATCGTGAGAACCAGAACCCTCATCAGGTTCACGGCCCGAGGCGCTTCCGCCGGAACGCGGAACGGCGTCACCCAGCCGAAGTCCAACAGCCCCCAGATCAGGAGAACGGCGAGTCCGGTTCGAAAGGGCGTGCTCAGCGGGCTCTTTCCGTCGCGACTGGCATGCAAGACCAGCGCGGCGGGGAGCCCGGCGTAGAGGGAATAGGTCCACAGGAAAGCCGGATCGAAGCCCCCGGTGAGGAGAGCCTGGGCACCGTACAGGAAGAGTGGGATCGAAAGGAGAGCGAAGGTACGAACTACGCGATCCGCAGCGACCCAGTTGCCGAGGGAGCGACGCCACCGGCGCACGCTCAGCACCGGAACGGGCATGAAGATGATCACGAAGATTGCGGTCGCGAGCACGAACTCTTCCTCGCGGGCTCCCTCGGTCCAGATGAACGCGATGAAGGCAGCGAACGCCACGGCAGCCACGAATGAGGCGGCGAGCCGCTCCTGTTGATGATCCTGTTCGTATCGCATCATCTCCCGCTCCCTCGCGCCGTCGGGCAGCAGGCGAACCCGTTGTCGGCGCGGAACTTGCAAGTGTTGGGGGTTGTGAAGGGCAGTCTGGGGCCGGCCCCAGGCTGTCCCTATCCGACGCTCCCCACCAAGGAGGATCTCCATGCCGGATGACCCACCGGAACATCAGTACCAGCAGGGTTCGGAATCTCTTTCCTTTCCCGATGACACGGTCGTCGGCATCGTGGACGATCCCGACGGGGCCATCGCCGTCATCGAGGCGCTCCTGGAAGAAGAAGGGATCGATGAAGACCGGGTCACCTTCATGTGTGGTGAGAGCGGTGCTCGCAGGATCGATCCGGAGGGGGAACGACACGGATTGCTCGGACGCCTCCAGCGACTCGTGCAGCACTACAGCGACAAGGAGCCCGAGAATGTCCAGCGTCAGGCCGACGAACTCCGAGCCGGGAGGTATCTCGTGACCGCTCCAGCCACCCAGGAGACCCGCGATCGGGTGGCCGCCGTGATGGCTGCTCACGGTGCTCGTTACATCAACCACTACGGCACGTGGACGGTTACGCGGTTGGAGGCGTGAGCCCGGGGCTCAAAGGAGTCCACGTACCGCTGTGAGTGCCCGCTCGATCTCCTCGTCCGTATTCATGAGCCCGGGCGAGAAGCGCGCGTGTTGCCGGGCGTACGGCGTCACGCTGGCGACGATCCTCCGCTCGGACAGCCGCTCCACTACTTCCTCGGGCGACGTCCCATCGACATCGAAGCAGACGATTCCCGAGGAGAGTTCGCGCTCCAACGGTGTGTGAACGACCACGCCGTTCATCGCCGCCAAACCTTCCTTGAGCTGGGTTGCGAGGGCATGGATGCGGCCTTGAATCTCCGCCCGACCGCCAACGGCGTCGTGAAACGCGAACGCCTCCGGCATCGACCATTGATGCTCGAAGGCCTTGAATCCGCCGGGTGAGAGTCTGGCCCCCCAGCTCCCGTCCCGAATGAAGGTGGGAATCGTGGGTCTCACCTGGTCCTGCACCGCGGGTCGGCCCCAGAGAACCCCCGTGCCTCTCGGTGCGAAGATCCATTTGTGCGTGCCGGCGAAGAAGAAATCGCACCCCAGGTCGGAGATGTCCTCGTCTTCCACACCGAATCCGTGGACGCCGTCCAGACAGAGCAGCGCCCGATCGGCAGGCGAGCGATCACGATTCTGCTCCTCGAGGCGCTCGGCGAGCGCCTTAACGGGGAGCTTGAGCCCCGTGCCCGAGTGGACCCATGTAAGCGCGAGCACCCGGGTGGAGTCGTTCACAGCCGAGATGATCCGATCGACGATCGCATCCGGGTTGGGTGAACCCATGCCGTCGAATAACCGGAGTTGCCGGATGGGAGCTCCATTCCGGAGCGAGCGGAACTCCAGAGCGCGGTGGGTCGCGCTGTAATCCTGATCCGTGGTGAGAAGCTCCTGCCCGGACCTCACTTGCACCCCGGCGTAGACCAGGCCGATCCCCGTCGTGGTGCTGTCCGTCAGGGCGACATCCTCTTTCTCCACCCCCATGTACCGAGCTGCCGTCCGCCGGGCACGGTCCTTCAGCTCACCATCGCGCTCCTCCACATATCCGGCGGGGTCGAGGTCGAGGGCTTCCCGGTGCCGTGCGACGGCGTTGGCCACCGGTACAGGATGAGGCGCGAGAAGCATGCCGGAAAGGTGAATTGTTTGGTCGTCGATGGGAAACAGCGCCCGTACGTCGAGCCACCGCTCCCCCCCTTCGAGCCGGGGGGTGCACGCACCAATCCCGCCGGTCGCACCGACGGATGCGGCTGCCCCTGCCGTAACGCGGAGAAATTTTCTTCGGTCCATCGCAAATGCCGGAATCCGGATGCGGCCGACCGCTCGGACGCGTCGAGCAGCCGGCCCTCGCCCTGTCGAAAACCGGCCCACGGGAGTGCAAGATCCAGACCTCGAATTCTCAAGCCGCCGTTCTCCCCTCGGGTTCGCTCGAGCCCATCCGATCCCCCGGACGGTCGGGAAGCCGGTCGCCTCGAACGAGCAGCTCGAGCTCCTCGCCCCCGAGGGTTTCCCGCTCCAGAAGAGCCTCCGCCATTCGGTCCATCAGGTCACGGTGCTCGCTCAGGATCCGGCACGCCGACATGTATGCCTCTTCCACGATGCGGCGGATCTCTTCGTCCACGATCCGGGAGGTGTGCTCTGCCACGGCCTCCTTCTCACCGGAGACGTCCACCATCCCGACGCGGGGGCTCATGCCGAAGCGGACGACCATCTGCCGAGCAATCTGGGTAGCCCGTTCGATGTCGCTTCCAGCGCCGGTCGTCACTTCCTCTTCGCCCAGCACGCCTTCCTCGGCAGCGCGCCCCGCCATGAGCATCACGAGTCGGGCGCCGAGTTGGGCACGGGAGTGCGTATGTCGATCGCGTACCGGGAGGGACGCAGTCACCCCCAGGGCGCGGCCCCGCGGGACGATCGTGACCTTGTGGACCGGATCGAGCTCCGGAAGGATCAGGCCCACGATCGCGTGTCCGGCTTCGTGGTAGGCGGTGAGGCGCTTCTCCGCCGGGGTCAGGACCATGCTCCTTCGCTCGCTGCCCAGCAGCACCCGATCCCGGGCATCCTCCAGGTCCCGCATGTCCACGCTCGTGGAGCCGCGGCGTGCGGCCCCCAGCGCAGCCTCGTTCACGATGTTCGCCAGATCCGCACCGCTCATCCCCGCCGTGCCCCGAGCAAGCGCCTCGAGGGAGATGTCGGGCCCGAGCGGAAGGGCCGTGGCATGGACGCGTAGGATTCCCTCGCGTCCCTTCAGGTCGGGATAGTCCACCGAAATCCTTCGGTCGAAGCGGCCCGGCCGCAGGAGCGCCGGGTCCAGGACGTCGGGGCGGTTCGTCGCCGCGATCACCACGACGCTTTCACTTGCTTCGAACCCATCGAGCTCCACGAGGAGCTGGTTGAGCGCCTGTTCCCGCTCGTCCTGTCCGCCCGTATTCCCTCCATCACCTCTCCGGCGCCCGATCGCGTCGATTTCGTCGATGAAGACGATCGCCGGAGCCTGAGCACGGGCCTGCTTGAAGAGGTCCCGGATTCGAGCGGCACCGGTCCCCACGTACATCTCCACGAAATCCGAGCCGGAGGCGGTGAAATAAGAGCATCCCGCTTCTCCCGAAACGGCACGAGCGAGAAGCGTCTTTCCGTTGCCGGGGTCTCCGGTGAGGAGAGCGCCGCGCGGCATCCGTCCTCCCAGCCGTGTGAATCGACGGGGGGCACGGAGGAAGGCGACGATTTCCTCGAGGTCGGCCTTCGCTTCGTCCGCGCCAGCCACGTTTGCGAACGAGACCTCGTTGCCGCTTCGCTGCACCAGGTTGCTTCGCGAACGGGTGTGCTGAAGAACCTGGCTGCCGGGCCCCTTGAGAAAGAAAAGACCCAACAGACCGATCACGAACGCCCACGCGAGCACGGGAAGAAGCGAGCTCCAGAGCGCATCTTCGGAATCGCGGGCATCGATCGGAACCCCTGCCGCGTGAAGCTGCTTGACGAGATGATCGCTCGAAGGAAAGGGAAGAAGGCTCTGGAACCGGAGGGGGGGTTCCCCCGTCTCCGACGCGTTCACTGCGGAGCCGTTTTTCAGTAGTCCTTCCACCTTTCTGCCGTCGACCACCGTCACATGAAGTACGCGCCCCTCCTCCAAGGCAGCGAGGAGGGCAGAATAGGTCACCTCCTGCGGCGGAGGTTCTCTGTCAGGAGCCAGAGTGAAAAAGAGGAGAAGTGCGATCAGAACAGCGGCGCACCCGCCGCCCAGGAGGATCCGTCCCCTCCGTGTTCGGGGGGACGGTGAAGGTCGCTCGGACATGAAATCACCACTTGATTATTTGGGTGGGGGCCCGGGGCTTTCCCCGGCCACACGGCGCAGATGTCGCGTTGACCCGTCTGAACCGGTCGGCGAGCCCGACGCAGAACATCCACGAGGGGCCGGCCACCGAGCGGTGGTCCGCACTCCCCTGCTTTCGTACTACTCCTCAGTGGCCGATTTGTCCATCCTCGCTGCCTCGCGACCGCAGACCGCCGCGAGTTCTGGGGCAGGGCCAGCGTCAGGAGCCGGACCCGCGTCCCCCTCCGTGCCGGCTCCCACCCCTCTCCACTTTCTCGTCGTGTGTAAGAATGTCGATGAAAAGGGCGACGACACCGACGAGTGCGAGAAGGAAGAGGATCATCGCGAACCCAGGGTATCCGAAGAGGGTGAAGTCCGTGTCCACGTGCATGAGCATCGCTGCCCCCACGATCACCGCGGCCAGGATCAATCCCATGGTGATCCGGTTTGCGAGCTTCTGGATGCCCTCCATGAGATGAACCTCGTCGAACGCGCTCACCTTGAGCTCGAGCTCTTCAGTCGCAACACGATCGAGTACCCGGTTCAAGCGAGAGGGTAGCCGCTGTAGGAATTCGGTCATCTCCAGGGTGGACGAAAGGAGGTTGCCGGGAGAGGCGCTCTGGAACATCCGCTTGCGCAGGATCTCGGCGGCGTGACGCTGGATTGCCTCATTCGGATCGAAACCCGGATCGAGAGCGCGTCCCACCGCGTCCAGATTGAGGAGGGTCTTCCCGAGAAGCGTCAGATCTGAAGGGACCCTGACCCCATGCTCGGCTGCTGCACGCGTGACGGACATTACGACACGCCCGAGCTGCAAGTGCTCGAGTTCCCGGTCCATCTGGGTCGTCACGGAATCGGAGATCGCACGAGAGAATCCGGACTTGTCGAACCACGGCAATCGGTCGCCGATCCTCATCGCCACCTCCGCCGCCTCCTCTCCTTTTCCCTCGCTGATGGCAAGGAGGAGCCGAAGGAGGTGCTCCTGCATTCGCGGAGACACCTGCCCCACCATCCCGAGGTCGAGCAGGGAAATCCGCCCCTCATCGGTGATGAGCAGGTTTCCGGGGTGAGGATCCGCGTGGAAGAACCCGTCGATCAGCGTCTGCTGAAGATACGCTTCGAAGAGTTCGTCTGCGAGCTGCACGCCATCGAGCTCCATCCGATCCAGCGGCCCGAGCTCGGTGATCTTACGGCCCGGCATGTACTCCATCGTGAGCACTCGCGATGTACTGTAGTCCTGGATCGGCCTGGGTACCAGGATGTGCGGGAACCCTTCGAGGTTCTCGCGAAGTCGATCCAGGTTCGCCGCCTCGATTCTGTAGTTCAGCTCGTTTCGAACGGTTTCGCGAAGTTCCTGGACGACACCGGGTAAATCATACCGGGTACTCAGTTCCGTATGTCGACCAAGCAGCTCCACGAAACCTTCGACTGCAGCGACATCCTCCGAAACCTGCTCCCGGACCCCCGGTCGCTGCACTTTGACGGCCACCTTCTGGCCGTCGCGAAGCACCGCGTAGTGAACCTGCCCGAGAGAAGCGACCGCCATGGGCTCGTCGTCGAAGCGCTGGAACGCTTTTGAGATACGGACCCCGATCTCATCCTCCACCACTCTCCGCGCCTCTTCCGAGGTGAACCCCTTCACGTCGTCCTGAAGCCGCGCCAGGGAATGCAGGTAGGCCTCCGGGAGGAGATCGGCGCGCGTCGAAAGAAGCTGCCCCAACTTGATGTACGTCGGCCCCATCGCCTCGAGGTCGGATGCGAGCTCGTCCGCCTCCGCTGCTCGTGGCTCGGCTGGATCCTCATCGAAGATGTCGTCCAGTCCCGCATTCCGGACCACGTCCGCGCGGCCGTACTTGATCAACAACCGGGCGAGGTCCCGGTAGCGCCTCAACTGCTCCGGTCTCAAAGAAAGTATCATGGTTCGGGTCCTGTGCTCTTCATCATCGGTACCCAGGCAGAGCCACGTCGAGCATGCCCGTGTGGTGAAGCGAATGTTCTGCCTGCCGACGGGCACGGTGCTTGCACTTTTTCGTCGATCATTGGAACTCGAACATTGGAGACTCCCATGCTCGGTTGGGCACTGACATTTCTCGTCCTCGCCTTGATCGCGGGGTTCCTGGGGTTCACTGGGGTTGCCGGGGCTGCGGCCGGAATCGCCCAGTTCCTTTTCTTCGTCTTCCTCATTCTCCTGGTCATCTCCTTCGTCGCGCGGGCGGTCCGGGGTCGGCCACCCGTCTGAGCACGGCTGGGCAGTCGAAGGAGGCGCGCGTGCGCGCTCCTCACGAGGGAGGCCCGGGGATCACGAGTTCCCGGGCCTCTTCCTCAGGAGCTTCGTGGATCAGATAGTGAAGGGACCTCTTGACCGTGGCCGCGAAGGGTACGGCCAGAAATGCGCCGAGAATCCCGAGCAGTAGCCCCCCTGCCGTGATCGCGAGCAAGATGACGAGCGGGTGGAGGTCGATCGCCTGACTCAGGATGAGCGGTTCGAGCACGTTCCCTTCGAGCTGCTGTACCGCCAGGACGATCCCCAACACGATCAATCCGGCCGTGAGACCGCTGTCCGCCAAGGCCACCAACACTGCCAGCGCACCTGTCGCCACCGCGCCGACGATCGGAAAGAGGCCGCCGAAGAAGACGAGGACCGCGAGCGGCACTGCCATCGGCACGCCCAGGATGAGCAGGCCCAACCCGATGAACACGGCGTCGACCAAGGCCACGAGGAGCTGACCCCGGAAGTAGGACCCAAGGGTATCCCAAGCCCTCTCCGCGACGCCCACGACTCGGGGACGAACGTGGGCCGGGGCAAGTGTTGCGACCCCGTTCATGAGGCGCGCGCCGTCCTTCAGGTAGAAGAACAGGGCGACCAGGACGAGAAGGATGCCGGCCACGGTCTCGAAAGCAAAGACAGCGGCCCCGAGCGCTTGACCAGCGACGTCCCCGGCCTCTCCCAACTGTTCCTGCACGAGCGTCATCAGATCGGAGACCCCGGGCACCTCCGTCCCTGGCGCAATCCTTTGCAGGAGTTCCTCGACCTCCCCAATCCCCTCCCCTGCCGATTCCGTGACTGCGGGGAGCTCTGCCGCCACCAGCGGGACCATCGCACCGATCACGGCTCCGAACAGCGCGAGTCCGACCAGAATCGCCGCCATCGCGGCGGCGACATCCGGCGCTCCCCATTTCTTCAGCAAATGCGCGAGCGGGACGAGGAGGGTCGCCGGAAAGAGGGCGAGGACGAGCGGAATCACCACGAAGGAGAGGGCACCGATCGCGTAGCCCAGCACCACGACGACCCCCACCAGACCGAGAAGCGCCCATGCGATTCGCCCTGCACGCCGGAGTCTCGCGGGGGCGTCCCCCGCCAGCGGGTGGGGATTCATCGAAGGGCCGGCGCAAGTTAGCGCCGTTCGCCCTTCGGACCGCCCACGCCGACCCGTTCCGCATGGGCCGGTGACGGCCGGGGACGCCCGCCATATTGGTTCAAGTTTGTTGCGGCACCGTCGGTTTGCGCGGTCGTTGCGGATGGAGCGAAGGCCGAATCCAGCTCCTTCCCCCGAATCGCGGCCTTCACGTCACTGCCCCGAGAAAGGATCTGATTCACGACGCCCAGAACGGTGCTCGTCGCGCCGGGAAGGAGGGCGTGGGTGATGCGGACGGCCTTCGCCTGCCAGGAAAGGGTCACCTCCGCTTCTCCCCTCCTCGCCGCCCGCACGATCCGCCGCGCCGCCCGAGCCACGTCCATCGCTGTGAGAGACGTACCGTCAGCCAAGCTGAACCACGTGTACTCGAGCGGCGGGTCCCCTTTGAAGAATGCGTTCGCGGGCCCGCCCGTCCGCATCAGACCCGGCACGACGGTCGTGACCGGAATCCCGTGCCGTACGAGCTCAGCACGGAGCCCCTCCGAGAATCCTACGAAGGCGAACTTGGCACAGTCGTACGGCAGGAGATGGGGCATCGCCACCTTCCCACCGACCGAGGTGACGTTGACGATCCTCCCCGTTCCCCTCTCCTGCATCTTCGGCAACACCGCCAGAGTGCAGTGGACGGCACCCCAGAAGTTCACCGCCATAGCCTTCCGAAAATCCTCCAGGCTGAGCGCGTCGATCGGCCCCACCTGGATGACACCAGCGTTGTTCACCAGCACGTCGATCGGCCCGAGACGCCGTCGGACGCGTCGTGCCATACGCGCCACGTCGTCCGGATCGGAGACGTCGGAGGGGACCGCCAACCCGTCGATTCCCCGGCGCACTCCGGCAGTGAACCTCCGTTTCCTCCTCCTGGCGCGCTTAGCTCTCGACAAGGCCTTCCCTCCGTTCTGTGGTCCGCGATCGAACCGAGGTCAGAGCGTTCGACGGCCTTGTACCAGATTCAGGACCACGAGCACGAGGGCGATGACGAGCAGGATGTGCACCAGATTGCCCACGGCGGCCGTCGTGAAGCCCAGGAGCCAGAGAACCAGGAGGATGACAATGATCGTCCAGAGCATGTGCCGCTCCTTCGAGTTGATGGAAACAGTTGTCCTGCTGTGTCCAGCTACCGATCGTCCGAGCTTCTCACTGCCACCCGGGGTCTGCGCGGTCGTGCAATGGCGCAACGTGTTCACTCCACGTCCACGGGGGAGGGGTGTCCTCCATTGCTGCGGCGGCCTCGAATTCTTCTGCTGTCGCACGAAGAACGAAGCAGTCCTCCTCATCCGAAAGGCTCAGAGACTCCCAGGGGACCGCAAACGCGTACCCGATCTTCAGGAAGCCTGCGAGCGACAGCACCGCGTACGCGATCCGTCCGCTCGCCGGCTCGATCATCAGTTCCTCGATCCGGCCCAGGTCCGTCCCGGAGGGGGAGCGAACCGTACGAATCTCAGGGCTCCCCGTGCAGAGCATCAGGCGGTCCCCGTCGTCGCGACTGGCTCCCAACTGGCCTTTCATGCTTTCTTCCCCGTCAGAGTGAGATCGGGAGGTCCTCCACCCGTCCATTCGGTCCGGTGTTCGAAAGGAAGAGCAAGGGCCGGGCCAGAACTGCATTGACCCCGGGCCGAGCACGTCTCGTCCCCGCGGCCGGTGAAAAACCACGGCGCCTCCGTGCGGGCCACCAGCGTCGCGGCCGGTGTGGCGGAGACCCTGCGGATGCGCCACTCGGAATGCGGCGAAGGAGCGACGAGCGACCTGGCCCCGTCCAAGGAGCTCCGGGCCAGTGGAAGAACCGGTTACAGGATCGGGGAGAGAAGCCGCGCGGCTCGGCAGGCGACCCGGAATCCGAGCGAGTGCCCCTCTAAGTCCTGCGGAGCCATTTCGGTGGATTGCTCGAAATCCCTTTCGAAGACCGCCTCCACCTCGGACGCCGCCCACGATCCCATCAGGAGGGCAGTGATCTCGAAGTTGAGGCGGAGCGAGCGGTTGTCCAGGTTCAGGGTACCGACGCCTGAGATCCGGTCGTCGGCAACGAAGATCTTCGAATGCAGGAATCCCGCGTCGTAGCGGAAGATGCGTACGCCTGCCTCGAGCAGCGGCTGGAAGTAGGTGAAGGAGGCGAGGTGCACGGGCAGGCTATCCGGCCGGCGCGCCACCAAGATGCGAACGTCCACCCCCTTCAGCCGGGCGAGTTGGAAGGCCGCCATCACTGCCTGGTCGGGCACGAAATAGGGTGTGGCGATCCAGATTCGGCGGGTGGCGGAATGGATCACGTGTTGAAAGAAGAGGCTCGCGGTCTCCCTCGGATCCGCCGGCCCCGAGGGGATCAGCAGCACCGGCACGTCCGAGCCATCCGTCGCTTCGCACGGCGTCCAGTCGAACTGTGGGATCTCACCGCTCGTCCAATACCAATCCTCGACGAAGCTGAGCTTCAGGCCGAGAACCGCCGGGCCCTCGATCCAGAGATGGACGTCCCGCCAGTCGCCGAACTCGGGGTCTCGCCCGAGGTATTCTTCTCCGATGTTGAACCCCCCGACCCACCCGAGCCGCCCGTCCACGACGACCAACTTCCGGTGGTTTCGGAAATTGACGTGGGCGCGCCGGGTCAGGCCCCGCCGGAGCGCGAAGCCGTTCACCTCGACCCCCGCATCCTCCAATGCCTCGAACCACGCATCGGGGAGACCGTAGCACCCCGCCCCGTCATAGAGGAAGTACACCCGCACCCCCTCCCTCGCCTTTGCAATCAGAGCGTCCCGGAGCCGGGCCCCTGCCCGGTCGTTTCGCACGATATAGAACTGGACCAGGAGCGTATGACGTGCCTCTGCGATCCCTGCGAACAGGTTTTCGTAGGTGGCTTCTCCGTCGACGAGTACCTCGATCGCGTTTCCGCGCAGGACCGGCATGCGGGCCAACTCCTCGACGACCAGGACCCCGCGATCCGTCGAAACGCCGTTCGGACGAAAGGCGAGGAGCTCCGGCGACGGGAGGTCCAGGGTGTCACGGAGACGCGCATCACCTCCTCGCCGCGCCGTCACGTACCCGGACAGCCTCGACCTTCCGAAGAGCCACCAGGCGGGGATCGCGATCCACGGGACGGTGTTCAGGGAGAGAAGCCATGCGACCGTGCCCTCGGCTGTCCGCGTCTCCATCAACGCGACGATCGAGGTGATGAAACCCACCAGGTGGGCCGCCAGCAGGAACAGGACCCACGGCGGGACTCCGCCCATCCGAGTGCTCGGACCTCGCCCTAAGCTGCTTCCTCCCGCGCGGACCTCACCCGTTCCGCCTGCTCAGGGTTTACGCGGGCATGGATCTCGTGCTTCGGCTTTCCCGCCAGGGCAGCGAGCACATCGGTCTGCTTTTCGTCGACCGTGTCGGCCATCGCATCGAGCTGCTGATGAAGGCCTCTCCAGAACGACGACACTCCGTTGATCCCTGCAGAATCCCGGGCGATCTCGCTCGCTGTCTCGGAGAGGGTTCCCAGTCGGGCGCGAAAGTCCCCGAACTCTTCGTTCACCGCTTGTGCGAGGACATCCTTCGCTTTCCCGATCTTCGTCATGGGAGCTCCTCCTCAGGTATCTGTGGCGCTTGCGGGTCTGTGGATCCGCACCCCCTTACGGCGAGTGAGGTGTGAAGGCGAAAGCGCAAGATCAGGGCCAATCAGTTCGCACTGGAAGCCACGGCGGGCTCGGGACCGGGGGCTCCACCAACGCTCACAACCCCTGCGCGGCGCGCTCACCTGTCGGCTGCGCTCCTCAGATCGCGGGTTTAATGCAGCAGTGGATTGTGGCACGCGTCCGACAGGGAATGCGCCCCGACCACAGTTCCGGGGGGCCGAACCCATTCTCCGATCGCGCGGGAGCCGCACCTACTCGACACGAGCAGCGGATCCCGCACAATTACTCCCGTGAGGTACTGAGGTCCGCATCTTGCTCCCCCTCGAGGGAGCCATGACGAGATTTCGCAAAGACGCAAAGGACTCGACCGACGAGCGCGCCCAGGGGCAAGACCGTGAGGGAGCGGGAACGGATGGGTGCGCATCCGCCGCCTCGAATCGACGAGGCTTCCTCACCTGGCTCAGTGTCGGAATCGGTGCAGTCCTCGGTGCCGCGATGACGGTGCCCTGGATCGCGATGTTCCTCTCTCCGCTTCGACGACGAGACCCTCCGGTCTGGAGGAGCGTCGGCCGTGTCGAGGACTTTCCGGTCGGTGCCACGATCCAGGTCACCTACCGGGACCCAAGTCCCCTTCCATGGGCCGGCTTCGCCTCACGGAACGCGGCATGGCTGCGAAGAGAGGATGAAGCCCGGTTCACCGCCTTCACGAGCTACTGCACGCATGTGGGATGTCCCGTCCGGTGGGAGCCAGGGGCCCAGCTCTTCATGTGCCCTTGCCATGGAGGCGCGTTCTACCCGAACGGCGCCGTAGCGGCCGGGCCCCCGCCCCGACCTCTGGACGAGCACCCGGTTCGAGTCCGGGACGGCGCCGTTGAGGTGCAGGCAATCGGGGTGCCCGTTCCGCGGGAAGAAGGCTGAACGCGCTGTGCATGGCCCGAGGCGGTAGGCGCACGCAGGCCCGCGGACGACTGGAGAGGCTCGCGATGGTGTGGGCTCGATGAAGACCCTGCGACGCATGGGCAACTGGCTCTACGACCGGGCAGGGCTCGCCCCCCTCCACCGCTTCCTCCACGAACACAAGGTCCCGCCGGAGGTCGGGCGCTCCCGGAAGGGCTGGTACTACGTCTTCGGCCAGGCTCTCGTGTTCGTCTTCCTCGCACAGGTGATCACGGGTGCAGCTCTCGCGCTCCACTACATCCCCGCTCCCGACCATGCGTGGGATAGCCTCAACTACCTAAACACCGAAGTCTTTTGGGGGGGATTCGTCCGTGGCCTCCACTTCTTCGGTGCATCGGCGATGGTCCTTCTCGTTTTCGTGCACATGAGCAGGGTCTTTCTCACAGGATCCTACAAGTTCCCACGTGAGCTCAACTGGATCAGCGGCGTAGTCCTCCTGCTCCTCACCCTCGCAATGGCCTTCACCGGGCAACTCCTGCGCTGGGACGAGGACGGGATCAGCACGGTGGCGGTCGCGGCCACAATGGCGGGACGGGTCCCGGTGATCGGTTCGCATCTGATGGAACTCATCATGGCAGGAGAGAGCATCGGGGGAGCGACCCTCAGCCGCTTCTTCGCGCTCCATGTCATCGTGCTTCCGCTCTTGATCTTCGCCGTGATCGGCTTCCACCTCTTTCTCGTTGTTCGCAACGGGATCTCCGAGCCCCCGGAGGCCGGCAAGAGGGTCGACCGCACCTCGTACAGGGCGTGGTACGAGCGTCGCAAGAACGAGGGCGGAAGCACGTACTGGCCGGACGCAACGTGGCGGGAGATGGTCTTCGTCGCCTTCGTGTTCAGCACGATCCTGGGGCTCGCCCTCGCATTTGGAGCCAAAGGACCAGGCCCCCCGCCGGATCCGGCGGCGGTGGAGGCCATCCCGGACCCGGATTGGTTCTTCCTCTGGTACTACAGCCTGATCTGGTACAAACCCGCGGCACTGGATCAACTCGTCCTAGTCTGGCTGCCCATTCTGCTCATCCCGGCGCTTCTGCTCCTTCCAATCCTCTTCAGCGGAGGGGAGCGACACCCGGGCAGGCGCCCCTGGGCGGTTTTTCTCGTGGGAGCGTCGTTTCTCATGTGGGCCACACTGACCGTGCTGGGCGCCCGCCCGTACTGGGTCCCCGACTTCGAGACCGAACCCGTCGCGGAGGAGGTGCTCCGCGATGCACCCGCGGAGGCGCGGACCGGAGCCGGTGTGTTTCACTTCAGGGGCTGCCAATTCTGTCATGTGGTCCTGGGAGAGGGAGGGACGTACGGCCCCGACCTCACGACGGCGGCGCTGCGATTGTCCCCCGAGGAGATGGCGGTTCGCATCATCGTCGGCATTGGGAACATGCCCGCCTATCACGGTCAGCTGACGGCCGCGGAAGTCGAAGCCATCCTCGCCTACCTCAGGTGGGCTGCGGATCTGCACGACCCGGCGAACGAGGAAGGCCGATGATCCGGCCAACGCTTCGCTGCCTCCCCGTTGCCGTGGTTTTCCTGAGTATCGGATGTGGAGGGTGGCAGTCCGCTCTCGATCCGCGGAGCCCGGGAGCAGCCACCATCGAGAGTTTGTGGTGGATCGCCTTCACCAGCACCGGGATTCTCTCATCGCTCACGATCCTCGGGCTCCTCTACGCCGTACATCGAGCCCATCGACGCGCCGCCCCGGAGACGAGCCGCCACACCGCGTCGAGGGAACAGACCTTCATCTTGATCGCCGGCGTGGGAATCCCGACGCTCTTCCTCATCGGGTTTCTCACGCTGTCGGTTCGTGCGGGCACCGCGGTGAGCGAGCATCCAGAAGAGGCGACGGTCATGCTCGAAGTCGTGGGGCACCAGTTCTGGTGGGAGGTGCACTACCCGAACCACGGGGTCGTCACGGCGAACGAGATTCACATTCCGGTGGGAGAGCCGGTGGAAGTGCACATCACCTCGGCCGACGTGATCCACAGCTTCTGGATTCCCCAGCTCGCCCCGGGCAAGCTCGATATGAACCCGGGCCGTTTCAATACGCTGTGGCTCTTTGCGGAGGAAGCCGGCCTCTATCGCGGTCAGTGCACCGAGTTCTGCGGCGTGCAGCACGCGCACATGGCGCTGCTCGTGGTGGCATCGCCCCCGGAGGAATTCGAGGAATGGCTCGATGCACGGCGCGGCACGCCCCCGGAGCCCACCGATCCCGAGGCGGCTCGCGGTCGCGAGGTCTTCCTCGAAGCCGGCTGCTCGGCGTGCCATGCGATTCGAGGAGTCAGCCGGCCCCGCTTCGCCGGCAACCCGGGGCCGGATCTCACCGACCTCGGATCCCGGAGCTCGCTCGGAGCGCTCACGATCCCCAACGACAGGGAGCACCTCGCCCAATGGATTTTGGAGCCTGATCGGTTCAAGCCCGGGGTCCGCATGCCGCCCACGCCGCTCGACGACGCCGACCTGGCCGCACTCGTACGGTACCTGGAGGGGCTCCGGTGAATCAAAGGGCCGAGGCTCATCCGTCCCACGAGCGCCTCTCCCGGGTCTGGGATTCCCCCAAGGGGATCTGGGGCTTCATGACTGCGGTGAATCACCGGACCGTGGGGCTCCGGTTCATGATCACCGCATTCATCTTCTTCATCCTCGCCGGTCTCGAGGCCGTGGTGATGCGCGTCCAGCTCGCGCTTCCTCAGCTCGGCGTGGTCTCCCCGGACTTCTACAACCAGACCTTCACGATGCATGGCTCGACGATGATGTTCCTCTTCGTCGTGCCCTTCGTGGAAGGGCTCGCCATCTACCTGGTGCCCCTCATGGTCGGTGCGCGGGAGATGGCTTTCCCACGCCTGAATCTCTTCGGCTATTGGGTCTTCCTCATCGCCGGCGTGACGCTGTACGTAGCGTACCTCCTGGGCATGGCTCCCGACAGCGGCTGGTACAACTACCCGCCTCTCACCGGGCCGGGGTTCCGTCCCGGAGCGGGGATCGACTTCTGGGTGACGATGATCACCTTCCTGGAAGTCTCGGCTCTGGTAGCGGCCGTGGAGATCATCGTCACAATCCTCAAGATGCGCGCGCCCGGGATGTCCCTGAACCGTATGCCGGTGTTCGTCTGGACGATGCTGATCACCGCGCTCATGATCGTCATTGCCATGCCGGCACTCGTGCTGACGAGCCTCATGCTCGCTCTGGATCGGTTCACCGGCACGCACTTCTTCAACATCGCCGCCGGCGGTGATCCTTTTCTTTGGCAGCACCTGTTCTGGTTCTTCGGGCATCCCGACGTCTACATCATGCTCCTGCCCGCCGTGGGTGTCGTTTCGATGATCATTCCCGTCTTCGCGCAGCGGGCCCTCGCGGCATACACCCTCGTCGTGGCCTCGATCGTGATCATCGGCACGCTCAGCTTCGGGGTCTGGGTTCACCACATGTACACGGTCGGAATCGCGCTCGTGGGGCTCAACTTCTTTGCGGCTGCGAGCATGCTGATCACCATCCCCAGCGCGATCCAGATCTTTTCGTGGATCAGCACGATCTGGAACGGGAGCCTCGAGCGGCTCACCACTGCCATGCTCTTCGCAATCGGCTTCATCGCCCTCTTCATCCTCGGTGGCATCACGGGCATCATGATCGCGGCGGTTCCCTTCAACTGGCAGGTCCACGACACGTACTTCATCGTCGCCCACTTCCACTACGTGCTGGTCGGAGGGGTCGTGCTCCCCATCTTCGCCTCGGTCTACTTCTGGTTTCCGAAGTTCACCGGTCGAATGCTGAACGAGCGACTGGGACGTTGGCACTTCTGGCTTTTCGTCATCGGGTTCAACGCCACGTTCTTTCTGATGCACCTCACCGGCCTGGAAGGAATGCCGCGACGCGTGTACACCTACCTGCCGGGACTGGGGTGGGACTGGCTGAATCTCCTCTCCACTCTCGGCACCTTTCTCATGGCCTTCTCCGTGGTCCTTTTCCTGGTCAACGTTGCGGTGAGTTGGCGAGGTGGTACCGAGGCGGGACCCGACCCCTGGCGCGGCGGGTCGCTCGAGTGGGCCACGACATCTCCCCCGCCGAATTACAACTTCGCGGACGTGCCCGTGGTGCGAGGTCGCGACCCGCTCTGGGAGTCCGCGGGGATCGGCATGGACACGAGGCCCCCCTGGCTGGAAGAGCTGTCCGATCCGTCCGACGAGCTTCGGGAGAGCATCACGACGAGCGTCGTATCCGCCGACGCGGAAGGACGAGCCGTCTTGCCAGGCCCCTCCCCATGGCCGATGTGGCTCGCTTTGGCGCTCTCCGTGGCCTTCATCGGTGCGATGTGGACGACGGCGCTCGTTCCGGTTGGCCTCGCACTCGCATTCCTTGCGCTCCTGGCCTGGCACTGGCCAGCGGGAGAGGGGCCATGACTCCGCCGCCGAGACCGCCGGAGCATGCCCCGGTTGCAGGAGAGCACTCGCTTCCTCGACAGCTCACCGGGTTCCAGTCTCCGATCGTCTGGGGGGCGATCCTCCTGGTCGTGATCGAGGCCACGATCGCCTCCCTCTTCGTGGTGAGCTACTTCTATCTGCGCCTCGGCGCGCCCGAATGGCCGCCGGCCGGTACCGCCCCTCCCGAACTCCTCGAGCCCACGGTCGCCCAGCTCCTCCTCCTCCTGAGCCCCGTCCCGGTCTGGGTGGCACTCCGACCGCTCGCTCGCGATCGTGCCGGTCCACTCCTCTGGGCGCTCCCACTCGGCCTCCTCCTTGCATTCCTGTACCTCGCCCTCCAGGTCCGAAGCTATCTGGACCGGGAGGACCTCTGGAACACCCATGCTTATGGGTCGCTCAACTGGAGTATGGGTGGGTACGCGGGATTGCACGTGGTGACGGTCCTCCTTGCAGGGTCGGTGATCTGGGCCCTCGCCAAGCGCGGGCACTTCGGCGCCAGGCGCCACACCGGTGTTCAGGCGCTTCTCGTGTACTGGATCTTCGTCGCGGTGAGCTCGCTCTTCTTCTACGCGACGCAGTATCTCGCCCCGCGCATTTAGAGGCCACCCCATGCCCCCAGCAACCGGCCGTACGAGGGTGAGGGGCCCGCTCCTCTGGTTCGGCGTGCTCGGTGGGATGTTCGCCTGGGCTGCCCACCTTCTGGCAAGCTATGCGGTCGTGCCGATCGTCTGCCGCACGGGCCAGGAGGTCATTTTGCACCTTCTGACGATCGGCACGGGCGGGGTTGCGGCAGCCTCCGTTGCGGCAGCCTGGATCTCGCATCGCCGCCTCCACCGCGCGGGGATGGATTCCACGCACCCTGATCCGACGAACCGAGGTGAGACCGGCCCACCGACTCACAGAGGTGCGGAGGAGGACGTGGAGACCCGGAGGCTTCACGTCCGGAAATTCCTCGCGCTCGGGGGGCTCGCCATCAGCACCTTTTTCTTGGCTCTGATCCTGGTGGAGGCGCTACCCACGTTCCTCCAGGAAGACCCCTGTCGGCACATCCCCATCCAGGATTCACCGATCATCTTGTTGGAGCGCGCAGGGGCAATCCTCTCCTGCCGCAACTGACCGTGACGATCCCGGGGGCTCGCCCACGGACGAACACCTGGCAGCGGCCGGTCGTGCTCGTGCTCATGCTGGTGGCCGGGGGAGGCATCGGGACGCCGAACGCTGCAATCGCGCATGGAGTCGGTCCGGTAGGACCCGCCGAGGCATGGACTGCCTGGAACTGGGACCCGTGGATCCTGCTCGTGCTGATGACGATGACGGCTGTCTATGTGCGAGGGGTTTCGCGACTCTGGCGGACGGCCGGCCGAGGACGGGGGATCGCGAGGTGGTCCGCCGGATGCTACCTGGCGGGGATCTGGGCCCTGTTCGTCGCCCTGATCTCCCCCGTGGATGCAGTGGGCGAGGCGCTCTTCTCCGTGCACATGATCCAGCATCTCCTGCTGATGGTGGTGGCCGCTCCCCTCCTCGTTCTCGGGCGTCCCCCCCTCGCGTATCTATGGGCGCTGCCGGATTCCGCTCGAGCGGCTTTTCGCCGCTCGTGGAAGCACGTCTCGCCCGCCCGCCGAATCTGGCGTGCCGCAAGCCACCCCGTGGTCGTTCTCCTGCTTCACGTCGGCGCGTTATGGGCGTGGCACATACCCTTCCTGTACGAGGCCGCGCTCGAGCGTCCACTCGTCCATCACCTCGAACACGCGAGCTTCTTCTTCACTGCCCTTCTCTTCTGGTGGGCCCTGGTCCGGGTGGGTGCGCACCACAAATGGCCAGGCTACGGAGCAGGCATCCTCTACGTCTTCGCCACTGCGCTCCAGAGCGGAGCGCTGGGCGCGCTCATGACCTTCGCCCCCGAACCGTGGTACCCGGCGCATGAGGCGGGGGTGACCGCGTGGAACCTGGACTTGATGTTCGATCAGCAGGTGGCGGGCGCGCTGATGTGGGTCCCGATGGGCATCGTCTATGCCGCAGCGGTCGGTGTCCTGCTCGTGGCGTGGCTTCGGGAGGCGGAACGCTCTGTCGCTCGGCGCGAACGCATGGGCTGGGAGAGGATCCCTGGAGTGGCTTCGGCTTCGCCGGCGGATGTCGTGCGCGAGACTTCACGAACCCACTCACTCACCGCCGAACGTTCCGATGGACGGCGGACCGGCGAGCCCGACAGCTCCCCCTGATTTAGAACCTTAGGAGCATCTCGGCTCGCGTTCCCCTTTCATCACAGCGTCGCCATCGTCACATGGTCGATCGTGCCGCCGCACACGCTTCGATACCGAACCTTCCGCTCGAGACTCTGGATCACCACATCGGAGAAGTTCGCGGATTCGATATGTTGGGCCGTCCGGAGCCCCCCGGACTGAAGACGTTCGCCTCGATGAGCTTCTCCCCCACGACGTCCGGGCCGACGAGGAACATCCCGTCCTGCACCAACTTCGGGCGGGCGATCTCGGCCACTCCCAGCAGCTCGTCCGTCATCTTCACCGGCACCGCGCGGCCACCCGCATGCAGTTTGCTCCGCGCCTCCCCCGGAGCGGGTACGCGCCGGAAGACGGCGTATTTCCCGCGGTGCTGAAGGGGGATGCCGTTCAAGACGAACATTCGGATGTCGCCCTCCTGGGCCGCAGGAAGATATTCCTGAGCGACGACGTACCCGTCGCGCACGATCGCATCGATCATCTGTTTGAGGTTGGGACTTTCGGCGGAGCCCACCACGAACACGTCAGACCCCACGACTCCTCAGGGGACCGGTAGACGGCCTGTTCCGGCGGGCGGTTGAGATCGACCTCGAACCTCGACCTCAGCCCGATGACCCTCCAGTCGCCGGGGAACGCCCAGAAGGACGTGAAGGGATCTTCCTCTCGCAGCCTCTCCACAGGCCCAATGGCGAGGGCGCGGGCCGCAACCTCGCTCACCGCATGCCCCGAATGGGTCGAGACCGTCACGATGGGGCCGTCCCCCGGACAGAACCGGAAGAGCGGGGGGTGGCCGACTACGGTGCACATTATGCCGCACGAGGAAGGAGGGACGGGGGTTACGACCTCCACGAACCGACCCCTGTTCTACTCGGGGATGTCGGCCCGTGATCCCCGCGGCTGCTCGACATCGACTCCGAAGAAGGATAGGGTACACCATGTGTCCGCCGGCGACCTTCTGCCGACCCCACGCCCCTCCAGATCGAACGCCATGGCACCCCCACACGACGCAGTGGTGATCGGCGCTGGACCCAATGGCCTCGCGGCGGCGATCACCCTGGCGCTGTCGGGGCGGTCGGTCCTCGTCCTGGAGGCCGCCTCGGAGGTAGGGGGAGGCTCCCGCTCCGCCGAGCTGACCCTTCCCGGCTTCGTCCACGACACCTGCTCCGCCATCCATCCACTCGCCGTTGCATCTCCTTTCTTCAGGGAACTCCCGCTGGCCGATCACGGCCTCGAATGGGTGCACCCCCCCGTCGCGGTGGCCCATCCTTTCGAGGAGGGAGCCGGCGCCGTGCTGGAGGGTTCCGTCGAGGACACGGCACGACTTCTGGGGCGGGACGGGGACGGCTACCGACGCCTGCTGGAGCCCGTCACCTCGAGATGGCGTGAGCTGTCGCCGATCCTCCTCGGCCCTCCTCGCATTCCCTCGCGCATCCTGCCCCCGATCCGGTTCGCTCTGCGCGGCATTCGCTCGGCTCGATCGATCGCCGAGGGGTTCTTCCAGGAGCGAAACGCTCGCGGATTGTTCGCGGGTCTCGCCGCTCATTCGACCCTTCCTCTGGAGCGAACCGCCAGTGCCGGAGTCGCTCTCCTCCTCGGCGCAGCAGGCCACGTGGACGGATGGCCGATGCCGCGAGGCGGTGCTCAGCGTCTGGCCGATGCGCTGGCGGGAACGCTGCGCTCGCTGGGTGGAGAGATCGAGCTGAACCAGAAGGTGGTTGCGTTCCGGGACCTGCCGGCGGCCTCCGCCTACCTCTTCGACCTCACCCCGAGACAGGTGCTCCGAATCGCTGGAGGCGAGCTCCCGGGACGATACCGCAGACGCCTGGAGCGCTTTCGATATGGACCAGGTGTGTTCAAGATCGACTGGGCGCTCGACGCACCGATCCCATGGAAGGATCCGACATGCAGACGTGCGGGGACGGTCCACCTGGGAGGAGACTTCGATGATGTCGCAC
This sequence comes from Gemmatimonadota bacterium, assembly GCA_007121455.1. Taxonomy (GTDB): domain Bacteria; phylum Gemmatimonadota; class Gemmatimonadetes; order Longimicrobiales; family Gaopeijiaceae; genus SKKN01. Next base: position 5,947 of record SKKN01000003.1, on the reverse strand, counting down.
GGGCGGAGCACGCCGTGTGGCAAGGCGAGCACCCGGAACGCCCGTTCGTGCTGCTCGCCCAGCAAAGCCTCTTCGACGACACGCGAGCTCCCCCCAGAAAGCATTCGGCCTGGGCATATTGCCACGTTCCTCATCGCTCGACCTGGGATATGACGTCACGGATCGAGGAGCAGGTAGAGCGATACGCACCCGGGTTCCGTGACCTCATCCTCGCGCGCCACACCTTCAACACCAGGGAATTCGAGGCGCACAATCCGAATTACGTCGGAGGGGACATTGCCGGTGGAACGCAGGACCTTTCCCAGATCGTCGGCCGGCCGATCCTCAGTTGGGTGCCGTACGCCACCCCGAACCCGAAGATCTACCTCTGCTCGTCATCGACGCCTCCTGGAGGTGGAGTGCACGGAATGGCTGGTTATCACGCAGCACGGGCGGTGATTCGGCGGCAAGGAGGCTGAAGGTCGCCGCCTGTCCCCGTCCCCAGACGCCTCGAGGACTTCGCTACGTATGGCTACAGCTCAGTCGTGCCCCCATGGAGCCGGCGGCGGCGGCACGGACCTCCTCAAATCGAAGTCCACCCGCCATGACCATTCTCCCCGTCGCGTCGTACCGTAGGTATAGCGTTCGCCGGGCACGACCTCTACCCGCCACCCACGCTCGTACCCCGATTCCTCCGTCCGCTCGACGGAGAGGAAGTCCTGGCGGTTCGCCGTCCCCGCATCCATCGTTCGTCCGCCATACCATGTGGCTTCGGCTTCTGACCCATCCGGTTCCCGGTGGTCGTGCCGTAGCTCGAGGCCATCCCCGAGCCGTATGAACACCCAGGTGCGGGAGCGGTCCCACTCCCCGGTTTCTTCATCCTCGATGTGGAATGGAAGCCTCAACTCCTCCGCCCCGCATTCCCGAAAATGAACGATCAAGTCCTCGTTCCCGGTGAGCATGTCGTCCCTGGGTGGCTCGAGCGTCAGCCCTCCGGAGTACGCGTCCCCGCAATGTGCTTGGAGGTTTTCCCAGAATGCCTCAAAGGGAGCCGGGGAATCGGTGACCAGCTCTTGCGGAGGCGGATCGACCTCAGGAGCGCACCCGAAGAGCACGTGGATCAAGAGAAGCAGAGCGGCAAAGGTCGGGGATCGCATGCAGTCACTCCCGGGAGCGGACGACGCGCTGGAACGGTTGGCACGCCGAATCGTACCGTACCAACGACGACGCGAACAGATCCGGTGGTGGGCCTCGTCTTCGAGGGGGAACCGCTTATCTTCAGGTCGGTTCGAGGATTGGCTCGGATGAAGGGACCGGTGGAGATTGATGAGGTACGCATCTCAAATCGTGCTGGAAGCCCCCCGACCGGTCGCTCGCCCTGCCGGCCGTACCTTCGTGGTCACAGGCGCGACATCCGGCCTCGGAAGAGCAGTGGCTCGGAAGCTCGCACGGGCAGGAGCCCACGTCGTGCTTCTGGTGCGGGAACCCGAGCAGGCCCTTGAAGCGCGGGCTGCGGTCGCTGGCCCGGTCGGCAACGAACGCGTCCAGGCCTTTCCTGCTGATCTGACCGACCCGAAGGCAGTTGAGCGCTTTGCCGACACGGTCCTTACGAACCACCCGAAAATCCACGGACTTGTCCACTGCGCGGGGCTGCTTCTTCCGGAAAGGAGCCTGGGACCGGCCGGAATCGAACGAATGTTCGCGGTCGAGGTGCTCGCGCCATATCTGCTCAGTCTCCGACTCCTCGAAGGGCTTCGGTCGGGTGCACCTTCCCGGATCGTGATGGTGTCCGGCACCGGAGGTCTTCGTCTGCCCGGGACGAGGCGCCGCCTCGAGCCGGAGAACCTCCAAGGGGAAGTGTCCTTCCATCCGCTCGCACATGCCCGCCATCTGATGCTCCAGAGGGTGCTTCTCGCGCGGGAACTGGGTCGACGTCTGAAGGGCACCGGCGTCGGAAGCCTGGTGGTCCTCCCGAGCGTCGCCCGTACACGATATCTTCGGCACTGTCCGACGCACCTACGACTGCTGGCTCGCGCTTTACTCCTTCCCGGCCGGGCGACCGATCCCGAGCTCGCTGCGTCCGAAATCGTCCATGCTGCGATCGATCCGGGGTTGGAGGGGGCGGCCGGGCAGTACCTCGTCGGCATTCAAGAAGCGGTGCCACCTCCACCCGCACGAGACATGGCGGCAGCAAATCGGTTATGGCACCTGCTGGAAGAGCTCTCCGGCGTCGAACTCGACAGGGAGGATTCGGCTGCCGAGGGGCGGTAGACATGCCGCTTCGAAACGTTCTGCTCGCGCCATCCCTCAAGCGCCGGCCAGCCGCGGCCCTTCGTCTGGAGGGCCGTTCCGGGCAATCGGGTGCAGCTCCGCACGGAGCCTGGGAAGCGTCTCCGGATGCTCCCTCTGCAGGTATTCGAGGAGCTTCTCCCGCACGTGGCAACGAAGCTCCCAGGCCGCACCTGAATCAAGGGCGCTCATGAGCGCCCTGACCTCGACCGTACGCTCCCGAGCCTCGACTACATGCAGGACACAGACGTCTCCGTCCCAGTGCGGGCTGGCCTCGAGTTGCTTGCGGAGTTCATTGCGCACCGCGTCGAGCGGAACCGTGTAGTCCACATGGAGGAAGACCGTACCGAGGATGGTGGCCGAGGTGCGAGTCCAGTTCTGGAACGGCCGCTCGATGAAGTAGCTGATCGGGAGCACGAGGCGCCGAAGATCCCAGATCCGCACGACCACATAGGTGAGGGTGATCTCCTCGACCCTTCCCCACTCCCCCTCCACCACCACGACATCGTCGAGGCGGATCGGCTGCGTCAGTGCGATCTGGAAGCCGGCCAGAAGGTTGCCGAGGGTTTTCTGGGCAGCCAGACCCAGGATGAGCCCCGCGATGCCGGCTGAGGCGAGGAGCCCCGTTCCCACTGTCCGGAAGGTCTCGAACGTCATGAGAACCAGCGCGGCAGTCACGACGACGACCACCACCACGAAGATCTTTCGCACCAGGTCCAACTGGGTATGGACCTTCCGCGCCTGCAGGTTGTCGGCCACGTCGATGCGAAATCGGTCCAACAGAATGTCCTGGAGCACCTGGCTCAACGCCACTACGGTCCAGGAGATCGAGAGCACCACCAGGATCGCGAAGATCCGTGCCGTTCCTTCGGCTTCCGGAAGGACAGGCGGAAGAGCGAGGGCGATCAGGAGGAGAGGCAGGAGGAGGCGAATCGGCTGCCGACCATGGCGAAGAAGGGAAGTTGCCCCAATGCTTGGATCCTGGCTCGCCCGACGGTCGATCACAGTGAAGAGGATGGCGTGGAGCAGAAGCCCCAGGAGCCCCACCGACACGAGGATCATGAAGGCGGCGAGGCCGTCGGGGACCCCATCGGGAATGGACTGCGCGAAGATCAGAGTCATGGGGCATGCTCCCTGCATTCTCGAAACCGGGTCATCTGCCTACCCATCCGCCTCGAGGCGGATGGGCGAGCAGAGGCCCTCGCATCCTGGCCCTTTGCCTCCTCAAGGGTCGGGAACGCCGCAGCTCTCCACAAGGGCATGCCACCAAGTGCCCTGTCGCGGCCAAGACGGTCGGAATACGTTTGCAGGAGACGAGAGACGAAAGATCGAGACGCCGAAGGGCAAGGGGGTCGCAAGGGATGATGGTCACCCCGGGCCTGCTTCCGCGGCTATGTTCCTCACCAAACGATATGGAAGACTGTAGATGTCACATGCACCGGCAACCCTGGAAGGGTGGTACGCCCTGCACGATGTTCGCCACTTCGATCGAACGGCGTGGGAGCAACTGAGCTCCGAAGACCGACATGCGATCACCCGAGAAGCGGTGAGCTTCTTCGAGGCGGCGGAGAGAGTCGAGGATGCGGAGGAAGGCAGCAGCGCCCTGTTCCGGATCCTGGGGCACAAGGGGGACCTCATGATCCTCCACTTCCGACCCACGCTCGACGAGCTGCATGAGCTGGGCGGACGGCTCAGCACCCTGCAAATCTCACGGTATCTCCGCCCGGCTACTTCCTTCGTCTCCGTCGTCGAGCTCAGCCGTCATGGGGATACCGATGAAGACGGTCAGGAGCCGGAGGAGCCCCCGGAGCTTTCGGACTGGCTCAAGCGGAGGCTCATGCCCGAGATTCCGGAAATGCGCCACGTCTGTTTCTATCCGATGAACAAACGGCGGGGCGAGCAGGTGAACTGGTTCACGCTTCCGGCCGATGAGCGGGCCGAGCTCATGGAGTCCCACGGCACAACCGGACGAAAGTACGCGGGGAAGGTGCTGCAGGTCATCACTGGCGCGATGGGGTTCGACGATTGGGAGTGGGGAGTGACGCTCTTCGCCCACGACCCCCTCCAGTTCAAGAAGCTGGTGTACGAGATGCGGTTTGACCGGGTAAGCGCACTCTATGCCGACTTCGGGCCCTTCTACATTGGCCGAAGGATGCACACGGACACCCTGGCTGAAACCCTCCTTCGTTGACCGGCTACTCCGTTCGGGGTCATCCGGGATGAGGGGGAATGGACGAGAGGCCCTCCGACGTCTGGACGTCGGAGGGCCTCTCGTCTGAGGGCGGTCGTCGCGCGACCCTGGAGGTGGCGCGCCTTGTCGCCTGTCAGACTGCAGAGACGTACGCGCCGCTGTTCAGGGATAACCCGCCGGTGCTGTCGCCGAGGCTCTTCATGTCCTTCATTCCCATCCCCTGCATCAGGCTCAGGAAGACGTTCGCCATCGGCGTCCCGTCCGGAGCCTTCAGGTGCAAACCGCCCTCGAGGGCTCCGTTCGCACCGCCGGCAAGCACGAGCGGGCAGCGACGGTGACTGTGCGCATTCCCGTCCGCCATCGGCGATCCGTAGATGATTGCCGTCTTGTCCAGCAAGTCTCGGTCGCCATCCTGAGTCTCCTTCAGCTTCTCGAACAGGTACGGCAAGAGACTCACGTGGTACTGGTTGATCGTAGCGAAGTGCCTCAGAGCCTCTTCGTTGTCGCCGTGGTGCGACGCAGGGTGGAACGGACGATCCGTGCCGCTCTCCGGGTACACCCGCGCAGACGCGTCCCGACCGAGCTTGAACGAGAACACCCGCGTCATGTCCGATTGGAACGCCAGCACCTGCAGGTCGAACATCAGCTTCACGTGCTCTTCGAACGAGTCCGGGACCCCCGCCGGCGCCTCCGGGATCTCCCGCTCTTCCCCACTCGTGTTCCGCTCCACGATCCGCTGCAGCCTCCGCTCGATCTCCCGCACGTTCTCCAGGTACTGATCCATCCGCCGCTGGTCACTCACTCCGAGATCCGCCTCGAGACGACCCAGCTCGTGAACGATCCGGTCCAGGATGCTCCCGTCCGTTCTCAGCCGCGCCTCTCTCTGCTCCGGCGTCGCCCCGGCCCCGAACAGCTGCTCGAACGCCACCCTCGGATCCCTCACCATCGGGAGCGGACTCGTCGGTGACGACCAACTGATCGTGTCCGTGTACACGCACGAGTAGCCGTAGGGGCACCCTCCTGCCTGATCTACGTTCTCGATGCAGAGCTGCATCGACGGGATCGGCGTGTCACTTCCGAACCGCTCCGCGTAGATCTGGTCGAGCGACTTCCCCACGTACACGTCCGATCCTTCCGTCTGCCTCGGATGCTCCTGCGTCAGGAACACCGCACTCGACCGGAAGTGGTCTCCTCCGATCTCCCCCGGGCGGTACGCCTCTGCCATCCGCACATCCGTGTTGCTGATGACGGTGATATCGTTCCGCCAGCTCTCGAGCGGCTGCAGGCTCGTGCCGGTCAGATCAAAGTCCTGCCCGACGCCGCGTGGGTTCCAGAGTCCCATGCGCTCTCCCACCCGGGTGCCGGTGCCCGCCGCCCCGTGCACCATCTCGATCGCGATCAGCCGTGTGCTCTCCGCACTCTTCGCCGCCTCTCGCCACAGGCGGCCGGCCGGAACCATGGCGTCCAGAAACGGCAACGCCACCGTCG